>UQWA01000009.1 GCA_900544685.1 uncultured Lachnospiraceae bacterium | reverse complement strand
TATTTATTATATCAGAAAAGCGGTTCCAACAATAGCAAAACCCTGCAAAAGCAGGACTTTGTCTACAGTCTGAGAGTTCCGAATTTTCGGAACTCTTTTTTATTACTTTCTACTTCTGCTTTCCATATTTTCTTAACCGCCCGAGCCAGCCGCTCTCTTTTGCAGCCGCGACCATCTGTCGGTTCTGATGCTGTCTTATGGACTCATCCAGTTTGCGGTAACGCTCTTCTTCACGCTGTTCCTGCATATGCACCAGATAATCCATCTCCCTGGAAAATGTCACCTCAATATGCTTCTCCAGCGTCTCATTATTCTCCTTCACTACGCGTTCCACAATGCCTTCCACCAGGTTCTCAAAATGTTTTAATTTCTCTGTGTTCTCTTGCAAAACCTGTAATTCCTGCGTGTTTTCCTGCCCTGATGCAGTGTCTTTTCCTGTATCTTTTACCGATTCTGTATCCGGGTTTTCTTCCTGTACCGAATCCGGCCGGGCATCTCCTGCCTGATGCAGTGTCTCATACTTTTCCAGTCCCTTTAGAATTGTCTTGATTGCTTTTAACTGAAGTCCTTTTTCCTTGAGATCTTTCACCTTCTGAAATGTCTCAATATTTTCCCGGGTGTAGTATCGGTGTCCCAGCTCAGTTCTGCCAATAGGAAGTTCCAGTTCCTCTTCCCAATAACGAAGAACATGCGCCTCCACTTTTACGATTCTGGCTGCATCTGAGATCAGATATTTCTGTTCCTCCACCCTGCTTCCCTCCATATTCTGCTTTTGCGCCGCTTACGCATAATTACCGTTTTCCTCCGGTTCCCTTAAATTATAACATAACCGACCTTTTATCTGGTAAAAAACTCATCGCAAAATTTGGCAGGAATATATATAATCTGTGTTTGTATCAACATTTTCCGCTATAATTCTATTTATGGAAGAATAATTGTTATTTTGGTTCCTTCCTTAGTATTTTCATTACCATGTTCTGCAACCAATTTTGCATCTTTACCATAAATATACCTTACTCTCCAACGAGTATTATTTAGTCCAACCGATCCTCTTTTTCCTTCATTAATCTCAAAAAGAGTTTTATCATCCATACCTCTTCCGTTATCTTCCACACAAAAATATCTTTTTCCTTCTTTCATGAAACACTTAATTCGAATTATGTTTGTCTTTCTGTTCGTTTCAATAAAAGCATGACGATAGCTATTTTCAATAATCGGTTGCAACATAAATTTAGGTACTTCCGTATTATTCAATTGAGGATCTATATCAAGTTCTAGCTGATATAACCCCTTATACCTTCTATTCATAACATCTACATAATGCAATGTATAGCGCAAATCCTTTTCAAATACTTCTGTAATGTTATCATTATCTAAAACATAACGCATCATATATGTAACATCATCCAAAATTTTACAACTTTCATATTTTCCGTCTCTGATTAATTCTAAATTCAGCATATTTAGAATATTGTAAATAAAATGTGGATTTAATTGTAAATTTATCTCTTTCAATTTAGTCTCTTGATAAAGTTTTTGTATTTCAAAATTTTTTTTCATCAGTTCCTGCATACTTCTATGCATATTATTATATGTAGTTGCCAGATTTCTTATCTCATAACTCCCCTGTTCTTTTATCTGATAATAAGGTTGCTCCTTTAGTTTTTCGACTTCTTTTGTAAGTAAAACAACCGGAACAACTATAAGACGTTTTATTACAATAGAAAAGAAAAAAATACTTATCAACACTACTAAAAGAATGATAACGCTATAACGAGACAACATCTGAAAATAAAATGTGTTTATATCTTTCATCGGAATGTTGTACATAGATATCCAACCTGTCACCTCAGACCTTTTATA
This sequence comes from uncultured Lachnospiraceae bacterium, assembly GCA_900544685.1. Lineage (GTDB taxonomy): Bacteria > Bacillota > Clostridia > Lachnospirales > Lachnospiraceae > Marvinbryantia. The sequence goes on along the minus strand of UQWA01000009.1, from coordinate 94,060 downwards.
AAATATCAGATTTTTTCTATTATCTATTGTAATAGTAACCGTTCCTACATCATTATTTGAAACTTGGTCTATCCATCCCTTTGCATAGTCCGTAGCTATATAACTTTTATGATTATGTGTAATAATAGTTCCATTCTGATCTGCTACCATATACTCAAGATTATCATATCCCATATCCTTAGAAAATACATCTGCCCAAAATCCATCCACAAAATTCACCATTAAGACACATGGATCAATTATTGTCTGTTTATCAGTTTCTTCATATAAATCAGCTAAATTTCTCACAAGTGAAAAAATATAGTAATAATCAAGACTATATAATTCTTTGAACTTTTTTTGATCATACATTTCATAAAATCGGTATGTTGGCATCCAAATCATATTGTCTCTGTTTTTTTTCACACTCTTATAAATATCTGTATCTTTAAATTTATTTTTAGGAATAAAATTTTTTCCACTTTCCGTACCTAAACTATAGTTTCCAACTATAACATTAACGGAATAAATGTCTGGAGATGCCATAAAATATTTATTAGATAACTGTTTGAATGCTTTATCAATGAAATAATACTCTACATCATTTTTACATTCCGTTGTAGCAACGATCAATCTTTTAGTTTCATTATCTGCCAAAAAACCCAAAGTATATTCTTTTGCCGCAAGCAACTTTGCATCGGAAATCTGTACAGATTTTTCCAAAAGACTTGTCATATCTGATGACATAACCTTATATAGAACACGACGTCCCTGGAAAAAAAACAATAATGTAATCAATGGAACTAATACCAGCATTACCATGATATAAAATATATTGAATTGAAAAACCAATTCCTTTTTTAAAAACTTTTTCTTCATAAATTCTCTGCCAAATCATTTCAAACTTTACTGCTATCTACCATTCTATATTTCTGTGGAGAAACACAAAATTCCTTTTGAAATATTTTATTAAAACTTGCATAATTATCATAACCAACCAACGCTGCTATTTCATACACTTTTTTATTTGTATTTTTTAGCATTTCACACGCTTTTTTCATTCGAATCTTAGTAAGATACTGTTTATATCCAATTCCTACATTGCTTTTAAACACATGACTCAAATAGGCAGGACTCATATGAATAAAATCAGACAACATACTCAATGTAATATCTTCAACGTAATGTTCTCTGATATATGCACAACATTTTTCCAAAGATTCTTCGAGCTCTATATCTCTGTTATTTTCCTGACTCTTCGTTTCTGTCATATGCTGAGTCTCTATATGCTTTTTAATAAGTAACACTAATGAATCCATATCCTTTTTGGATAAAGGTTTTAGCAAATACTCACATACTCCTTTTCGAAGCGCCGAACGAGCATATTCAAAATCATTGTAAGCAGAAATAATAATAATTTTAGTATTCTTATCTAAAGATAATCTGGACAAAAGTTCAAATCCATTCATTCCCGGCATCCGTATATCTAGAATAAGTATATCCGCTCCTTTATCATACAAATTTCGAATAGCAATATGTACCTCACTGTAAGATACCACCTCATGTTCTGAAAAATACATCTTTAAAATGTCCCTCATTAATTCTGCCTGGTATGTTTCATCATCAACTATTACTATTCTGCCCACAATCATTTCCTCCATGATCTAAACAGTCTCAACTATTCTGCATTCATCCACACAAGCATTTCACCTAATCCACGATTTGCCCACATATAGTATGGAATGGCTGTTCCAATAACATCTATTTGTTTTTTTTCATGAATGTCTTGATATAATTTGTTTCCCCATTCAGCTATATCTGTTTTTCTTCCTTTCATACGTAATACAGGAAAACCTTCAAATGTCTTTGTTGATTCCACCATAATTTTTTCACTGCTTCTTATAACGAAATCACTTAACTCAGTAAAATTATCAGCTTCTTCCATACAATACACAATTGGACCACGCATCACAGCAATTTTTCCGCTATTCTGGCGCACTTTGGGGTTTGCAGCATATAACACAGGTTCCATTCGTGTAATCAACAGTATCTTATCTCCCTGTTTCCATTCACGTTGTATGCAAATATATCCATTTTTCGACTTCAATTTTTGCTTTTCATTATTTATCAAGCAGCTCCATTGCCTGCACCATCCCGGTATTCTCAAATAAATCCCAAATTTTACAGTCTCTTCAGGATTAATCAGAATTGTAATGGTTTCTTCCCGTGGATAATCTGTAATTTGCTCAATTTTTGTTTTAATACCACTAAAACAATATTCTATACTACTTTCATTATACAAATGAATATACAAATTGTCATCATCTGCCGAATAAAAATATCCTCCTATCGAAGCAATTAACCTTGCATAATTTGCAGGGCAACACGAAATAGAAAACGTTTTTCTTCTAATTGGGCTGATCCTATCTTCTGATTGAATCACGTAACTGCCTTCCGTATATTGCTTCGGATACATTGACATATGATTTGAATAGAAAAAGGCTTTACCATCCGAAGAACACCCACTCATAATTCCATTATAAAGTGTTCTCTCCATAACGTCTGCATATTCAGACTTCAATTCCAAACAGAGCATTCTTTTCGCCCACATAAATAATCCTATAGAGGCACAAGTTTCGCAATAGTTTCCTTCATTTGGCAAATCATAGGCATAAGAAAATCTTTCGCATTCCTGTGATTGTCCTATTCCTCCGGTAATGTACATTTGTTTGTCAACCAATTCTCTCCAAAGTCTTCTGCAGGCTTCCAGAAGTGTCTCATCATCCTCTGCCAGATCCGTCATTGCACAATACAAATACATTGCTCTGACCGCATGTCCTGCAGGTTCTTTTAGTTCTCTCACCGGTGCATTTGCACTAAATTGTGCAAATGCGCCTTTTGATGGAAGATACCATTTGTATACTCTTTCCTGTCTGACCTTTGGAATCATCATAGGATTTATGTTGTCAGTATTTTTTTTATTTTGTACATAAAAACTTCCTATATCGTATATCTCTCTGTGTGGCTTTGTAATATCAATTTTTTCCGCATAAGCTTCTTCTTCGAAAAAATAAGGTTTTGTACCACGTTCCTCAATGTAATACGATGCCATCTGATAATATTTTTTTTCAGATGTAACATGATATAATCTCATTAAAGCCAGTTCAATTTCCGGATGTCCATCATATCCGTGTATTTTCCCATTTTCTTTTCCAATATGAGTATTTATGCATTCCAAATATCGGCATATAATATTCAAAAGCGTTCTTTTTCCAGATGCTTCATAATACGCTACCGCAGCTTCAATAAGATGCCCTGCACAATATAATTCATGCATCATCATCAAATCTGTAAACCTGTATTCTATACAAAAATTGCTGAAATAGGTATTTAAATATCCATCTGATTGTTGCTTTTTTTCAAATGCTTCAATTAAATTATCCAGTCTTTCTTCCGTTTCTTTACTTGGATTTGTTATTAGCGTATATGCAGCTGCCTCAATCAATTTTGCAATATCTGAATCCCAAAAATGGTGTGGCTCATATTTCTTATGTATATTCCATCCATTTTTCAAAAAATCAAATCTTCCAGTTTCTTCATAAGACTGAAACAGATACGGAATTGTTACTTTTTCATTTACCCTCTGTTTTTCTCCAAGCACCCCGCCACTAATGTTTACATCTTTCCATAGCAAAAATTTTCTTTTCTCCATATTGTGTCATCCTTTCAGACCTGTTGTTGCTATTCCTTCTACAAAATATTTTTGGCCAAACAGAAATACTAGTAATACTGGTATAATTGCTGCGCATGCAGCTGCCATCATTAGATGCCATTCTGCATTAAAATACCCAATAAATGTGCGAAGTCCTAACTGAATTGTATATTTCTGATCTGAATTTAAATAAATTAAAGGATTTATCAGATCATTCCATGAATTCAAAAATGTGAATAATCCTACACAGGTCAGTGATGGCTTACACAGTGGCAGAATGATTTTCAAAAAAATATTAAAATGACTGGCTCCATCTACAAACGCTGCTTCGTCCAATTCTTTTGGTATTGTGCGCATAAACTGCCGAAGGAGAAAAATATTAAACATTCCACCACCATACACACTTGACAGCCCCATGCAAAACCAACTTGGTAAAATCATCGGAACATAGGTATTAATTAAATTCAAATGCTTCCATATAATGAAATTGGGAATTAAAGTAGTAAAATATGGAAGTATCATAGTTGACATTAATATTGTAAATACACGATCTCTGTACTTCCATTTCACTCTTGTTAAGCCATATGCACTCAAAGAACAGCTAATTAAAATACCCAAAACACTGAATATAACAATTTTCATTGTATTAAAAAAATATTTTACAAATGGTAAAGCGGTAAGAGCATTTTTATAATTTTCAAAATGCCATTTTTCCGGTATCCAAATTGGTGGATTTTGAAACATAGAACCCATATCCATAAAAGAACTGCGAACCAGCCAGAATACCGGAAGAAGCCATACCACTGTCGCAATAATCACAACAATATGAATTATGATATTTGACAGATTTTTCCCTTTTCTCATGCTATCACCCCTCATCTGAATAAAATACCCAATATTTCGATGTTTTAAAAATTATGGCGGCAAGTATGGCAATCACAAGAAATAGTACCCATCCAAGTGCTGATGCATATCCTAAATTTGAAAATTCAAACGCCTGTTTATACATATAGTACGTATAAAACAACGTTGCATTATTGGGTCCCCCCTGGGTAATTACGGCGGCCGGCATGAAACCTTGCATACTTGCAATCAAAAACATAAGTCCATTAAAGAAAATGATTGGCGTCATCATCGGCAATGTCACATACTGAAATTTTCTGATAAATCCTCCGCCATCTATTTCTACTGCTTCATACAAGTTTCCCGGTACTCCCTGTAATCCGGCCAAAAATACGACCATTACATTCCCAGCTGTCCATGCCGTAATAAAAAGTAACGATGGAAGCACTGTTTTTTCATCATATATCCATTTACTTCCTTCCAATCCAATTTGTTTCAGAAGAATATTAAATAAGCCGAAGTCAGGACTCATCATCCACATAAAAATCATTGCGGTTGCCACATAAGGAATAATAGTTGGTATGTAAAAAATAGCTCTGAGTGCTGCTTTTCGTTTAATCATTTTACTATTCAATAACAATGCAATTAAAAATCCTGTTATCATACATACTGCAACATTTAAAAATGCAAAAAAGATCGTTACTGATAAAGCCTTAAAGAAAAACACATCTCCACCTGTAAACATTTTTTTGTAATTGTCTAATCCACAAAATGTAGCGGATCCGGAAATAGAATAGTCTGTGAATCCCAAAATAAAACTTACTACCATCGGTCCAAGGGCAAAACATAAAAATCCTAAAATAGCCGGAAGTGAAAACAATATCCCTGTGATTGTGTCTTTTCTCTTTTTCACTTCTCTCCCTCCTTCAAGACTATTTATCATATCTTCCATCTAACAGTTTATCCACATCACCTTCTATTTCATCCAGTGCTTCCTGTACTGTCTTATTTCCTAAAAAAGCACTCTCCAATGCCGGTGTAATTAATGCATTCATTTCTGTGTAATTTTTTACATATGCTGATGGATTTTCTGCAACATAACCATTATTTACAACATCTACATGACTTCCAATATATCCTGATGGATGCGCCGGTTCCACTTTTGCCCATGTATCTAATAATTCCTCATCTGTATAATATGATTTCATAAGTGGCATCCATAATCCAGATGAGTATAAGTCGATACTGTTTTTAGGATTCATTAACCATTTCCATAACTCAAATGTTTCTTTTGGATGCTCTGTAGATTTAAAAATACCTGCTGTTCCCTGTGCCGGACACGTTGCATATACACCTTTTTGAAATACCGGTAAAACTCCTACATCAAAGTTTGTACCACCATTTCCAAGATCAAGCGCAATCCATGAACCTGCCCATACCATTGCTGCTTTATTTGTCTGTAATGCTACTGCAAGTGATGGCAATGCTTTTAATTCTGATGGATTTGGTGCTACATGATATACATTTACGAGATCAGATATTGTCTGCAATGCTTCTACTGCTTCAGGTGAATTCAATGTCCATTCTGTTCCATCTTCATTTATATATGTTCCATTATTAGAATAAACCGCTCCCATATATTGCTGAACACCGAAATCAAACATTACACCATATTGAACTATATTATCAGGATCAAACTCCGGGTCCGCTGCATTTTTGCCATTTTCATCTAGTGTTAATTTCTTTGCTGTTTCAATGAATTCATCCATAGTAAGTGCTTCATCTACAGAATCTGGTAAATTATCTACGCCTGCTGCTTCAAATAAATCCGGATTATAAAACATCGCAAACAATTCAACCGCTGTATTTAATCCGTATGCTTCCTCCGGAGAATAGTAACGATAAGCTAAATCTACATAATCTTCTCTGTTTATATCTTCATCTTCATCAATTAATTCCAGAATATTATATAATTTTCCTTTCTCTGCAAGCGGAAGCGCAAAATAATCTCTTAAATTTGCAAGATCTGGTTCCTCGCCACCTGCAATCATCGCACTTAATTTTGCTTCATAATCTGTTGGTATATGAATGATTTCTACATTAATCCCTGTTTCCTCTGTAAACGCTTTACAAGAAGCGGAAATAGCATCTTTTTCTGCTGTACTTCCCCAAAATGAATATCGCAAAGTAACCGGCTCTGATGCGGATGCTACACTGCTTCCCATAATGATTCCCAAACCAACTAATAATGCAAATATTTTCTTCATCTTCTTCCCTCCATTTGTGCTTTTTGTTATTTGTATTTTAATTTTACCCCAATTTAGTATTACTTTTGTAGTGTACATTTTTTAGATTCATTAACATTATTATCAGAATATATAAATTTTGACTTTTTTATTTTTATTTTATATACATATTAGCCAATTCGCGGCGTTAAAAAATAGAGTGAAAGAATTATGCTATTCTTTCACTCTATCTTTTCTGTTCATCCTATCACGGTCTCCGAGATCGCCAGTCTTGTCATATCTACTCTTGACCTGCTCACGCTGACAATCCGCAGTCCATTTCGTATCAGATGCTTCAGATATTCCGGTTCACCGCCTGCTTCTCCACAGACACTGACCTCTACTCCATATTCATTACAAACCTGTATCACATGTTGTATTACACGCATGACTGCAGGCTGCCACGGGCTGAGCAGATAATCCAGTTCCACATTTTCCCGGTCTGCCGCCATCAGATACTGTGCCAGATCATTGGAACCGATACTGACAAAATCTATTTCTTTTACAAACTGGTCTACACAAATAGCTGCTGCCGGTGTCTCGATTGTGATTCCAAGCCGGATATCCGGATGCACTTCACAATCATCCGCTTTCACACGGCTACATACTCGCTTCCAGATTTCTCTGGCCTGCTGTACCTCTTCCACTGTATCCACCATAGGAAACATCATGGAAAATGCCCGCCCCTTGGCCGACCTCAGAAGTGCTTCCATCTGAGTCTCCAGCACCTCTGGCTTCTTCAGAGTAAGTCTGATACCACGTACCCCAAGAAATGGATTTTCCTCTTTATTCGCAGCCAGATAAGGTACACGTTTGTCGCCTCCCACATCCAGGGTACGTACGATCAGCGTTTTCCCATCCAGAAGATCAAATACTTTCTCATATTCTTCCTGTTGTTCCCGAATATCCGGCATTTCTTTGCGTTCAAGAAACAGGTATTCCGTGCGGTACAGTCCCACCCCCTGCAAAGCAGAAAGATCCAGATTCTTCAAATCTGACGGACCGCTGATGTTCACTCTCAGTTGAATCTCCGTACCGTCTGCCGTTACATTTTTACCGGTCGGCAGATTTTTCAGTACCTCTTCCCGTTCCACTTTCTTCCGGAATTTCTTTTTCCATATAGCCAGGATATGCTGATCCTTCGGTGCAATACGTCCCCGCTCCCGCAGTTCGATCATCGCTATTTCTCCTGTATTTCCATCCACAAACAGTTCATCCCCGTCATGAATCTCTTCGATCTCTTTTAATCCTGTCACGGCCGGAATATTCAAGGATCTTGCCATAATCATAGCATGGGAAAAACGACCTCCCTGCCTGACTACCAGACCGCCCAGATGCTCTACATCAATCATGGCAAAATCAATGGCCGTCACTTCCTCTGCCACCAGAATATAATTCCGTTCTCCTACATCCTGAAAAGTCGTTTTTTTACCATTCAACATATCCAGATGCATCTTCTTTAGTCCCCGGATATCTTCTGCTCTCTGACGCATATATTCATTCGTCATTCCGTCAAATACCTGTGCCAGATCTTCAAATCCTTCCTCAATGGCCTGTTCCAGCTCCCTGCCCTGTTCCAGACGCTGATTTACGCCTTTATACAGCTTGGGATCCAGCAGTAGCATCTGATATGCCGTAAACACCTCTGCCTGAGCCTCTCCCATTTTTTCTTTTGTACTTTCGTATAGTTCCGCAGTTCTTTTGATACAGGACTCCTTCACCTGCTCCAACGATGTCAGTCTCTTAGTCTGAACTTTCTGCATCCGGACTGCTCGCCCGACGATCAGTCCATCTGACACTCCAATACCATTCCAGTTTTTCATTTTATACACTCTCCGCAAATCGACCTGACTGGTCAGACCGTTTCATGTGTTTATCATACTACAAAACTGTTTCGTAAACAAGAATCATTCCCGGGAATTATTTCGACAAAAAACTGCCCGGCCATTTTCAAGACCGAACAGTTTTCCAGGAATATTTTTGTATTTAGAACTTATTATTCACTTCTCTTCTTAGATACTACGTCGAAGATAACGGCTGCCAGAAGTACCAGACCTTTTACTACTTTCTGCATATTCTGGTCAGTTCCCATGATAGACATACCCTGGTTGATGATACCCATCAGTGTTGCACCGATGATAACTCCAGGTACTGTACCAGTTCCACCGTAAGCAGATGCACCACCGATGAAACAGGATCCGATGGCATCCATTTCGTAGTTCTGACCGTATGTAGGCTGTGCACTGGTCAGACGTGCGATGGTCAGCATACCTGCCAGAGCAGACAGAAGACCCATGTTGGTGTAAGCCAGGAAGTAAACTCTTTCGGTATTGATACCGGAAAGTTTGGTTGCTTTTTCGTTACCACCTACTGCGTAGAAGTAACGTCCAATGGTTGTTTTGCTTGTAATGTAGCCGTAGATTAATACTACGATAAGTACCCATACCAATGAAGTCGGGATACCTTTGTATTTTGCCAGCTTATAAGTAATAAACAGGATGACTGCACATATCAGGATCATTTTCATATACATTGCAGCAACATTGCCTGTTTCATAGCCTTTTTTCTTACGGTTCAGGTAACCTTTCATTGTTACCACTACGAAGATTACACATGCAACGACACCAACTACCAGAGCAAGACGGTTCATTCCTTCTCCTCCGCCCAGAATATCCGGCACGTAACAGTTTGCGCCACCACCGAACAGAACAACGAATGCCTGATTCTTAATTGGAAGTGTCTGACCGCCAAGAACTACGTTTGATAAACCACGGAATACAAACATACCGGACAGTGTGGTAATGAATGGAGGTACATGTACGTATGCGATCCATACAGCCTGCCATGCACCGATGACTGCACCAAGTAATAACATCAGAATCACTGCGATCGGCATTGGCATACCCATTTTTTCCATGAAGACGCCGCCTACAGCACCTACAAAACATACAACGGATCCAACAGAAAGATCGATGTTACCTCCTGTTAAGATACAGAGCAGCATACCAGTTGCCAGTACGTATACATATGCGTTCTGTGAAATCAGGTTTGTGATGTTCTGAGGAAACAGGATCTTACCCTGTGTACCCCAGGTAAAAAACAGTGTTACCAAAACTAACACGATGATCATTGAATATTTTTGTATTCCTTCTCTTAACTTTGCCTTATCCATCGTTTACTCTCCTTTACTAGAACTCAGTATACAGGACATGATCTTCTCCTGAGAAGCTTCTTCCTGTGACAGCTCCCCAACGATTCGTCCTTCATTCATGACATAAATTCTGTCTGACATACCAAGGACTTCCGGAAGTTCTGAGGAAATCATGATAACAGATTTTCCTGCCGCAACCAGATCGTTGATGATGCAGTAAATTTCATATTTTGCACCTACGTCAATACCACGGGTAGGTTCATCCAGAATCAGTACATCCGGATCTGCAAACATCCATTTTGCCAGAAGCACCTTCTGCTGATTACCACCACTTAAGTTACCAACATTCTGCTCTACGGTAGGACATTTTGTTTTCAGCTTTTCTTTGTACTCTACTGCAACTGCATATTCTTTGTCTTTATCAATGACAATACCATTGCTTACGCCTGCCATATTGGCAAGTGTGGTATTGGTTTTGATCGGATTGCTGAGGATCAGGCCATCGCCCTTACGGTCCTCGGTAACGTATGCCAGTTTATGTGCAATCGCATCTCTGGAAGACTTCAGATGTACTTCTTTTCCGTTCAGGAGAAGTGTTCCGCTGATATTGCTTCCGTAGCTGCGTCCGAATACACTCTTGGCCAGCTCAGTACGTCCGGCACCCATCAGTCCGGAGATACCAACTACTTCGCCTTTATGTACCTTAATGGATACGTTATCTACTACTTTTCGTTCTGTATAGATCGGATGGTATACGGTCCAGTTTTTAACTTCCATACTGACATCACTGATCTGCACTCCGTGACGCTTCGGGAAACGATCTGCGATTTCACGACCAACCATACCTTTAATAATACGGTCTTCTGAAAAATCATCCACGCCTTTTGTCATCGTCTCAATAGTAGAACCATCTCGAATAACTGTAATCTTGTCTGCCACATAAGATACTTCATTCAGCTTATGTGAGATAATAATACAGGTCATTCCGTCTTTTTTAAATTTCAGAAGCAGATCCAGAAGTGCCTTGGAATCTGATTCGTTCAATGAAGATGTCGGCTCATCCAGAATCAGCAGTTTTGCATTTTTAGCCAATGCTTTTGCGATCTCAACCAGCTGCTGTTTACCGGTACCGATATCTTTAATTAATGTTCTGGAAGATTCGGATAATCCGACTTCCTTCATATATTTTTCTGCCTGACCATATGTCTCATCCCAGTCAATGGCAGCTTTCTTTCCACGTTCATTTCCGAGGAACATGTTTTCACCAATGGACATATATGGCACAAGTGCCAGTTCCTGATGAATAATTACAATTCCCTTTTCTTCACTCTGTTTAATATCATGGAATTTACATACTTCCCCGTTATAGATAATATCTCCCTCGTAGGATCCATATGGATACACACCGGAGAGTACATTCATCAATGTAGATTTACCAGCTCCATTTTCACCAACCAGAGCATGGATTTCCCCCTCTTCTACCTGAAGATTTACGTTATCGAGGGCCTTTACACCGGGGAAAGTTTTGGTGATATTTTTCATTTCCAACAGTATCTTAGCCAAAATTTGTTCCCTCCTAAAAATATAATTCTGTCTGTAAAACCAGAAGCTCCTCTTTCAGAATAAACAGGCGGGCTGTTTACCCGCCTGTATGAAAATCATTCCGTCATTTACTGACACTTCTTACTGGATCTGATCCTCTGTGTAGTATCCGGAATCGATCAGCATTTCTTTGTAGTTATCAATTGTTACAGCAACTGGCTCGCAAAGGTAAGATGGGATGATACCTGTTCCGTTGTCGTATGTTTCTGTATCGTTTACAGGAACTTCTTCGCCGGAGATGATTGCATCTACCATTTCAACTACCTGAGAAGCAAGTGCACGTGTATCTTTGAATACGGACATAGCCTGTTTGCCAGCTACGATGTTAGCAACGTTAGCGATATCGCAGTCCTGACCGGTGATGATTGGATATTCACCTGTGTAGTTAGCTGCCAGAGCGTTTTCTACACCAAGTGCTGTAGAGTCATTAGAAGCAAGTACTGCATCCAGGTTTGTTCCATCTGCATAGTTGGAAGACAGAATATTTTCGAATCTGGACTGTGCAGCATCTGTTGCCCAGTTTGCTGTAGCAACTTCTTCTTTTGCAATCTGTCCGGAAGGAACTACCAGTTTACCCTCATCAATGTATGGCTGAAGAACATCCATAGCACCGCCATAGAAGAAGTTTACGTTGTTGTCACCTGGGTCACCAGTGATGATTTCCAGATTGAATGGTCCATCAGCGTTTTCCAGATCCAGAGCATCTACCAGGTATTCACCCTGTGTCTTACCTACTAAGTAGTTATCGAATGTTGCATAGTAGGAAATAGCATCTGTATTCATGATCAGACGGTCATATGCGATTACAGGAATGTTAGCTTCTTTTGCCTGTGCAAGTACTGTTCCAAGGGAATCACCATCGATAGAAGCAACTACAAGGAGCTGGTCTCCGTTAGCGATCATATTTTCAATCTGAGAAGCCTGTGTAGCGGAATCATTTCCAGCGTACTGAAGGTCTACTTCGTAGCCTTTTGCTTCCAGTTCTGCTTTCATGTTAGAACCATCCTGATTCCATCTCTGAAGATCCTGTGTAGGCATTGCAACACCGATCTTTTCGCCTTCTGCATTTGCCATTGTTCCCATAGCAGCTACAGCGAGCATAGCAGTTAAAACAACTAATCTCTTTTTCATTTTTCCAATCCTCCCGATTTAGAAATTCGGTAACTGTTCTTCACAGTCGCCATCCGTTTTTTGATGATCTAAATATATCACAGATACTTCTGGACTAACTTGTCAGTTTCTTTAAATTCTTGACAATTCTTTTTTTCGACAGAAAAGACTAGCACAATATTGTCCCTAAAATTGTGCTAGTCCAGACAGGTACTGCTATATATTCAAGAATGCCTCGGCATTCTTGCTGCGAGATGCGCGTCATGCAATGCATGACATACTTCTTCTGCGCATCTCTGCAATCCTGCCGAAGGCTATATCAGATGGGAGATTGACTCCCACCACTGATACGGATTTGTTGCTCACCACCTACAGAGGTGGGAGTCATTTCACATCTGATATATACAAAAACACACTTTCATCCTGTTATAGCAAATTTTGACATATCTGCTATGACGATATTAGGATTTTCTTATTTTTTTGAAAAAACATTGCCAGTACGGATTGTTTTGTAGTAATCTTTATCCGTTCAGAATTATCAGAAACCTGCAGATCGGCGCTCTGCAGCATCACTGATTCTTAAATTCTATTTAAACTCGAGGTGATTTATATGTATCTTACGGATTATATTCGACATTATCTTTCTTTTCCGGGACTTCTGTTTTTTTTACTGGTGTCTCTGGCTGTTGTGATTCTGATTCACGTTATACTGCTGATCGCAGCCAAAAACAAAGCGATGCACTATCGTCAATCCGACCGTGTCTTTGCCATGACTGACCTGTTTAACCGTTATACTGAACGCTACTATGAACTGATGCTTTCTGCTACCTCCACCCTGTTTTTCACTGGTATTTTCTTTCTGATTGACTTTGATTATTTCAGCGTTTCCGCAAGAACCTGGGCTTTCTGGGAAAGTTATCGTGATTTTATCCTGCTGGCTTTTATTATTGTCAGCATTATCCTGATCAGCATCGTGGATCACTTTTTTATTCCGCTTCGCATTATTGAAAAAGAAGAAAAAAGCGCCCTGCGTATGGCCGGCATGCTGTATATGCTGATCATTTTCGCTTATATTAAATTCATCTATCTGGATGATAATTATGATGCAATCCTGTTTTATTTTATTACCATGATCATTGGAAGATTTGTCTACTTTGATGCATCCTTTAAAGATTTTTGTATCTCCATGAAAGAACTGGTCAGTCAGCTTCCAATCCTGCTTCTGGTGCTGCTGTCCACAGCACTTCTGGCACTGTATGGATTCAAAAGCGGCTATCTGCTGACATCCAACGGCGTGGTAGTCAGCATGTTCCTGGCACACTTCTTTGTCATTTTGGAAATCTTCCTGATTACAAGAGTAAGGCTGCCACAAAAGATTGCAGAACAAATCGCGGGGAGGCTGTAACGCCTCCCCATTTTTAATCCTGTGGATATTTTAAATTCCACTGTTTTCTTAACATATCACACTGTTTTAATATTGATGCTGTCTCTTCCCAGGTCATGACCGGTGATTCTTTGATCCCATCCCGGATGCACTGGTTCACATGTGCGATCTCGAACTGATATCCTTCGTCTTCGATACCTGCAATCTTCTGTGGTATCGGTCTTTCGATGACCTCTGTCTTGTCTTCTACTATCAGTTGTAACTGCCATGGTTTCCAGAACTGTGGGATCACCATATGTCCTTTTGTACCATAGATATAAGCCGTATCAATCATATCAGTACGTATGGCACTGCACATCAGACCCAATTCACCTTTATCATACTGGGCAATCCATGCTGCCTGTTCATCCACCTGCAGATGATGTTCATCTGTATCCATGGATGCCACACCGCTGATGGATATCGGTTCTTTTTTCAGTATCATCTTGGTAAAATGCAGATCGTATACTCCTACGTCCAGAAGACTTCCTCCTGCACGGTTCGGATCCATTAATCTGGATGTCATATCTTCATTGCGGAAAGAAAAATTGGTGCTTACTACACGCACATCTCCGATGTCCTTTAAATGTGCCTCGATCTCTTTGATCAATGGGAAGAATCTGGTCCATACTGCTTCCATCAGGAATACCTGATTCTTCTTCGCACACTCTGTCATTTTCTCCCACTGATGCACATTGATACCTGCCGGTTTTTCCACCAGTACAGACTTTCCAGCTTCCATAGCTTTGATTGCCAGCTCCATATGTGCGGTATGCGGTACCGGGATATAGACAATGTCAATATCTTCTCTTGCCAGCATCTCTTCATATGTCATCACTTCCGGTATCTGAAACTTTTCCGCGGTCTTTGCAGCACTTTCTCTGGTTCTGGATGCTACTGCCACGATCTCCATATCATCAATCTGACGTGCCCCTTTCATCCAACGGTCCAAAATCTTTCCGGCTCCAAGAAGTCCCCAGCGTATTTTTCTATTCATAATTTTCGCCCCCGTTTTTATCTTTATTATACTGCATGTTTTTACTTTTTGAAGAAAAAATTCTCATAAAAATTATATTTCATGTAATACTTGAATTAACCTGCTGAATATGTTATAGTAGTGGCAGGCAAAAGGTAGTAAAGAAACCATATGTTAACACAACGAAAACCCCGATAGCTGGTATCTATCGGGGTTTTCTATTCCATTTTTTGCGAGGCGGCTTAACCCTCAGGCTGATTGTCGCCTATTTTCTTTGATCCAACCATTTGCAGATCAAGTGGCAAACTATCCCTGCCGCGATCGAAAGAATAAAGGTAGTAAAGAACTCCTCCATATGTTCCCACCTCCTTTCCGTGCCCGTTTCAGAGTGACAACACATGTATTGTATCATATATCTCAAATTAGTTCTATAATGTTTCTTTTTATTTATAATTCAATCAATATAAAAAGGCAGCAATTCCATGATCACAAGAAATTACTGCCTTGAAGAGCGGTTCAGTTTTACGACAGCCCCATTTTTATTTTATTAAATCGTCACCTCATCAAACAGTCCTTTTACTGTCGGATAGATCTTTGCAAATTTTGCATATCTGTCATTGTATTTTTCTACCAGTTCCGGATCTGGTTCAATGGTATCGATTACTTTGACCAGCTTTTCTGCTGCTTCTTCTACGGATGCAAATTCTCCGCATGCTACTGCAGCCAGCATAGCTCCGCCGTATCCAGGGCCTTCTTCACTTTCGATCACATCTACTTTGATTCCCAGTACGTTAGCGATAATCTTCTTCCACAATGGGCTCTTTGCTCCGCCGCCGCAGATCTTGGTTCTCTCAATCTTGATGCCAAGAGACTTGGCTACTTCAAAGGAATCACGGATAGCAAATGCCACACCTTCCAGAACGGCCTGTGTCATATCGGCTCTTGTGGTATCCATGGTCATACCGATGAAAGTTCCTCTTGCATTTGGATTGTTGTGAGGAGAACGTTCTCCCATCAGGTATGGCAGGAAGAACACATGGTTTTCTCCAAGTTTTTCGATCTTTGCCTGCTCTGCTGCGTAATCTTTGGTTCCGATGATCTCATCCATCCACCACTTGTTGCAGGAAGCTGCGGAAAGCATGCAGCCCATAAGATGATAATATCCGTCTGCATGAGCAAAGGAATGTAATGCATTGTGCTCGTCTACGCCAAATGTCTTACTGGAAATAAAGATGGTTCCACTAGTTCCAAGGGAGATATTACATCTTCCATCACCTACGGTTCCGGTTCCTACTGCTGCCGCTGCATTATCGCCGGCACCTGCTACAATCTTTACAGTCTCAGGGAATCCCAGTTCTTTTGCTACTTCCGGTAAAATGGTTCCTACCGTCTCATAGCTTTCAAAGATCTTTGGTACCTGTTCTTCTGTGATACCGCAGATATCCAGCATTTCTTTTGACCAACATTTATTCTTTACATCAAAAATCAGCATACCGGATGCATCTGATACATCTGTGCTGTATACGCCAGACAATTTAAATGCAATATAATCCTTTGGCAGCATAATCATTTTGGTTCTTGCAAAATTCTCCGGTTCTTCTTCCTTCATCCAGAGGATCTTCGGAGCGGTAAATCCTGCAAATGCAATATTTGCAGTATACTTGGACAGTGTCTCTTTTCCAATCACGTTGTTCAGATAATCTGTCTGCTTCTGGGTACGTCCATCATTCCACAAAATTGCCGGACGGATAACGTCATCATTTTCATCCAGAGCAACCATTCCATGCATCTGTCCACCAAAACTGATACCTGCAATCTGGCTCTTATCACAATTTTCTGTCAGTTCCTTTAATCCTTCTAACACTGCACTCCACCAGTCTTCCGGCTTCTGTTCAGACCAGCCCGGATGTGGAAAATACAATGGATATTCCTTAGATACTACACTTTCGATTTTACCTTCTGCATTCATCAGTAATAATTTTACTGCAGAAGTACCTAAATCTACGCCAATATAAAGCATGTTACCCTCCTTTTCCCCACATATTCCAGCAAAAGCATGCTTGAGCATCTTCTTATAAATTGTTTTTGTTGTCATATGCTGATAAAACTACTAAAATTTTAATATAGCCGCCTGCAGTTACACGCCGCAGGCGGCTTTTCTTTTTGTTACAATCCTATTGGATTAATTCTAGCCCCATGGATTCTCTGTTGGGTAAAGTACACCTGCCGGCTGATTGTATCCGATTTCGTCTACATCCAGGCCAAGGATCTTGAATACTTCAAACAGAGCTTTTCCATGATGTCCAAATGCTACTGCTCCGTGATGTGGGAATCCTTTTTCGATCAGTACGTGACGATAGAATCTTCCCATTTCCGGAATAGCGAATACACCAATACCGCCGAAGGATCTGGTTGCTACCGGAAGGATTTCACCTTCTGCGATGTAAGCACGAAGCTTGTTATCTGCTGTACTCTGGATACGGTAGAATGTGATTTCTCCAGGTACGATATCGCCTTCGAGAGTACCCTGTGTAACTTCTTCCGGCAGATTTCTTGCCATGATCATCTGATACTTCATAGTACCCTTTGTCAGCTTCTGTGAGCAGGTATTTCCACAGTGGAATCCCATGAATGTATCTTTGTGTGTATAGTTGTATTTTCCTTCAATAGACTCTTTGTACATATCCTTTGGTACGGAATTGTTGATATCCAACAGGGTTACGATATCATCACTGACTGCCTGTCCGATGAATTCAGAAAGTGTTCCGTAGATATCTACTTCGCAGGATACAGGGATTCCGCGTCCTGTCAGACGGCTGTTTACATAACAAGGCACAAATCCGAACTGTGTCTGGAATGCAGGCCAGCATTTTGTGGTAAGTGTAACGTATTTTTTGTATCCTCTGTGAGCTTCGATCCAGTCAAGAAGAGTAATCTCGTACTGAGCCAGTTTAGGAAGAACTTCTGGTTTGCAGTTGCCATCACCAAGTTCTTTTGCCATATCTGCTGCAACTTCTGCGATACGTGGATCACCTTCATGTTTCTTGAAAGATTCAAACAGATCCAGTTCGGAGTTCTCTTCGATCTCGATACCCAGGTTGTAAAGCTGTTTAATTGGTGCATTACATGCCAGGAAGTTATTTGGACGAGGACCAAAGCTGATGATCTTCAGATCTTTTACTGCCACATATGCACGTGCGATTGGCAAAAAGTCATGAATCATATCTGCACAGTCATCTGCATCTCCTACAGGATATTCTGGAATATAGTATCCGCCTACATTTCTCAGCTGCAGATTATAGCTTGCATTCAGCATACCACAGTAAGCATCACCACGTCCCTGAACCAGATCATTCTGTGATTCTTCTTCTGCTGCGATAATCATCTTAGGACCTTCAAAATGTTTAGCCAGAAGTGTCTCAGAAATTTCCGGACCAAAGTTTCCAAGGTAAACAACCAGTGCATTACATCCGGCTGCTTTGATATCTTCCAGAGCCTGAACCATGTGGATTTCGCTCTCTACGATACAGACTGGACATTCGTAAATGTTCTTTGCATCATATTTCTTTGCATAAGCTTCTACAAGTGCTTTTCTTCTGTTAACGGACAGAGATTCCGGGAAACAGTCACGGCTGACTGCTACAATTCCGACTTTCATTTCTGGTAAATTGTTCATGATGTTATGTCCTCCTGATTTTGATTATTTTAAATTGTAAGGTTTTCTCCCTTTAATCCTACAAATGCTCCGCCTTTTCCTTCATTGGACTCTGCATGGGCGATCAGCCATTTATTCTTTGCAGTCATCAGCTTATCTTCCGGGAATACTCCTGAAAGTACAGGTGGCTCTGTATTAGTTCCTTCCGGAAGGATGATTACTACACGGAAGTTCTCTTTTCCTTCTGCGTTGATCGGTGCATAATGAAGTGTGGTGGCATACAGCTCTACCACTGCACCTGCCGGTGCTGCAAAAGCTTCCATCTTTGCTGTATCATATGTAAAATCATCTTCAACGTCTGTTTCAGATCCGATCAGTAAGATGGCTCCGTCAAGGGCAATATCAATCTCAGAGTCGCGATGATATTCCACTGCATTCAGGGTATGATTTGTTCCGTTACAATATCCGATCTGGATCGGCATACCACCGTAAATGCTGTTCTGAATGGCTTCGCGCTCTGAACAGGCTTCCAGTTCCGGAGCAGATGCTACATACTCTACACCATCTGTCACAGGTGTCTTAGCCAGACGTTCTAACAGATCCGGTACTTCTATCTTGAGTACTCTGCCGTACTTTTTAAATGCCTCATCCGTAATGCTTTTGATCTGCATGGTTCTATCCCCTTTCTACTATTTATTACTGTTCACTTCAATAATCTTGTATCTGTTCAGTACTTTCACAGATATGTAATCTTTACAATTAGTTTACTTTCTAAACTAATTGTGTTATAGTAATAATAACTCTAATCAATCAATTTTGCAAGAGGATTTTGATAATTATGGCGAAAACAATTTTAACCGGAAATCCGGAACTTATTCGAGATATTAATACACAATCCGTCATCCGTACCATTCTGGAACACGGATCCATATCCAGAGCCGCCATAGCCAGCCGCCTGGGACTGACCAAGGCCACCGTCTCTGCCATTGTACAGGTACTGCTGGACCGTGGACTGATTGAAGAAATCGGCAGTGATGACACAAAAAAAGGAAGGAAACCGATCCTTCTGAGGCTGGATCCAACCTGCGGATCTATCATTTCCCTGGATCTGGCGTCTGAAACGATCACTCTGATGACAGCCAATCTGCTGGGTGGAAACTGCCACATCTACCAGTATCCCTCCCCATCAGACTCTGCTGATCTTATACCAACACTGATTACTGCGATACAGACTGCCATTGATACACTTCCTGAGAGCCGTTATGGTCTTCTGGGGATTGCTCTCGGCATTCACGGTGTGGTCCATCATAACCAGATCATTTTCCTTCCATATTCTTCTTATGCGGATCTGGATCTGGTCACACCACTGTCAGAAGCTTTTCATGTACCGGTCATGATGGAAAATGAAGCGAACCTTTCCGTTCTTGGTGAATGGTTCTTCTGCCATCAGACCAACGAGATGCTGTACATCAGCGTCCATTCCGGCATCGGCGTAGGTATCATTATGAAAAACCAGCTGGTCAAGGGGAAAAATGGCTATGCCGGAGAATTCGGTCATTCCATTATCCAGATCAACGGCCGTCCATGTCCCTGTGGCAATCACGGCTGTCTGGAACAGTACGCTTCTGAACGTGCCCTGTTTGCGGAACTGTCTGAATTAAAGCATATGCCTATTCATGCAGATATTTTTGAAGATCTTTACCGCCAGGGCGATCCGGATGCCCGACGTCTGGTGGAGAACTTTATTACTTATATGTCCATTGGCATTAACAATTTGCTGAACACCTTTAATCCTGATATTATTATTCTGAACAGTGTTCTGCACCGGTGCCGCCCCACTATTTGTGAAGATATCACCAATGCTCTTCACAATACCATGAAACAATACTGTCATCTGATTCCATCCACGCTGCAGGATTCCGCTACACTTCTGGGTGGCGTGTATCTGATCCAGCACCAGTTTCTTTACCCGAATCAGATCTGACCAGAAGGACTTTATCTATGGAAAAGAAGAAAAAAACAAATTATCTCACGGTTATTGCCGGACTGGTTCTGATCTCACTTGTCTGTCTGGTTCTGTATATTGTAAGAGAATACTATGCTATCTCTTCCCTTCAGAAACAGTATACACAGACTACAGAAGCCTCCGGATACAAGTATCACTGCGCCTTTATCACCAACTCCGTGACTGCTTTCTGGGACTCAACTTTTGAAGCTGCCAGAGAAGAAGGCATTCCGGAAAATATTTACGTGGAGGATTTTGGAAAGAATCTGGATCTCTCCTATACAACCAATGAACTGTTGAAGATGGCCACTGCTGCCAGAGTAGATGCCATAATTATGGAAGCAAACGATGACTATTCCACCACCCAGCTTATGAACAAAGCCATGGATGCCGGAATTGCCGTCAGTACTATTTACCGGGATAACATGAACAGTGAACGTTACAGCTACACCGGTGTCAATAACGTTACCATTGGTTACGATTATGGGGCACTTGCCCTGAAGTATGCCGATGCCAATGACTCCAACGTCATGATCATTCTGGATTCTCAGGAAGATGATGCCGAAAGCCGTCTTCTGGTTTCTGGTATTGGTAAGGCTCTGGAAGAACAGCACAGAGATATGAAACTGGATACCATGAAATTAAACAATTCCAATACTTTTGAAGTGGAAGAATCCATCAGAGAATATCTGAAAAATCATCTGGATGAGACAGATATTGTGATCTGCACCACTTTGCAGCAGACTCAGTCTATCAGCCAGATTGTAGTAGATATGAACTATGTGGGAGACTTCAAGATCATTGGTTCTTATCAGAACGACTCTGTCCTGGAATATCTCTCCAGCGGTGTTATCAGTGCCAATATCGTCATTGATGCTGCCCAGATGGGAAAACGTGCTGTTGATAACCTTGCCGAATACCTGGAATATGGCCACACCAGTGACTATTCCCAGGTGGATGTGCACACTCTGGAGCAGGAAGATGCCCTTCGTCTGTTAAATGCCAGACAGGAAGAAGCTGAATCAGAAACCGGAAAGGAGGCTGAATAATGTCAAAAAAACAGGTAAGTTCCTTTTCCCATGTACCGTTTCCATTACGGCTGATTTTCATTTTTCTTCTGACTTCCCTGTTATCTCTGGCGATGTCTCTGTATCTGAATACCAATATTAACCGTTCCCTGGAACAGATCAATACGATCTACACCAGCAACAATAACTTAAATACCATGACAAAGACTCTAAACAGCCTTCATGATAATATTCTGGAATATCTGGAGATTAAGAGCACAGATTCTTTAAATAACTACTATTATTATGAACAGCAGTACCGCAATCTCCTGTCTGACCTGAACAATCAGACCACCGACTCCACTGCAGGTTCCATGGAAAAAAATATCTACAATATTTCCCAGAGCTATCTGGATATTGCCGATGTAGCCATTGAAGCCAAACGTGCACGCAACACTGGCAAATACCGTACAGCCTACAACGAAGCCACCGAATATTTTAATTTTCTGACTTCCTACATATACAGTCTGAATAACCAGCAGTTTCTGACCAATTCCATCAACTACCAGTCTCTGGAAGTATCCCTGCGGCTGATTGAGCGGATGAATACCCTGGTCACCATTGCTATGGCATTGTTCAATATCTTTCTGGTCATTGTTATGGTCAATCAGATTACAAGACCTCTTCTGGTTCTGGCCTCTGCTTCCAATCAGGTGGCTGCCGGTAACTTTGATGTGGAATTGCCGCCGGTTGTCTCAGATGATGAACTGGGCGTGGTAACCCGCGCTTTCAGTAAAATGGTTGTCAGCATTCAGGAATATATTGAAAAAGTCAGAAGCAGCATGAAAGCAGAAAAAGAGGCACAAGAAAGAGAACTTCTGATGGAAACCCATTTAAAAGAAGCTCAGCTTCGCTATTATCAAGCACAGATTAACCCACATTTTCTGTTTAATTCCCTGAATGCCGGTGCGCAGATGGCTATGATGGAGGATGCCGAAAAGACCTATTCCTTTATTCAGAATATGGCTGACTTTTTTCGTTACAGTATGAAGTCTCTGAACACAGATGTGGATCTAAAAGAAGAGATTGAACTGGTAGATAATTATGTTTCTATTATGAATGTCCGTTTTTCCGGTGATATTCATTATGAAAAATCCATCAACTGCGACATCACCGGCGTCCGGGTTCCCTGCATGATTATCCAGCCTGTCGTAGAAAATGCTATCAGTTATGGTATCCGCAATATTTCCTGGGAGGGAAAAATCTTGCTGAAAGTCCTGCGGGAAGACAATGAAATACTAATCCTCATCAAAGACAATGGCATCGGTATTTCCCCAGAACGTCTGTCTGATATCCGAAATGGAAAGGCCGTCCATACCCCTTCTGATAAAAATTCGAATGGTGTCGGTCTGGGAAATGTACAGAAACGACTGAATCTGTATTATAATAAAGAAAATCTCTTCTCCATAGACAGTGAAGGAGAAAATAAGGGTACGCTTGTCACTATCCGTATCCCGGCTGAGGAGGAACTCTATGTATAAAGTTTTACTGGTAGACGATGAGGGAATTGTTCTCGACTCCCTGAGATTTATTATCAACAAGAACTTTGGCGAATCCTGTGATATTCGTACTGCCAAGACCGGCAGACAGGCCATCGAGATTGCCCAGGAATTCGTACCGGATATCGCATTCATGGATATTCAGATGCCTGGTATTAAAGGTATTGATGCCATCCGGGAAATTCGGACTTTTAATAAAAAATGTCAGTTTATTATTATGTCAGCCTATGACAAATTCACTTTTGCACAGGAAGCAATTAATCTTGGTGTTATTGAATACCTGACTAAACCGGCCAACCGGGATAAGATCGTAGCTGCTCTTGAAAAAGCTATGGCGGTCATTGACCAGGAACGCTCCAGCCGCAGCCAAAATCTGCTGATCCGTGAAAAACTGGAAGCCGTTGTTCCAATTATTGAGAATGGATTTATTAACCTGATTCTATTTCAGGACAATCCAGCCCCTTCCTTAAGCCGTTACCGAGATCTGTTAAATATTCATTCCGATTATGGATGGATCATGGTCCTGGAATTCGGAGAAGACGGAGAAAACGGGGATCTGGAAAACCCGGTGGGAACTACAGTCAAACTCCAGAATCATCAGCTGGCTTTCCGGGAAATTATCAAAGAATTTTTGCCAACCTGCATCATTGGCCCAGTTATGGCTGGTACTGTGGCAATCTTCATCCCTCACGAATCCCAGGATCTCCCATATGAAGAACGTATTGCCATCATAGAAAACACTCGCAATATGATCCGCAAACTGCGCAAACAGATAGATATGCATTTTCGTGCCGGTATCGGAAATATCTGGAGCATTACCGAACAAAGCAAGTCCTACGAAGAATCCAAGAAGTCTCTTCGTATTGACAAAAGCAGCGTCGTTCATCTACGTGATATTAAAATGGAACTGGAATATGAACGGGACTATCCGGATGACCTGGAACGATATCTGTTCTCCTGCCTGATCCGTGGTGAGACAGAAAATGTCATCCGTGCCTCCAACCAGTTTTTTGACTGGATGATCGAAAATTATCCAGACTATGTGCAGTGTATCCGTATTAAGATTCTGGAATTTGTCATGACAGCCGAAAAAGAGGTATTCCTGAAAGGTGGTATTCCATACGGTTTCCTATACCGAAAGGATTATCTGGACAACGTACTTGCCTGTCAGACACCGGAAGAACAGCGCCGCTGGTTTGTCAGCAAAATGACCGAAGCCTGCCGCAATATTAACGATGTGAAAGAGCAAAAAGAAACCACCATTGTCGGAAAAGCACAACAATATATTATCCAGAACTTTTCCAAAGAACTGTCTCTGGAAGAAGTTTCCAGGTATGTAGACATCAGTCCATACTACTTCAGTAAGCTTTTTAAAGAAGAAACCGATCAGACCTTTGTTGAATACCTGACCAGTCTGCGCGTGGAAAAAGCAAAAGAAATGCTGGCTTCTCCATCTGCCAGCATCAAAGAAGTCTGTATGGCGGTAGGCTACAGTGATCCGAATTATTTCAGCCGTATTTTCAAGAAAGTAACCGGAAAGACCCCGACTGAGTACCGTGACCGTATCTGAAAAGAGGATTGATTACATGAATCATTTATCATCTGTCGTAAAAAAATATATGTTATACACCACGATTGCTGCCATAGCAGTCAGCACCGCCGGCTGTTCTCCTGTCAAAGAAGAGACACAGTCTGAGAAGTCCGACCAGAATACACCTC
The DNA here is from genome assembly GCA_900544685.1 of uncultured Lachnospiraceae bacterium. Lineage (GTDB taxonomy): Bacteria > Bacillota > Clostridia > Lachnospirales > Lachnospiraceae > Marvinbryantia. Next base: position 69,034 of record UQWA01000009.1, on the reverse strand, counting down.
TTCAGATCGGAATGTCTTTTGATACCTTTGTATTGGAACGCTGGATCCGTGACCGGGACATTTTCGTCTCCACTGCATCTGAACTGGGCGCAGAAGTCAATGTACAGAATGCCAATGGAGATGCCGATGAGCAGGCATCCCAGATCGAATATCTCATTGATAAAGGCATGGATGTTCTGGTAATTGTAGCAGTAGACGGCACAGACGATGCTCTTGCCTCTGCCATTAAACGGGCACGCAGCAAAGGTATTAAAGTTCTCGCTTACGATCGTATCATCCAAAATTCTGATGTAGATCTCTATGCCTCCTTCGATAATGAAGAGGTCGGTCAGCTTATGGCAGAAAATGTTATTTCGCAAATTCCGTCCAATGGCAAAATTGCTGCGTTGTACGGATCCCCTGCCGATTATAATGTAGTTCTGGTGGAAAAAGGTATTAAAGAAACCCTTGCCGGCACAAATATTGAACTGGTTTATGAAAATTATGCTGATAACTGGAAAGCTGAATATGCCTATGACCAGATGAATGAATGCATCGAGACAATCGGAAAAGTAGATGCCGTCATCTGCGGCAATGACGGTCTGGCAGCTATGGCTTTCAAGTCTCTGTCTGAACACCGCATGGCGGATGATGTCTGTCTGGTAGGACAGGATGCAGATATTGACGCCTGCCAGCGTATTGTAGAAGGGAATCAGTATATGACCGTCTACAAATCTATCGACCAGCTGGCTAAGCAAAGCGCACAGTACGCCGTCATGCTGGCAGAAGGTACCGATCTGGATCTGGAGGAAACATTTAACGACGGTACCTACGATGTTCCTTATCTGAAACTGGAACCGGTTGCTGTAACCAGGGAAAATATGGATCAGGAAATAATTTCATCTCGTTTTCATCTGAAAAACGAAGTATATCTTAATGTAGACACAAAGGAGTAACCATATGTACAAAATTATGCTTGCTGATGATGAGGGGGTTGCCCTGGATGCCCTACGTATCATGATCACCACTCATTTTCATGAAATGGAAGAAAACATTGATATCCGTATTGCGCAAAATTCCAGCCAGCTGTCTGATATTTATCAGAAATATCATCCTGATATTCTTTTCCTGAATATTCAGATGACAGGTCTGCATGGTATTTTTTCTATTCGTGGGCTTCATGCATTTTACGGAGACTGTCTTTTCATTGTGGTTTCCTATTCCCGCAAAACCGACTATAAACGGGAAGGTTTCAACATGGGAATCCGTGACTATCTTACCAAACCGTTAAAGCGCGAAAAAGTCATCTCCAGTCTAAGCCATGCTTTTCGTGAACTGGATTATCACAAAAAGCATCAGATTCAGGAACAATTAAATAAAGAATCCTTTGATACCGTTATCCCAGTCATAGAAAACGGTTTTATCAGTGAATTGCTTTTCCCAGAACAGCTTCATCAAAATCTGTCTCTGTATACTTCCCTGTTGGACATCCATGCACCATATGGATGGATCATGGCTCTGAAGTTCAGTCAGATTACCGCTCACGGTACTATGTGCAATCCGATTGGTTCCGTTGTTCAGCTTCAGGGGCAGATCGCCTATTTCCGTACCATTATTAAGGCATTCTTTCCTTCCGCAATCATTGGCCCGGTACTGGCAAATCGTATTTTTATTCTGATTCCAAGCAACTCCATGCCACTATCCGAAAGTGAAGAGGCATTCCGCCAGAAACGCTCCAAAGATATGGAAACACAGCTGCACCGTAAACTGAACCTGCGTTTCAAGATTGGTCTGGGCGAAGCACAGCCAATGATGAATCTGGCACAGTCACTGAAAGAAGCATACGAGGCAGTAGAACAATAAAAAACAATTCCCCAAGGCAGTGGTTTCTTGTTGATATGGAACCACTACCCTGGGGAAATTTTTTATCCTCTGTAATAATTGATCAGGCATCCTTTCAGTATGATGGTTCTCTCATCATCTGTCAGTTCTCCCATTTTCAAAGTAAATTCTTTCATTTCGCTCTCGCTTACTACGTAAGCTTTGATCTCGGTTGCTTTTTCTTCAATTGCCTTGCGGATCTCCGGTACGAAGATGTAGTCGCCTTTGGTAAATGGCAGATCGCCTTCTTCGATCAGGAATGGAAGCATGCCCCAATTGATCAGGTTGGAGCGGTATCTCTTGGTTGCGTAGCTGTTAGCTATGTTCGCCCAGCCGCCCAGGACTTTCTGGCAGGATGCTGCCTGTTCGCGGGCGGATCCGTCACCTGGTTTTACTGCAAAGATGGTGCTTCCCACACCTACGGTATCTTTACATACATCCGGATACAGTTCTTTTACTTTATGCATAATCGGGCGAAGTTCCGGAAGTGCCTCTCCCATACATTCATTGGCTTCTCTTGCTTTTTCTGCTTTCTGTACTTCTTTTGCCAGTCCCACATAAGCTGGATCTTTTCTGGATAAGGTGAACTCAGCCAGTCCCAGCGGATTAGAGCGGTAAGAAGATGTCTCACCGGATGGAATCAGTTCATCGGTTGTAGTTACCGGATCATGGATCTCGGAAACCACCTTCAGCATCAGGTGTTTTGTCAGTGCCGGCATCTCTGGCCAGTCCTTGATATTTGGGCCAAACTTGATCTCTACAGACGGATCTGCTACGCCTTTACTGTCAAAGACACGGTTTGCATAAATACTGCTGTCAAAGAAATACTTCGGATTGGTAAAGTGTGCATCCACATCCGTTGCTGCTGTCAGATAGCCCTTGTTGGCTGCGGTTGCTGCAATGGAACGTGCATCCATCAGTGCTACGGAAGCGATCTGTCCGCTCTGCAGCTTGCTTCCCTCACGGTTCGGGAAGTTTCTGGTAGAATGACGGATGGAAAATGCATTATTGGCAGGTGTATCGCCTGCACCAAAACATGGTCCGCAGAATGCAGTCTTCACAATGGCACCTGTCTTAATCAGGTCTGCCAGACGTCCGTTTTTCGCCAGTTCCATATAGATTGGAGTACTTGCCGGATAAATGCTTAATGTAAATTCATCTGCTCCGATGTAGGCATCTTTCAGTATATCTGCTGCCGCACAGATATTTTCAAATCCACCGCCGGCACATCCTGCAATAATTCCCTGATCTACATACATTCTTCCGTCGCGTACTTTATCTCTTAAAGTAAAGTCTACGGCTCCACCGAGACTGACCTTAGCGCGTTTTTCCACATCCAGAAGAATATCATCCAGATTGGCATTGAGTTCTTCAATCGTGTAAGTATTGCTTGGATGGAATGGCATGGCAATCATCGGTTTTACCTGAGACAGGTCCACATATACCATACCATCATAGTATGTAACAGCGCACGGATTCAGTTCTTCGTAATCACCGCTTCTGCCGTGGATTTCATAAAATTCTTTGATCTGGTCATCTGTCTTCCAGATAGAGGAAAGACAGGTAGTTTCTGTTGTCATAACGTCAATGCCAATACGGAAGTCTGCGCTTAAGTTTTCCACACCAGGTCCTACGAATTCCATGACCTTGTTATTTACATAGCCATTTCCAAATACGGCTCCGATAATAGCCAGCGCCACGTCCTGAGGACCTACACCCTTTTCCGGCTTGCCGGTCAGATAAACACCCACTACTTTCGGCATGTTAATATCATAAGTCTTATTCAGAAGCTGTTTTACCAGCTCCGGTCCACCCTCACCCATTGCCATGGTACCCAGTGCACCATAACGGGTATGAGAGTCAGATCCCAGGATCATCTTTCCGCCGCCTGCCAGCATCTCTCTGGCAAACTGATGGATGACTGCCTGATGAGGTGGTACATAGACACCGCCATACTTCTTGGCGCAGGTCAAACCAAACATATGGTCATCTTCATTGATGGTTCCGCCTACAGCACAGAGACTGTTGTGACAGTTGGTCAGCACATAAGGAACAGGAAATTTCTCCAGTCCTGATGCTCTGGCTGTCTGAATAATTCCTACAAAAGTTATATCATGGGAAGTCAGCTTATCGAACTTAATCTGTAACTTTTCCATGTTGCCTGAGGTATTGTGTGCCTGTAAAATACGGTACGCAATGGTATTCTTTGCAGCCTCTTCCCTGGATGCTGCATGTCCTGTTTTACTGGTTAACACTGCCTGTGCGTCTCTGTTATCTTCCACAATCTCGGTTCCATTTACCAGATAGACGCCGCCATCGTATAATTTCACCATATCTTATCTCCTCTTTATCATTTAACTTGAACGATTCCATATGGATTGTTCCGTGCTCTCACAATCCTAAAATGTATTCCGTTCCATATATTTCATATAGCTGGAAACCATCAGGGCAATTCGGAAAGTCAGCGCATCTTCAAAGACACGCACATCCAGTCCCGTACTCTTCTGGATCTTTTCCAGACGGTACACCAGTGTGTTTCTGTGAATATAGAGCTGTCTGGATGTCTCGGATACATTCAGACTGTTCTCGAAAAATTTATTGATTGTCATCAGTGTCTCATCATCCAGAGAATCCGGCAGTTCTCCGCCGAATACTTCATTCATGAACATCTCACACAGTGGGATCGGCAGCTGATAGATCAGACGTCCGATTCCAAGGGTACTGTATGCAATAATACTCTTCTCTTCATAGAAGATCTTTCCTACATCCAGCGCCATTTTTGCTTCTTTATAAGACTTGGAAAGGAAGCGAATCTCCTCGATCATAGTTCCATAGGCAATACGTACCTTGGACATTGCCTCGCTGTTCAGCATATCCAGAAGCATTTTCGCTGTCTGGTCTACTGCTTCATATCCTTCTTCTGGTTTTAATTCCTTTACAAGAATGATGTTTTTCTCATCTACCGCGGTGATAAAGTCTCTGCTGCTTCCTGCAAACAGTGTTCTCACCAGCTCCAGTGCATTGCTGTCCTGTTCCTGCTTCGTCTCAATCAGATATACCACACGCTTGGCTTCAATATCGATATGAAGCTTCTTCGCACGATTGTAGATATCCACAAGAAGCATGTTATCCATCAACACATTCTGGATAAAACTGTTGCGATCCTGTTTTTCATGATAGGCAACCATCAGATTGTGCAGTTCACTGACTGCAATCTTACCGATCATGTAGCCATCTTCTCCATTTCCCCTTGCTACCAGCACATATTCTGGTATCTGGTTATCCATAATCTTAAAGAAATGGCATCCCTGCATCACCTGACTGTCTGCCGGTGACTGTACAAATAATTCTATACTGGAAACATCCAGCTCTTCATCAGAAAATGTAGTTGCCACTGTATTTCCGTCTGTATCCAGTACACATAAATCTACTCTGGTAATTGCTTTCAACTCGTCAATGGCATTCTGTATTACCTGTCCAGAAATCATCTTCTCCTCCGTCCGTCACTGTTATTTACGGGTTATTATTGTTATTGTTCACTCCGTGAACAGTAACTTTTTTTCATCATTTCACGTATAGCTTTTATCATAATGCATTTTTTCCAAATTCGCAAGAACTAAAAAAGGAGAGACATCACTGTCTCTCCCTGATCTTTTCTATTCTAGTCTAGTTTGTGATTGTAAGTTCTGTTTCTTTGTCAAATACATGAATCTTATCTGCATCCAGCGCAAACTTCACAGTATCACCTGTTCTTGCTGTTGTAGTAGGATTTACACGTGCTGTCAGTGGATAATTTTCTACATCAAAGTAAAGGAATACTTCTGCACCCAGCAGCTCATATACACGGATGGTAGATTCTACTACGGTATCCGGTGAATTTGCAATGAATTCTTCGGAATCATGTACATCTTCCGGACGAATACCCATAACTACAGTCTTACCAACATATCCACCATCGATCAGTGCTTTTGATTTTGCTTCCGGAAGCTTAATGCTGTACTGACCAACTTTTAATGCAACGTTCTTACCTGTTGCTTCTACAACTGCATCCATGAAGTTCATCTGTGGTGATCCGATGAATCCTGCTACGAACAGGTTGCCTGGCTTGTTGTACAGATTCTGTGGAGAATCTACCTGCTGAACCACACCGTCTTTCATAACAACGATTCTGGTACCAAGTGTCATAGCTTCTGTCTGGTCATGTGTTACGTAGATGATCGTAGCACCCAGTCTCTGATGAAGCTTGGAGATCTCAATACGCATCTGAACACGAAGTTTTGCATCCAGGTTTGACAGCGGTTCATCCATCAGGAATACCTTAGGATCACGCACGATTGCACGTCCCATGGCAACTCGCTGTCTCTGACCACCTGACAGAGCCTTTGGCTTACGGTCAAGGAGCTTGTCCAGGTCAAGGATCTTAGCTGCTTCTTTTACCATTTTGTCGATCTGATCCTTCGGAACTTTTCTCAGCTTCAGACCAAATGCCATGTTATCATATACTGTCATATGAGGATACAGAGCGTAGTTCTGGAATACCATTGCGATATCTCTGTCCTTTGGCTCTACATCGTTCATAACTTTGTCACCGATCTTCAATGTACCTTCGGAGATCTCTTCCAGACCTGCGATCATACGAAGTGTAGTAGATTTACCACAACCTGAAGGTCCTACGAAAATGATGAATTCTTTATCTTCAATCTCAAGATTAAAATCTTTTACTGCTTCAAAACCATTTGGATATCTTTTGTAAATATGCTCTAAGGATAAACTTGCCATTTTGATTTTCCTCCCGTTTATGCGCCGTTTACGGCTCTTCTTGACATGTACTTAGTATAACTGCTTTTCCCGTTTCCTGCCATGCCACTATTGCCCAAACTTTTTTCAAATCTCTTGTAACTTCTGCCACTCCTTTCCTTTTTCTTCGAAACCAATTGGCAACCTGCCGAAAGAATCCCGTTTTTGCTATGCAAGTTGACGGAAAAACATTCTCTGTGTATACTTATACCAGAAACGCAACAGGAGATTACCATGAATTACATTATTTTTGATCTGGAATGGAATCAATGTCCGGATGGAAAATCCAAAGAGAATCCGGCTCTGCCTTTTGAGATTGTGGAGATCGGCGCTGTAAAACTGAATAGTGGAAGACAGGAAATCAGTCGTTTCCATGAACTGGTGCAGCCTTCTGTCTATAAGCGAATGCACCCTATGACCCAGTCGATCATACAGATTTCTTCCAGTGAACTGAAAAATGCTGACCGCTTCCCTGATGTCTGTGAGCGTTTTCTGCAATGGTGCGGACCAGATGCTGTCTACTGTATCTGGGGTTCCCTGGATCTGCTGGAGCTTCAGCGCAACATGCGCTTTCATCATATGGAGATCAATTTTCCATTTCCATTAAAATATCTGGATATCCAGAAGTTATACAGTATCTGTTTTGATGACGGCAAAAGCCGCAAGTCACTGGAGACTGCCGTGGATGAGCTTCAGATGCCTAAGTCCCAGACTTTTCATGCAGCACTTTCAGACGCTTACTATACAGCTGAGGTTCTGAAGATTCTTCCATACGAACAGATTTTTGAATTTTATTCCATCGACTACTTCCGCACACCTGCCAGCCGAAAGGAAGAGATATCCGTTATCTTTGACGGATATTCCAAGTTTGTCTCTAAGGAATTCTCGTCCAAAAGGGAACTGATGAAGGATCGGAAGGTTACTTCCACCAAATGTTATCTCTGTGGAAAAAATGCAAAGAAGAAAATCCGCTGGTTTGCCAGCGGCGGAAAAAACTTCAGTTGTCTTGCCTACTGCGAGGAGCATGGCTATCTGAAGGGAAAAATACGATTAAAGAAGTGTGAAAATTCCGAAGGGTTTTTCTGTGTGAAGACCATCAAACAGATTGATGTGGACCGTGCAGGTGATCTGTTGGAACGCAAACTGACTCTTCAGGAACGCCGAAGACAGAAAAGGCACCATGAATGATATTATCTTCATGATGCCTCTCTTTTTATTTCGTCTTTAATCCAGATTGTTAAAATTATCAATCAGTTCCTCTACTTCTTCCAGCAGGCAATCTACTTTTCCATAGAATGCATCATTGTTGGTTGGATTATCCAGTTCAGACTTGAGATGCTGGAATAATTTGATGATCTTATCCATTCTCTTCTTTCCTTTTCCATCCTTGTAGAGCAGATAACGGCTTCTCTCGTTCTCTTCCGGTGTCATCTTTTTGAGCACTACTTCTACGTTTGGCTTTTCACCGATATAACGATAAGTAATGGATGGTGATGCATGGTTTAACAGATTCTGAAGATAATAAATATCATTGGTACTCTTGTAATATCTCCATGCAAATGTCTTTCTCATGGTCTGTGCACCGATGGAATTCAGTCCCAGTTCTTTTCCTACATTCTTAAACACGCGGTATGCCTGTTCTCTGGATAAGGAAGTGGTAGAACCTGTATGTCCTACGATCAGATATGCTTCCGGATCCTTGCCTTCTGTATAGTCCATAATGATCTTTTTCAGATTCTTATTAATCTTGAAAGTTCTCTTGATATTCTTGGTTCCGATACATGCTTCGATCTCGTCCTTGTCACGAATATCTTTATTCTTGAATTTCAGGATCTCCTGAAGCTGAAGTCCGGTTCCCACTCCAATCTCAAACAAAATATAATATTTATCGTCTACTTTACGCAGTGCTTTTTTGAAACGTTCCAGTGTTTCGTCATCTTTAATTGGTGATACCCAGTTCATATTAATTATTCCTCCCTGTTTTTTACAGCCGCATGCTTTTCCCCCCTGCCACTGTATACTCCTTTTGATTTTAAGCTTCCCCTGTCTCAAAATGCCACTAACATCTTTACGATTCTTCCGGCGTTTGTTTTTCGCGGTTTTTCTTCCGTTCCTCTTCCAGCTGCATCTCCAGCTCGTGTGCCCTCAGTTCCGCTTCCACCTGCGCTGCAGACTTTTCTTCAATCTCTGCCTCCAGCTGCCTGCGAAGTGCCATCTCCTGCGTACGCAGTTCGATCATTTTTTTGTATTTCCTATTTCTGCTGATCGATACCAGTAAAAGCGGTATAAAAATAATCAACAGGATCGCTCCTAATAAAACAGCAAATATGGTATGTGTCTTAATAAAAAGATCTAACTTGTCATATCCTCCTGCAACAGCAGTCAGCACCTTATTATCTGCAAATGCTCCGTTCTGAATCATCTGGCTTAAACCACCTGCTTCCGTCTCTGTCTCACTCTCTGTCTGTACCTCCGTCTGTACACTGGTTTCCGTCTCCGGTTCCCATTCCCCTGTGTAAGAAAAAGAAGTACTTCCCAGAGCCTGATCTTCATAATAGTAGGTCATCTTATCTGTCGTGAAATCCATTTTTCTGGTAAGGGATGATGCATCTACTCCGTTCGGCAAGGTAACCGTTGTTGTCTCCGCTACTGTAAACGGATCTTTTGACAGATCTGCCTGCCTGATCTTTTCTGCTTCCTGTGCATCCTCTATTCCCACAATCTCGGTATCAGAAACTGTCTGATCCAGGTTGTTGATCTGCACTTCCTTGAAATTATTATAGCCATAGTCCAGAACAGTCTTGGTATTACCATACTCAATATCCTGTCCATTGGCATGCAGTACCACACTGATCAGAAGCATCCCGTCTCTCTCTGCCGTGGATACCAGTGTATTCCATGCTTCATCTGTATATCCGGTTTTGCCTCCGATAAATCCATCATACGCCCTGCTCTCATCCATCAGCATCCCGTGATGATTGGCAAAATACCTTTTTTCCTTAACCAGATTGGTCTCTGGATAACTGTACTCCTGCGTATGGATAATCTCACGGAACTTGTCATATTTCATAGCCGCCTGTGTGATCAGTGCCATATCGTAAGCGCAGGTATAATGGTTATCATCATGCAGTCCATTCGGATTTACGAAATGGGTATTTACGCATCCCAGTTCTTCTGCCTTCTGATTCATCATATCCGCAAACTTCTCAACACTGCCACCAATATGCTCTGCCACTGCATTGGAGATCTCATTTGCCGATGCCAACATAATTCCGTACAGACACTGCTCCAGCGTCAGTTCCTCCCCTTCCGTCAGTCCCAGATGGGCACTTCCATATTCAATACTGTATACTGCATTCTCTGAAAATGTTACCGTATCATCCAGGTTGCCATTTTCCAGTGCCAGAAGCACTGTCATAATCTTGGTAATACTGGCCGGATACTCCTGTTTTTCAATGTTTTTGCCGTATAAAACGGCTCCTGTATTCCCGTCCATGCAGATTGCCGCGTCGCTTTCTACTGCGTCCCCCTGCGGCCATCCAGGGATGTCATTCGTCTGTACAGTCGGATCTATCTCTGTCTCCGTACTGCTTTCTCCCTCTGTATCTGCTCCTTCGCCCTCTTCTGCTTTTACCGTATTATCATAAAAAGCAGTCCCCGCGAAACCGGTCCGGACGGGATTTATGCACATAACCGTTGCCAGTAACAACGCTGTCCATAACTTCCCCTTTTTCATTATTTTCCTCCTGCAAATTTTTCCTGTTTCGAGTTAAAATCCGAAACCTCCCCCATTTTGCAATACATCACATATTATAACAATACCGCCTGCCCTTTTCAAGATCCTTTCCGAAAATTTTTTGTCGTTTTGACACATGTTCCTTTCCCGGATATAATGATGCCAGAATCAAAAATGAAAACCACAGAAAGGACACAGTACTTATGTTATCCGAATCTGATTTTTCTCAATTATTATCTGAAAAAATTGCTACTTACACACCAAGTCTGATCCGTCTTCGCCGGGATTTTCACCGTTTTCCGGAACCTGGGTGGTGTGAAATCCGCACCAGCTCCATCATTGCAGACCAGTTGACCTGCCTGGGTTATGAAATTCTGACCGGATCTGACGTATGCGATCCGGATTCCCGTATGGGACTTCCGTCCAAAGATACTCTGGAAGTCCACTATCAAAGGGCACTGAAACAGGGTGCCATCCAGGCTTATGCACAAAATACCCGGAACGGTTTTACCGGTGTCATCGGTATTCTTCGCTGCGGTAAAGGTCCTGTAACGGCTCTGCGCTTTGATATTGACGCGCTTCCCATTACTGAAGATGCCAGCCCTTCTCATTTACCATTTAACGAGAGCTTTCTCTCACAGAATCCTGGGTTTATGCATGCCTGTGGGCATGACGGGCATACTGCCATCGGTCTTATTGTTGCCCGGATTCTAGCTGAAATGAAGGGCTGTTTTTCCGGTACTGTGAAGCTGATTTTCCAGCCTGCGGAAGAAGGTGTCCGGGGTGCCCGTTCCATTGCCGAAAAAGGACATCTGAACGATGTGGATTATCTCATCGGAAGCCACATTTTTCCATCCACAAATGGAGAACAGATCGGAGTATCCATGGGGCCGACCCTCGCCACCACCAAGCTGAATTCCTCCTTTTGGGGTCTGTCTTCCCATGCAGCGCTCCCGGAAAAAGGGCATAACGCCATGCTTGCCATGGCTTCTGCCATCCTGAATCTTCATGCCATTCCAAGGCATTCCGGCGGTGCATCACAGATCAATGTGGGCACTGCCCATGCGGGATCAGGACGGAACGTCATCTGCGATCAGGCAAAACTTGAACTGGAAGTCCGGGGCGCCAGTACCGAAATCAACCGTTATATGGAAAAATATGCAAGAACTATTCTGCAGTCCAGTGCTGCCATGCACTCCTGTACCTGCCAGATTGAGACAGCTGGATCTGCTCCGTCTGTCACCAATGATCCGGAGATGATCTCTCTACTTCAGAATACAGCCAAGGATCTGCATCTGGACCTGCGTACACCCGACCCGGCGGCTTCCTTCAGTGAGGATTTTTCCTATCTGTCTGAAGCAGTACAGGCTCACGATGGAAAAAGTCTGTTTTTCTATACGCTGACCCATACAGACGCACCAGGACATAATCCAGACTTTGATTTTTCCGAAGAAGCTCTGCCAGTTGCGGTGCAGATGTTCTGCACACTGGTGTACCGGCTGTGCCACGGCAAAAATCTCTAGATTTTATATATGAAAAGACAGCTGCGGGCAAAATCTTTGCATCAGAGCTGTCTTTTTATCATTTTTCGTAACTGTTCAGTACCTTCACAGTTACGAGTCAAAATCCATCAAAAATCGCCTTCGGCGATGGGATTTTGACTTGCATGTCTCGGGATTTTGGCATTTTCATGCTGCTGCATATCCAGCAAACCAAGAATTCCGGTCTCTACCATACTTTTTACCGCTTCTTCCGTAAGCCAGTATCTTACAGCCAAATCCTCTTAAATTTTTGATTACGGCAGCACCGATTTTTCCGGTTCCCACCACACCAACAGTCAGGCTTCGCATCCTCCCAGAAAATCTGCGTTATCCACAGATGGGTCTTCAGATGTGGTCAAAATGTGTATGCCAAGGCTTTCTTCCATTTGATGTACATAATCCGTCTCATCATCCCGCATACTGTATATTCCAATGTTCATATTTACGGTTCCTCTTTTACAGGCACAAACTTTGCCCGGTTCATAACCGGATGCTGCAGATGAATGGCACCAGGATTCGGACATACCATGACGCAGGCACCACAGTAATAACATTCTCCCGGATAAGCCACGATCGGATGTTTGCCCTTTTCCTGATTTGGAATCATAATATCACACTGACAGATATTGGCACAGGTATTACATCCCACACATTTGCTTTCATCAAACAAAAGTGGTGTGGCACTGCATGGGATCACAGATACTTTCCATTCTTTATTCATGATGGGCACCTCCCATATAGTCCTTATTGCGTTTCTCATATTCTGTTTCCAGATCTCCAAAATAATCCAGCGGCACTTCGCCCTCTACCACCTGATCTCCTTCTCTGCGAAGGGTGATAAAACGGCGGTCCTTCTGCGGATCCATCTCCGGATAATCGCTTCTTGTAAAGCAAAGCTGTTTCGAACTGGATTTTCTCATCAGACATGCATGCAGAATCATCTCTGCCACATCCAGAATATCCAGTACTTCATGGGTACGCATCAGATCATGTGGATTCTCACAATAGAGCTGTGGTACAATCTCTTCCCGGTAGCTGTTCAGCAGATCCAGACCTTCTTTTAACAGGGCATCGCATTTTACGCCGCCACAATAGTTCTGCATAGCCTTGGAGATTGCCATATTCAGTTCCTTCCAGGATACCCCTTCTGAACGCTCCAGCGGCGCATACAGACGTTTTTTCTCTGCTTCCACATCTTCCGGATTCACGTCACACAATTCCACGGTATCGCAGTAATCTGCTGCCTTTCTACCGGCATAGTAACCGGTTGCACAGGCAAATCCACAACAGTCAGATGCAAAAAGCTGGTCACCTGCAGCATAAATGCCGTCAATATTGGTCTTCAGATCCCAGTCATGCATGATTCCACCCGGTGCACCAAAAAGCTGGCGTTCCTGATCCAGAAATGCCGCTGACTGCCATCCGGTACCATAACACTGAAGTGCATGCTTTGTCGGATCAAATCCTCTTTCTGTATAATTCTGAAGGATTGGCACCTTTGTTTTGCCTTCTTCGCCTACCATCATGCCCCAGATAACCTTCCGTTCCATCTCCGGCATGCGGCTTAAATCTGCATAAAATGGAAGTTGATAACCACGTTTCATCAGTTCATCAAACGGCATGGTCTCCGGTCCGCGGTATTCGTATTTTGGCTCATCAATGACACCGCCCTTTAAGAAAAACTTCTGTCCCTTTACCGGATAATATCTCTCAGAAACGGTTTTTAATACATTACCATCACGGTCCAGATACGGGATCTCTACCCCTCTGGCATCTACCATTGTAGCTGCATACCAGGTATTGTGATTGTTGCCTGCACCATACGGCGGAAAGCTTCTGCCTGCTGCGGAGAATTCTCCCTTTACAGACTTCTCCATCATGGTGAATTCTACACCGGCTCTCCATCCCATAGCATGTCCGCTTCCGATGGACTGCATCGGACGGAATTCACATAAGCCTACCAGATCCGGGTTAAACAGCCATACTCTTGCCGGTCTGGACATGGTCAGCATGGTTGCCTTCGCCTTAAATACCAGCAGCTTGCCGGTATGTACATTCATGCCGATGGCGCCGATTCCACGCTTTTTTCCATTCTCCACGGTAGTCAGAAGTGCTGTCGCTTCGGTACGGTCATAGATCTTCACACCCAGACGCTTCAGTTCCTTATAGAGCACCGGCTTAAAGGTCGATCCCCATACTCTTAAGGTAAATTTGTTCTTATAATCATAGGCAAACATCAGCTTCGTCTTCTCATCCCGAAACTCTGCGCCCTTAAATTCATCCTCTGTGTCGCGGATTTTTCCACCCATCTTTTCCAGATCCAGCAGGCGGTCATAGCCCTCTCTGCATTCGATATAATGAGCAATTCCGTTGCTGTAATGATCCTGTTCATCCACGTAAGCCTCTGCTATCTCCTTGGCAGTTACTTCCGAACATGGATTGGTACAGGCTGATTCCCAGTGATCAAATCCGGTTCCTGCGGAGCCGCTTCGCTTCGTTGCACCTTTCTCCACCAGAACTACTTTTTTGCCTTTTCTCGCTGCTGAGATGGCTGCAAAACATCCTGCCAGTCCTCCGCCCAGCACCAGGACATCTGATTCTACCATCTCAGTCTGTCCGTATTCATTCTCATATGGCCATTGATATTCCATTGTTTTCTTCTCCTATTTATCCCCAAATACTTCTGGTGCTATGCCGGTTCTTTACACACGTCTACCCAGCCGGCTGCTCCTGCCACCTCTTCCAGTTCTGCTATCGTCAGCTTTACTGCGCTGTGATCATTCCCTGCAGCCGGATACACCGTATCGAACTGCTTCAGACTTTCATCCAGATACACTTTTATGCCTTCTTTGATTCCAAATGGGCACACACCGCCAGGTGCATGTCCGATCCAGTTTTCCACTTCTTCAAATGGAATCATTTTCGCTTTCATATGAAAAGTATCTTTATACTTACGGTTATCTACTTTTGCCGTGCCTTCTGTGAGAATCAGTATCGCTTCCTCTCCAATCAGAAATGACATAGTTTTTGCAATCATCCCCGGCTCCACACCCAGCGCCTGCGCCGCCAGCTGTACCGTTGCACTGGAATCCTCCAGTTCAATTATATGATCTGCGTAACCTTTTTCTGCCAGATATGCTTTTGCTCTCTCTAATGACATTTACTTTGCGCCTCCCAGCTTTTCTGCCACTTTTTCATAAACAGGAACCTGAACTTCATATTCTTTTCCCATTCGTACTACTTCGTATACCAGACCGTCAATCTCAGAATCCTTTTCGGCGTAGACATCCCTTTGCATGGATGTAGTGGCTTCCGGTGCCAGATTCGCCAGAATACGCAGATTCACATCCACCATATCTTTTTCAAATGGTACTCCCATAGCATCTGCCAGCGTTGCGATCTCACGAATCATTGCCTTGAATGTCTCACGCTGTTCGCCCTCTTTCTGGAAATCCCCGGCGGTTGCATGATAATACAATCCTGCTGCTCCGATCGGCGATACATAAGAGAACTTCTCCAATGCATCTCTACGGATATTTTCGGAGAGAATTCCGTAAATGCTGCTGTCACACAGATCCTTCTCAATTTCTTTTAATACCGGTCGGTATTCCTCTTTTTCCCGCACTCCAAAGACCACTTTCAGAATCTTGCCATGCTGCAGGAGAACTCCCGGCTCTTTGATATTGGCGGATACATAGATGCAGCCATCTGTCACCAGAAGTTCCGGCAGCTTCTTCTGCATTTTTGCACCGGTTCCATAGATATTCAGAATCGGGATCACCACGGTATCTTTTTTTGCCATTTTCTGAATAAACGGAATCGTATCTTCCAGAGAATATCCCTTTACGCAAACCAGAATCACATCCGGCTGTTCTGTATAATGCTCCATATCCGAAGCTTTTACCGGGATCGTCTCGATGGACTGATCCCACATTTTTTCCAAAGTCAATCCTTTTGTCTGCATCTGCTTCAGATGTGCGCCTCTGGCAATCAGTGTCACATTCTTTCCGGCTTTTGTCATGTAATAACCCACAACGCCGCCGGTTCCCCCTGCGCCAACAATCAGATACTTCATGTTCTTACACCCTCTTCTCATGTCAGCCATTTGCATTCAGTCAATGTCCGACATATCTTATACTCTATTCGGTAACTTCTACCAGTTCGATCTTGAAGTTCAATTCTTTTCCTGCCATCTCATGATTTGCATCAAAGGTAATGGTTGTCTCATCTTTTGCTGCTACGCTGACCGGGAATGGCTGTCCTGCTGCATTGGATAAATACACTCTTTCTCCTACAGAGAGACCTTCCGATCCCGGAAGCTGACTGATCTCCAGCGTAAATACATTCTCCGGATTCGGCATACCATAAGCTTCTTCCGGCATCAGATGTATATCCACGATCTGACCCACTTCCATATCCTTAACCGCTTCATCAAAGCCTTTGATCATCATGCCTGCGCCACAGACAAACTCCAGTGGCTCGCCACGGTCATAGGAAGAATCAAACTTTGTTCCATCATTAAAAGTTCCGGTATAATGTACTTTGCATTTCTTATTTTCGTTACTCATCATTTTCTCCAATCTTTTACTTTTTCGACAATCTTTTCCTATCATACCATGAAGATGTCTGCTTTCGCAAGATAACGCAGTAAATTATAGCAAAGAACCAGTCAAATATCATGGATTCATATCTGACTGGTTCTCCTGCTTATTCTATTCCATATTCTTTTAACAACTGCTCACAGTATGCTTTATCTTCTGTTACCCTCTGCAAATCATCCAGGCGTTTTTCTTTCAACAGTCTGGCTGTCAGCACCGCCATCCGATCCATTCCTTGTTCCAAACCCTTTTCAACACCATCATCATAAATCATCTGACCAAGTCGCGTCATCGCAACCACCTCCTTGATTTCCTGTAATTCCATACCCTTGAGGAATTTGTCCGCCAATGTGTACAGAATCGCAATCGTCTTTTCTGCCGTCTCTGTATCTCCTTGCTTTGCGTATAAGATTGCCTCTTTTATCTTCTCCTTTCGGCTTTGCTTTCCGGACATCAACGGAGCAAGCGCAAGACCCGCTAAATCCTCGTCATCTAACGCTTCTTCCCGGTCCAGTTTTGTCTGCATTTTCCGAAACAGTTTATCTGCATCATAATCCGTCAGATAAATTGGCTGCACCCTGTATGTATGAAATCCACAGTTCAGTTCTGTCTTCGCACTGGTAATCCCTCCGGAATAAATCACATAGGTCAATACCTTTTTTCCTTTTTTGTGAGCTGTCACCGCCTCATAGGCTTCAAATCGCTGCAGGTCTCTCCAGTCTGTTTCCGTTGTCTGAAATTCAAAATGGGCATAGAATCCTTCCACTGTCAGAAAAGTAAAATCCATGTACATAGAGTAGATCTGCAATTCTATTAACTCTGTCGGCTCTTCTGCAACAAACTCATACTCTACTCCCAGCCTCTTCAGTATGCTGTCACGAAAATATCCAAACCCCATTTTCATGATCGCATCTTCATGTTTTGTGTTGGTCATAAGACACCTCTTTTTCTAATCCGTTCATTTTCTTATCTTTTGTGTCTTATTCACTTTTCGGCTGTATTTTTGTCTTTATCTTTCGTAGTAAGATGGGAATCGACTTTTATTCTATACCATATTCTTTTAGCAACTGCTCACAGTATGCTTTATCTTCTGTTGCCCTCTGCAAATCATCCAGGCGTTTTTCTTTCAACAGTCTGGCTGTCAGCACTGACATCCGATCCATTCCTTGTTCCAAACCCTCCTGTCTGCCTTTTTCTATTCCTTTTTCAACACCATCATCATAAATCATCTGTCCAAGTCGCGTCATTGCAACCACCTCCTTGATTTCCTGTAATTCCATACCTTTAAGAAATTTATCCGCTAATGTGTACAGAATCGCAATCGTTTTTTCTGCTGTCTCCGTATCTCCCTGCTTTGCGTATAAGATTGCCTCTTTTATCTTCTCCTTTCGGCTCCGTTTTCCGGACATCAATGGTGCAAGTGCAAGACCCGCTAAATCCTCGTCATCTAACGCTTCTTCTCTTTCCAGTTTTGTCTGCATTTTCCAAAACAGTTTATCTGCATCATAATCCGTCAGATAAATCGGTTTCACTCTGTATGTATGGAATCCACAATCTAACTCTGTCTGTGTATCAGTGATGCCACCAGAATAAATCACATAGGTCAATACCTTTTTTTCTCTTTTGTGTGCCGTTACTGCCTCATAAGCTTCAAACCTTTGTAAATCTCTCCAGTCCGTTTCTGTTGTCTGAAACTCGAAATGTGCATAGAACCCATCTGACGTCAAAAAAGTAAAATCCATATACATGGAATGGACCTGCAATTCAATCAGCTCTGTCGGCTCTTCTGCGACAAACTCATATTCTACTCCCAGCCTCTTCAGTATATGATCACGAAAATATCCAAACCCCATTTTCATGATCGCATCTTCATGTTTTGTATTGGTCATAAGACACCTCTTTTTCTAATCCGTTCATTTTCTTATCTTTTGTGTCTTATCCACTTGTCGGCTGTATTTTTCTCTGTTTTTATCTTTTGTAAGCTTTAATTCACTAGCCCTCCTTGGCATCATTATAACAAAGTTCCTACTTAGATCCTATTATATTTTTATAAAAAAAGCAGAAACCCGACTCTTCTAAGCCAGTTTTCTGCTCTCTCATCTTTCTTATTTTGTTATTTTCGCCACTGCCAGTCCATACACTTCCAGTTTTTCATCCCCGCTGCCATACAGCCAGGATGCTTCCTTTTCCGGTACCGGAATCTGTACCGCTTCTGTTCCAAAGTTCTGATACAGGTAATATTTTGCTTCTTCGCTTTCTCTTACGGTGATCTCCAGCGCATCTGGAATATCTCCTTTTATGCCACAGCTGATTTGATTTTCTTCCACTACTTTTTTCAGGAAATCAGCAAAAAAATCTTTGTCTGCATCGGCTGCCACATACCAGGCTCTGCCCTTTCCATATTCATTTACTGTCAATGCCGCATATCCTGCATAGAAGTCTTTTCCGTAAGTCATCAGGCTCTTTGCTCCCCGCAGTTCCACCAGGTCACACAGGTATTTGCAGGTATAAGTCTGATCCAGTCCCAGTTCGTTTCCTTCTACTGGGACAAATTCATTCTCTTCCCAGTCATACAGGCCATCAATTTCCGTACTACGGATTCCCAGCACATCCATCAGTCCGTGTGGAGTTCCTTCCAGATAGCAGCGGTCCGTATCATCTGCGATCCCGGACCAGTAACTGGTAATCAAAGTACCTCCATTTTCCACAAAGGCACGCACCTTTTCTGCGAAGCCCTCTTTGAACATATAGACCATCGGCAGAACCAGTATTTTATATTTTTCCACATCACAGGTCTGATCAATCAGATCCACACTGATGCCCTGTTTACGGAATCCCCTGTAATACTTCAGCAGGTTTTCCAGATAATGCAGTCCTTTATTTCTTGGACCCTGGCTGTCTTCCATCGCCCACTGGCTGTCCCAGTCGTAGATCATAGCCACCGGACTGTCCATGGTCGTTCCAGCCAGTTCCTTCAGTTCTTTTAAGGTTGCTCCCACCTTGGATACTTCTTTGAAGACTCTGGTATCATTGCCGCCATAGTGGTCAATCACTGCTCCATGGAACTTCTCAGAAGCACCACGGCTCTGACGAATCTGGAAATACAATGCACCTTCCCCTCCGTGGGCAATAGCCTGCATGGACTGAGCAAAAAGCATACCCGGTTTCTTTAATTTGCTGACGCTCTGCCAGTTGGTAGAAATCGGACAGGATTCCATCTGGAAAAATGGTTTCCCCTTCAGGGAACGCATCAGGTTGGCTGTCGTTGGAAGATCACTTCCGCCATCACGAACCGCTGCAATCTCTGCATGAATAAAATCTGCGGTCTGATGTGTCACAAATTGTTTCAAGTCCAGATTCAGTGCATGAAGCTGTGTCTCACCGATCTTAGACGACGTTTCAATCTGGTCAAAACTGTTATAAGTATGGCTCCAGAAGGTGGTACACCACCGGTCATTCAAGTTCTCGATTGTCTGATATTTTTCTTTCAGCCATTTACGGAATGCATCCTGACACAGCGGACAGTAACATTCTCCCCCCATATTCATTGGAAATGTGCCACAGAATCACGCCCGGATGTGCAGCTACTTCCTGCGCCAGTTTTTTATTAATCGTATGTACTTTTTCTCTGTATACCGGAGAGGTATAACAGTGATTGTGGTGGAAACCGAAGAGATTTCTGTGCCCATTCTCATCCACACGAAGTACCTCCGGATACTTGTCTGCCATCCATTTCGGGCGGGCTCCGGACGGGGTATCCAAGATCGTGCTGATCCCTCTCTGATATAATTTATCAATAATTTCTTTCAGCCATTCAAAGTAAAATACCCCTTCTTCCGGTTCCAGTGTGGACCAGGAAAAAATGCCGAGACTGACAACATTACAGCCAGATTCTTCCAGCATATCCAGATCCTTTGCCAGAATATCCGGTCGCTTCAGCCACTGTTCCGAATCATAATCTCCTCCATGAAGTAATTTATCCGTTCTAAATTCCATATTGCTCAAATAAGCATACCAAATCAAAGCAGGAATAACAGGTGGTTATTTCACCCCATAATACTTTTTGAATATTTCCAGATACTCCCGCTCTACTTCTTCAAACGGCTGCACGGTATAATCCAGTTCAAAATGAAGTTCCGGGGCTTCTCCTCCCTGTGGTTCATCCAGCAATTTTGTCATATCATACCATAACAGGTCATCATCAATTTCTTTTATCTGTTTTTGTTCTTCTGCTGTCAAATCTGTACCAAGATATCTGGTGTAGACCATGCTCAGAAGTGTCTCTTCCTGACAGATATACTCCCGCATCGTCTGCTTAAAAGGGCGTGGCACATCAGACATGTAACATTCACTGGCATCATGAAGAAGACAGGCCAGCACGATTCGGTCAGAAAGTCCCCGTCCTGCCGCCTCTTTTGCACAACAAATACAATGCTGTCCCACTGACCAAAACGTGGTCACATGCCCGTTTCCGCGGCACAAAAGAGATAACGCATGTGCAATATCTTCAATAACGATTCTCTCTGGATCCGGATGTACCGGATCAAAATGTTTTCTGGTGTAAGTTGTAATATAACTGCTCATGATATGTTTTCTCCTTCTGCAACATGATTCACTATAGTTTTTATTGTACAGAAAATATCCTCATGAATCAAGTCACCCAGTGAACAGTAAAAGAGTATCCAATTCGGTACAGAATAGATCTGAAAGATTGTTTTTATATCATAAAGATGTTATGATCGTGTTGTATGAGATTGTAAGAAAGATTTGAGGATCATTATTTTGGACGGAAATTTAACAAAGGGGCCGATTCTAAAGACCCTGACAAAACTTGCGATTCCTATCATGGCATCGTCTTTTCTCGGAACGTTGTATAATATTACAGATATGGCATGGATTGGACTTCTTGGATCAAAAGCCGTAGCCGGAGTAGGTGTCGGCGGCATGTTTACCTGGTTCTCTCAGGGGTTGTCTTCCATTGCCAGAATGGGTGGACAGGTGCAGGTAGCCCAGTGTATTGGCAGCGGGGATAGGGAAAAAGCTCATAAATATGCTCAAACAGCTGTACAGATAGCACTGTATATGGGATTGATCTTTGCACTCTTCTCTCTGATTTTTGTCCGCCAGATGGTGGGCTTTTTTAATCTGAGTGATGCGGAAGCCTATAATGCTGCCATTTCCTATACTCAAATTGCATGTGGCCTGATCGTGTTTTCCTTTATGACCATCACTCTGACTGGTCTCTATACTGCACAGGGAGATTCCAAGACACCATTTGTCGCGAATCTGGTAGGACTGGTAACAAATATGATTCTGGATCCACTGTTAATTCTGGGTCCGGGTCCATTGCCAAAACTTGGCGTCATCGGTGCCGCAATTGCCACTGTTACAGCCCAGTTCATTGTCATGGGTATCATGATACTTGGAATTATCTGGTCAAAAAAAGAGAACGTACTAAAAGGAATTCATCTGATTGGTGGAATGTCCACAAAATATCTGAAGGGTATCTGCAAGATTGGTATTCCAACCGGAATTCAGGGCATGGTATACTGTATGATCTCTATGCTGATTACCAGGATGGTATCTGGATTTGGAGCTGAAGCAGTCGCTACCTTACGAGTTGGTGGCCAGATCGAATCCGTATCCTGGAATACCGCAGATGGTTTTGCAGCTGCTTTAAATGCATTTACTGCCCAAAACTACGGAGCAGAAAAAATAGATCGAGTCAAAAAAGGATATCGGGTTTCACTTTGGACTGTAGGTATCTGGGGATTACTGATTACCTTAATCTTCATTTTTGCGCCAACCCCAATTGCTTCTGTCTTCTTCCATGAACCTTCCGCTATCGCGACTGCTATAAACTATCTGGTTATTATCGGATTCAGTGAAGCATTTTTGTGTATAGAACTTACTACCATTGGAGCCATATCAGGACTTGGCAAAACAAATCTATGCAGTATCATCAGTATTCTCTTTACGAGTTCAAGAATCCCATTAGCTATGATCCTTGGAAATACTTCTTTAGGACTGAACGGTATCTGGTGGGCATTTTCTTCTACTACCATTGTGAAAGGAATTATTTTCACAGGAACCTTCTTCTGGATCACAAGAAATGGACGGTTGCAAACCACCCTCTCCTCAAGGCAGTGATTTCATGTAATCATGGAATCACTGTTTTACAAAAAAAAGAAGGAGCATCGCTTCACTGATTCATCAGTGTTTTGCGACGCTCCTTTTTATTTTAAAAAAATGCAGGAGATGGGACTTGAACCCACACGGTCTTAACGACCACAGGCACCTGAAGCCTGCGCGTCTGCCAATTCCGCCACTCCTGCATGATTCCTGGTCACTACTGCAACCAAGAACCAATTATACAGATTCATATCACTTCTGTCAACTGTTTTTTTATTTTAATCGAATCTTTTTTTTCAAAATATTGCCGTAGCTATTAATATTTCCTTTTTCACTATACGTCTGCAAAGTCAGTGTTGTATTTTTTCCTTTCTTTCTTCCTCCGATTGAAAGGTTTATGGTGTATTGGTTTCCTTTTCCTGCTACCAGATGTCCATCGATTTCCATCTTCTGGTTTGCCGGCAATTTTTTCTTTAAAGTAACCGTCACTCGATATCTGGTATAATAACTCTTATACCATTTTACACTGGTTGATGAATAACGTATCCTTTTCCAGCTATAATCTTCTCTGACATTAGATACCTTTATGGATTTCACTTCTGGTTTTGTATTCTTCTGTGTCCGAATACTTCTGTAAAGTGGTTTTCCCTCTATCCATTTACCATCAGCCCGTTTAGCAGCTTCTGTCAGTTTGAATTCATAACGTGTATTTGGTTTCAGTTTTTTCACAATTACAGAACCATTACTTTGCTGTTTCTGTTTGATCCATTTATTTCCGGATTTCAGATATACATTCACTCCACGGGTTCCTGATGCTCCGCGGAATACTCCATAAAGCTCTATCTGGTTTGGATATACATAATATTTATAAACACTCGGGGTTCCTGCTTTTGCAAATACTGAAAATCCCTTGGACTGCAATCCATTTGACGTTTTAACCTTTATCGTATTATTACCTGCAGTATAGGGATAACCTTTATAAGTTATCGTAAATGTTGCTTTGTTTTTTCCTTTCACAGCGCCCTTAATCTCATACATATCAGAACGAATATTTCCACCCACCAAAATATCGGAAAGTTTATCATCACTGTTTGCAGGTATCGTAGTTGCTGTAAATGTAAATGTCTTTGGTTTTTTTGTAATTCCGGAATCAATCGTCAGCTTATTTGTGTTACAAGTCAGCGATACTCCGGTTGCCGGAATATAATTTCTGCCTCCCAGCTGAAAACAATAGGATGCATACATTCCTGGAGATTTACGGAATCCAACTGCTACTACATATGTTCCAGGATCAAGCCATACACTGCCTCTCTTCTCAGCATCGTCAGATGTCAAAGTCAGCAGAGGTGACTTCATTGCAATATCATTGCTTCTATATATACTTGCATGAACTGTTTTTCCTCGTTCACCTGCAAGTAATATCGTCTGCTGACGCCGCTCTTTTGTAGTAAAGGAAAAATATCTCGCATACTGATATATTCCACCGCTGTCTCCTGAACGTATCACGCCCTTCTCTTCACTGTTCACAGCAATTTTTTTTGCTGCCTGAAATGTTATTCCACCGTTCTCTGATACAGTTGCCTTCGAAGTTGTCACTCGGATACTGGATTGCCCTGCATAGTCTGATCTGAACAAAAATTCTATCGTTTGCTCTTCTCCAGGTTCCATAACAATATACCCACTCATTTCTCTTGACACCATAAAATCATTCCATGAGAACTGTTTTAATTTGTCACTTGGATATGTTTTTGTCCTGACTGTTTTTACAGTAATATCCAGCTTCATTTTTCCAGATGTTGCATTTTTAATTACTACTTCCGTCGTGCTTTTTTGGTATTCTGAATTAAATTCTATGGAATAATTCCTTCCATAGTCATCACAAATGATCTCCTTCGTCTGGGCAGCAGCCGGAACTCCCCATGCCAACAATCCGATAAACATCAGTATTGTAAGAAACATCATTTGTAATTTTCGTTTGCCAATCACTGCTTTCGTGTACATACTCATATCCTCCCTTCATATCGCATATACAGTTTTCTGGTTATATTATAAGAATATGCCAGAAAACAGCCTCATTACTATCCTAAAATTAGTATGCTTTTTGTAAATTTGATATAGGAAATTCTGTTGAAATTTCTTACATCACAAAAAGAGAGCTCCCCACTTTACGTAGAGAGCTTCTCATCTTTATGCTTTGAATGGTTTCGTAGTTTTCTGCATCCAAACAGTAATATCTTTGTCAATTTGTGTAATTCGATTAATTGCTTCCTCGGCACAGCTTTTCCTGTCATCACGTATTGCTTCGAATAGCTGTCTGTGATACGGAACAGTCAGAAGCCACATTTTTTCTTCGCCTTTCAGTGTTCTCCAGTATTCTCTCAGCTGCTCAAACATCTTATTAAGCAAATCGACCAGTGTCTTATTCGATGACATCCCCCATAGCATTTTATGAAAGATCCCATCTATCTCCGGATTATATGCATTCTCCTCTGCCAGTTCTTCCATCAATACGATCTGTGTTTCCAGCTGTCGAAGCTGTGTTTCATCCAATTTACCACAAATTGTCTTCGCAAGCCCCACTTCCAACATATCTTTTACATCCAGTAATTCCATATAATTAATTTTCCAGGCGTGTTCATAAAAGGAATTTTCTTTACCATTTGTCCGAATAAAAATTCCACTTCCCTGACGAATTTCTACAATTCCATTGGATTCCAGAACCCGCAGTGCTTCTCGCACTGAATTGCGGCTTGTGTCGAAATAAGCCGCCATTTCCCGTTCCGGAGGAAGTTTATCTCCATCGGTCAGATGATTTTCTGCTATATATTGCATCATAGCATCTGCTATTTTAGCATGTACTAATTCTCGCTTAATCGGTTTCATTTTGAATGGTTGAGAACTCATAGCGTTTTCCTTTCATATACAGTTTGCTTTATTCAAGAACGCATCAGCATTCTCACTGCGAGAGGTGGGAGCATCTCACAACTGATTATATCACATTGCCTGCGAATCAATCAATCTATACTGGCTGATCATCTGATAACCATTCCGGATCATATGTTGACAAGATAACATCCAGATCGGTTCCGTCTTTTTTCTTCAGATAATTCTTTCTTATGTAGTAATATACAATACCACCGCCATAGAATACGATGATACCGCCAATAATCGGTACTGTTAAGTTTGTAAACAAGGTGTAACTGAAGAACATTGTTACGCTGCAGTGAATAATAACAACTACCCACATCACTTTTAACGGTACTCTAAACCATGCATTGGCAAATTTGTTTGGCAGTTTCTTTGGTGCAATCAGTGCCGGTAATGTACCAAGCAGACCGATCAGCATACCAGGTGCATTCATAATGGAGAATACCTGTTTTAACGGAAGATCCAGAATAATAGGAACAACACCAACAACTCCCATGATCAGGATAATACGATATGGAATACCATGACGGTTCAGCGGTTTCAAGAATCCTGGAAGTAATCCATCATCTACGGCTGCCCAGATAACACGGCTATAATTGATTGTCATAGCTAACAGGGTTGTCAGCAATCCAAACAGTGCTCCACAGATAACGAATACGCTAAATGCGAATCCAGGCATAAATGTCTTTGCTGCTGTTGATAACGGCTGATCAATCATGTCTTTCCAAGGAACGACACCTACAGATACTAAAGCTACCAATGCATATAATGCTGTACATCCAAGTGTTGCTTTTGCAATGGAAGCCGGAACTACTTTTCTTGCATTTTCAATCTCGCCTGCCATATTTACCAGTCCAATCGCACCATATGCAGCGGTTCGAACATAGCTGACCGCTGTAAAGATTCCGGTCCATCCGGTTACAGTAATCAGATCACGAAGGGTAAAATACTTCATTTGAGGCAGCCCAAGGAAAATGTATAAACCAAGTGTAACCAGGATCATAACAACCATCAGGTTCTGTACTTTCGCAGATGTATTAATATTAAACAAACATGCAATGGTAATCAGAATAACAACGATGATACCAGCCATTCTCGGTGTTAAGAACGGAAAAATTACAGGCAGGTACTGTCCTGTAGAAATTCCGAGCACACTTAAGTTTAAAGTTTCAAAAATCATGTTCCAAACCAGCAAGAATCCCATAACTGGTTTAATAAATCGAGATACATACAGATACTGTCCACCTTTTGCAGGTATTGCAGAAGAAATACTCATATACGGCAGGCACAAAATCATTGCACACAAACCTGCCAATAAGTAGGTAATAGGGGTACCAGGACCTGCAACACCAATTGCTACGCCTGTCATACTGAAGATACCGGCACCAATAATTTCTCCGATTCCCATTAAGGTTGCATCCAACGATGACATTTTTTTCTTCTTCTCCTCCATACGCTACCTCCTACCTTTTTATCTACATCCTTATCAACTTCTTATTTCTCATCTTCTTTTCCTTTATTTTTATACCAAGACTCGCACAGGAGTCTTGGTATGAAATTCGTTCTGTTTTACAAACATCCTTTCTGTTTGTTATTTTTCAAAAATAGTCCAGGCTGCTTCTCGCTCTGTTACTCCATGTTCTTTTGCATAGTCAAATGTCTTATCTACGCCTCTTCGAATTACATCACTCAGGCGGTCCATAACGCCTTCCGGAGTCGGCTCACATTTTGCATTCTGGATAGATGTGAAGTAACAAATGGATCCCTGGTTTGCAATGAAGTCAGGAACAATATGAACACCCATCTTATGAAGAATTTCATCTGCTTCTTCTGTAGTCGGAATATTTGCTCCTTCTACGATCAGAGATGCACGAACGGTAGGTGCTGTTTCTTTGTTGATAATATCCTCAACAGCTGCAGGGATGATAATATCAACATCCAGTCCCAGCCATTCATCACGTCCGCGAACTTCACATGGTGTCTTCATCTTAGATACATCTACTTCACCCAGTAAGTTTCTTGCTCCGAGCAGATCTGCAATGTCCAGTCCATTTTCATTATAATACATACCATTGATATCGGAAATAGCTACAACCTGATATCCCATCTTCTGCAGATAACGAGCACAGCTTCCGCCAACGCTTCCAAATCCCTGGATGGATACTTTCGCTTTCTGATCACCATGCAGACGTTTCCATGCCTGATCTGCCGCCTGTGCCACACCAAAACCGGTAACCAGACGGTCCATTGAAAACCCTTCTACACTGGCTTCTCTTAATTTTGCCAGATCTTCATTTGCTTTTTTCGCTCTTTCTGGATTTTCACGAATGGATTTTGCCAGACGGTCTTCAATTCCCAGTTCTTTCTTAATAGCACGGATATCATCCGGGTTGGTTCCCAGATCGGCACCGATTGTTACACCTTCAAATGTATATGGACGCATTGCTGTCAGGAATCTCTTTAAAACATCAAGATGATCTTCTTTATGACAATCATAGATGATACCTGCTTTGGATCCGCCGGAAACCGCTTCTGCTGCACGGTATTTATAAGACATAACCTGTGCCAGACGTTCTACTTCTACCCGGTTTACGGTAGGACTCATACGAAGTCCACCGGCAGATTTTTCATCTGCAATACTATCTACTACCAGCCATCCTCTTGCTTCACTTTCTCTGTCTGACCATTCAATAACTAAATACGGATCTCTCTTCATAATTTGTCCTTTCTGTCTTTACTCGACTTTTTATCATTTACTTTTTACCACCAGCGCATCTACCGCACAGACAGAATCTTCGTATACAAATACCGGATTCATATCAAGCTCGCTGATTTCTTCTTTTTTCTCTACCGCAAGATTTCCCATCTTCACCAGCATATCTGCCAATTGGTCAATTGCTAACGGTGCAGAACCGCGATATCCACTCAATAATGGATAGGTTTTCAGGGAACGGATCATCTCTAATGCTTCTTCTTTTCCAAATGGAGCCGGATACAATGCACTGTCTTTAAACAGTTCTACAAAAATTCCTCCGAATCCAATCAGTACCATCGGTCCGAACTGGGAATCACGATGAATACCCAATATCATCTCAGTACCCTTTCGAAGCATCTGAGCCACCAGTACCCCATCTACTTTCGCATCCGGTACATGCTTTTTCACATTTGCAAGAATCTCGTCAAATGCTGCCAGGGCTTCTTCTTCTGAGTTAATATTTAATTTTACACCGCCCACATCCGTTTTATGTGGAACATCGGCAGAGTCTATCTTTAATACTACAGGGAAACCGATTTCACGAACCACACGAAGCAATTCCTCTTTTGTAGCAGCAGTTCCTTCTTTTGGTATGGAAATACCATATTCTTTTAATAATTCTTTGCTGTCTTTTTCGGAAAGTACTTCACGCTCTTTACCGGCTGTTCCTGTCGGAACTGCATCTGTCAATGTCCTCTTTTCCGGATCGTACTGACAAAATTCGACATATCGGCGAATGGCAGCCAGTCCGTATTTTGGATTTTCCAGCATAGCGATATGATGCTCTGCGTAATACTCACGCAATTCCGGATCTCTTTTTCTGGAAAATCCAGACAGGATCACGATCGGTTTCGTTGCATCTTTCTGAATATCGATTAACTGGTCGGCCAGTCCAAAATCAATTTTTCTATCCTGTAAAGCTACTTTTTCAGGTGGGTTGTGTCCCATTGCGATCAAACCAATATTTGGTTCCTGCATCAGGGCTTCTACGGTTGCATGATAATTATCATGATCTCGCACAAGTGTCGATGTCATATCCAATGGATTATTCACAGATGCAAATCCCGGAAGACGACTTCTGATCACTTCGATAGTATTTTCTGTGAAATCGCCCAGCTTCACGCCGGCTCTCTGACAGGTATCTGCTGAAATCGCCGCTTCGCCGCCGGATACATTGCAGATTGCAATCGCATCTGTCGTTACCTTCTGTGTCAGAATACTGAACAACAGTGCTGTCTCCATCAGATCTTCCATATCATCTACACGAACGACACCATATTTTTTAAACAATGCATCAAATGTCCGATCCGATCCGGCCATACTGCCGGTATGTGCTGTTGTGGTTTTCTGTGCTTTTTCAGAAGCACCTACCTTCAACGCAATGATCGGTTTTCTCATCTTTGCTGCTTTGGCTAACACGCGTACAAATTGTACAGGTTTTTTAATTCCTTCCAGATATACAGCTACAACTTTGGTTTCTTCATTATCTACCAGGTATTCCAGATAATCTTCTACACCTACTACCGCATTATTTCCGCTGGAAATCAGATAGGAAAAATGCAGATATGGAATCGTCGAAAGCATGGAACAGATCTGACCACTTTGTGAGATCAATCCGATATTTCCTTTTTGTTTTCTCTCTTCCATTCGAAGGCCAAAAGCAAAAATACCTTTTTCATTGTTGATAAATCCACCACAGTTTGGTCCGCAGATTGCAAGGTCATGTTCTTTCGCAATGCGAATCAGTTCTTCCTGAGCTTTCTTTCCTTCTTCTCCGGCTTCACTGTATCCGCTGGCAAATACTACGACGCCTTTGGCTCCGACCTCTGCTGCCTCCAGAAGCAGTCCATTGACGGTCTGCATTGGAGTACACAGAATCACCAGATCAATCTGTTTTCCGATTGCTGCAAGAGAAGGATAACATTTATGTCCAAGCACTTCCTCACGCTTCGGATGTACCAGATAAACCTCTTCTCCTAAATCGCCTTTTAAGATATTTTCTGTCGTATATCTTCCAAATCCAGATTTTTCACTGGCTCCAACGATGGCAACTGTTTTGGGACATAACAAATCTTGTACGTTCATTCCTTCACCCTGTCAGCCTTTCCTAGCGTAACCTACTTCCAGTGCATTTCTGTTAAAGTCTATCATCTTCTGTCCCTTTGGCTCGAAATATTCTTCCAGAGATATTTTCGCAGCATCCAGAGATACCATCGGCAGATGGGAAAGAATCACACCTAACATTACGACGTTTGCCGCACGCACATTTCCAAGCTCTGTCGCAATCTCTGTAACCGGTTCACAGATAACATGAATATCATCTCTTGTATTTTCTTTATGTACCAATGTACTGTTTACAAACAGATATCCGCCTGGTTTTAAGCGATTATAGAATTTTACATAGGATGGTTCATTAAATACGACCAGAACATCCGGTTCATCAATATAAGGACTTCCGATTTCATCATCTGAAATCTTTACGGAACAGTTTGCTGTACCGCCTCGCATGGTTCCACCATAGGACGGAAGCCAGCAGGTCTGTAAGTCTGCACGTAATGCCGCATTCGCTAAAATTACGCCTGTCGCAAGAACGCCTTGTCCACCAAAACCGGCAATCAGGATTTCTTTCATGAATCATTCGCCTCCTTTTTTAACCATTCTTCCATCTACTCGTACATTATTTACCATTTCTCCCAACGGATAATACTGGATGGTTTCTTGTTCAATATGTTTCATAGCTGCAACCGGAGTCATATGCCAATTCGTCGGACATGGGGAAAGGATTTCTACCATAGCAAATCCATCTCCATTGAGCTGTTTTTCAATTGCTGCTTTTATATATTTCTTGGTTTTACGAATCTCTGCCGGACTATGCACAGAACCTCTCGCGATATATGCAACCGGAAGAACGGATAACATCTCTGAAAGTTTGATTGGCATACCGGCCGTTTCTACATCTTTTCCCATTGGAGATGTTGCTGTCTTCTGTTCCGGAAGAGTCGTAGGTGCCATCTGTCCACCTGTCATACCATACACACCATTATTTACAAAGATTGTCGTAATCTTTTCATTTCTGGCTGCTGCGTGTACAATTTCCGCTGTTCCGATGGAAGAAATATCACCATCACCCTGATAAGTTAAAACCAGATTGTCCGGACGTAATCTCTTGATACCTGTGGCAACTGCCGGTGATCTTCCGTGTGGTCCTAAAATTTTATCTACCTGAAAGAAGGTACTCATGATACAGGAACATCCGACTGCCAATGCAATAATTGTTTTCTTTTCTAACTGCATTTCTTCTAACGTTTCTGCCAGAATTCGATTGATAATTCCATGTCCACAGCCTGCGCAAAATCCCGATGTAGGATTTAAGATTTCAGGCGCTTTAAATGTTTTATCCATTTAAAATACCTCCTTTTCTTTTCCGTCTAAAATATCCTGTGCTTTCTTCAGGATATCCTGTTCTTTCGGTGGGTTCATACCACTTGCCAGCAGGTAAACAGGAACTTCTCCATGCGCAGCCAAAGCGACATCTTCCACCATCTGACCGATCGCACTCATTTCTACAGAAAGAAATGCTTTTGCATGTTTTCGAACTTCTTTAAATACATCCATTGGGAATGGCCACAGGGAAATCGGACGTAACAGACCAATCTTCATTCCTTTTTCACGACCCATCTTCACTGCACGTTTACAGATTCTTGCGGAAATACCATAAGCAACCAATACAACATCTGCATCATCTACGCAGATCTTTTCATATCTCTGCTCGTTTTCCTGCATCTTTTTAAATTTCTCACGAATGAATGTGTCATACTGTGGTCCATCATAAGCAGCTGTACGATAATATCTTGCTTTTCCATCACCCATACCTTTTAATGCCCATGGTTTCTCCGGATCTACAGGCTGCATCTCAGGTAATTCCACACCTTCCATCATCTGACCTAACGCTCCGTCAGTAAGCAGGATAACCGGTGTGAGATATTCTTCTGCTTTATCAAATGCCAATGCGATCAGGTCTACGCTCTCCTGAATCGTATGTGGTGCAAATACAGGAAGCTGATAATCGCCATGACCGCCGCCCTTGGTAGCCTGGAAGTAATCGCCCTGACCTGGTGAGATCAGTCCCAATCCACTTCCATAACGACATACGTCTACGATTACAGCCGGAAGATTCTGAGAAGCAATATAAGAAATACCTTCCTGCTTCAGAGAAAATCCAGGTCCGGATGAAGCAGTGATAACACGATATCCGGTACTTGCCGCACCAAACAACATAGAAATTGCGGAAACTTCACTTTCTGCCTGAATGTAGCTTCCTCCAACCTGAGGCATTCTTCCGGAAAGATACTCCATGATTTCGGTCTGAGGTGTGATTGGATATCCACAATACAGTCGGCAGCCAACTCGTACTGCTGCCTCAGCTAATGCTTCGTTGCCTTTCATCAAAATTTTCTTAGCCAAACCAAATACCTCCTTTAATTGATTTCAAAAACAAGATCAGGGCACATTGTGTAACACAATCCACATCCCACACATTTAGACTCATCTACCTGAACATAAACAATTCCCTGATCATTCATATGTTCTGAAAAAGAAAGAGCCTTCTGCTTGCATGTCTCTACACAATATCCGCACCCTTTGCACCGTTCCTTGTGTACTACAATTCCCATTTCCATCCTCCTTTACTGCCTTGCTTTTGGTTTATTGGTTCTACCAATTAAATTTTCAAAAAATAGCACGCACCGTTTTCATATTCATATCGTATATTTAATCTTACATTTTGTCAATAATTAATCGGTGTTTTCCATCTTAATTCTGAATTTTCAGCATTTTAAACATTTTTGTATATATATTTTCATTTAAATTGATAGGACCAATTTTTTAAAAATTGGTACCTTATTTAATAGTATCGGATCAGTGGTCCTATAATTTTTCACATTCGTGCCATATTATGATAAAAAATACGTATCTAAAAGGTTTTCTGTGGTTTATCTGCAAAAAGCATGATAAAATATATACATGAAAAAGAAAAAACTCGCTTTTCTGGCTTTTGTAATCATTGTGGTTGCATTATTACTTGAGGCCGGAATTTTAAAATCTGTAAATGACAGCAACACCTATCAGATGTCAGAAGTACTTCTTGATCGTGTAATCACCGTGCTCAATAAAAATGATGAGAATGAAAAGGGACTCATTGAATCGCTAAAGGACGATTATATAATAAGAGCGAAAGCTGCATCATATATCATAGATGCAAAACCAACGGCAGAGCATGATGTAGAAGAATTGCAGAAAATAGCAAAGTTGATCTCCGTAGATGAGATACATCTGATTGATAAAAACGGATATATCTATAGTGGGTCTATGCCAAAATACTATGGCTACAATTTCGACTCAGGAGAACAGATGTCATATTTTAAGCCGATGCTTACTGACAAGGATCTTACCATGTGTCAGGATGTCACGCCTAATACCGCCGAAAAGAAAGAGATGATGTATGCTATCACCTGGAACGAAGCCGGTACAAGGATGATTCAGATAGGCATCGAACCGACACGCCTTCTGCACGAGTTAAAGCAGAACGAAATCTCTAATGTCGTAAGCGCCATGCCTCTTTATAAAGGAATCGAAATTTTTGTGGCAGATGCCGGGACAAAGATTGTAAAAGGAGCTACCAACCGTACCTGGATCGGAGAAGTACTCGATGATCTTGGTATCGCAACTGATAGAGTAAATGACAGTAAGACAGTCACTTTCCACACAAAGGTGAATGGAAAACTCTGCAGGTGTTTCCTGTGTCTTGATGATACATATATCATTGCCGTTACTATGGAAAGTTCCTTTTATCTAAGGAATAATATATATGCTGTATTTATAGTTGGCATATATCTTGTACTGGCATCCTGTTGTATGGTATATATGCTCTCACGAGTTCTAAAAGAAAAATTTGAAAAAGAAAAACTGATTTATACATCAAACACCGACGAACTCACAAAATGTTTTAACAGACATGCTTATGAAACAGCCATACACAGTCTTGATCTTCACAAAGACTGGATTTATATTTCCATGGATATCAACGGTCTCAAACGCGTAAATGATTCTCTTGGACATGCTGCAGGAGATGAACTTATATGCGCAGCTGCAGATTGTATGAAATCATGTTTTCAGAATTATGGAAACGTCTACAGAATCGGTGGAGATGAATTTGTTATCATTATCACCGAGAAAACGGATGTTCTTCCAAATCTTATCGCAAACTTTGACCAAAAGTCTGCCAAATGGAGAGGCGAACTGGTAGATTCTATGAGTATCTCATACGGATACGTCTTTAGTTCAGAGAAAGAATGGAACGGAATCTATGACATTGCAAAGGCGGCAGATGCGAGAATGTACAAAAGTAAATCCTGCTATTACCGCACAAGCGGCATAGACAGAAGAAGATAACCAGTCAATTTCTTTCTTATAAAGCAAAAAATAAGCCCGATCGATTCTTTTTCCTCTCGATCGGGCTCTTAATGAATTTCCAGCAATTTCATTGTCTACACCTTCAGCTTTCTTAGATTACGATTTTTAAATTAAGTTTTTGTTGGACCGTACCTCCAATTCTTAGTTTTTCATTTTGGTCTTGTCCGTTATGGATCTCTGCCTTTCATATGAAATCATCTCCTTCATTTACATTCAATGACTTTTTCTTCCAATTCATTGTTCTATCTATGTAAACTCTTTTAAGAGATTTTTTCTTTGGGTTAAGATTTATGTTGCCATTGGACTATACCTCTTTCTTAGATTTTGGTTTGATGGGAAATCTACTTATGCCATCGGTCCGTCCTCCTGATATCTAAAGAATTCAGATTTTCTACTAACTTTTTCTTCTATTATTTGTCGGAATAAATTTCCTTTGCTTTTGTTAGTTCTGTTTTCTTTTGATATGTTTACTATATCATTGTTTTTTATAATTGTCAATCTCTTTTTTTGTTTGAATTAAATATTCAGAATATTCTGTTTTTTCTTATTTATTATCTTCCAATTTCGGCTATAGTCTCCCGGATTGCATGGTTGACAACGAACCTACAATATTGTTTAAAATAATAGATTCAATTTTGTTTCCTTGACAAGCATCATGGGGACTACTATACTCACTTTGGCAAATAACTTTTGAGGGACGATTTGATATGCACAAAAACGATAAAAACAAGATAAATACAAAAAAAGGAACCATTATTGGAACATTTTTGACCATTTCCGGTGGAATTCTCTGGGGAATTTCCGGTGTCTGCGGACAGTTTCTGTTCCAGAACAAAGATGTCACTGCATCCTGGCTGGTTCCTTTACGTCTGGTAACAGCTGGTTTTTTACTGCTGTGTTATTATTTAATTCGAGATAAAGGGAAAGCATTTAACATATGGAAAACCAAAAGAAACAGAATTGACATTATTATTTATGGTCTGGCAGGAATGATGTTATGCCAGTACAGTTATTTTCAGACTATCGAATGGTCCAATGCAGGAACTGCTACGGTTATTCAGTATCTTGGACCTGCGCTGATCGTTGTCTGGGTATGTCTGCAAACGAAGCGTTTGCCAGAAAAAAAAGAAGTTCTGGGAGTTATCCTGGCAGTTACCGGTATTTTCCTGATTGCCACTCATGGGAATCCAACTACACTGGCATTATCTCAAAAAGCTCTGATTATGGGGCTGATTTCTGCAGTTTCTGTAGTAATCTACACGGTAAAACCCGCCAGAATGCAGGCTGAATTTGACACGCCTCTGATACTGGCATGGGGAATGCTGATCGGCGGTACAGCTCTTACCATAGCATTCCGTCCCTGGAATAATAAGGTGATCTTTGACGGTGAAACATTCACAGCCCTTACCTTCATCATTCTGTTTGGAACCATGGCCGGATTCTCCATGTATATGACAGGAGTAAAAATGATCGGATCTGTAAAGGCAAGCCTTTATTCCTGCGTGGAACCGGTAGCCTCTATGGTATTAACTGCAGTATGGATGAAAGTCAGCTTCACTACACCGGATCTGATCGGAACAGTATTTGTAATTGCTACCATTATTATTCTGGCACTCCCTACACCTTTGAAAAAAGGCAGCGATTCTGCCTACTTGAAACCTTACAAAAATCAGGAAGAAGTTTGATATTTCTTCCTGATTTTCATATTTCAATGCATCTATATATTCTTTATCTTTAATCTGCTGTATTGCACCCTCTGCATTTTAATTCCATCACAATAACCGGCTTATCCAGATGAATTTTTCTCGGTATCATACAAATATCAGCTTTTCTATATCAATATATATTCCATCTGTCTTTCTTTTGTCTTCATTCCCATTTTTTCATAGAATTTTTCTGCTGAAGTATTTCCTGCCCAGACATTCAATGTTACTTCATAGCAGTTCATTCGCATTGCTTCATTTTTTACATATTCAAACAAACTTTCTCCGATATGCTGTCCTCGTGCCTGTTGATCGATACACAGATCGTCTATAAAAAGTGACTTAAACTGCACCATATTGTTTGAAAATGGCTGCTCCTGCAATTGACAAAATGCATATCCCACACAAATATCTGCTTCGTTCGCTGCGATGTATATCGGCTTTTCTTTATTTTTCAAAAGCTCTTTCAATTCGTCTACCGTATATTTTGTCGTACCCGGAATAAAAATATCAGGTCTTATGTCTGCATGAATTTGCAGCACCTGCCCTAACAGTTCCATAATTCTGGGAATATCTCTTTCTTCTGCTTTTCTGATCATCATTTCACCTCTTCTTAATACATTACTCTCGAATAATATCGCCAACTCCCTTCAAAATCAATGTTGGCTGATATGCATAAGTTTTTACAGCTTCAAGATCTGTTACATCGGGCAACACCCGCACTATGTCATGGAATAAAACAGAAAACCGCTGCACATAACTACAACGGTTTCATAACAGACAGATTTACGGTACGATTTCAAGCCAGTAACCATCCGGATCTTCGATAAAATAGATACCCATCTCTTCATTTTCGAAGCAAATGCATCCCATTTCTTTATGCTTTTTGTGTGCTGCTTCATAATCATCTGCCCGAAATGCCAAATGGAATTCACATTCACCCAAATTATATGGTTGTGGATGATCTTTAAGCCAGGTAAGTTCCAGCTCGAAATCACTTACATCGTTGCTCAAATACGCAATGATGAAATTGTTGGTAGTCTTTCGTCTCACTTCATGCAGATCCAGGGCTTCGTTATAGAATTTAATAGAACGGTTCAGGTCTGATACATTATAATTCTCGTGAATCATCTTAAATTTCATAGCACTTCTCCTTTTGTACATTCTGTGTTTTTGATGCGTGACTTATATTGTGGATATTCTGTAATGAACCGCTTAATTACACTGGCATCATTCCAATAATGCATTGGAAAAATGGCATTGCAGTCTATATTTTCAAGGAAATACAGAATCCCGTCAGCATAGTGATCTTCCTGTCTTGGATCAAGGGGCACGAACGCCGCATCAAAATGCATCCCCCTGATTTTCCTGATCTCTGCACGATATGCCGAAGTAAGTCTCTGATTGTCAGCTTCCGGTACACCATCCCAATACCAATCATTTAAATCACCGGCATGATAAATGATGCCTTCCTTCGTTTTGACAATAAATGCAACACCACTATCGTTAGAAAGTAACGTATCGACTTGAGTACCATTATCCAGATTATATGTTTGATCGTGATAAACATAGGTAATCTTCATATCCGGCAACTGCTTCCTTTTGCGTATATCTTTTGCCAAAACTGCCTGATACATCATCCCCATATCATCAAGAATCTCAAAGATCTGGGGATTAAAATGATCCTCATGAAAGTGACTGCAAAAGACGATCACCTCTTTGTTCTTATCGAGAGGCGGCAATTCGCCTTTGTAATAATCGAAAATATAATAGCAGTCTTTGACTTCAACCAAAAAGCCGCTGTGGTTAATATAAGTTATTTTCATGGTATCACCTGCAAAAATCACATATTTCAAATTTGCTTTTATTGTATAGTTTTACATTATATTTGTAAAGCGCCAAAGTGAAAAAGCCCTTTTTTCTTGTACGGAGCGGAAGTAATTTCTCCGGTTGTATAACCAGTGGCATCAATCGTTTTCCGAATAGCTGCTTCATCCAAAGGTTCTTCAGATAGAATGACCGTTTCACCTTTGGAATGATTAGATGTCACTTTTTTCACCGGAAATGCACCTCGAACTGCATCGTTAATATGAGCTTCGCACATGGCACAAGCCATACCAGAAATCTTTACTGTTGTCTTGATCATAATAAATCTCCTCCTATCTGAATTACTGATCTCTACGTGTTGTTCCAAAATAAGTAAGATCACTTTTTTATCATGATACCCTATGGGGGTATTTTCATCATCAGTATATACACCAGTATTATAATTTGTCAATATTTTTTATAATTTAGAATTTCTCTTTTTTGTAGCATTTTCTCCTATATATAGATAACAGGTGGGAATATCTCCCACCTGTTATCATATTTCAAATACTACAATCTGTTCTCCGGCATTATCTCCTGTACTTTCTTTGCCAGTGCCTCAGCCAGCTGCTGATGTCCTTCTGCAGTCAGATGCATATAGTCCACATCATTTGGCAGCGCAGATACCACCTTGTTGGCATCCAGGAATTCACATCCGGTCAGCTTTGCAATCTCCCTGTATTCTGCTGCCAGACCCT
This sequence comes from uncultured Lachnospiraceae bacterium, assembly GCA_900544685.1. Taxonomy (GTDB): domain Bacteria; phylum Bacillota; class Clostridia; order Lachnospirales; family Lachnospiraceae; genus Marvinbryantia. Next base: position 29,949 of record UQWA01000009.1, on the reverse strand, counting down.
GTGATTTTTCCGCACAGCCCGCTCCCATAGTGTTACGCACATGAGACTGTTCATACTCTTTTCCAATATTCTGCGGTGTTACAATCAGAATCTGAGGCTTCTTTTCTCTCCAACAGTCTGTTATTGAGATGGCTTTCTGCACCAGACGTTTCAGTCCCAGCGCAATACATGCAGAAGACGCTCCGAAACGTTCCTTTGTATCATTGGTTCCCAACATGATGATCAGCAGGTCTACCGGTTCATGACTCATCAGACACGGATAAATATAATCCAGTCCGGAGAGTCCCTCAAACAATGGATCGTTAAAACAGGTGGTTCTGCCACTTAAGCCTTCTTCCAGTATCAGATAGTCCTCTCCCAATTCTTTCTGAAGCAGGCAGGTCCATCGTTCATTCTCATCGAATCTTCCATCATTCATGGCACAGTAGCCATGGGTATTGGAATCCCCAAAGCATACAATATGCTTTTTCATATGATCACCACTCCTTTGTCTCTTCTACAGCCTTTCTGATATCCTGATACAGAGTCTTCAGATCTGGATCATCCACAGATACCGGCAAGAACGGAAGTCTCGGATCTCCCATCGGGCAGCCATCCAGTGTGATGATGCCTTTTACCGCACCGTGCATAGACGGAAAGCTGCACAGACGATAGATCAGAGGCGTCACAATATTCTGAATCTCTGCGGCCTTTTCCCATTCACTGCGTTTAATCAGTTCATCCATCTTCAGATACAGTTCCGGCATAGCCCCATAGGTACCGCCGATTCCGGCATCTGCTCCCAGCAGTCTTCCTGCTACGAACTGTTCATCCGGTCCGTTAAATACAATAAAGTCTTTTCCACCGGCTAACTTGAATCTTAAGATATCCTGGGCAGGATCAGAAGAGCACTTTACACCGGCCACTCTCTCATTTTCCAGCATACGGTTGAATAAATTCATAGACAGATTGAATCCTGTCAGCTGAGGGATATTATAGATAAAGAATGGCAGATCTGCAGCTTCTGTGATCTTGGTCCAGTGCCGGTATACGCTTTCTTCACTCGGTCTGTAATACACACATGGAACTGCTGAGATTGCCGCAGCACCAATCTTCTCTGCATGAGCGGCCAGGATACAGGAATGTCTGGTGTCTGCGCATCCTACATGAACGATAATATTCATATCTTTTCCCACTTCATTTACCACGGTTTCCGCTACCAGCATTCTCTCCTCGGTATCCAGCAGGAATCCCTCACCGGTACTTCCGCAGACATACATCTGTTTAATTCCTTTATCACGGAAATATCTGCTTACCGCTTTGACAGCTTCCACATCCACGCTGCCGTCTTTCTGAAACGGTGTATTCAGTGCAACGGTTACATTTCTGAATTTACTCACATCATATTTTGACATCTTCCCTGTTCCCCCTCCTCTATTCTCGATTTTCTACAGCTTTGACAAAACGGGTGGCAATCTCCATCGGTCTGGTAATTGCGCCTCCTACTACTACGGCAAAAGCGCCTGCTTCCAACATCTTTACCGCATCTTCCGGCGAATGGACTCTTCCCTCTCCGATGACCGGAATATCCACCGTTTCTGACAGTCTTTTTACCAGTTCATAATCCGGTCCGTTCAGTTTCACCGAATATGGAGTATAACCGCTCATGGTGGTTCCCACCAGATCCATGCCTAGCTTCCACGCACGAACTCCCTCTTCGTAAGTAGAGATATCTGCCATCAGAATCTGATCCGGATATTTCTTTCTCACTTCTGTCATAAATTCTTCTATACTCTTGCCATCCCCACGCTTCATATCTGTACAGTCCAGTGCAATAATATTCGAACCAACTTCTGCCAGTTCGTCCACTTCTTTCATGGTCGGCGTAATAAAGCTCTCGAATCCCGGATAATTGATCTTGATCAAACCAATTACCGGAAGGCCTGTTTCTTCTTTGATTGCCACAACATCACGAATACTGCTGGTACGGATCATCGGTGTGCCCGCCCGTTTCGCTGCTCTGGCCATCAGATACATAATCGATTTTTCTTCCACATACAATGGCTCCCCAGGCACTGCCTGACAGGATACAATTACTTTACCTTTGATACTGTCAAATATTTCCTGCTTTGTCATACATACAACTCCCTTCTGTTACTCCCCAACCTTATCCTTTTACAGCTCCCATAGTAATACCCTTTGTAAAATACTTCTGGAATGCCAGGAATACAATAATGATCGGCACTGCGGCCAGCGCAGCTCCTGCCATAATCAGACCAAAGTCTGTGGCATTTTCCGCCTGCAGCTTGGCAATACCAAGGGAAATCGTCAGATTACTGGTACTGCTGAGCATAATCAACTGCATAAAATAGTCATTCCAGGAATTGATAAAGGTAAAGATGGCCAGTGCACCTACACCCGGTTTGATCATCGGATATGCAACAGATACAAAAGTTTTCCACTCATTTGCCCCATCGATCTTAGCTGCCTCCATCATCTCTGTCGGAATACCTTCTGCAAACTGCTTGATCAGAAAGATTCCAAACGGCCATCCTACGATCGGGAAAATTACAGCCCAGATGGTATTATACAGCTTCAGTGCTGACATTTCACGTAATAATGGAATCAAAATAACCTGTTTTGGAAGTGCCATGGCACATACAATTAAGGTAAATACTACGGAACGTCCAATGAAACGTTTCTTTGCCAGTGCATAGCCTGCCATAGCCGCGGTAAAGCAGGTCAGGAACATGGATACGACTGCCATAAATACAGTATTTATCAGCCAGCGTACTGCTGCCGGAACCACAGGACCAGTGAATACCTTTTTAGTAAATGGAATTGCCAGTTCCCATAACGGTGCAGTCTGTCTGCTGAACAGCTTTTCATAGTTTGTCGAAACCCATTCCTGCGGCCACCACTGCGGTGACGGTGCATTGATTGCCATACTGGTCTTAAAGGACCCGGTAATAATCCAGTACAGAGGAAATGCAAATCCAATTGCAATGATGGTAATCACAATCAAAGAAAAAATCCGATAGGTTTTGGCGCCCATTGTTTTGCTTTTCATTTGCTTCTCCTCCTTTCCTATTCTGATTTCGCAAGCTTAAACTGAATACCGGACAGAATCGCAATAGCCAGTGCAAGCACTACGCCCATGGCATTTCCATATCCATAACGGTACAGCTTAAATGCGGTATGGTAAATATAATACATAATGGTATCCGTACTGTGGTTTGGTCCGCCACTGGTCAGCAGCTGAATCAGTGCGAAACACTGGAAGCTGTTGATGGTCGTGATAACCAGAATATACAGCGTGGTCGGCTTGATCTGCGGCCATTTGATTTTCCAGAAGCACTGCAGTCTGGTGGCTCCATCCACCTCTGCTGCTTCAACAAGACTCTGATCCACATTATCCAGTGCAGATACATACAGGACGATTGGCTGACCTACCGATGTGGTAAGCAGAATCAGTATAATACATCCCAGTGCATATTTTTCATCTCCCAGCCAGTTGATGTTCTGCTCAATCAGTCCGGTGGCTTTTCCTACATAGTTAAAAATTCCATAATAATTATTGAACATCCATTTCCATACTACAGTAACCGCAACAGATCCGGTTACCACCGGCAGATAGAATACGCACCGGAAAACAGAACACAGCGGGCCTCTCAGATTCTGGATCACCGAACTTACCCATAGCGAAAAAATACATACCACAGGTACCGATACCAGCACGATAATAACAGTATTTCTAAGAGCCCCAAGGAACACCTTATCCTGGAACAATTCGATATAATTTCCAAATCCGACAAATATATCTTCCCTGTTCATCGTAGAATCAAAGAAACTGGTGATGATACACTGGATCATCGGATAGATAACAAATCCAAGGAAGAAGATCAGACTCGGGAGCATAAATGCGTATCCGGCAATTGTCTCTCTTCTTACCAGAGCTTTTGACATACGGCTTTTCGTTGACACGTAATCTCCTCCTCTTACTTATGGTGATTTAGCCAAAAACACCCTTCCCGCACGTAATATACAGGAAGGGTGCGTGACTTTCATTTACAAAGTCGGTTTTTTTTCAAATTAGTTTGCTGCTGCAGCTGCATTGGCTGTTGTAACGAATTCGTTCACTGCTTCTGTTACGTCTGTGCCGGAACCGATCTGCTGAAGCATATTCCACCATGCGGTACGAGCTTCTGCCCATCCGCCAACTACCTGATAGTAGTCGCCCATGTATGGGATAAATGCGGAGTATTCCGTCATCAGGTCATCGCCTTCGTAGATATTGCCAAGGTCTTTTACCGACCAGTAACTGGAAGCTTTTACGCTTTCCGCTGCCTGAGTCTCATCATTTGCCATGAAGTCGATAAATGTCTTAGCTGCTTCGACCTTAGCTTCATCTCCGTTATCAAAGATACCGAATCCCCAGATACCGCCACAGAGCTGTGGGTTACCATCTTCTGAAGGGAATGCCATAGGAAGTACGTCAAATGCTATGTTCTCTGCGTTGTTCTTTTCCTGAGCAATGTTCCAGCAGAAAGCCATTCCCAGTGTTCCGTTGCAGAACAGGTTGATTTCATCGCCGCCTGCGATAGATGCATCAAAGTTGATTCCATCCATGGATTTCAGCAGTTCCAGTGCCTTGATATTTTCCTCGCTGTCTGCTGTATATTCGGTATGTTCTGCATTGGTGAATGTTCCGCCATACAGGTTGTTTACAAGAGCTCTTGTTCCCTGGTCTCCACCCTGTCCGCTGCAGTATACTGCGCCGACATTCTGCTGTCCGTTGTCATAAACTGCCTGAACTGCTTTTACAAAGTTCTCTGTTGTCCAGGTATGTGTCTCTTCATCCAGATACTGAAGTGCATCTGCTGCTTCGAAAAGATCTCTGTTGATTGCCATAGTATGTGCTGTCATGCAAAGTGGATATTCATAGAATACACCATCATTGTTCTGGCATGCAGATTCTACAGAATCATAAATTGCTTCTTTTGCTTCATCTGTCCACAGATCAGCCAGATCTACCATCAGTCCTTTTGCTCCCCAGTTCGCTACCAGACGTTCCGGTCCTTCCAGAACGATATCAGGAGCCTGTCCGCCTTCGATTGCCGTATTGATCTGGTCATCACCATTGGTATAATCAAGATATTCTACTTTTACGTTGATATCTGGATGTGCTTCGTTAAAGTTTGCAATCAGTCCGTCTACTACTGCGGAATCTCCCCAGCTTCCTACCGGATAAGTCCAAAGTGTAATATCAGTAGCTTCACCTTCTGCAAAAACATTCACAGTATTCAAAGAAAATACCATACCTGCTGCAACCGCAAGTGCCATCGCTTTACGGAATTTCATAATAAAACCCTCACTTTCTGGCGAATTCTTTTCGCCATCATATTGTCTGATTTGCTTTTTCTTTTTCGTTTCTGTTCAGCATATTATTTATTTTTTCGTTTGCTCACCCATATTTTTATGTATATGCTGTACATCTTTTTGTGAGATTTCTTCCCGGGATTGTGGAATCTCGCCAGTTCTTATAGTCCTATCATATCTGGTTTTTTATCCACTGTCAACACATTTTTTAAAATAATTTTCATTATTTTTTATTTTTGAAAATATTTTGCATTTTCTCTTGAAAATCCAAAAAAGTTTATGCTATAGTAATCATTAAGAAGAAACATTCTGTCAGAACAGAAGGGAGAAACAGCTTCTATGAAAACCATGGTTCTGGATATTGGCGGAACTGCTATTAAGTCTGCCATTTTTGAAAATGATCAGTTATACGACATTCGTGAAACAGCTACTCAGGCATCTCTGGGCGGTGCACATGTCATGGAGACCGCAAAGAAAGTGATTTTTTCTTATAAGAGACAATACAATTTTTCTGCCATTGGTATTAGCACTGCCGGACAGGTAGATCCGGTACACGGACGCATTATATATGCCAATCAGAACATTCCCGGATATATCGGCACGCCCATACGTGAGATCATGGAATCTGCTTTTCAGGTTCCTGTCTATGTGGAAAATGATGTTAATGCTGCCGCTCTGGGAGAGGCTGTTTACGGTGCCGGACGTGGAGAATCCGATTTTGTCTGCCTGACCTATGGTACCGGTGTAGGCGGTGCCATGTTCACAAACGGAACTCTCTACCATGGAAGTTCCTGCTCTGCAGGTGAATTCGGTGCCATGATCCTTCATCCGGAAGACCGGAATCCAGAAGTAGATATGTTCTCCGGATGCTACGAAAAATATGCTTCTACCACGGCACTGATTCGTAAAGCACAAGCCTATGATCCATTTATTACAAATGGCAAACTGCTTTTTGAGCGTTTTCAGGAACCTCCGATTCGACAACTGACAGACCAGTGGATTCAGGAGATTGTCTATGGACTGGTTTCCATTACCCATATGCTGAATCCATCCTGTATCATTCTGGGCGGCGGCATTATGGAACAGCCTTATATTCCGACCAGGATCGAAGAGCTGCTTCTTCCGTCTGTGATGTCCAGCTTCCGTCAGGTAAAAATCCAAAAAGCCACTCTGGGCAATCAGGCCGGCATGCTGGGAGCTTCCACATTACCAAACATCCATTCTTCTACAAAAGGGGGTATTGATTTTGACAGGTAACATTTTAGAATCAATTACTGCACAGTACCATTCTCTGACCCGTTCCGGGAAGAAACTGGCAGACTACATTTTTGCACATACTGGGGAGGCACAGTATTTTTCGATCTCCACTCTGGCTGAAAACAGCGGCGTCTCTGAGGCTTCTATTACACGTTTCTGTCATGGTCTGGGTCTTGCCGGTTACAATGATTTCAAGCTGGCTCTGGCCAAGACAGACCGTGTGACAGATATGGGCGAATTGTCTGACTCACCTCAGTCCATTGCTTCCGATGACAGCTTAAGCTGCATTTTCCAGAAAATCCACCAGGCAAGTGTCCTTTCTCTGAATGAGACTCTTGGCTTACTGGATGAAGATACCATCAGCCAAGCGGTAGATCTTCTGGTGAATGCTGACCGGGTATACTGCTTTGGACATGGAGGCAGCATGGTAATGGCCATGGAAGCCTGGGCACGTTTTTCCACTGCATCTTCCAAGTTTATTCAGATTACCGACTCCCATATGCAGATCATGGCCACTGCCCTGGCCACTGAAAAAGATGTGATTCTGGTATTTTCCTACTCAGGCTCTACCAAAGATATGGAATCTACCCTGCAGACCGCCAAAATGCACGGTGTTCCCGTTATTCTGATTACACACTATCCGAATTCCAGAGCCGCAGAATTTGCCGACGTGGTTCTTCTGTGCGGATACAATGAAGGACCGCTCCAGTCCGGCTCTATCCCGGCCAAAGTAGGACAGATGCTGCTGATTGACTGTCTGTTCTACGGCTTTTGCCGGAAGAATCCGGAAGCCACTGCTGCCGCACGTTCCGCCACGGCCGAGGCTATCGCGCAGAAATTGCTTTGACATAAAATCAAATGGCTCCTCGAAAGTCGATTCTTTCGAAGAGCCATTTTCTTAATCTCTGATCTCAAACAGTCTCGCCGTATTTTCTTCTGGCAGCTGCACCGTTAAAGTGCCCTGATTCGCATTCCATGTGAACCTTTCTTCTGCATAGGATGGATAAATACGTTTTACCACTGCAGCTTTCTCTTTCAGTCCAGGTATCGGCAGATCTACCGTATCTTTCTGTCCTTTTCTTCTCCAGACTGCCACATATCTCTTTTCCCCACACTTCAATCCCAGTGCAGACCATTCATCTGTAAAGGAAGACAGTCCCAGCGGCCAGAACGGTAAACTTGCCGCAATATCCCCGCGGATACGTTTATACACCGCAATGCCCTCTTTTACCAGTCCAAAACGCATCTCATCCAGCTTTGCCAGATGTCCGCTCTGATGAATACGCAGAAGCATGGCATTGACCATGTTAAATACTGTTTCCTCCTGCAGCGCCCGTTCGCTTACCACCTCTTCATGATTCATCGGATAAGCCCAGACTGCTGCCTGCTCCGGTGTGACCGCTGTCGGTGCATTCGCTGCAATCGTCGCATACAGACGGTAATCATCCTGATCACTGGTGGACTGAATACTATATCTGGACAACATGGCATAATCCATCCGCAGCCCGCCACTGGAACAGTTCTCAATAATCAGATCCGGGTAACGTGCCCATACCCCTTCCAGCCACCTCAGATAGGCACGTTCATGCTCCAGCATTCCCTGTCCCATGCTCTCAGTGCCAATCTCTGTACCGATGCCCGGTTCAATATTATAGTCCATCTTTATATAGCCTACACCATACTCTTTTACGATACGGTCTATTACAGAATCTGCATATTTCCGTACCTTCGGATTGCGATAATCCAGCTGGTATCTGCTTCGATCATAAACCCGTTTTCCATGACGCACAAAGAAGTACTCATCCGGGAACTCTTTCGCCAGATCACAGTAGATTCCCATGACTTCCATCTCCAGCCATACCCCCGGAATCATTCCCTTGCTTCGGATATAATCCGTCACCTTCCGGACACCGCCTGGAAAACGCTTTTTACTTTCCTTCCATTCCCCCACGCTGTCCCACCAGTCACCGTCGGCATACCATCCGGCATCTATACAAAAGTACTCACATCCTGCCTCTGCTGCTGCATCAATCAGCGGGTATTCTTCTTCTTCTGTCGGATGTCCCCACAGACAGTTCATATAATCATTAAAGATTACCGGAAGTTTCTTATTGTCTTCATTTTCCCGGCGGATTCTGCGACGGTAAGCTGTCAGTGTATCTATTGCCTGATTCAGTCCGTCATGTTCGCATTCCGGTGCTCCTGTCACGCCTACAGCCACAGGAACAGAAGTAAAAGATTCTCCTGAGGCCAGATTCTTAAACCAATGGGAATAGATCTCATTCGGTCCGCTGACTGCCAGATAAAGATGTCCGTTCTGATCCCCAATCTCCCAGTGCCAGGATCCATTATGTTCAATCTGCCAGAACAATCCTGTTCCTGCACAGGTATTTTCCAGATAAGCCATTGGCAGGTATTCCTTTGCGGACCAGTTTCCTGTATTGGAAATCCGAATCATACCAGATGAACGCTGAATCCGTTCCGGCTGAATCTGATCCATGCCAAGTTCCGGCAAAGTATAGCATTTCCAGTTCAATTCCCTCTGCCAGCTGTTATGTGGAATCCAGACACGCATCTTCTCATCTCGTGGGGCAAGTCCCTCTTTCTCGATTCCTTCATAATTAAATCCTGAGATATATTCCACCGTCTGCGTTTCTGTGCCTTCATTTCGGATGACTTGCCACATACGTACTATAGCCAGGCCATCATAGAACTGCACATAAGCATCTACATATACATCTGTCAGATCGTCTCTGAGCACAAAAAGCAGCTGCAGTCCATTTTCATTCCGACTTTCACTGTGACTGACATACTTCATGCGGTACCCCGGCGCTGTTACAATATATTTATTTCCGTGCCGTTCATACGGCCGGTCAAATCCAGACAGCTGCAACTCCACGAATCGGAATCCATAATCCATGGATTCTACTTTAATGTCCTCTTTCTGAAAAGGCAGCGATGACATGTGCAACAGCCGAAGCTCCTGCTTTTCATCAACTCCCCAGACAATGTAGATCCCATTTTCATGATAACTCAATAACTTCATACCCGCCTCCGTACTGTATTTTTGTCATTTACGCCATGCGTAGCAACCTTCCCTGCACTTTTCTTTCATCTTAACACAGAATGTACTCCAAACCCATATAGAATTACATTTTTCTGATATTGAGAAACCAGTAATGCAATCATAATAATCCAGCTCACATCATAGCTGAAATAAATCACTCGAATATCCCAGAACAGCAAAAGGAGGATCCGACACCATACCACCCGAAAAATACAGTAACAAAGAAGAGAACACAGCATAGGAAATCCTGTGTGCCCCAGCCCTTTTAATCCTCCTATATATACCTGATTGATTGCATATAAAAAATAAAACGGAAAGATACACAAAATGGCCTGCTGTCCGTTTCTGAGTATTTCCGGATCTGATGTAAACAACTTCAGAATTACCGGTGCTGCCAGCATAAGAATTCCTCCTGCTGCTACTGTGAAGGCACTCAGGGTAAGAATACTTTTTTTCATGCCTTCCTGCACACGATCCATTTTTCCTGCTCCATAATTCTGTCCGATAAATCCCGTCAATGCCATTCCATAAGAAAAGGCAGGATAATACAGGAATCCTTCCACTCTTGCAAACACAACCATCCCTGCTGCCGCATCTGCACCAAAAGAATTAATACTATCTTGAATCAGAAGTGAGGAAATACTCATAAAGACTGCCTGCATTCCGGATGGCAATCCGGTATTTATGATCTCCGGCAGTTCTTCCAGGCCGCCAAACAGTCTGGTTATCTGCAGATTATACCGAACATCCAGTCTGATCATTTTCCATATCATAAGCATAGCCAGCACCCACTGGGAAATCACCGTTGCGACTCCTGCTCCCGGAAGTCCCATTCCCAGACCTATCACAAATAACACATCCAACACCAGATTCAATCCCGATGAAAATGTGAGGAAATACAAGGGTTCTCTGGTATTCCCCAGGGAACGCAGAATCGCATTTCCCATATTGTAAATAAACTGCGGAATAATGCCCATCATACAAATTCGCAGATAATACTGTGCCGGGGAAAATACTTCTTCCGGACAATGAATCCACTGCAAAAAAATTCCAGAACATCCAATGCCGGCCACTGTCATAACAGCTCCGGAGATCAGACTCATCAACACTACTGCATGAAGAATCCGGCTCAGCTTCTGATACTGAAATCCTCCAAATGCAGCGGCCGTCACCGCACTGACTCCGGTGGAAAATCCAACAAAAAAATTAATGATCACAGAAAGAATCAGCGCAGCCTCTCCTGCTGCCGCCAGTCCATTTCCGCCTCCAAAATGTCCTACTATCATACAGTCTGCAATGCTGTACATCTGTTGAAGAATCTGGGATAACAGAATCGGCGCCGCAAACATCAGTAAAGTTCTCCCAATCGGTCCCTGTTCCATATGAACTTCTGCATTTTTACATTTAAAAATACCCATAACTCCTCCCTTATGTTTGCTTTCCATCACGCTTTGTTATTTAAAGCATAACATATCAGAAGATTTATGGATATTTTCACATTTTTATATCTATGATATAAAAAATCATTATATCATTTCATGATCCTTTTCCAGCGCTCCTTCCAGGAAACTTAAAAAATCCACTAATCCTGGAATCAACGGACGCCCCTGGTATTTCAGATAACCAAACCGGATTTTCTGTTCCAGCCCTTCGATCCTGATCCGTCCAAAATCATTCTGCCGATACATCTCACTAAGCCAGTAGCTTCCCACATTACAAAGATCGGTATTTTCCAGCATACGAATCATCAGGCTGCTGCTGTTGGTAGTCACCACTTTTGGAAGATCGTGGTACCGTTTCCCTGAGGGCAGCACCTCCTCCAACATCGCTTCCACCGAAAAAAAATCATCATCCAACTGAATAAATTCCAAATCTGACAACTCTTCCGGTCTGACACTTTTTCGTCCATAAAGAGGATGTTCCTTTCGCACATAAAGCACCAGATCCGTAGTCAGAAGTGGCACAAATTCCAGGAACCTACGTTCCAGCATATGACGCAGTACCGACCTTCGGTTGTCCGGTACGAATAAAAATCCCAGATCATCCATTCCTTCCGATACCCGTTCCATCATCTCTTCAATTCCACATTCTCGATATTCTATCTTCAGCTTTTCCTTTTGCTGAAGATAATAATGGGTCAGGAGCAATGCCATATGACTGCTGGAATTAGATACAATACGCAGAAAAGGAATCTCATTCTGACTGCTTAATGCAGAAATAGCCTCTGCGTTACGCACCGCATTTACCGCATAAGAATAGATCCGTTTTCCCGCCTCCGTTAGCTCCACCCCTTTTGATTTACGGATAAAAAGTGGCGTTCCAAGCTCCTGCTCCAGGGATTTGATCACCATACTGACATGAGGCTGTGTCGTATACAGTTCCTCTGCTGCCAGTGTCAGAGAGTGATTTCTGGCACATACAAGAAAACATTTTAACTGACGTAATTCCATATCGACATCCTCCTTCTCGTTTTCTTTTCAGACATACCGGCCATTTCTGTCTCTTATTTTAATATGTCTGCCTCTAAAATTTATGGGGTATCGAACAAAACGATACCCCATGTTATTTTAATTTAAATGCCAGATGTCTTTATTATACTGCTCAATCGTTCTATCAGAAGAGAAGAAGCCTGCCTGTGCGATATTCACAAGCATCTTCTTTGCCCACGCAGTACGGTCTTCGTAATCTTCAAATGCCTGATCCTTCACTCTGATATAATCCTTCAGATCCAGCAGTGTCATAAACCAGTCTTTATTCAAAAGCTCATTGTAGACATTTCTCAGATGTTCTTCCCTGCCATACTTCAGCATCAGCTCGCTGACAATAAAGTCCACATATTTTTTAATATCTGCATCGCTCTCATAGATTGCACGGGAATGATAATCCATCTTTTCATAGTGCCGGATTACTTCATCACTGGACTCACCAAAGATATAAATATTCTCTTTTCCAACCAGATCGCTGATCTCCACATTTGCCCCATCCATAGTACCGAGTGTAACCGCACCATTGAGCATAAACTTCATATTTCCGGTACCACTGGCTTCCTTGGATGCAAGAGAAATCTGCTCGGAAATATTGCAGGCCGGAATCAGTTTCTCAGCTGCACTGACGTTATAATTCTCGACCATCACCAGCTTCATGTACGGTGATACCTCCGGATCATTCTGAATCAGCGTCTCCAGTGTCAGAAGCAGATGGATAATATCCTTGGCAATATAATAAGCAGGAGCTGCCTTTGCGCCAAAGATAAAGGTAATCGGTCTTTCCGGCTTTCTGCCTTCTTTAATTTCCAGATATTTATAAATAACATACAACGCATTTAACTGCTGCCGTTTATATTCATGCAGTCTCTTGATCTGGATATCAAACACGCTGTTCTCATCAATCTCAATACCGGTATTTTCAAAGATAAACTCTTTGCAGATTTTTTTTGCATCTGCCTTTATTGCAAGTAACTGGCTCAGCACGTCCTGATCTTCCCCAAAAGCAGACAGCTTCTTCAGCTGTGCCGCATCTTTCTTCCAGCCATCTCCAATCAGAGACGTAATGTATTTTGCAAGCGGACGATTACAATACATCAGCCATCTGCGGAACGTAATTCCGTTGGTCTTATTATTGAATTTTTCCGGATAAATCTCATAAAACTGATGCAGTTCAGTGTTTTTCAAAATCTCTGTATGAAGTGCCGCAACACCATTGATCGAAAATCCATAATGGATATCCATATGTGCCATATGAACCAGCTGGCTGCTGTCAATAATAGCAAGATTTTCCTGCGGATACTTTGCTTTCACCTTCTCATCCAGTCTGCGGATAATCGGAACCAGCTGCGGCACAATATCCTCCAGATACTGAATCGGCCATTTTTCCAGTGCTTCTGCCAGGATTGTATGATTGGTATACGCACACACATGAGAAACGATCTCTGCCGCTTCTTCAAATGCAATTCCCCGCTCACCAAGCAGACGGATAAACTCTGGGATAATCATGCTTGGATGCGTATCATTGATCTGAACCACTGCATAATCAGCCAGGTCATGGAAGTTGCTTCCTCTGGCAGCTGCTTCATCCAGAATCCGCTGAGCCGCATTGCTTACCATAAAGTACTGCTGATAGATACGAAGTTTCCGTCCATCCTCATCACTGTCATCCGGATACAGGAACAGGGTCAGATTGTGCAGAATATCCTTTTTATTAAATGCAATTCCGTCATGAACCATGGATTCATCTGCCAGGTCAATATCAAACAAATTCAGTCGAATCGCTTTATTTTCGTAACCTGCAACATCAATGGTATACATAGTGGATTTCAATGAAAATCCTCTGAACGGAACCATATAAGTAACATCTGTAGCAGTCAGCCAGGAGTCCGGCGTAATCCATGGGTTTGGCATCTCATGCTGAAGATTGTCCTCAAATACCTGTCTGAACAGACCAAGGTGATAGTTCAGACCAATTCCCTCACCAGGAAGTCCCAACGTCGCGATAGAGTCCAGAAAGCAGGCTGCCAGACGTCCAAGGCCACCATTTCCAAGTGATGGTTCCGGCTCTACGGATTCAATATCTGCAAGTGATTTGCCATTTTCTCTCAAAAATTCCGTAACATCATCGTAAATACCAAAATTGATCAGATTGTTGGAAAGGAGTTTTCCAATCAGAAACTCTGCAGAAATATAATAGATTTTTTTCTTTCCATCCTGATATCCTTTTGCAGCAAGCATCTTTTTGGTATATGCAAGAAGTGCCTCGTATACTTCCTGATCTGTACATGCACTGCAGTCCTTGTGGAACATATTCTGAATCAAAGTCTTTAAAGCTTCCATAATTTTCTCCTTTCAAAAGCATACTCTATGTCTTTCGTTTCTCTGATATTGCTATATTAGCATATGTATTTGAAAGAAAAATACAACAGAACTGTTCTATTATGACATTTTTTTGCGAAATTTATGAGGAGAAATCTGGTTCGCTTCCTGAAATTTTTTTATAAAATAACTGGTATTATTAAAACCTGCCTCGGTAGCAATATCCGTAACAGAATTATCTGTATGCAGCAGCAGCGATTTGGCTTTCTCCAGACGATAATCATTCAGGTACGCCGCTGCCGTTTTCCCTGTATACTGCTTAAACAGTTTCATGAAATAAAATTCACTGTAATTTGAGATCCCGGACAGTTCTTTTACAGACAGCGGCTCCCTGTAATGAATACTGATGTACTCCAGTACTTTCTTAACAGATAACAGATTCCTGTTCTGTTCTGTATCCGTTGTAATAATATAATTTCCCGTAAGCATCTCATAAAAAAACTCATAAAAAAGCGCTTTCAGGTGAATATAATAATACGGTTTTTTCTCATTATGACACTGATGAATCTCACAAAACAGATGATACAGCTGCTCATAGTGTTCCGCTGTGTCTGTAATCAAATGTGTAAACTCTGCCTTGTTTTCCATCAGAAGTGAGATCACCATTTCCTGACAGAGATCGCCTGCTGATCCGGAAAGGAAGTTCAAATCAAACACCACACTTCTGTAATATAAAATATTTCTGCTATCAGACTTGATTCCATGGATCACTCCGCTATTTACAATCAACAGATCTCCCTTTTTCAGCCGAATGGTCTCTCGATTCAGTCTGGCAAGCCCCTTTCCCTGATCGATGCAGACAATTTCCATTTCTCTGTGCCAGTGATTATAAAGCGAACGGAAAATCTCACAGTTGTCGGTGTAAGTCTCTACAGGTAGTTCAAAAGATCCATGTGTTTCCAGTTCCTTCATTGTCTCATCTACATTGGCTGCGTTATTTACTTTCTTTTCACATACTTTCATTCTTTTCCTTTTTCTTATCCAAGACTCACTCATGCTTTGCGTTTATTTTATTATACAGGAATGTGTCCATAATTTACACCGTCATGTTAAAAAAACGGAAATGCCAGGCTTTCACCCGTCATTTCCGTTTTCTGACTTTTACTATTTTCTTTTTTTCTTTCTGGTTCCGAAGTTTTTCTGTTCTTGTTCCCGGAACATCTGATTTTTATTCAGGTAGGAATGGAACGCGTACCTGGTCTGCTTCCAGAGGTTTTGAAAAGACAGACCGTTTTCTTTATCATATTTTGATGGCAGCAAAATAGTTATTAATAAGGCAATCAGCACGCCAACACCTGTATCCAGAATACGGGCGATGGTATATAACAATACCCGTTCCTTTCCTACTGTGAACATCACAACAAAATATACCACTGTCCCCGGCTGTATTGCTGAATCTGCTCCCAGTGCCAGGTTGCACCAAAGCACCAGACACAGACCAGCCACCAGCCAGATCCAATCCGGTATTCCAAATGGCTCATTGGTATAGAGCCAGTAAAACGGAATCACCCAAAAGCCTCCCACAAAGGTTCCGATGAATCGGTTGATTCCATTATGAAATCCTTCTTCAAATTGACTTCCCACCCCATAGACTGCACCAATCAGCGCAAAACATGGGTTGCGCCCCTGTAAGGGGTATTTATAGATTACGGATGTGAGCAGCACCACCAGGGCAGTACGCCACATACGTTCTGTGAGACGGGGCGACTTGAAATTCTTCATTGGTGTCAGTTTCCACTTATTTTTCACTTCAGCCAGATCCAGCATTTCCTGTGGTCCCATAAGTACTCACCCTATATTTAATATTTTTTTTGCTTTTTCTACTTCTTCCGCTGTTGGAGGATTTACATCCTTCAGGGAATATGGAATTCCAAGTGCTTCCCATTTATGCACGCCCATAGCATGATATGGAAGAATCTCAATCTTTTCAATTCCCTGCAGAGGTTCTAAAAATTTCCGTAAAGCAATCAGACTATCTTCAGAATCTGTCAGATGTGGAACTAATACATGTCGAATCCACATACTTTTCTTATGTTCTGACAGATATCGGATCATTGCTAATATATTTCCATTATTCTGACCGGTTAACTTACGGTGCCGGTCAGAATCCATTTCTTTGATGTCTACAATAAACAGATCTGTGACATCCATCAGCTTCTGAAACTGTTCCAGGAAATACTCTTCCAGGCAAAACGGATTGCCACTGGTATCCAGTGCAGTATGGATGTGATGTGCTTTCGCTATGGCAAATAACTGAGTTACAAACTCCATCTGCAGCATGGCTTCCCCGCCACTCACCGTAATTCCGCCTTTTTCTTTCCAGTAAGGTCTGAAACGATATAATTTCTGAAACAGTTTCTCTGCTTCCCACTCTTCTCCGCCGGACATTCCCCAGGTATCCGGATTGTGGCAGTATCTGCATCGCATCGCGCAGCCTTGCAGAAACACCACACTCCGCACTCCCGGACCATCCACCAGACCGAAGCTTTCTATAGAATGAACCCTTCCCGTCACCGTTAAGCTCCCTTCTTACAGTGTTTTATGGCAGGTACGTGCAATGACGTCAAGCTGTTGCTTCTTTGTCAGAGAAATGAATTTTACTGCATATCCTGATACACGGATCGTAAAGTTCTGATATTCTTCTTTTTCCGGATGCTCCATGGCATCAATCAGCTTTTCGGTTCCGAATACGTTAACATTCAGGTGATGTGCATCCTGCTCAAAGTATCCGTCCAGGATCTGAACCAGATTGTCGACTCTCTCCTGATCCTCATGCCCCAGTGCATCTGGACTGATGGTCTGTGTATTGGAAATACCATCCAGTGCCCAGTGATATGGAATCTTTGCAACCGAGTTCAGGGATGCCAAAAGACCGTTCTGTTCTGCGCCGTAGGAAGGAGAAGCGCCTGGGGCGAAGGAGGTAAATGCCTTACGGCCATCCGGTGTAGCACCGGTAGCTTCTCCGTATACGACGTTCGATGTAATCGTCAGAATCGAGGTACTTGGTTTGGAATCGCGATAGGTATGACGACGACGAATCTTATCAAAGAAAGTACGCAGCAGCCAGGTTGCGATCTCATCAGCTCTTGGATCATCATTTCCATAACGTGGGAAATCTCCCTCGATTTCAAAGTCTTTGGTAATGCCTTCTTCATCACGAATGATTTTTACTTTTGCATATTTGATGGCACTTAAGGAATCTACTACATGAGAGAATCCTGCAATACCGGTTGCAAAAGACCGTTCACAGTCATTATTAATCAATGCCATTTCAGCAGCTTCATAATAATATTTATCATGCATGTAATGAATCAGGTTCAGTACGTTGACGTAGATGTCTGCCAGCCAGTCCATCCACCAGTCAAATTTCTCAACTACTTCATCATAATCTGCATACTCAGAAGTAATGCGCTGCATAGCAGGACCACACTGAATTCTATGTTTTTCATCAAAACCACCGTTAAATGCATACAACAGTGTTTTTGCCAGGTTGGCGCGGGCACCGAAGAGCTGAATCTCCTGCCCTGTCTTGGTTGCAGATACACAGCAGCAGATGGAGTAATCATCTCCCCATTCCGGTTTCATGACTTCGTCATTCTCATACTGGATGGAACTGGTATCAATAGAGATCTTTGCTGCATATTTCTTGAAGCTCTGTGGAAGACGCGGGCTGTACAACACGGTCAGATTTGGTTCCGGGCTTGGTCCCATGTTTTCCAGTGTATGCAGGAAACGATAATCTGTCTTTGTTACCATATGTCTTCCGTCCAGGCTGGTTCCACCCACTTCCAGTGTTACCCAGGTCGGATCACCGGAGAATAACTGATTGTATTCCGGAATACGGGCGAATTTTACCATACGAAACTTCATAGTCATATGGTCAATCAGCTCCTGTGCCTCAGATTCTGTCAGAGTACCATTCTGCAGATCTCTCTGAATATAAATATCCAGGAAAGTAGAGATACGTCCTACAGACATAGCTGCACCATTCTGAGTCTTTACTGCAGCAAGGTATCCAAAATACAGCCACTGTACGGCTTCTTTGGCATTTCTTGCAGGCTTTGAAATGTCATATCCGTAGATCTTTGCCATTTCCTTCATTTCATTTAATGCTTTTAACTGCTGGCTGATCTCTTCACGCATACGAATAACTTCATCATACATGTTTCCACAGCCTGCACGATAATGAGCTACTTTTTTTGCTTCAATCAAACGATCAATACCGTACAGTGCCACACGACGGTAATCACCAACGATACGTCCACGTCCGTAAGTATCAGGAAGACCGGTAACTACATGCGTTTTTCTTGCCAGACGCATCTCCGGTGTATATGCACCGAACACTGCATCATTGTGAGTCGTTACGTAAGTAGTAAAGATCTTTTTCAATTCTGGATTGATTTCATATCCATAAGTCTCTGCCGCTTTGGTTGCCATTTTAATTCCGCCATAAGGCATGAATGCACGTTTTAATGGCTTGTCTGTCTGCAGTCCTACGATCTGTTCCAGATCTTTTAACTCTTCACTGATGTAACCCGGACCATAGGCAGTCAAACCGGAAACCACATCTGTCTCACACTCCAGGACACCGCCTTTTGCGCGTTCCTGTTTCTGAAGTTCCTGAACCCGATTCCACAATTTTTCTGTACTTTCCGTAGCTCCCTCTAAGAATGTTTCATCTCCGTCATATGGGGTATAGTTTTTCTGAATAAAATCACGCACGTTGATCTCTTCCTGCCAGATTTCTCCGCGAAAACCGTCCCATGCTCCATTACTGTCAAACTTTCCAGGGTTTGTCATTGGCATTGCCCCGATCCTCCTTTTTCTTTCCTGTCTATATGATACTTAACGGGTTGTTACCCTGTGTATCTTATTTAATAAACTTCACTTCCGGATAAATATCCTGTTTTGCTGCTTCTTTTTTCTCGTTGAAGATCACTTTGTTTTCTTCAAACAGATTACGTCCCTGTGCATCGATGGATACAATCAGTGGACCGAATTCTTTCACTTTACAGCACCATAATGTTTCCGGCATTCCCAGTTCATCCCAATGATGCTCTGCAATACGTTCTACTTCTGTTGCCGCTACAACTGCACATCCTGCCGGAAATACGCAGTGGATTGCACCAAATTCTTTGCAGGCACGTTCTGTATTTGGTCCCATACCACCTTTACCGACAATAACTCTGACACCAGTCTCTTTTGTGAATTCATATTCGAATTTTTCCATACGCATGGAAGTAGTTGGTCCTACAGACACCATTTCATAGTCATTCTCAGTTCCTTCGATTTTACGAACGATTGGTCCTGCATGGAAAATAGCTTTGTTGCGGATATCATATGGAAGTTCTCTTCCATATTCCACCAGACGGCGGTGTGCTACGTCACGGCAGGTCATCAGGTCTCCGTCCAGCCATACAATATCGCCGATTTTAATATCTTTCAGATCCTCTGCACTGACAGGGGTAACAAGAACTTTTTTATCTCCTCTAATTTCGATCATGATTTTTTCCTCCTATTATGCATTGAATTTCCATGTAGAATGTGTATCACAAGTTACAGTCAGGTCTGGATTCACTACGATGTGTCCACGACGGTGTGACCAGCATCCTACGTTTACAGCTACGCCGATTGCAGACGGATGACGGGCAGTGTTCTCAATATTAACACCCATAACGGAGTACTTTCCGCCCATACCTTGTGGTCCAAGGCCAATCTTGTTGATACCATCTTCCAGTAACCGTTCCATTTTTGCTGCATTGGCATTGTCGTTGTGTGAACCGATTGGACGCATCAGCGCTTTCTTAGAATTCAGAGCTGCTGTTTCCACTGAAGTACCTACACCGACACCTACCAGCAGTGGAGGACAAGCATTTAATCCGTAGCTGGTCATCTGATCCAGAACGAAATCTGTCACACCTTCATAACCTGCACCCGGCATCAGAACCATTGCTTTTCCAGGAAGGGTACATCCACCACCTGCCATGTATGCATAGATTTCACATTTATCACTGTTTGGTACGATATCCCACCATACAGTTGGTGTTCCTTTACCAACATTTTTCTTTGTATTGTATTCATCAAATGTTTCTACGGAATTATGTCTCAGTGGTGTTGCAAATGTTGCCTGAACAACTGCTTCTTTTAAAAGTCCTTCCAGTTCATTGATGTATGGGAAGTTCGTTCCACATTTCAGCCAGAACTGAATGACACCGGTATCCTGGCAGCTTGGACGATCCAGTTCTACAGCCAGTCCCTGATTCTTTGTCATAGTTTCATACAAAACCTTTGGAAGTGCTGCTGTTTCCTGGGAACCAAGTTCTTCCAGTTTTGTTACTACATCATCTGGTAATTTTTTTCCGATATGGCCGACAAAATCAGCCACCATATCTGTTAACTGTTTTACTCCATTTTCCTTTGTCATCATGAATTACCTCCATTTTATTTTTTATATAAATGTAAATAAGTTGCTTTTTGTTCTACGGATAGAATGGGAAGAGGATCGGCAGTAAAATCATGCAGATTGCGAATGAAAAGAGAATCAAAGGCAAACCGGATTTTACATAATCCTTGAATTTGTATCCGCCGAGGCCGACTACCATAGTGTTAGCAGGCATACCGATCGGTGTTGCATAAGCACATGACCCTGCAATGACCGTTGCGATTACAACAGCTCTTGGATCTGCTCCCAGGTTATTGGCCAGGGATACTGCGATTGGAATCATCAGTGCAGTGGTTGCTGTATTTGACATAAAGTTGGTCAGTGCACAGGTTACAATAAAGATGACCAGAAGCAGTACAATCAGGTTCGGATTCGCTCCTAAAAGTCCTACGATCTTATCTGCGATCAGGTTCCCTGCACCTGTGGTATCCAGCGCTTTGGCTAAGGAGAGAGAACCACCAAAGAGCAGTACCACTTTCAAGTCAATAGACTGCAATGCTTCTTTTTCAGAAAGCACTCCGGTTAATACCAGGAAAACAGCCCCGATACAGGAAGAAACCTGAATACTGATACCGATTTCTTCTTCAAAAATCATAGCAATAATAACTACGGTCAGAACTACCAGTGAAATTACCTGTTTCCATTTTGGAACATTACTGAAATCCTTCTGAGCTTCCACTGCTGCTCCGCCTGCCTCTGTTCCATCTGGAAGGAAGCGGTATCCAAGGAATACAAAATAAATAATTCCAAGGATGAGCATTGGCACGCCAACCGGTGCATACATAAAGAAACTGGTGGATAAGCCCATTTCCTGAAGTGCATTCACACCCATCAGATTGCCCGGTGCTCCGATGATGGAGAGGTTACCGCCCAAGGCTGCTGCAAATACCAGTGGCATCAGCAGACGGCTTCTGGAGTATCCGGATTCATCTGCGATACCACAGACAACCGGGATCAATACGGCTGCCGTACCGGTGTTAGATAAGATTCCTGACATAACTCCTACGATCACCATAATTGCGATGATCAGTGTTCGTTCTGTTCTGGCGAACTTTGTAAAAATGCCGCCAATTTTGTTTGCCATTCC
This sequence comes from uncultured Lachnospiraceae bacterium, assembly GCA_900544685.1. Lineage (GTDB taxonomy): Bacteria > Bacillota > Clostridia > Lachnospirales > Lachnospiraceae > Marvinbryantia. The sequence goes on along the minus strand of UQWA01000009.1, from coordinate 7,873 downwards.
TGTTTCAAATAATGCCTGCCCTACTACGAACATGCCTACGCAGAGGATAACATTACTGTTCACATACTGTGCAAATGTGGTGGATGCATCCAACACTCCGGTCAGTGTCAGACCCAGTGCACAAATAGTAGCTGTGAGACCAAGCGGTATTTTTTCAAGTATGAAGCTAATAATCGTGAACGTGAGAAACAGCAGCGTAATGGTTGTTTGAGACATTCGAAAAAACTCCTTTCGCTTCGTTTCATTCTTTTGTTTTTTACTCTTGAAAAACGTCGGCCGCACGCATTTCATTTGTTAATCCTATTATAAGATTGTCCAGTTATAAAAACAAATTGTTAGAAAGTATATCCGCATAAAAAAATTTTATGGTTTCAAAATGAGAGTACGCAATTTATGCATATTTACCAGAAAATATTGATTAAAAAAATTTATGGAAAGTCTTATTCAAATATGCTATTTTTATGATATCAGACTTTTTAATGAGGAGAATGGTATTATGACTTTGAACCAATTACGCTATTTTTGCACTGCCAGCCGCTGCCACAGTATTACACGGGCTGCTGAAGAATTATATGTCACCCAGCCTACGGTATCCGTTGCCATCCGTGATCTGGAAGTGGAATTTGGGGTCAGCCTTTTTTACCGCAAAGGGAACCAGCTGGTTCTGACCGTAGAAGGGGAAACTCTGTATGAAAAAGCCACTTACATTCTTCAATACTGTAATGAACTGCAAGCCGATTGTTCCAGTCTGGCAAGAGTCAAGCCGCCTCTGCGCATTGGCATTCCACCAATGCTCAGCACCGTCTTTTTCCCGGAACTACTGATTGCCTTTCAGGAAGAATATCCTGAAGTTCCTGTTATTTTGGAAGAATACGGATCCGTCCGTGCCTGCAACCTGGTTCACGACGATACACTGGATCTGGCACTGGTCAATATGGAACAGTACAATATCGATAAATTCAACAATATTCTTCTGGCAAACGATCAGATTGTATTTTGTGTAAATGACAGTCATCGACTGGCAAAAAAAGAAGTAGTAACTACATCAGAAATGGCAAAAGAATGGTTAATTTTCTTTAATGGTGACTCTGTGCAGAATCAGCTTTTAAAGCAGCGTTTTGAATTGGAGGGTTATACACCGAACATTATCATGCGCGGAAGTCAGATCTACACTACCCTGCAGTTTTTAAAGATGAACAAATACGGATGCTTCCTTTATTCCAGCATGACCGATAAATTCTCCAACATTGTCGGAATTCCTCTGAATCCGCCGATTCAGGTCACGATCGGTATGATCTGGAAAAAAGGGAAATACATCCGTAATGATATGCAGACCTTTTTAAACTTTACGAAAAAATATTATACAGAACATCCACTAACGGGAAACTGATGCTCCCATCATCCGGCTCCCAGCAGAAGCCATGCATCGCCCAGTACATCATAATAATAAACCACATTGTCGCCTACTGCATAATAATTTTCTTTTGTAAAATGATCCTCCTGATCTGTTCCAAGTACAAATACCGGGCAATATCTTCCATCAATATACTCCTCAGTTCCTGTATACCATAATAACATTCCAAGGCTGAGATAATAACGAATCTCGTCCGTTTCCGCCAGTAATTCCCGGGCAATATTTATATCCAATGACGAATCATAATACTCTGGTTCATAATATTCTGAATTATAACTTTCTAAATCATAATATTCCGGATCATACTCTTCCCAATCATTATCATAGATAGAGAAATCATAGCAGTAGGCTTCTGCTGCAAGATGTCCATCCCTTAATGACACCATAGGATGGTATTGCACACTCATATTCTGCTTCTGTACAGAAACCATTACATTAGAATGAATCTCACTCATATTGCACCGCAGGATAATGACTTCATTCTCCTGCCCCATATACCACGGGTCATTCAGCTCGTCCACATATTCTCCTTCTTCCGTAATCTGAGCCGGATAAACACTGACCTTACTGTCATCCCCAGGAACAATGGCATATATTTCACAGCCACCTGCATCAACAACTGTCCCATCCTGTAAAAATGGATAGGCATCAGTCAATTCTTCCTGCCTGGTATATTCCAGTATCTCTGATACTTCTGCTGCTTCATCGATATATCCGAGAAATGCCATTCCGACCTGACATTCGTCTTCTCTGATGATATCCTGCAGAATTGCCAGGCTCTCTTCTGCCCCAGGGATTTGGGCAGACACGACTCCCATATCTTCACCACAGATGTTAAAAGAGAACAGTACCGCACAAACGCATACAACCACAGAATTTTTTTTCATGATCCTAACCTCCTTATCTCAGACTCGCTCGTGTTTTGTATCTGTTTTTATTATACATGAATACATCCATCATTTACACTGCTATAACAGTTTTTTACAGTCAGGGTTGACATTTTCTTTTATTCTGCATAGAATATACTCAACAACAGAAAACCTATTCTGTTACCAGGAATAAAGGGGAGTAGTTAACCATCAGATGTTCTCTGATGGAATAGCGATCGTCATCACGCCATCTGGCCGGTTGTTATTGAAATAACGAGACTTTTATCCATCATTTTTTGATGTGATAAGAGTCTCTTTTTTTATTCCAGACTCTTTTATCACAGGAAAGGAGCCTACTATATGGAATATGTATTATTACTCGTCGGTTTTGTTCTTTTAATCAAGGGGGCAGACTTCTTCGTGGAAGGAAGTTCTTCTCTTGCCCGCATTCTCCGAATCCCAAGTGTCATCATCGGACTGACCATCGTCGCCATGGGAACCAGTGCACCGGAAGCCTCTGTCAGTATCAACGCAGCCCTGGCAGGAAGCAACGATATCGCTATCAGCAATGTAGTGGGATCCAATATTTTCAATGGTCTTGTGGTGGTCGGTGTCTGTGCCGTCCTTGCCGCATTCCAGACAAATAAAGATATTCTGAAACGGGATATGCCATTAAATATCTTTGTCAGTGCCATTCTCTGTCTGATGTTCCTGGATGGAAAACTTAGTCGTACAGAAGGTATTCTGCTTCTTGCCGGTATGATTCTTTATCTCTGCTTCATGATCCGCTCTGCTTTAAATAACAGAGAACCGGGAGCTGATATTCAGACACTTTCTCTCCCAGTCAGCCTGCTCTACATTGTCGGTGGTCTGGCAGCTGTTATCTTTGGCGGCGATCTGGTAGTAGACAAAGCCTGCATCATTGCCAGGAGCTGGGGCGTCAGTCAGAACTTTATCGGTCTGACGATCATCGCTATCGGCACCTCTCTGCCAGAACTGGTAACTTCCATTGTAGCTACTCGCAAGGGAGACAGCAGTCTGGCACTGGGAAATGCCATTGGTTCCAACCTGTTCAATATCCTGTTCATTCTGGGTATGTCATCTGTCATCTCTCCGCTGCATGTCCTGGATGAATCCGTGATTGACTGCCTGTTACTGACCGTAAGTGCGGTTATTCTGTATCTTTTCGCCAGAAGCAAAAAAAAGATGACACGCCTGGAAGGTGCCATTTGTATTCTTCTCTATATTAGTTACACAGCCTATTTACTGATAAGATAAACTAAGAGGTGGCCGTTGACCACCTCTTAGTTCTTCCCCGAGGTTATCAAGCAACCTCTTTTTTCATTGCCTTATAGCCAATCAACACTGTCCACACATAGGCACATGTTTTAGGAATCATCAGCATGCCAATCATTGGTATTACATCTGCCCACAACACAACCGGAATATAGAATGCAAAGCTCAGGACGATTGTCAGCCACATCCAACGGAAAGATGTATCATGATTTTCTTTTGCACTTTTATAGAATAAAACGATGATTATCAGTCCCATCAGTGCAAACGGAATGTTCCGATAGATACCCCAGGAAAGTGGAGCATCTGCAGTAAGCCATTTATTCTGAGGCATCATACACAAAACAATTCTTAATACTGCAAGACCATAAATAACTGCTGTAGTTGTTTTACGACCCTTGATCTGATAACGTTCACGCCATACATGATAAAGTACCACATAAAAGATGGTCATGGTAATGGATGTTATCCACTTACCCAGTCCCAGCTGTACGGTAAAATTCTCAAGACCGGTTGTACAAAGTGCGGTTGCACGAGGAATCAGGTGGAATGCATCTCCACTGCCTAATAGAACTGCCATCATTCCAAACATGGTAAACTGACGAATCATCGATACTAATATGAAAGAAAATAATATATCTGCAAATTGTCTTTCCGTAAATTATTGATCGAATACATCTGAACGAATCTTAGGATCGTTCTTTAATATATCACACAATCCATTCTGAATATGTTCCCATGTCTGCAGCATTTTCTTTTTCCCGTCCGTTTTTCATCTATTTTACCGTAACCTTACAGGTCTTTTTTCTGGAACCACTCTTTACGGTAATTTTAACAGTTCCTTTCTTTTTTCCTTTTACTACACCTTTCGCCGTTACCGTGGCAATCTTTTTATTGGATGAGGAATAGGTAACCTTCTCATCACTGTTTTTTGGTGTAACTACTGCTTTCAGTTTATATGTTTTTCCTTTTTTTATGCTCTTTTTGGCTGGAATCCCGCTAAGTTTCGCAGTCTTTACTTTTGTTATCTTTACCGTTATCACATATTTTTTACTGCCGGATTTTACTGTAATTTTTGCAGTGCCTGCTTTTTTTCCTGTAATGACGCCTTTCGCATTGACTGCTGCCACTTTTTTATCAGAAGTACTGTAAGAGATCTTCTCCGTACTGTTCTTTGGCACAAGTACCGGCTTTAACTTCATGGTTTTGCCTTTTACAATGCTTATCGATTTTTTCAGCCCTTTAATTTTTTTCGTCCTTACTTTTTGTGTTTTCTGAGTCGTTTCTTTTTTTGTCCCTGTATTTTTCTCCTGTTCCGGTTCCGTTTCCACTACACCTTCGGTTTCTTCCGTTTCTTCCTGTTTTATTTTCGGAATAACAAGCTCACTGTCATCTGTCACTTCTTCCGTTCCATTTTCTTTCCAGAACTTCTTTCCACATCTGCTGCAAAAATAATACGCTTTTCTTCCCTCGGATTCCGTTGTTTCATCTTTTCCGCTCTGCAGTTCTATCTTATGCCCCTTTTTTGAAATGACGACATCGGCAACCGTCTCTTTTCCACCTGCATCACTGTAATTCAGCCCACAGCTGTTACAGTGCCAGTATTCTATATTTCCGTTTTCTTCACAGGTTGCTTCTTTTGGCGGGCAATGTACCAGCACCTCTGCAGGATGCGGAAATGTCAGTTCGTTTTCTGCTGCATATTTTTCTGCTGTGGAACCGATGTTCCCATAAAAAATCAGATTTTTATTCCTTACATCTTTCCATTCTTCTTCCGCTTTTACATACACGATACTATACCCGATTGCACATTCTCCGATGCTGACTTCATTTCCTCTGATATAGACAGTATTCAATTTATCACATTTATAAAAAGCATATTTACCAATCTCTGTCACACTGGCTGATATATCGACTTCTGTCAGAGCTTTACAGTTGGAAAATGCATCTTTTCCAATTCTTTGCAGATTCTGCGGTAATGTTACTGTTTTTAAGGCACTGCACGCCAAAAAGGTACCATCCCTTATCTCCGATACATTTTCCGGAATTGTGATGTTTTTCAGCTTTTCACAATACTGGAAAGCTCTTGCACCAAGATCGGTTATGTTTTCCGGTAACTGGATCTCTGTAAAAATATCACTTGTAAATGCTCCCTCTCCAATACGCTGCACTCCCTGCGGAAGATTAAATTTTGTGATTCCCACACCGGAAAACGCTTCCACACCAATATCTGTCAATGTATCCGGCAATGTCAGACTGGTCAGATTCATACATCCGCTAAATGCATTATCTCCAATTACTTTCAACTTCTTCGGTAAAGTTACTTCACTTAAATTATCGCATTTGATAAACATAGCTTCCCGTATTGCTGTCATGCTGTCTGGCAATGTCACACTGACTAGACTGTCACAGCGACTGAACGCATACGGTGCAATATCTGTGATACCTTCTTCCACAACAACTGTTCGGATCTGATTATTTTCCTTGAATGCAGTGATATCCGTTACCGCTCCGCTTCCTTTAATCCAAAGCTTTCCTTTACTGTCCAGATCATAAGTAGCATTCTCACCGCACTTCCCGGTCTGAACTGTTGTTTCATCTTCATTCTGAGTTGTCACCTGTCCATCCGCATTTTGTGACGTTCCAGATAAACTCTCTGAATTCTTGTCATTGTCCAAGTCTTCTGTTCCTGTCAGTTCTTCATCTTCCTCAGGATCAATCAGAAAATCATCTTCCAGAAAACTGTCATCCACACCATATCCATCGTCAAGCAACCATTCCTGATCGTCATAATCTGCGTCTTGCGAACTTCCGCTAAGTATTCCATCTTCCTCTGACCAATTGTCCTGTTCTTCATACTGTTCTTCATACTGATCTTCCTGCGTCACAAGTGTTTCCTGTGCACAGACTGTTTTTTCAGGCACTGACACGCCAGAAAACGCCAGCATAACTGAAAACATAATCGCTACATTTTTCCGTTTCATCATGAGCCTCCAATTATCACATCTATTCCCACTGTAAGTTTTCATTTTCTATTCTACATCGCATACTCTTCTGAAGTCATATTTTTAGAGACTTCAAACGGCATACCTTTATTTCATTAGCAACTGTTCTGTCATTTAATCTGTCTATTATAAATATTTCATCAATGTTGGTACAAGAATTTTCATATCTACAGGCTTTGCAACATGATCATTCATTCCAACAGAAAGAACTTTTTGTATATCTTCTGCAAAGACATTGGCAGTCATCGCAATAATTGGAATCCTGGCTTTTTTCGCATCCTTCATCTTTCGGATGGCTAATGTAGCATCATATCCATTCATAACAGGCATCTGAATGTCCATAAGGATCAGCTTGTAATAATCAGCATCAACCTTTTCCATCATGTCAATACATGCAACACCATCATTTGCAGTCTCAACAATACATCCTTCTTCCGTCAATAGTTCTCTTGCAATTTCTGTATTGATCTCATTATCTTCGACTAATAAGATTCGAACACCGTTCAGGCAATTTTTACTGCTCAGATTACTGTTTTTCTTCGCCAGAGAGTCTTCTTTTGACGCTTTCCTGCAAGGAATAGTCACTGTAAATGTGGAACCTTCACCCTGCTTGCTTTTCACTTCTATTGTACCATCCATGAGCTCAACAAGCTTTTTCGTAATGCCCATTCCGATGCCACTGCCATCAATATGACTTAATGTAGTGTTACGTTCTCTTTCAAAAGTTTCAAAAATACGCTTTTGGAATTCTTCAGACATACCAATTCCATTATCGGTAATGGTAATAATCATATTGCACCAGTCTTCTTTTTCACAAGATTTCTGTACAACATTACAGGATATAGTACCTCCTGTATTTGTATACTTTATTGCATTGCTTATAATATTAAGACAGACTTCTGACAGATGTGGTGCATCCATATATACATAAGGATACATGATTTGTTCTGTCAAAGAAAAAGTCTGATTTTTACTTTCTGCCTGTTGCTGGAACATAATGACACAATTTTCAAAGCACTCATGGACATTCGAAACTGTGTATTCCATTTCGACCTTATTATTTTCAATTCTTGCAAGATCCAGAACATTACCAAGCATCGACAAAAGTTCTTTTCCGCATATTTGAATTTTTTCAAGATATCTGCCGAGTTTTTCTGTTTCTTGTAAATGTCTGGACGCCAGATCTGCATAACCAATGATTGCATTCATAGGAGTTCTGATATCATGAGACATATTAAACAGAAATGATGATTTTGCTTTATTTGCACATTCTGCTTTTAATTTAGCTTCCC
>UQWA01000008.1 GCA_900544685.1 uncultured Lachnospiraceae bacterium | reverse complement strand
TGACGGCAGCCAGAAATGGGTTGATTTTGCATCTACATACTGGCATGTGGACTGTATCCGTAAAATGTCCCTGAATGCCTTTATCGACCATTATCAGAACTGGTGCAAACGCAAGAAGTACAACTTCAGTCAGTCAAAAGCTGAAGAAATCTATGGAAAAGCAAAGGAACTTGTTCCTGTACTTCCAAAGGATGCCATTACAAAGCTTATTATCAAGCAAGCTGTAGACCAGCTTAATAGTGCCTCTACAACTGTTGAGTCACTACGCACTCTCATGAATGAAACTGCATCCAAACTCCCGGAATATCCTGTCATTATGGCTATGAAAGGTGTTGGAACTTCACTCGGTCCTCAGTTGATGGCTGAGATCGGAGATGTTTCCCGTTTCACTCACAAAAGTGCTATTACTGCATTTGCCGGTGTAGATCCCGGTGTTAATGAATCCGGAACCTATGAACAAAAAAGTGTTCCTACATCAAAACGAGGTTCCGCTGATCTAAGAAAGACTTTATTTCAGGTAATGGATGTCCTAATTAAAACGCATCCTGAAGATGATCCTGTTTATCAGTTCTTAGATAAGAAACGTGCTCAAGGCAAGCCTTACTATGTCTATATGACTGCAGGTGCCAACAAGTTTCTAAGAATCTACTACGGACGAGTGAAAGAATATCTTTCATCTCTTCCAGAATCTTAATTATCCACTAATATTTTCAGACCAGCACTGGTGTGATGGTCTTATTTTGATACCCAATTTCAACCTGTATAAAATTTTCAATGTTCTTTCAATTTAGCCTTGACTTTTTATTTGCAGGCTAATGATGAAATATATTTTTTATTTTCTGCTGCCAGAGAGATTTCTTTTATCTGGCAGCAGGTATTACCGTTTTATGAATGATCCGTCATATTCCGTCAGGAAAGTCCATAGGCACTGAGTATCTCTGCGATATCCGGCATTGGATTTTCCGGCATCTGACAGGTACCTCTCTTTACCTGGGACGCATCTGTAATAATCGCAGATCCCTGGAACTTCTGTGCCAGAAGCTGCATCTGTTCATCTGTAGTCTCTTCCGGTACCAGAATGGTAACACTGCTGTTCTCTAAGTTTACCCAGTCTGTTTCCAATACATTTGGATCTATCCCTTCCAGACAGATGGTTTCGATTCCTGACAGCATTCCAAATGCTGTCAGATTCAAACGCTCCACTCCACTGCGAATATGAATTTCTTTCAATGACTCAGATCCGATAAAAGCACTGTAATCAATATCCTTTGCATTCACACAAATCTGTTCCAGACCAGTTACTCCGAAACACTGCATTCCGATACGGTCCACCTGATTCTTGCACCATACTGTCTTCAGGTTCTTACAGTAATTAAACAGATAATTATCCATCTGGCGAACGCCATTTACAAAGATCACTGTTTTCAGTCCCTGTAATTCCTGGAATACACCGTTATTGGTATTTTCCAATGGTGCATAGCAGATGACGGTTTCCAGATCGTGGCAGTCCATAAAAGCACTATCTTCTATGGATTTCAGTGTTTCCGGCAGGATCAGACAGCGCATTGGAATCCAGTCGCCCTCTTCCTGATACGTTGCCATCTCTGAAGTGAGATAATCTCTGGCACATTCAAACGCATTATAGGAAATATTTTCTACCGGCACTCCACCAATCGTGCGCGGTATAATCACATCCACTGCTGTTCCGGTATATGCTGTAATCGTTCTGGTATCCGGATCAAATTCAAAGTTGTCTTCTGCCAATGGTTCATATGGCATTTTTATTAACGACGATTCTTCTCCGACTCTGTGCAGAGTGTCATACCATGGATAATCTAATACTGCTGCCCATTCTGCCACCTGCTCATCCGTTGCATCGGCACTGATCCTGATACACTCCGGACTGACACCTTCCAGTGATTCTCCGTTAACTGGAATATGCGTTGGTATAATAAATTCATTCAGTGAAGTTCCTGCAAATGCTCTTGCACCAATAGCCGTCACACCGTCTCCCATGTGCAGAGTCGTAAGTCCTGATCCTTCAAAAAGCCGTGCCGGAATACTGCCTGTCATCACAGTAGCCTCTGTAAGATTTTCACATCCGGCAAAAGCTCCTTCCGGAAGCAATCCTACATCGCATAAAATATTCACCTGCGTCAGGCCGCTGCATCCTGCAAAAGCATTTTCTCCAATCTCTGTCACAGATGCCGGAATCGTGATCTCCTTCAACTCTGTACAGTCTCGGAAAGCTTCTGCACCAATGGTAGTCACAGAATCAAACAGATCCACATGCTCCACAATACTTTCTGCAAATGCCTCTTTTCCAATATAAGTAAACAGATCATTATGATTGACTGCAAAATAAGTAATCGTTTGGTCGCCTTTCAACGCACCGTCTGCAACTCCTGTAATTTTCCATTCCTTCTCATCGTCTGAATAAGTACCGTAACTGCGTACCTTAGGCAGATCTTCCTCATATCCACTGATATATAGTGTATTCGGATCATCTGGATTTTCTACTGTGGAAAAATGCGCAGCCACCGTTTCTGTGTTCTGATTTCTCCATACCCGGCATTCCAGCCCCTGCGCATCCACAATCTCCTGTACATCCAGCATCTGCTGTCTGGTACAGTGTTCATTCAGGTCAATATCTCTCAGATTGCTGCATTCTGCAAAGGCAGTATCTGCAATCTCCGGCAGAGTCGTACCATCCATATAAACATATGTCAGACTGGCATTCTTAAAACATTCTTCATCCAGCTTCTCCAGTGTAGATGGAAGAAATACATTCGATGTCCATACCATCGAAGCAAATGCAGACGGACCAATTTCTTTTACTCCTTCCGGAATGATCAGATCCTGCGTCGGACATGTATAAATGAAAGCTCCTTCTCCAATATATTCCAGACCTTCCGGCAAATTCAAATCATCTCCGCCATAGCCCCTGAATGCATAATCACCAATTCTTTTTAAGGTAGATGGAAACTCCACATAATACAAAGTCTGTACATCTGTGAAGGCTTCGTCTTCTATTTCTTCCAGGCCTTCCGGAAGTGTCAGATACGACAGAATATCATGAAAAGCAAATGCTCTTTTTCCAATTGACTTTACCGGCACTCCGTCAATTGTTTCCGGAATCGTCAGTCTTGCATTTGTTCCCTCATAACCGGTAATCGTTCCTGTTTCCGGGTCGAAGATCAGATTTTCTGTATCCAGGTATTCATCAGGGGTGTGCAGCACAGCCGGCTTTCCACTTGGCTGAATCTCCAGCTGCAGATCGTTCTCTTCAAACACCTTCTTGTATGCTTCCAGCTGATCATCCGGTACATAAACTACCACATCATCCGGAAGTGCACGCAAGGCTTGTGAGTAGAATACAGGGCAGGCTCCTTCAAATACAATCTTTTGCATATTAAAGCAGAAACCGAGCGCATCTCCTCTCATATAACAGACAGATGCCGGTATGGTGATCTCTGTCATCGCATGGTTACTGCCAAGACACCCACGCCCAATACTGATCAGATTCTCGGATAACGTAATCTGTGTCAGATTCTCACAGAAGCTTAAAGCACCGTTTCGAAGTACTGTCACACTATCCGGCAGAACCACAGAGGTAAGCGTATCTGAACTTCCCAGACAACTCATATACAGTACTTTGACGGGTACTCCATCCAGTGTATCCGGAACCACTACATTCGTGTCTGTACCCATATATTCCCGCAATGTATACGCTTCGCTGTCAAAGTTCCAGATGGTTTCTTCTTCTGCCGATACACACACTCCTGACAGCAATATCAGTATCATAAACAACCAGCATGTTTTTTTCATCATACGCCTCCTCCCTTCTTCATTAAAATTCCCTGCATTTTGTTTAGTGGTGAGAGAACTCTACATCTGTTAAATCTTCTGTCCGCAAAACTCGCAGGTACTTACACGACCTTTTATCGTTCTGTTTTTTGCTCCACAGTATGGACAAATCCGATCCTGATAAATCTGTTCTTCTACCTGTTTGTTCGGTGCCATAATCTCTATGCATTTTTTCTCCATATCTATCTTCAGGTTCTGCAGATATCCCTTCCGAACCAGATATTTTATCTGTGCAGGTACATTACGACCAAGTTCCGTCTCCAGTTTCTGAAAACTGACCTCCTCTTCTTCATAATAAGATAACCATCCTGCGATCTTCTGTGTTCTCCGATAGCTTATGAATTTACGAACGGTACGAAGAATTGGCCACAGAAATAGTCCCATAAGCACAAGACCTGCTATGATGCCGGTCAGTTCCTCTCCAGTACAGATATCTTTTTTCACAACCTGAGCAGATGCAGCTACGCATAGCACGCAGAAAATGCTGATTATATAGGATGATAGTTTCACTTTTTTTGCATTGTTTCCAAGATATGGATTCATTTTTTATACTTTCTCCTCAGTTACATTAAAATTTTCCACTGGATCCTCCATGAGTTTCCCCGGACGAGCTGGTGTGAGTACTGCTTCCGCCACTGGAACCAGAAGAATCGCTATCCGATCTTGAGATATCTCTGGATGAAACTACACGGTTAAGCAGAATTTCTCTGCCGGTTCTGACTTTCAGACTTCCCTGTACAATATAATCTCTTGCACTTACTTTTTTTCTTACTGTCTTCAGACTCTTCTTCTTGCCCTGTGCCCTGAAAAAAGCAATGATACAGCCAATGACAATATCTATTGGGAGCCAGACAAAAGCCACGGAACCTTTGGGAAGATTATCTACATCATAGGGTTCTCCGGCTTTCGCCTGAGTCAGAAACTGATCACATAATTCTGCATATTTCTGAAAACCCTGTGCATACTCTCCATCACTAATATAAGATAAAAAATGATCCGTCATATAGTCCTGTCCCGCATCGGTAAAGGCTGTAATCGCAAAACCGTGAGTACTAATTGCCCAATCACGGTCTTCCATTGACAGAAGCAAAAGTATTCCGTCTCTGTCCTGACCCAGTCCATAACCGTTGAAATCGAAATAATCATCTGCATAGCTTTCGGCTGTTTTGCCATCCAGAGATGCCACCGTTACGACAATGACATCACAACTCTGCCGTTCACTGATTTCATCCAGCTGCGCCAACAGACTGTCTGCTTCATCTTCACTTAAAAGACCTGTCTCATCTTTCAGACGTTCATAAGACGATACTTCTTTCTGAGGTGTTGACTGTGTGTCCGAAAACATGGCATTTGCACCTACAAATCTTCCGGATATTATCGTCAACATCAGTGCCATCGACAATAAGAGCTTTATTTTTGAAATAGTTTTTTTCATCTGTCTGCCCTCCTATACCATATATATAATCATCCACATGAGTGCATACAGTACAGCTCCGATTGCAACGCCTCTGGTTGCCACATATTTCCAGAATGCGCCTCTGTCAAAAGGCAGATCTCCTACCATTTTTCCAGTTTGCCCATTCATGGCAAAAATATATTGATTTTTTTGCCATGTTGTATTTAGAATCCATACCGGATACAACACATACCAGTATCTGGCATCGACAATATGTACATCACTGGATTTGGTTTCTACAGAATCATATTTTGAAATTCCAGGTTTTAACGCTTCTTCTGCACTTCGTTTGATTCTTTCTTCTGCTCGTTTTCGCCCTTCTGTCATTTCAACATCGTATCGGTCGGCCATATATCCAGACAAATAAGCTGCCTTAAATGGAACGGCATCCTGAAACTGATAAGGTTCAATAGATTCCATCAGTTTGTCATCCATTTTTCTGGAGCAGTCTACCGGAAGGTGCTCGAATGACAGCGATCCGCTTCTTCCCAAATCATAAGTTGCCCTTTCGGTATATTCTGTATCACCGGATGTCCAGACTTTCACTTTTTCTGCTTCATAGTTCACATCTGCATGGACTTTCGTATCAAACAGCCAGAACGGTACATACACACCTTTGATTTCATCGATATGATTCTCTTTTGCAAAAATCCCAGGCAAGAATTTTTTCTTTGTAAGATGTTTTTTATAGGCTGCTTTTGCCGCTTTTTTATCCAGTTTGAACGGTATGATATAATCCGGTTTCAGGTCACCTGAAAATGTACCTTTAATAACCACCTGGTTTCCACAGTATGGGCAGGCAGTTGCACCTGTCGTTTTATCTGCGACAATCTCTCCGCCACAAGACTGGCAGGAATAGACAGCCATGTTTGCTGTTTCTTCACGAGTCCAGGAAGAATCGCCTCCCATAGCTTCCCAGCAGGTATCCCCCTGCTGCATACCTGCCTGTTCTTCCTGAACATCCTCCCATTCCTCTATTCCCACTTCCGTAGCACAAAATGGACATTTCAATTTCTGGGTTTTACTGTCAAACTCCATTGAACCACCGCAGGATGGACACTTATATTCCATTGTATCTGCCATATTTCATCACCTCATCCTTTTGATTCTATCTGTTAATTTTTGATACATTACAAAACCTGATCATTCCAGTCGATTGGATCTCCGCAGAATGGGCAGAACTTCGGGATATTGGTCATATCTGTTGGTGTCCATCCACATTTGTCACATTTGATTCTTGCAGCTGGCTGAGTATCCATCTGAGGTTGACAACCTGGCTGCCCCATCTGCTGGTACATCGGTTGTTGTCCCATTGGCTGCTGGTATGTCTGCTGACCAATGTCATCCATTTGTCTTCCGGTCATTCCCATATTTCCAGGCTGCTGGCATTGTGTCAGTGCGGCTACAATCTGATTTCCCAGATTTTCTGTGTCGAGAATTCGTCCCCTGTCATGTTCCGGGATAGAAAATGTATTCAGAGACATTCTCATTTCATTGAACCATGGAGCGCGAACACCGATTTCTATTTTATAGTCATAAGAATAGTTGTATCTTGGTGGATCATAGCTCTGTTCATTTCCTTCTTTATCCTCATAGAATTCCTCTGTACGTTCCTGTTCCACATCCAGACGGCAGCTTGTGATCTGAGATAATTCCAGAACATCCGGATTATTTTCCACATTGATCCTGGATGCAATGGTAAACCATCCGTGTTGATCATCAATAAATATATGTGCATTGCTGCCTTTAAAATCTCTGGTGATCTGGAACATCTGTACTTTTTTCTTATTGTCATCTCGATAAGCTAACTGCTGACGAATTTCTTCCACTGTACTGTGTCTGCGATCGGAAAACCATGGTGAAAGTTCTTTGGCACAATTTTTACACAGATTTCCATCATCCAGTTTTCTGTTTCCCAACATTCCAATTTCGCCGCCACAAATATCACATACCTTTTTTTCAAATAATTTTCCTAAAAAACCCATACCTTACACCTCCCTGGACTTTTTTCTTTATTATAAAAAAAACTGATAGAAATTTCTATCCTAATATTAGTATACACAACCAGGAATATTCTTTAATAACCTTTGATAACCAGACCACTTTCTCTTGCGGCTACTGCGAGCTGAGTACGTGACTTAAATTGTGTCTTTTCCAACATTTGTTTTACATATTTACGCACAGTCCAAATAGATAAATGCAGATTTGCCGCAATTTCCTCATCCGTATCTCCACTGGTCAGCTCTCTTAAAATTTTCAGCTCCTGTTCTGTAAATTCTGTGCTGAGCGCCTCGCCGATCTTACGGTTTGGAGTACCGTCAGGATAAATATGCTCCCCGTTCATTGTACGGTCAATCAAATCTAAAATCACTTCAGAAGAAGGTTCTTTATACCAGAAACTATCTACTCCTGCAGCTTTTGCTCGGTTAATGAAATCGCATTCCGGTTGGCTGGTCACCATTAAAATTTTGATTCTTGGATGATTTTTCTTTATTTTTCCTGCAGCAATAAGACCACTTGCATGAAATGCCGTACAGACATCCATAATAATTAAATCTACCTGTCTGGTCAGACAATACAATTCTGCCATAGATGCGCTTTCAATGGATCCTGCCAGTACATACCGTTCACTGTTTTTCAGATAAATTTCAAAAAGTGTTCTGGTCATAGGATCATCTTCTACAATCAGTACCTGAGTTGGTATCATATTCTATTCCTTTCTCCGGCAAAGTGATTGCCAGAACAAATTCTGGTTTTGTAAAAATATTCATACTTCCACCGACTTCTTCAAGACGAGTACGCAGAGAACCAAGTCCACCGCCTTCTGTCACAATAGATTCCGGTTTTTTTCCATTATTTGTAAAAAATATGTTCCAGTTAGTTATGTGTTGTATTTCTATCCGCAGCTGATCTGCTCCGCCATGACGTACTGCATTCGTCAGTGCTTCAGCTGCTGCTGCCATTAACAGTTCCAGCTGCTTCTCTTCCGTTGGAATATCCCCATGTACGATGATCTTCACGCCTGCGTCTTCTGCTGTTTTTATAAATTGTTTCCATTCATTTTTTCCTTCTGAAATTTCAGTTTCTTTTTTCAAAAGCAAAACAACATATTCCCAGCGTTTTCGTACACTTTCTTTTTCGATGACAGATTCAGTCTGTGTCAGATATGCTCTGGATGCCAGCAGCGCCTGCCCCATTTCTTTGTGAATCTGAATCTTGGTTTCCAGAATTTCACGACTGCGCACGTAGGCATCCATATTTTCTCCATGTTGTCTCAGTCTCTGATTCATTTCTGTAAGCTGGCTGTTTTCTTTTTTTAATTGTTGGGATAACTGATACAATTCTGAAATATTTACAGCTGTCAATTGCCACACGTCTTTTGTATCCATTTTCAGCAATTGTTTTTCAAAAGACCAAATTTCTCCATTTTTCATACGTAAACAATGTGTTCGTTCATACCACACCGATTCTGCATGATTCGTTATCTGATCTCGTGATAATCTGGCCCAGAAAACATTGCCATTTTGAAGATCTTTTCCTGTCAACTCCCGACATATCTGCTCCATTTTCCAATTAGACAATAATATAAATCCCTGTTCTGTAAAAAAGCAAAGTCCCATCGGAAGACATTCTACACTTTCTTTTATAGCAGATTTTGTCAGTGTACTTCTTTCATAATGAATCAGATGCCAGATCATTATACCTGTCAGTATCGCCAAACTTAACAGTGTCAGCAAAACGCCCCATATCGGTAACTGACTGATTGTTGTCTCTATGATCTTTTTATCTGATAATCTGTTAAAAAAGAGTTTTTGATTCACGTCTCGAAATGATAACA
This sequence comes from uncultured Lachnospiraceae bacterium, assembly GCA_900544685.1. Classification (GTDB taxonomy): domain Bacteria; phylum Bacillota; class Clostridia; order Lachnospirales; family Lachnospiraceae; genus Marvinbryantia. The sequence goes on along the minus strand of UQWA01000008.1, from coordinate 87,899 downwards.
ATACCATTCCTGTTATCATTAAAATACTCAGGCAATATCGAAGTATCGGTTTTTCTTTTTTCCAAACACCTGTTATCATGCATCCAAACTGAAGCAGAAAAATCCCGTACAGACACAGAAGAATCATACCCCTTGTAACATCTGACATTTGCGATACTGTAGTCATTCTCAAGTTTCTCCTCTATTTACACCAAATCTGATTTCATCGTAAATTCAAAATACCAGGTTTTTTTCATTTGTTGTATGTTCACGCTGCCTCCCACTGCATACCAGAAGTTCCATTGTGGTATGTTCCAGTCTTTTTCCAGATTCATCTGGATTTTCATACAAATTTGATTATTTAACACGTGAACATTCAAAAGCATTGCATCTGTCTGATCCAGTATCTGTTCAATCAGCTGTTCAAATGTATCATATACAGCAATCAGATATTCTGCCTTCGTTTCTCCCTGGCAAGAACTGTCTACAGAAACCATTGTTCCATAAAGCTGTATCATTTCAGCAGACTCTTTCAGGCAATAACTTAATTCCTTTGCCTGCAGCAGGGCTGAATTTTCTGCAAGCAATGCAAGATTGCATCTCCGTTTGATATAGGCACTTAATACACAAATATGTGCTAACTGCTTCTTCTCTTTCTTTTCATCTTTCTTTTTTAATAACTGCTCTACCTGATCTAACTGTTTTGTGACTTCTTCTGTAATACGGTCATATAGACGATTTTTTTCTTCGACTTGCAACTTCTTTTCGCGAAGCTCCAGTTCCGCCTTCATCAGATCGTTTTTCTCCGATAATTGTTTTCTGGCGTTCTCCAAGTCTTCTGTGAATGTCATGATTTCTGAAATATCTTCCCACCAAAGAATCCATCCTCTGGTTAACTTTGCACATTTCAGTCTTTTTCCATCCATAACGATCCCCTCATGTTCCAAATCAGTCATCCAGGTCCGAACTTGTGCTTCCGGTTGTTGTGCCTGACCGGATACATAACGTATCTTTCCCTTTTCATCTGCAATGTGTGCTTCAATATTTGCAATTTCAAACAAACGGTCATATTGGGAATTCGAACGAATCAATCCACTTTGTATGCAACTCTCCAGCAAAAGAACAATCATAGCACAGTTCAGTGCAGTCACATCACACTTCAATATATTCATACAATATAAAATAGTAACGGCAACTTCTAACAGCATAACCAGAACCGGGATTTTTTGAAACCATGGACGCCCCGGTGCACGGCATTGCCGCAATAATGACAAAACGAAGTACAGTCCAAGCAAAATACTCCATCCTGAAACAAGCAGATAGCAGGAACCATATGTATAATAATCATCTGAAAATGCTGATCCGTCCGGAAAACAAAAAACAAGCTGATGAAGATCATTGGTAAATACCAGTAATAACAATATTATGGCCGGAAGATACAATAGTTTCCATTTTTCAGGTAATTTATAATCCTCTGATTTTCCAAGACACTGAATGACGAATACACCAAACAGTGGTACAAAAATCAATGCTATATAATATGCATACCAGCAGTATCGATTTGCCCAGGTATCAGATGGGAAAAACATCCATTTACAGGTTCGGATGTACAGCCACAATATCAACAAACTGCAGGATGCCAGCAAATAACGTCTGACAGAATCCTGCATAATCCTCTGCTTTATGGTACTCATCCAGATAAATAATAAACCGGCATGAATCAGATGGCGACTGAACTGTAATATTGTTTCCAGTAAAATATAGTCTTCTTCTCTTGCTAGTTCTCGGATTACCGCTGCACAGATAAGAAGACAGACACTGATTACCGAATAATATAATTTTTTATTTTTTCTCAATTCCATTGCGCAACCTCATAATTTCCACAGTAATCGCCATTTTTTATTTCCTGATTCTATTCTAACATAAGAACAAAGAAGCTGCCAATGTGCATTCAGACAGATTTTCCTGCTGCATAAAAAAACACAACAGCCATAGATGCATTTCTCATACAGCTGCTGTGTTTTATTCTTTTATTTATAATCCATAACCAGAAACATTGATTTAATTGCCACTACTTCATCGTATTCTTCCTGTTCTACCACGACATTAGCATTTAATGCTTTTAAATCCAGCTTCAATACCTGAAGAGCACTTTCCAGGTTCTCTGCACGTCCTTCCTTCAAAATCTCTGTCATACGTTTCAAAACGATCGGATGGGCATAATAAGCCGGAACCGGAAAATCCGGGTAGGTTTGAATATAATGTTCCATAGCATATATGGAATCTTTTAGTTTCTGTTCCAGATATCTTCTGTTATTTTTTGATGTTGGCAAAACGTTGGCTCCTGCAAACAGGAAAATTGCTGCCAGACCAAATAACAAAAAGTACATACCAAATCCTGCATGGGTGATCAGTGCATAAACACCATAGGCAAATGCTCCTGCTCCCATAACCGTAATCGCCAGTGCCACCCATTTATAAGCCGGATTACTGCGATCATAAATACGCTTCTTCCTGGCTGACTGACTCAAATCCAGATATAGATCTGACTTTCTGTGAAGATATTTTTCTGCCTTCTCCAGATTCTGAATACTCATTTTTGCTTCGTCTGACAGATTGGATACATATTTCTTCTCAGCCAGACGTCGGGCTTTCTCGGCCAGCTTCCGTTCTGCCTCTACACTATGCAGTGGAATATTCGGAAAATTCGTTTCCACAAAAGCAAGCAGACGATCCACATCCTCTTCATGCTTAAAATTGCACTGCTTTTGCTTTCCGTTATCATACTCCACTACCAGATATGGCAGTGTGCCAAAAATTCCCTTTCCGGTAAATCCACCTTTACTCATAGCCACTCTTTTGAAAATTCTGTTAACCGATTTGATTGGCACATAATATTGACGATCAATATAAAAGCTATTCAGATACAGTGCCTTCTTTCCAATACCACACGGACCAAACTTCCGACAATTCTTTTTATCCTGTTTTATTTCCTCCTCCGGGAGTGACATTTCTCCAAGCTTCTTTGTTAAAATCATGATCTGTTCTCTCTTTTCACTTATTCTGATCTGATGTGCGGTACTCGCAACTCAATGCCAAGACTTTTTAAAAACAGACCAGGCGAGAGTCCATCCCCCGCCTGATCTATGTAAGTCAGCTGATTTGTCTCATATTGAGATCTTCCCGGCTACATTATTCTTTACGCAGCTTTCACTGGTTTCTTTGTTGCATGAAGAAAGATACCAAGAAACAGTGCTGCCAGAATGATTCCTGCCGGATATGCAATTGTGGTGGAGAGTCCCAGACACTCAGATGCACATACAAAATAGGTCATGGATACTGCACTCATAAAGGTTGCCGGTACTGCAGTAATCCAGTAATTCTTCTTCTCACGATACAGATACATACTTGCAGTCCATAATACGATCATTGCCAGAGTCTGGTTGGTCCAGCTGAAGTATCTCCATACAATCGCATAATCCAAATGTCCGATGAATGCACCGGCTGCCAGCAACGGCACACAAAGTACCAGACGTTTCTGAATCTTGTTCTGGTCAATCTTGAACCAGTCTGCCAATACCAGACGTGCACTACGGAATGCTGTATCACCTGAAGTAATCGGGCATACAATAACACCGATCATAGCCAGCGCAACACCTACAGAACCCATGGTCTTAATACATACATCATAAATGGCTGCAGACTGTCCGTTTGCGAGGATCTCTTTTAATCCTGTGCTTAAGCCACCTGTTACTTCATATACTGCACAGCCTGCTGCAGCCCAGATCAAAGCAATCACACCTTCTGCTACCATGGCACCGTAAAATACAAAATGTCCCTGTTTTTCTGACTTCATACAACGTGCCATCAATGGTGACTGTGTGGAATGGAAACCGGAAATCGCACCACATGCTACCGTAATGAACATGAAGCTCCAGATTGGTTTTCCATCCGGATGCATATTCGTAAAGTTACTCCAGATCTCTGGAATCGTATATGCAGGATTGGTAAAGATACCAAAGATAACACCAATTGCCATAACAATCAGGCAAATACCAAATATCGGATAAATACGTCCGATAATCTTGTCAATAGAAATAAAAGTTGCGATAAAATAATATGCCAGAATGATCCACAGCCATACTTCTGTGCTGGAAAACGTTCCGCTGATACCGGCGTTCTTTAACAGTGTTACAATCAGACCTGCAGGTCCTACCGCAAATACGGTACCTACCATAACCAACAGAACGACACTGAATACACGCATCACATTTTTCATCACGCCACCGAGGTAAATACCACATACCTCTGAAATCGATGCTCCGTCATTTCGTTCAGAAAGCATGCCGGAAAAATAGTCATGAACACCACCGGCAAAGATCGTACCGAAGGTAATCCATAAAAATACAACCGGTCCCCACAAAGCTCCCTGCATGGCGCCAAAGATTGGACCCAGTCCTGCAATATTCAGCAGCTGTACCAGGAACAGCTTCCACTGCGGCATGACAACATAGTCTACGCCATCATTGATCCTGACTGCCGGTGTCTCTCTGTCATCCGGTGCAAAAGTGTTTTCCACTACTTTGCCGTAGACAAAATACCCACCTAACAACAGGGCAAAACAAATAATAAAACTTAACATAACAACACCTCCCATGTGTTTTCATCATATCTATTATAGTATAATCTGCATAATTTTCAACATATTTCATTCTGTTTTTCGTCAAACCGCAATACTGTTTTTGTATTTTTATCATACCTTTCTGGTATGGTAAAAGACGGAGCTTTTGCTATCTCTGCAAAAAACTCCGTCTCAATATTTGTCAGAACAGATTCTTTAACCTTCTTTGTGCTTCTTTTCTCTCCTGTCAATCTCTTCTGTCACATCTTCCCAGCTTACCTGATATTCTGCCATCAGATCTGTCATATGATACAGAACATCTGCTGCCTGTTTCTTTACAGAAGTATGGTCAATCAGTGCTGCTTTTTTATGCTCTGCCTTTTCGTACAAATTCCGAAGGGTATTCATTGGATCAACTGTATCATATTCTTTCTTCATCAGATCCCGGTAAAAACAGCTTCGGTTACCGGTATGACAGGCAGCTCCTACCTGTACGACATAGGCAAGAATTGTATCATTGTCGCAGTCTATGGACAGACGTTTTACATACTGAAAATGTCCGGATGTTTCTCCTTTGATCCACAGTTCCTGACGGCTTCTGCTCCAGTAGGTCATGCGCCCTGTTTTGACTGTCTTATCAAAAGCTTCTTCGTTCATATATGCCAGCATCAACACTTCTCCATTGCGATAATCCTGCACGATAACCGGAATCAGCCCGTCACTGTTCAGCTTAAAATCTGACCAGGCAATAGCAGACCTCTGCTGTTTCATAGGGATTCCCTTCATCTGGAGCAGGTCTTTTAATTCAAAGAGATCTACTTCTGTATTCGAAATCACATTGCCGGAAATGCCAGACACATTTTTTTCTTTCAGCAATACGTATACCTTCTGATAATCTACCAGATCCATCAACGGAATACAGGTGACCGGAAGACTGCGCACAGCCTCATAAAGATGGCGGTTATCTCCAAGAAGAATCACCTCTTCGGCATACTTTTCAATTCGGTCGTTCTCCTCTTTTGGAAAAGTAAAATCATTGATGCAGACAGCGATATGTTCTTTTCCAAACTGTTTACGTGCCTCTGGCAGCAAATCTCTGTTTTCTTCTTTTGACATATTCAGGAATACCCGGTCACATCCCATATCCACCAGTGCTTCCATATCATGAAGTCCCTCAATATGTCCGCCCGCAATTACCGGAATCTGGCTTCTTCCACACAGACATTTGATGATTCTCTGGTGAAGTTTATGTTCTTCTTCGGATTTCGATAAATCAAACAGAATTAGTGCATCAGCACCTTTATGCTCATAGTATTTTGCCAGTTCCGGAATAGAACGTTCTCCCAGAATATGAAAATTTGTAAGCCCTGTTACTGCTTTTCCGTTTTTCATAAAAATATGTGCAAGAAGATTTTTTGCATTGGATTCTTTCATATTTTACAGACTTCCTTTCGTAGATAATACTCCTGTAATTCTTTCATCATATCCGGTCGCCATATCCAGAGCCTTTGCAAATGCCTTAAATGCACACTCTGCAATATGATGGTTATTAACACCGGATAACTGCTTAAAATGCAGGTTCATTCCTGCCGTATAGGAAATGGCATAAAAGAATTCACGCACCATTTCTGCATCCATATCTCCGATTTTTTCACAGGTAAAGGTAAGATCTGAGCTGTAATACGGTCTTCCGGACAGATCAATGGCACAGAGTACCAGCGCGTCATCCATCGGCAGAATTGCCTGTCCGAATCTGCGGATTCCTCTTTTATCACCGATTGCTTCCTTAATTGCTTCTCCCAGGACAATTCCGGTGTCTTCTATCGTATGGTGAGAATCTACCTCAATATCTCCCCGTATCGTTCCGCTTAAGTCAAATAATCCATGTCTGGTAAATCCATTTAACATATGATCAAAAAATGGAATGCCGGAATCCAGATGAAAGTCACCCTGTCCATCAATGCAGAAACTTAATTTTATTTCTGTCTCTGAAGTAAATCTTTTGATTTCTGCGCTGCGATCTGCCATAATCTGTTTCCTCCTTCTTTATGCTCTGCGAATGACCTCTTATTTTGCGTTCTGAAACGCCATTCCTCTCATCACTCAAACCTTACATGTATAGAATTAGCATGAGCAGTAAGCTGCTCTGCTTTTGCAAATTTTTCAATATCTTGATGTACTGCTTCCAACGCTTCTCTGGAGTAGTAAACAATACTGGATTTCTTTACAAAATCGTCTACATTCAGAGGTGAGAAAAATCTGGATGTTCCGTTGGTCGGCAGAACATGGTTTGGTCCTGCAAAATAATCTCCCAGAGGTTCGCTGCTGTATTCTCCAATGAAGATTGCTCCGGCATTACGGATCTTTGTCATCACTTCAAACGGATTTGCTGTTACGATCTCCAGATGCTCAGAAGCAATCTCATTTGCCGCATCAATGGCATCCTGCATATTTTCAGCTACCAGAATGTATCCGAACTGATCCAGTGATTTTTGGATAATCTCTTTTCTGGATAATACTTTTACAAATCCATCCACTTCTTCCGATACCTTCTCTGCCAGATCCATACTTGTCGTGATCAGAATGGCTGATGCCATCTCATCATGTTCTGCCTGGGAAAGAAGATCCGCTGCCACGAAACGTGGATTGGCAGTCTCATCAGCAAGCACCAGAATCTCACTTGGTCCTGCGATGGAATCAATGTTGACAAAACCATACACTGCTTTTTTGGCAAGTGCCACATAGATATTACCCGGTCCTACGATCTTGTCTACTTTTTCAATGGATTCTGTTCCAAAAGCAAGTGCTGCGATTGCCTGTGCCCCTCCTACCTTATAGACTTCATCGGCTCCGGCTTCGTTTGCCGCCACCAATGTGGTAGGATTCACTTTTCCTTCTGCATTACACGGTGTAGTCATCACAATCTTCCCTACACCTGCTACCTTTGCCGGTACAATATTCATCAATACAGAAGAAGGATACACAGCCTTTCCACCAGGTACGTAAACACCAACTCTTGCCAGTGGCGTAATCTTCTGACCAAGAAGAGTTCCGTCTTCCTTGCTGTCAAACCAGCTTGTCCGTTTCTGCTTTTCATGGTAGGCGCGAATATTTACCAGCGCTTTACGAATGACTTCCAGCAGTTCCGGATCTACCTGGCTGTAGGCTTCTTCCAGTTCTTCCTTTGTCACACGGATATTGGATGCATTGATCTTTGCATGATCAAACTTCTCGGTATATTCAAATACTGCTTCATTTCTACGCTTTCTTACGTCATCTACAATCGCAGCTACTTTATCCTCATAAGTGCCATAGTTGTTCGGACTTCTTTTTAATAAATCTTCCAGAAGATTGTCCTTTGACTCCTGTGTCAGTGTTACAATTCTCATTTCTGACTCCTCCTGTATTAATTATAATACTGCTTTTAACTTGTTCAGAATCTCTGTAATTCGTTCACTCTCCATCTGCATGCTGACTCTGTTTACCACGACTCTTGCTGAAAGCGGGCATACTTCTTCAAGCACCTGAAGGCCGTTTTCTCTTAAGGTAGATCCGGTTTCTACAATATCTACTATCACATCAGATAATCCCACGATAGGTGCCAGCTCAATGGAACCATTCAGCTTGATGATCTCAACCGTCTGACACTTTTTATTATAAAAATATTCCTTTGCAATTCTCGGATATTTGGTTGCCACACGGATACGCTGCTGATGCTTCAGAAGCTCTGCTGCCTCAGCCGGGCCGCAGACACACATACGGCATTTCCCGAATCCCAGGTCCAATACTTCATAAAGTTTGCGGTTTTCTTCATCTATGGTATCTTTTCCTACTACACCGATATCTGCTGCCCCGTATTCTACGTAAGTCGGCACATCCGGTCCCTTTGCCAGAAAAAACTTTAACTTTAATTCTTCATTTACAAAAATCAGTTTTCTTGAATCGGTATCTTTCATTTCTTCGCAGGTGATACCTACCTGTTCCAAAAGTGCAAGGGTCTGCTTGGCAAGTCTCCCCTTGGTCAGTGCAAATGTTAAATAACGCATCCATCTTTCCCCTATTTCTCTGTCAGATATTCTTTTATCAGCTTATTCAGAATGGTCGCCTGTTCAGGTCCGAATTCTCTGCTACATTCTTTTAATACCACATGTTTTCCCTGATGGCGCATAGTACATGCAAGCTGTACTGCGATTCGTTCATGGTTACAGTCATATGGTACGATAAGGATCTCATCACATCCATCCTGTTCTATTTTCTGATGCTTTAAAGCTGACAACAGTTCATCAATTACCACTACGAATCCAATGGACGGAGCATCCTTTCCAAAATGCTTCAGAAGGTTATCGTAACGTCCGCCTTTTACCACTGCATCTCCGCTTCCATATGTATAACCACGGAAAAAAATACCAGTATAATAATTATATCTGCTCAGCATGCTCAGGTCAAAGCTGACGTACTGTGTAACATCATAGTATTCCAGAATGCGGTAGATCTCTTTTAGCCGTACAATAGCTGCTTTCGCTTCTTTATTCGTCGCATACGCCATGGCTTTCTCCAGAATATCCACAGAACCGTACAGTTCCGGAAGTGCCATCAGTGCATCTCTTACTTTTCCATGGATCTCTAACTGATCCAAAATGGATTCCACACCAAAAATGTTTCGGTTGGCTATAAAATCTTTTAACTTTCCTTCTGATTCTTCATCTATAATAACATCCTTTAAAATACTCTTGAAATAATCCAGCTGCCCTACACTGATCTGCAGTTCCTTCAGTCCGGCGTTCTTCAGGCAGTCCACCACCATAGCAACGATCTCGGCATCTGCCTGAGGAGAATCTGCGCCGATGAATTCTGCCCCCAAATGTGTAGTCTCTTTCAGTCTGCCCTGATAACTGGAATTATTGATAAAAGTATTTCCCTGATAGCAGAGTCTGATCTCACCCTTCTCCTGCTGAAAATACTTCGATACTGCTCTTGCAATAGACGGAGTGATATCCGGTCTGAGCACCAGTGTATTTCCCTCTCTGTCAAAAAACTTGTATAGATCCTTGGAAGGAGTCGTTCCCACTGACTTGTTAAATACATCAAAGAATTCAAAAGTCGGAGTCTCAATATCCCGGTACCCATACCCTTTCAGGACCTCATGAAGCTTATTCTGGAGCTTCAGTTTTCTTTCACATTCATCGTTGTAAATATCCCGGACACCATCCGGCGTATGTAGTAATCTTTCCATTTTCTTCTCCTTGCACTTTTCTGTAGTACAGTGCTAATTCGTTAAATCACCGTATCATTATAAAAGTCCCTGAACGAATTGTCAATCCCTGTGTGACAAATCTTTTTGCAGTCCATCCAGATAAGGCACAAAAATCCCCTGGCGGGGCTGCAGGATATAATCCATGTCCAATTCTTCCATGCGAAAACTTTTCCTGCCTCCTGCCTCTTTCCGCTCCCAGAACTTCATCATACTCTGATAGGTCAGATAGTAGAGCAGATCTCTGCCACTGTAATAAATTAGCAGAAAAGACACGCCTCCCTGTTTTTCGAACTCTGTCATAAACCGAACCTGATGTTCATGGAGATTCTGCAGGGCAAAAGTATCACTGCTGCATTCCTTGGCATCAAAACACACCGGTATTCCCTGCACACAGCCAATGTAATCCACTGTACTTTTCTGTTCAAAGTAGGCAAGGGTAATATGACGACTCTGTTTGTCCATCTGTATTGGCGTAATCGGTGTGGGAATCTTTTGAATCAGCGCCAGTCCTTTTTCCAGATAGATCTCATTAGAACGGTTAATCAGATCTTCCAGCACCGATCCTCGTAAGCCTCTGGAATTCCATGTTGCCATTATGCTTCTCCTTTCATGACTCTCTGGAATTCTCCCGGAAGCGGTGCCGTAAATTCTTTTCCTGAAAGATAGGAAAAGGTTCCGGATAGTTCTGGAAATACCACTCGCTGAGCATGAAGCATCTGGCTGCGGACCCGGTAATGTTCCTCATAATAACGATTCACCGGAACGTGCCCATACTTGCCATCTCCAATAATTGAATGTCCCATACTTGCCAGATGCGCCCGGATCTGATGAGAACGTCCCGTCACCAGAAGCACCTCCAGAAGTGTCGCATTCTTTAATTGTTTCACCGGACGATATTCTGTAATAATCTTTTTGGCACCCGGCATTTCTTTTTTCAGTATTTTTACTGTATTTGTCTTTTCATCCTTTATCAGATACCCTTCTACCCGGCTGAATTCGGTAATATTCCCTTCTACCAGTGCACAGTAATACTTATGCATAGAGCGCATTTTCAGCATCTCTGACAGTTCCTGTAAGCCTGCCAGCGTCTTCCCTGCCAACACCAGACCACTGGTATTACGGTCCAGACGGTTGCATACAGCAGGGCGAAATGTCTGAAGCACATCTGCCGTAATCTGTCCACTTGCACAAAGATAGGCTATCATCTGTTCATTGATCGAAATATCCTTTGGCTGTGCCTTCTGGGAAAGTACCCCGATCGGTTTATTGATCAAAAGAATATTCTCATCTTCATAAATAATCTGTTCTTTTTTTAATGGTGGTATCTTTGTGAAAGTTTCCGAATCTTTCGTTTCTTTCTTTTCTCCTATATATACCGTACTGAATTTCTTCCATGTATCATCACTGAAAAAAACTTTGATACTGTCCTCTTTTTCCAGAATTTCTTTTCCAGTGGCCTTCTTACCATTTAAGGTAATATTCTTCTTCCGAAGCATCCTGTAGAGGAAACTGGAGGGCGCAGTATTTAAATAACGTCCCAGCAGCTTGTCTAACCGTTGTCCTGCTTCATTTTGTGATACTACAATTTCCTTCATACATTATCTCCGTCTAAATCGAAATTGCCAGAATAACGGCTTTTACCAGCTCATTTCTGGTTGCATTTGGATAACGTTCATCCGGTGTAAAAGGCACCTGTGCCTCTTTTTCCAGATGATCCGGATAGAGTTCATCCACTCTCCTTAAGAACTGCTTCTGATCCGTAAATACCTTCACATTCGCTTTAAATCCATTCCCCTGTAGAATCTTTTTGATATGCTGTTCTGCAAAGGCCGGATCTGCTTTCAGACTCTGGGTAAATCCAACCACATTCAGGCCACTGACTACCATACAGACAAATGGTGTATTTTTCTCGTATGCACTGACAGTTGCCTCATAGATTACCGTCATATCCCTGACATGTGCTGCTATTTCGTCATGCTGCGCTTGTGTAATCGGCTTCTGCAGCCAGATCATAATCATGTTTACCGCAAATTTACTTGCCGGCAGGCAGCCCAGAATTGCTACCAGTGTAAACATGTTCTTTCTCGTATGCGTGATATGCAATCCTGTCAGAAAAATGATAACAGGGATCGCAAACATCAGTATTGTGATGGCCACTCTTTTTTTCTTCTGACTGTTGATATAACCGAAATCACCTTTTTGTATTTTTGCCATAATTATGCCTTTCCTGTTATTTCTTCTTTTTCATTTGATGGACATTCCGAATGGTCTTTTTCTTGCCGGTTCCTGTACTTTTTCCATTTTTTCTGTTTGCAGTCTGTTTTTCTCTGTTCCGATCCTTCTGGCCAATATTTTTCCTCGGACGGATCAGGCATTCACTGCCAAACCCAATCAGATCTTCTCTGTGTTCTTTTAGCAGTGCTTCTTTTACCAGATCATAATTCTTTGGATCCCGATACTGTATCAACGCCCTCTGCATTGCCTTCTCATGAGGATTCTTCGGCACATATACCGGCTGCATAGTTCTTGGATCTACCCCTGTATAATACATACAGGTAGAAATAGTAGACGGGGTCGGATAAAAGTCCTGCACCTGTTCTGGCATATAGCCAAGATCTCTCAGATATTCCGCAAGCGCAATTGCTTCTTTTAACGTAGATCCCGGATGGGATGACATCAGATACGGCACCAGAAACTGGTTCATACCATAAGCCTTATTCAGCTTCTTATATTTATCCACGAATCTCTGGTATACGGCATTCTCCGGTTTTCCCATTTTCTCCAGAACTGCATCCGAGATATGCTCAGGTGCCACCTTGAGCTGTCCACTGACATGATACTGAATCAACTCCCGGAAAAAAGTATCATCCTTATCTTCTATCAGATAATCGAACCGGATTCCGGAACGGATAAATACTTTTTTTACCTTTGGCAGTGCCCTGAGTTTACGCAGAAGCTGCAGGTAATCAGAGTGATCCACACGGAGATTCTTACATGGCTTCGGGAACAGACACTGTCGTTTCACACAGACACCTTTCTCCAGCTGCTTCTCGCAGGATGGCTGACGGAAGTTCGCAGTCGGTCCCCCAACATCGTGGATGTAACCTTTAAAATCTTTATCTTCAATGAATTTCTTTGCCTCATTGATCAGTGATTCATGACTTCTGGTCTGAATGATTCTGCCCTGATGGAATGTCAGAGCGCAAAAATTGCATCCGCCATAACATCCCCGGTTACTGACCAGTGAGAATTTCACTTCTTCAATGGCAGGCACTCCGCCTTCCCGGTCATACACAGGATGCCAGGTACGCTGGTAATCCAGTCCATATACAATGTCCATCTCGTCCTGTGTCAAAGGCTTCTGTGGTGGATTCTGCACTACAGCAATTCCATTGGGATACTCTTCTGCCAGACGCTTGCCACTGAACGGATCCGTATTGCAGTACTGAATGTAGAAGCTTCTTGCATAATTCAGTCTGTCCTCTGTCAGTGATTCATAGGAAGGAAGCCGCATGACATCATAGACTTCTTCCAGATGACTGGTTCTGTATACCGTTCCGTCGATAAAAGTGATGTCTTTAATATCCAGACCAGAATCCAGAGCCTCAGCAATCTCCACTATAGATCGTTCTCCCATTCCATAAGAGAGCAAATCTGCTCCGGAATCCAGTAATATAGAACGTTTCAGAGAATCTGACCAGTAATCGTAATGTGCCAGTCTGCGAAGACTTGCTTCAATTCCGCCGATAATCACCGGTATCTTCTTATAAGTTCTGCGAATCAGATTACAGTAAACAACCGTTGCATGATCTGGCCGTTTTCCCATCACCCCTCCCGGAGAAAAGGCATCTGTTTTTCGTCTCTTTTTAGACACAGAATAATGATTTACCATAGAGTCCATATTTCCACCGGACACCAGAAAACCAAGACGTGGTTCTCCAAGCACGGTAATGCTCTTATCGTCCTTCCAGTCTGGCTGTGCAATGATCCCTACAGAATATCCGTGATGCTCCAGCACTCTGCTGATCACTGCATGGGCAAAGGAAGGATGGTCTACATAGGCATCTCCTGTCACATATACAAAATCAAGCTGTTTTATCTTTCGCTGTGCCATATCTTGCCTGGACACAGGCAAAAATTCATTTGTCATTCTTTTCCCCTAACTCTTTTCAAATTCTCTATTTCTTCTTTCTCCAGCTTTCGAAAATCTCCCTTTACGAGACTGTCATCCAGTTTCAGGCTTCCCATAGAGATCCTTTTTAAGTACAACACTTCATGCCCGGTTACATGACACATTCGTTTAATCTGATGATAACGCCCTTCTCTGACTGTGATCTCCACTTCACTGTAATCTTCTGCGGCATTGACACTTAATATGCGGAGTCTGGCTGGCAGTGTCGGCTTCTCATCTCCGATGTCCAGTCCTTTTTCAAACAATGGTACACATTCTGCTTCCAGCAGACCGGAAACTCTTGCAAAATATGTCTTAGGCACATGCTTTTTCGGAGATAAAAGCTGATGAGCCAGTTCTCCGTCATCCGTGATCAAAAGCAGTCCTTCCGTATCCTTATCCAGCCTTCCCACTGGAAAAAGACGTTCTTTTCTTGATGAATCAATCAGATCCATTACCGTTTTCTCAGATCCGTCTCTGGTTGCCGTCAGATACCCTGCCGGTTTATGCAGCAGAAAATATTCATTTTTTTCACTTCTCACCAATTTTCCGTCCACTAAAATTCGGTCGGTCTGTGGGTTAACCTTTAACTCTCCACCTTTTGGGAAAAGATCATTTACCTGCACTCTCTCCTGCTTCAACAACTTTTTTACTTCACTTCTCGTTCCGATTCCTGCATTTGCCAGAAATTTATCTAATCGTTCTGCCATACTTTAAATTCTATCCCCTGTGCTTTATATCCTTCAGCGATAATATCCAGATTCTTGTGAAAACGAATCAGCTTTTCCAGATTATCCTCCTGGTAAACTTCATAAAACTCATCCTGAATCTTCGCCACATCTCGTTTATTCGCTACCGCATACAGATTCTGTATGGTAAGAAGGATCTCTGTCACAATATTCGCCCGGATCTGCATGGAATTCTGTGCATCCATGATCTCATTGCGTACTTCTGACATCTCCCGGTCCAGTACCACAATGGCGTCTGCTGCATTACACAGCTTCTCTTTGATATGATCCGGTATATTCTGCTTATACTTATACTGAAGGGAATGTTCTATGGTAGACCAGAAATTCATTCCCATGGTACGAATCTGTATCTCAACTTTCAGTGTCTTGGGACCATTCAGCGTCTGCACCTGATAGTCTACGATCATATGATAGCTGCGGTATCCACTGGTCTTCTCGTTGGTAATATAATCCTTTTCCTCACGGACTGCCATATCTGCGCGAAAACGGATAATCGATACCACCTTTTCAATATCTTCCACAAACTGGCAGATAATCCGGATACCTGCAATGTCATCCAGTTCCTGCTCCATCTGTTCCAGTTCCAGATTCTTCTTTTTCAGCTTATCCAGAATACTGGATACCGACTTTACACGTCCGGAAACTTCCTCGATCGGACAATACAGTCCCCTTGCTTTATGTTCGTATTTTAAATGTTCAAATTTGGTGATCAGTTCTTTTACAGCCAGATCATACGGATCTAAAAACTCTCGCCATAACTGTATTTTCATAGTTCAACACCTGCTTTCTGTTCTATTGCAGAGTAAATCAAAATAAAGTATACCACAGTCCTTTTTTCAATTCAAATGCAAAGGCGGGTTTTTATGAAACAGTTTCTGATTGGACTTTCTGTCTGTTTTCTTTTTCTGTATCTGTTATTGTTCCCACAAAACGGGCTGTATGCATGCACGCATGCGCTGGTTCTGTGGTCCGGTTCCGTGGTACCTGCGCTGTTCCCGGTTATGATTCTGTCCCGGCTTCTAATCTCCACCAATATTCTTTACTTCATTCTGAAACCTGTGGCATTTCTGTGCGGCAGATTCTTACATTTATCTTTTTACGGTACCTATGCCCTGCTTCTGGGCTATGTATGTGGATATCCCATGGGTATAAAAACAATTGCAGATCTGGAAGATGAGCGTCTTCTCTCTCAGGAAGAAGGACGTTTTCTTGCCACATTTATTAATAACGTCAGTCCCGGTTTTCTTTCCGGTTATGTCTGCACAGAACTTCTGCAGAAACCGGAGACTGCACCTGCATACATGGTAATCATATATGGTGCTTCTCTGACCTATGGTACTGTCTCAGCTATTTTTCAAAAAAATGCTGGCACTCTACCCCCATATGCAAAAGAAACTATCATACAACCTGACCAGAAATCTCATTTATCTTTCCTGATGCTTCTGGATCATACTCTGGAAGACAGTATTTTGCAGCTTCTGAAAATCGGTGGATATATGATTCTTTTCTCTGTGTTGTCCTCAATTACATGTGTATTTTCTTTCCTTCCGGAAACAGCTATGGTCTTACTATCTGCCACTCTTGAGATTTCCTGTGGTGCACAGCAGATTACTCTGCTCGCCTGCTCTGCTTTTCTCAAAGGAATACTCCTGACCGCATCCCTTTCCTTTGGCGGACTCTGCAGTGCCTTTCAGTCGTCATCTTTTCTACAACGAGCAGGAATTCCTCTACCAAAATATATAAAAGCCAAGGCAATGATCTCTCTCATTGCCCTGGCATATTATGTGCTCTATTCAAATCCTGTTCACTTGTAAAGGAAAGAAATCTTATTCTTCCTCTTCAGTCTCTTCTTCTGCCGCAGCATAATCCTGTGGCGCATAGTTGCTGGTATTCTGTGTCTGCGGAGACAATTCCATTCTATTCTTTGTAACGATATCATAACATGACTGAATGGAATTGATGAATGTGTTATACTTGGAACTTACAGTATCTGATGCATGACTCATGATCTGTTCCAGATTTGCCAGCATATCATCTGTATAGCTGATTGCACTCATACGGATATTGTTGGCATCCTCTGTAGCGGAATCCAGAATCTGCTGTGCCTGCTGACGGCTCTGATCCAGAAGCTGCTGAGACTGATTTCTTGCCTCACGCATGATCTCATTCTCTTCTACCATTTGCTGCTGTCTCTCTGTTGCATCGGCAATCAGTGCATCTGCCTTTGTCTGCGCATCGGCAAGAATCGCATCCTTGTTGCTGATGATCTTCTGGTATCTCTTAATCTCATCTGGAGTCTTCATACGAAGTTCTCTTAACAGTTCCTCCAGTTCTTCCTTATTCACTACGATCTTCGTAGATGACAGTGGCTGAAACTTACAACTGTCCACGTATTCTTCGATTTCTTCAATAATCTGCTCAATTCTGCTGCTCATCTTATCTCTCCTTACCAATTATTTCTGCATTTTTCTGTTAATCTCTGCTACAACTTCTTCCGGAACGAACTTTGATATGTCTCCCCCATATAAAGCCACTTCTTTGACAGTCGATGAACTCAGGTAAGCATACTCAAGACTGGTTGTTAAAAATATCGTATCAATTTCCGGATCCATAATTCTATTCGTTTGCGCCATCTGCAATTCATATTCAAAATCTGTAATTGCGCGAAGTCCCCTTACCAGAAACTGTGCATGGCACTCTTTTACAAAATCGATGGATAATCCATCAAAGGATTCTACTCGTATATTGCTGATATCCTTTGTCACTTTCTTAAGTATATTAACACGTTCTTCTACAGAAAACAACGGATTTTTTTTATTATTCTGCAGGACAGCTACAATCAACTCATCCACCAGTACTGCCGAACGCTTCATCACATCCAGATGTCCTAATGTAACCGGATCAAAACTCCCCGGATATACTGCTCTTTTCATACTTTTCTATTCCCTCACTGCATCATCAGAATTCTTCTTTTCAATAAACACATGTGCATTTGTCTTGTATTTTTTGTATTTTTTTATCTTGTACCCCATAGATTCCACCCAGGAAAAATCGGTCTCCAGAGAAGCCTCTACAATCAGCACAGTATATTCATCTGTCAGATCGGAATTACGCAGTGCCTGAAGGACTTGTTTCTCCCACTCATGGTTATAAGGCGGATCCATGAAAATGAAATCATAGGCTCCACGTCCCGCCAAACGCCCCAGTGCCTGAAAAACATCTGTCTGCAGTACCTCAGCATGCTCCTGCAGATGTGTGAACTGTAGATTCTCTCTGATACAGGCCACAGCCTTGGGGTTTGACTCCACAAATACCGCTTCCCTCGCTCCCCGGCTCAGTGCTTCGATACCGATTGCTCCACTGCCGCTGAAGAGATCCAGAAATCTGCAACCTGGAATATCTGTCTGCAACATATTAAACAAGGTTTCTTTTATGCGGTCCGTGGTTGGTCTGGTATCCAGTCCCTCAATTGTTTTTAAATTCAGATGCTTTGCCGAACCGGCGATTACTCTCATAACTTTTATCCTTCGTTCTCACTGATTACATAGCCTGCAAGATTATATGCATGGTCAGAAATTCTTTCGAGATTTGTCAGAATATCCAAAAATGCCACACCGCTAACCGGTTTGCAAAGCTGTTTTGCCATGCGGTCGATATGCTGATCTCTCAGTTCATCTTCCATATCGTCTACACGTTCCTCATATTTACCGACCAGAACTGCCTGATCGATATCACTGGTCTCTATTGCATGTACTGCACAGGCAAAACTGTCTTTTACCAGGCTCATCATCTCAGAAAGCTCTCTTTCTGCTTCCTCGGTAAAGATAATCCGGCGTTCAGGATCCTCCACATTCACCAACTCTGCAATATTTTCCACATGATCTCCCACTCGTTCGATATCACTTACTGAATAAAACAGATTCTTGATCAGCTCATGCTGCTTTTCTGTCAACGACAAATTCTCAATTTCAACCAGATACTCTGTAATCAGTTCTTCCATTTTATTGATTGTCTTCTCAGTGGAAAGTACTTTATCAATCAGTACCTTATCATAACTCATCACAGCCTGACAGGCATCCTTTAAGTTCTCATTGGTAATCTCACCCATGTGTACTACTTCTTTGATAGCATTTTCCACAGCAAAATCCGGAGATTTTAAAATACGGCGGTCCAGATGACGAAGTGTTGCCTTCTCGTCGTTTTCTTCTGCCAAACGGTCGGCCTCTGTCTCTTTTACAAGAAGACCTGACAGTTTTACCAAGCCCATTGCAAATGGGAACTGTATGATAACATCCACGATCTTGGCACCTGTATGGAATACAGAAATACCCACGCTATCAATTGCTGTATGCGCAAATCCCGGCATAATCCGAAATAGAATGAATCCTGCCGTTCCCAGCACAATTGCACCAATTACATTAAAGATGAGGTGAATTGCTGCCACCCTCTTTGCATTTCTCTGTGCTCCGATACTGGACAGTACTGCAGGCATACAGGATCCGATGTCTGCGCCCAGACAGATAAATACTGCTGCACTGGTGGTTACTGCTCCACTGGTCGCTGCCAAAGTCTGAAGGACACCGACAGATGCAGAGGAGCTCTGCATAATCACTGTAACAATCAGACCAACTGCAATACCAAGAAGAGGGTTATTTCCCACTGCCATGAAAGCATTCGTAATAAGCGGGGAGTCCATATAGCTTTTGGCTGCAGATCCCATATAATCCAGACCGATGAACAGAAGTCCAAGACCAATTAATATCTCAGCAATCGTCTTTTTCTTGGAAGACTTGGAAAATACGGTAATAAATACGCCGATTCCAAGAATCAGTGGTGCATACAGTGACGGAGACATTGCCTTAAAGCTGTCTCCCAACTGCCCCAGCGATACAATCCACGCAGTGATACATGTACCGATATTAGCACCCATGATAACTCCTACCGCCTGTGGCAGACTCATAATACCGGCATTTACAAATCCCAGTACCATAACCGTAGTAGCACCACTGCTCTGTATGATGGCAGTCAGTCCTGCACCGACCAGAACAGCAACCAAACGGTTATTCGTCAAAATCCCAAGCAGTTCCTGCATCTTGCTACCGGCAGACTTCTGTATTCCTCCTGACATGGCATGCATTCCATAGAGGAACATTCCCAGTCCTCCGATAAACATAAATAAATTCGAGACGTCATTGATCGACATATACTCTCCCCCTGCTATTTGTATTCATAAAATATGATCTCCCTGGTATTACACAATACTTCTCCAGTCCAGATCTCCATTTGCCAGACCCAGTAACAGGGATTCTGCAGTCGCAATATTTGTTGCTATTGGTATGTTGTACTTGTCGCAACATCTTGTAATGCTGTCGATATCTGCCTGTCTTGGATCCTGAAGCAGTGGATTGTAAAAGAAAATAACCATATCCATGTCATTTCTCTCAATCATCTCTGTAAACTGCTTATCTCCTCCGACTGCTCCCGGAAGGAACTTATGCACCTTCAGATTCGTCACTTCTTCAATTTTTCTTCCTGTGCCGCCTGTCGCATATAAATCATGTTTGCTGAGTATTCTTTTATAAGCAAGGCAAAAGTTTTCCATCAGGCTTTTTTTGCTGTTGTGTGCAATAAATCCTATTTTCATAATTTCATCCCTTTCCCCATACTAACCCATATTACGTTGTCCATTATATCATAATTTTCAGTAATATCAAATATTTTATAAAATTATCCGTATATTTGTAAATTGTTCCGCTTTTTGAAACAACTCCCAGTTTAAGAAAAGTCATTTTTCACATACTATCCTTGCAATCAAAAATTGCAGATCACCATTACAAAGGAGGTAAACAAATATGAATAGTCGTTCATCTAATACCACAGCGGTACCAGAAGCAAAAGGAGCATTAGACCGTTTCAAATATGAAGTGGCAAACGAACTGGGAGTACCACTTACTAACGGTTATAACGGAAACCTGACTTCCAAACAGAACGGTTCTGTCGGCGGTTATATGGTGAAAAAAATGATCGAGGAACAGGAACGACAGATGAGCAGCAAGTCTCAGAACAGTATGCAGTAATTATATTGCAGGGAAAAGCAGTTGCATAAACGTGCGGCTGCTTTTCCCCTGTATTTTACAGGCTCAGGTTTTTCAGTTCATTTTTCATATAGGAATTCAGCCTTTTTTTCAGTTCTCTGTGACATGGCTGTTCCAGTTCCGGGTCTTCTCTTTTTATTCGGCTGACTGCTTTTCCTGCTTCCTTCAATATCTCTGAGTCCGAATAAATATCTCCTATTTTGAATTCCATAGCTCCACTCTGCCGGACTCCCAGCAGTTCTCCCGGTCCTCTCAGCTTCAGATCCTCACTCGCAATATAAAATCCGTCATTTGAACGGTTCAGAATGTCCAAACGTTTCTGATTGCTGCCATTCTCACTTCCATTGATCATAATACAATAAGACTGTTTTCCGCCTCTTCCTACACGCCCACGGAGCTGATGGAGTTGTGCCAGACCAAAACGTTCTGCATTTTCGATCATCATGACCGTTGCATTTGGCACATTCACCCCCACTTCGACTACTGTCGTGGATACCAGCACCTGAATCTGGTTTTTCAGAAATCTCTCCATGATTTCATTTTTTTCTTTCGGCTTCATTTTCCCATGAAGATATTCCACACAAACAGATGACGGAAGTTCCTGTTTCAGTTTTTCTGTATAAGAAATAACATCCTCTGCATCTATCATCTCACTTTCTTCCACCATTGGACAGATTACATATGCCTGATGACCATCATTTACTTCCCGGCTGATAAAATCATACGCTTTTTTCCGGTAGGAAGTATTTACCACACAGTTCTTGATCGGAATACGGTTAGATGGCAGCTCATCTATGGTGGATATCTCCAGATCTCCATACAGGATTACAGCCAGGGTACGTGGGATCGGAGTCGCACTCATAACCATAGTATGTGGCATTTTCTCAGATTTTTCGCCCAGTGCTTCCCTCTGGCGGACACCAAAACGGTGTTGTTCATCTGTAATCACCAGACCAAGCCGGTCAAACATTACCTTTTCCTGTATCACTGCATGAGTGCCAATTACAACATCTGCTTCATGCGCAGATATTTTTTCATAAGCAATACGCTTCTCCTTAGCGGTCATGGAACCAGTCAGAAGAACTGCACATACAGGAAGATTCTGTGTCTCTGTCAGTTTCTGAAATGCCTCGTAATGCTGACGTGCAAGTACTTCCGTCGGAACCATCAGTACACTCTGCATCTCATTCCTTGCTGCAAGAATCATTGCCAGAAATGCAATAATTGTTTTTCCTGATCCTACATCCCCTTGAATCAACCGGTTCATTACTCTGCCTCCGCTCATATCATCCAGGATCTCCTTCCAAACCTGCTTCTGTGCACCGGTAAGCTCATATCCCAGTTTTTCTGTTACATCTGCCAATGTATCCCGCTTCATCTGAAATACACTTTCATTTTCTTCCGTTCTCTCTTTCCAGATCTTAAGTGCCAGAATGAATAGGAAAAATTCATCAAATACCAGTCTTTCTCTCGCCAGCTTCAGATGATGCTCATCTCTTGGAAAATGAATTTCTTCCATAGAATAATCATATTCTGCGAGGTGGTAACTTTTCCTTATACCTTCCGGAAGAAAGTCTCTGGAAAGATCGATTTCTTCCATTGCCTGGCGAATTAATTTTGTCAGCATATGATTCGTAACTCCCTTAGTCAGCATATAAACTGGCTGAAGCACCTTTCTCATCTCTTCATATTGATCTGGCTGATAAACTGCCGGCTGATCCAGAATCAGGCTGGTTCCCTTTCGACTGATTTTCCCATAAAACACATAGCATTTTCCCGGTAAAATCGTGTTCTTCAAATAAGGCATGCGAAACCATCTTGCCAGAACTTCTCCTTTGCCGTCTGACAAATGTGCTGTTGTGATCTGCATTCGTTTCACATACTGTACCGTCAGTGGTCTGACTGCCTGAGCACAGACCGCCACTGTCTCACCTTCTCCCAACTTTTCTGTCGATGTACATTCTTCAAACTTTCGATATGTTCTGGGATAATAAGTCAAAAGATCATCTATGGTAAAAAGCTCCAGCTTTTCCAGCATCTTCTTTGATTTTTCCCCTACACCCTTCAGTTGATCCACCGATGCAAATCTGTCCATTTTTCTACTCCTTAAAACAGGGTGGCAGATTCTTCTGTCACCCTGTTCTTAACTTCTTATTTTTTATTGCAGTTTTCTACTCTACAGATACCACATAGTAATAAATAGGCTGTCCACCCTCATATACTTCCACTTCACAATCCGGATACTTTTCCTGAAGTTCTTCGCCAAGTGCATTGGCATCTTCTTCTGTAATATCCTCTCCATAATACACACTGATCAGTTCAGATTCTTCATCTGCCATCAGATCAATAGTCTCCTTGGTAATCTCTGCAATGTCTTCACCTACAGCCAGAATAGAGTCATCTCCGATTCCCATGATATTTCCTTCTTTAATCTCTTTGTCATCGATATGTGTATCACGTACCGCATAAGTAATCTGTCCAGTCTTCACCATGGATAATGCTTCTTTCATGTTCTCTTTATTTTCTTCTGCAGATGCAGTTGGATCAAAACTGATGATGGCCGCAATACCCTGTGGAACTGTCTTAGTTGGGATAACTATAATCTTCTTGTCCTCAGTCAGTGCCTGAGCCTGATTTGCAGCCAGAATAATGTTTTTATTATTCGGGAAAATGAAAATAGTATCCGCATTGACCTCTGCAATAGCATTAAGCATATCTTCGGTACTCGGATTCATCGTTTGACCGCCTTCAATCAGGTAATCCACACCCAAACCTTTGAAGATCTCACCGATGCCATCGCCTATGCTGACAGAAATAAAACCAACTTCCTTATGAGGCATCGCCGGCTTCACCTGTGCTGCTTCCTGCTTTTCTGCATCTTTGATCAGTTTCTCACGATGTTCCTCTCTCATATTATCAATTTTCATATGTGAAAGTTCGCCATAAGTCAGTGCTCTAGTTATTGCAACACCTGGATCATTGGTATGCACATGTACTTTTACAATCTCTTCATCTGCAACTACTACAATAGAATCTCCAATACTCTCCAGGAATGCCTTGAACTTCAGCTCTTCTGCCTGCTGCATTGGCTTCTTCGTCATTATAATGAATTCTGTGCAATAACCGAACTTAATATCTGCCTCTGTTCTGGTATCTGCCTGCGCAGGTTCTCCTGTGCTCTCAGGCTTTTCAATTGTGTAATCTACTTCCTTGCCAAGATAAGCATCGAAAGCACCCTTTAATACCTGAATCAATCCCTGTCCGCCAGAATCTACTACACCAGCTTCTTTTAAAACAGGAAGCATCTCAGGGGTCTTAGCCAGCACTTCTTCTGCATACTTAAGAGAAGTATCCAGCAGTTCTTCCATCTCAACGTTCTCTGTTAAAGCCAGTTCAGTTGCCTTGTCTGCAAATCCCTTGGCTACAGTCAGAATAGTTCCTTCCTTTGGCTTCATAACTGCCTTGTATGCAGTCGCCACAGCCTTCTGAAACGCCTCTGTAATGGTAATCACGTCAATCTCACTGGTATCGCGGATCCCCTTGGTAAATCCTCTCAGAAGCTGCGAGAGGATAACACCTGAATTTCCTCTTGCTCCACGTAAAGATCCGGATGAGATTGCCTTTGCCAGTGTCTCCATGTTCACAGTTTCCAGTCCTGCCACTTCTTTTGCCGCTGACATGATGGTCAGTGTCATATTGGTACCTGTATCTCCGTCAGGAACCGGAAATACATTCAGTTCATTAATCCATTCTTTATTTGCCTCAAGATTCTTTGCCCCTGCCAGAAACATCTTAGCGCACAGTTCGGCATTTATCGTACTTTTACCCACTTTTCGAGGTCCTCCTTAATCAATTGCTCTTACGCCTTCTACATAAATATTCATCTTATCAATCTCCATACCGGTAAATTCCTGTACGCGATATTTTACGCTTTCCATCAGGTTCTCGCAAACTGCGGAAATACTTACTCCGTATGAAACAATTACATGAAAATCAAGGGAAATCCGGTTATCTTCCCCTACCGTTACATTGATTCCATGTTTTAAGCTGTCGCGCTTGAGCAATCTTACAAGACCGTCTTTCATACTGAATGCTGCCATACCGACTATTCCGAAACATTCCACTGCCACACTGCCCGCATAGGTTGCTATAACATCTAAATCAATCGAAATCGAACCAAGTTCGTTATTCATACGTCCCTTCATATTCTACCTCCAGATATCATTTTGCTTGATACTCATTCCATAGTATAACAAGTTTTTCTGAAAAAGGAAATATCTTTTTTCATTTTCTACTTGCAAAATACATTTATTTCTGTTAGAATACGATTGTTGTCAGTTTGTACACTTTAAGTACGAACTAATAAGATATAAGGAGGTGCTGTCATGGCTAAATGTGCAATTTGTGATAAGGGCGCTCATTTCGGAAACAACGTGAGCCACTCCCATAGAAGATCTAATAAAATGTGGAAATCCAACATCAAATCTGTTCGCGTTAAAGTGAACGGAGCTGCTAAGAAGATGTATGTATGTACTTCTTGCTTAAGATCCGGAAAAGTTGAAAGAGCTTAATAAGAACAGACAAGAGTCGCTGAAAAGCGGCTCTTTTTTAACATACAAACAGATTATATCCGATCAACAGGAGCAAAAAAATCAGGAGTACATTCCAGAACGTATCTGCGATAAGTAATGCGATCAGCATTCCGACCGATATCCAGAATAATGTATATCCTGCAATACGCTTCATGTGTGTACTCCCTTTTTTTCTATCTTATGCAGTTTTTTTTAATCTGTGACTATTCTTCTGTGTTTTCTGTCTGTACCACTTCAGCTGCTCTCACTGCATCTGCTGCCGCATTACCACTTCCTGATGTAAAACGGTTGACAAAATCCGGTACCATATCCAGCACCTTAGTCAGTCCATCCTGGTTCTTAATATTCACCAGTTTTGTGGTTCCATTCTGAATCACCAGCACAGCACTCGGAGTCATCTTGCATCCCATTCCTCCGCCGCCGTTATTCTTTACTTTGTTATTATCCTTTCCTTCCAGTGCTCCTGCTGCCACTCCGAAAGACACATCAATCAGTGGAAGAATGATCGTATCTCCTACTGTAATTGCATCCCCCACTACTGTCTTAGAATGAATGTATCCATCCATTCCCTTAAATAATGACTCTACTTTTGACTGAAAATTATTTTCTGATGCCATGTTTTTCTCCTTTCTATCTGTCCTTTTTTCTATTCTTTGTTTCTTACACAGTCATTTGTCGAAATGACTGTACCATACGTCTGATATTCTTATCTGCAAACAAAGACAATGCTGCCTTTGCAATGTGGCAGATTCTCACATGTCCGTTTATCTGAAAACGCCCTTCCAAAATTGCCTTTTCAAAATCTCCATGGATCTCCAGACAGTTTCCTGTAAATGCAGATAATACATATAGTATACCCAGCACCTGACCGGTTATTGCAGGATCATCCAGTCCAATCACAATCTGACCTTCCGCTTTTCGCGGTAAACTGTGTCGAAGCAGATATCGCATTTCCTTCATTACATGCGTTTTTGCAGCCTGCGTTACCTCCAGATTCCAGAAATCCATCCATCTTCCAATCGTAGCTTTCAGCTTTTCTTTTTTGTCTGACAGCCTTTTTCCCATCTCTTTAATGCGCTTGCCCCTCTGCCAGATACTTTGTAATATACTCTGTATCTTTCGTGGAACTCCTGACAGCTTTTCTGTTATGCTCTTCCAGTCAGTTCTTGTCTTTCTTCTATCACCTGTTTGCCCGGTATCTTTCTCTGACTGCCAAAGATGCTCTTCTGTCTCCGCACTGTTTTCTGACTGGCCTTCCTTTTCTGACGGAACTGTTATTACCGATACAGTTCGTTCTTCCTGAATCTGTTCTGATTCTATTTTCTGTGGCTGTTCTGTTTTTATCTCATGCGATTGTTCTGTCTTTATTTTTTTTAACTGTTCTGCTTCTCTTTTTTTCTGTCTCTTCCTGAATTTTTTCTTTTCAGGCTTCCTGTTAAGCAGCGATCTTCCAAACAGAAACACATCTGTTCCGGTCTTCCCTTCGTCATACCCAGTCTGTATCCGAATTGCACCAACCAGCCAGGAAAGCCCAAGCTTTGCCTGTATATTCCTTTCTTTCTCTGCAGATAATCGATATCTGACCGGAACAAACAGCACAATTGCAAGTACTGACAGTATTATCCCAAGAACAATCAGCAGCAATATTCCAATTATCTTTAAAATCAAAAATAATATATGCAGCATATGCTTCCTTTACTTTCCCCAGAAATGGACTCCCCACCTGTATTTTCTTTTCTTTAACGGATAATGTACCACATATGGCTCATTCTCATCCAGTCTCTGCTTTAAAAATGTGTCCACATGGAATGTCCCTGTCTTTTTGTAGGATTCCAGTATAATGGAGGAAGCCAGTTCCACTGCGCTGTCATAGGATCTTGTCATACCTATAATCACCGGACACAGACGATGCATCACCGGCCACAGAAGCTGGTCTGCCTGAAAAATATCCAAAAGATTCTTCTCATTCGATGCAAGCGTAATCAGATACACTCCCGGTGTTCCGGCAGCATGTTCAATCTTGTGTATCAGTTTTTCTTTTTTTTCTTTCAGCTCATCGTCCATATATAATCCGCTGTACCAGTCCATGGATATCTGACCTTTCTTCCTTTAATAATCAGAAAGACCGATGAAGCTCTCATCAGTCTTTCCCCTTGAAATACTTTTTACTTCCGCCCCATAAATTTGCCTTTTTTAAGTTCAGATACTCTTCATATGCTCTCTCCAGCATCGCTCTCTCATTTGCAAATTTTAAAAGGTGATATGCTTCATGGTACTTATAATACCCTGAATCAATAAAATGTTCCTCGCGTTGTGGTTTACTGTAATAACTCTCTGAGCGCATAAGATACCAGTGGACATCTTTCTCCACTACATCTTCCGGCACATTGAAAGAGTACTGACTCTTGCCGATGTATTTTACAATCGTCGCCTTGGCTCCAGTCTCCTCCAGCACTTCACGTAATGCCGTCTCTGTATACACTTCTCCTGGTTCTACGGTACCTTTTGGCAAAACCCATCCTTCATACTTGTTCTTATAACTCTTGAACAATAACAGGATCTTGCCCCGAAATATTACCACACCGCCACAGCTCGTTGCCTCAATCATTGCAATTCCTCCTGTCTGCGTTGTGTTTCATAACATGGTATTAGTATACAGCCTTTTACAGAAATCCGCAACTTTTTTCTTTCACCGGTAATTCTAGTACGTTTTCACGTAATTATAATAAGCATTGAACACTTCTCTGGCAATCGGTACGGCAGCAGAGCTTCCTGTTCCACCATCTTCCGCAATCACACTTACTACAATATCCGGATCTTCTACATTGGAAAATCCAACAAACCAGGAATGTGTGGAAAAATTATCTTCCGATCCGGTGTTTCCATTCACTTCATATTCAGCAGATCCGGTTTTTCCTGCCACAGAATATCCCATTCCGCTTAATGAACTGGCTGTTCCGCCATTTACTACACTCTGCATATACTCATTGAGTATCTGGGCTTCATCAGACTCCATCAGCTTCTTATACTGAATTGCCTTTGTGTCACTGACCTTGATACCGTCTGAGTTCTCAATATGATCTACAAAATATGGCGTCATCAATACTCCGTCATTGGCAACTGCCGATACGATCAGTGCCATATGAAACGGTGATACTAAAGTATCACCCTGTCCGATTGCTGTCTGCATCGTCTCACCGGTGGAAGAATTTCTGTTCAAAGTGAACTGGCTGCTGCTGTAAGGCAATACAGTAGGCAGCTTGCCGTTAAACATCATGGACTCACACATCTGTGCAAACTTATCATTATCAAGCTGCAGGCCTATATTGGCAAAAGACGTATTACAGGAATGTTGGAAAGACCCCTGCAGATCTTCGAATCCATGTACCTCATAATCATAACATTTGATCGTAACATCTCCCTGAGACATACTTCCCTGACAGTCATAAGTATAATTCATATAATCATTCGGGAATTCTCTCAGATACTCCAGTGTTGTCAGAATCTTAAATGTAGATCCCGGAGGATACAACCCCTGTGTTGCACGGTTCAGCAGTGGACTCTGGGAATCGTCTGCATTCAGAATCTCCCACTGGGATGCCATATCATTCGGATCAAAATCAGGCTTGGACACCATTGCCAGTACCTTTCCCGTAGACGGTTCCATCACTACAACAGCACCCTTATATGCCCCCAGCGCATTATATGCTGTTTCCTGAAGGCGGCTGTCCAGTGTAAGAACCAGGCTGTCTCCCCGGAGTTTCTCATTATTCCTTTCGCTTCCCACCTGATCCTGTATGGAAGAATTCGAAGTCATCAGATCATTGTTATAAATAGCTTCCAAACCTGATTTTCCATTTACCGTATATCCAACAATATGGGCAAATACATTACTCCATGGATATACTCTGGTCTCATTGCCTTCTTCATCTACGTTTGTTCCTGCCAGCACTTCTCCGTCTGACGAATAAATCGTTCCGCGGATCACATAAGCTTCCTGCGCATCACCCTTGGAATTATTGGGATTACGGCTAATATCATCGATCAATACCACATTGAAATATACCAGATATCCAACCAGTGCCAGGAACATTGTTGAAAACAGATATGCCATTCTTACATATGCTTTATTTCTTACTTTCTTCGGCACATGTTTTTCATATGTCTTTTTCTTCTTTTCTTTGATCTCCGGTTCTTCACGGAACATATCCTGTTCTCCGTTTTCCTGAGAAGAACCATTTACAAAAGACGGAATGTCAATGGATTTGTCTTCATCTGTATATTCCGTTCTGTTCCATTTGCCATTCTCTTTCTTCTCTGAATCTCTCAATTTGTTCCTCCTCATCTTCCCGAAGAATATAAAGTCCCTGTATAATTGCAAACATCATTACCGTACTGAGCATTGAGCTTCCGCCATAGCTTACCAGCGGAAGTGTTACACCTGTCATCGGGATAAACTTCATGGCACCGCCTACGGTCAGGAATACCTGTACGGCATACATAGTTCCCAGTCCCAGAGCAACCAGTCTGTAAAAACGATTGGACAGGCGCATCGCAATATTGATAAACATGATATAACAACTCATGCAAACCAGTATCATACAGATCGAAAACAGTCCTCCAAGTTCTTCCGTTATAGCTGAAAACATAAAATCCATCTCTACAAGAGGAATACTATCCGGTGTTCCGTTCATGATTCCGGTTCCCAGCCATCCGCCTGCTGCCATGGAAAACAGGGATTGTGCCACCTGATATCCGCTTCCGGAATAATCCGCAAACGGATTCTGCCAGATCTGTACACGTTGACGGATATGGGAAAACAGATGATATGCTCCCACTGCAGCCACAGATCCCGCTGCAACACCAGCCATAGCATAAATCATTTTTCTGGTGGACACATACAGCATCACCAGATAAGTAATAAAATAAATCAGTGCACTTCCTAAATCTGTAGAGTATACCAGAATCAACACATGCAGTGCAGCAATTACTGTTGCAATTACAATATCTTTAAATGTCTTCGCATTTCCCAGTATGCCGGCAATGCAGAATACAAAAATAATCTTGATAAACTCTGATGGCTGAATGCTGATGCCGCCGATCACGAATCCAAGTTTGGCTCCATAAGTCACCTGCGCTGCCACTGCAACCAGTCCCAGACCTCCGATACCGATTGCCGCATACAGCCATGTCCACTTGGTAAGTACCCGTACCTTCCGGATAATTGCCGGGATCAGAAGAGCGATTACCGTGGAGATTACTACAATCTTGAACTGCTTGACAGCTTCATCAAATGACAGTCTGGTAATCATAATAAACCCAATCGTAATCAACATACACATATGATTAACCACAAGTTTAGATGCTCTTGGATACAAGTTCCGGAAAAATACCAGTGTTGCTGCCAGATAAATAAACTGTGCTCCGTACAAAAACATCAAATTAGTATCTTCCTGTTTCAGATACATTATCATAAACGCAATAAAATGTATCATAAACATCATCAGATTCTGTCTGACAAAAAGGAAATCTTTATCGTCCTCATCTTTTTTGCTGAATACAATATAACTCTGCATGGTATAAATTGCCATGAGTATAATAATCGCGTATCTCGAAAACTGGATAATTAAACTAACCACGTTATCTCCCCTTTATTCTACTCCACGTTTCAAATGTCCCCTTGTAAAATCCGACAATGGACTTTCCACCTTTTTATGATCTGCAAATACTTTTGTATATCTGTTCAATACTTCTCTGGTCTGTCTGGCATCCTCTATGGTAAAACTAAGACGTACAGATGCCGGTGCAATCTGTACAATGGTTTTGCTCTGATCTGCCAGTTCTGTCACTGCACTGTTATAGAGAATATTATAACAGAAGCTGCAGTCATTCCGTATCGGAAAATATTTGCCCTTGCGGTCCTTCAGATACAGTGTTTTACGCTTTTTCTGACACCCGGTAGTGTTTTTCTGAAAACACTGTGCTGTCACCATCAGTGGTGCATATCCATAAACAATCATTTCTCTTCTGGCTGATGACAGCGGTCTTATTTCCTGATCCGTCAACTCAACCGGCAGTGTCATCCAGTCAATCTGTTCCTTTTGCCAGAAGCTGACCGCTTCCCTGTTCCAAATATACATATTGTGATCCAGTGCTATCTTACCACAATATGACATTTGCTGTAAATATTGGATCTCTTCCAGATTCTTGACAAGTATACCGTCAAACTGCTCCAGAATCTGTCTGCACTTCTCCACATGTAGAAAATAATTGCGTTTTTCTTCCCGGAAGATCCATGGCATCACATACCAGCTTTCTTTTCCAGCTTCCCGGCACCTTTCCAGGTCTTCTAAAGTTTCTTCCAGAAAAGCTTCTTCTGACGGATACAGAAAACTACTCAGATAAATTCTTTTGATCTTATCGCATGCAAGAATCTCTTCCATCTGTTCTCTTCGCTCTGCCTGAGCTGTGATAAACAACACCTCTGTCTGTTCCTGTGTTCCGGAGTCTTTCTTTGTCTGCGTCGTTCTTTCCTTACACTTTCGCTCCTTATGAAAAATAGTCTCCATCAGTTCTTCTATTGCTTTTCTCCGCAATTCATTCAGTTCCTGCACCGGAAGAAAAATATCTTCATCCATGCAGATATGCAAATTTCCCCATCTAAACTCTGTCTGTCCAAGTTTACTGATTTGCTTTCTTACATTTTCCTCTGTCAGCGGTCTTTTCTGTGCATTCTGCACCTCAGTTCCGCTTACCGAAACAACAATGTCCCTGTACCGGATCTGAAGCTGTGCAGCGCATCCCTTTTGCAATAGTAATTCCCCATCTATCTCAATTTTATCAGGAGTATCCAGGTAGGCTCTGCGAATCTCTGAAATCAGTTTTTCATTTCTGGTACGGTATAGCAGCGTTCCATTCTTTTCTCTGGTGTTCCCAACCTTTATCGAAAATACAGCACCCTTTGTCACATTCTGGGACAGTGTGTATTCTCTTTTTTCATTTCCACTTCTCAGTTCCAGAACATCCCTGCTATTCAGATCTTCCAGTGCCTTCCACTTCGTTTCCCTGCCGGCAGATATCATCTTTGCCGCTTCTGTTCCCCAGTGATTCGGGCGTTGCATGGACATCATGTCTTTACCATTATGCTGATGATAATACCCCTGTGAAAATCCGCCTCGATTATACAGATCCATCAGGAGACTTTTGTCCTCCGGCTGAACCCGGAAATGTTCTTTTCCATCATTCAGATACTGGTCAATGTATTTTCGATATACAGAAGTAATTCCCGCAGTATATTCCGGTTTTTTCATGCGTCCTTCCATTTTAAAGGAATAGATTCCGCTCTCTACCAGTTCCGGGATCAGATCCAGAGTGCACATATCCTTCGGACTCATCAGATACGGATCCCGTGATAACAGACTATCATCTTCATAAAGCTGGTATGGCAATCTGCACGGCTGGGCACATCTGCCCCGGTTTCCACTTCTTCCGCCAATCATACTGCTTAAGAGGCATTGCCCTGAATAACAGAAACAAAGTGCTCCATGTACAAAACTTTCAATCTCTACTGGAACCTGTTTATGGATCTTCCGTATCTCCTCCATGGAAAGTTCCCTTGCAGTCACTACTCTGGATGCTCCCCGTTCCTGTAACCACGCTGCACCTCTGACACCTGTCACTGTCATCTGTGTGCTGGCATGGAGATCCATATCCGGAAATGCTTCCCTGACCATCTGGAAAACGCCAAAATCCTGCACAATAACCGCATCCAGACCTTCTCTGTAAAAAGGCAGGAGATACTCATACAATTCTTCTGTTTCCCTTTGCTTCAGCAGGGTATTGACTGTCAGATAGAGCTTTTTGTCACGAATATGAGCATAATCAATTGCTTTCTTCATCTGTTCTGTATCCAGATTGTCTGCAAATGCCCTTGCTCCGAACTTCTCACCGCCTAAATATACAGCATCTGCCCCCGCGCTGTAAGCTGCTACCATACTTTCATAAGATCCTGCAGGTGCCAGTAATTCAACTTTCATTCACGTAATCCTTTCCACGGCTGCAGGAATGCAGTTCCTGCATGAACTCATTATAAAAAGAAGGCTGCCGTAATCCCTTCTTACAGGATTCTGCAGCCTGTGTTTATTTTTTCTTCAAATCATCCAGTTGACGCTGCATGTCGATCAGACTATGCTTCAGATCAAAGATCTCCTTATCTCTGGAAGCGATCCCATCCTCCAGCACCTCAGCCTGCTTCTTTGCCTTGAAATAATCATCTGCGATATTAAGCTGAACCAGGATACTCTTCATATCATTGGACTGACGCTTGTAACTCTCCAGCTTCTGAATCTCAGTCAGCTTATTGTTCAGATAATAGCCAACCTTCTGAATATATTCTTCACTTTCATAACCACTGATCACAAAGATCTGGCCATTAATGACCACTTCTGTGCGGTTCTTCGCTGACATAGCACTTCCTCCTCATTTGTATAGCATCAGTATAGCGGACTTCTACTGGAATTGCAACCCCAGATGATGATAAGCTTTCTCTGTTGCTACTCTTCCTCTCGGTGTACGTATCAGAAATCCCTTCTTTAGCAGATAAGGTTCATAAACATCCTCTATGGTACCAGAGTCTTCCCCGATGGTTGCCGCAAGGGTGTCCAGTCCGACCGGACCACCCTGAAACTTCTCTATCATAGTGGTTAAAAGATTTCGGTCTGTCACATCCAGTCCGTAAGTATCCACCTCCAACAGATCCAGCGCAAGGGTTGCCGTCTCCTTCGTAATCCTTCCATCGTATTTCACCTGGGCAAAATCCCGGACTCTTTTCAGAAGACGGTTTGCCAGTCTCGGTGTTCCTCTGGATCTCTTTGCCAGTTCCAGTGCTCCCTGCGGGTCAATCTCCACATCCAGAATCTTCGCTGAATTGCAGATAATCGTCGTCAGCTCCTCTTCTGTATAAAATTCCAGATGATGAATCACGCCAAAACGGTCACGAAGCGGTGCTGTAAGAAGACCGGCTCTGGTGGTTGCTCCTACCAGTGTAAATCTCGGAAGATCCAGTCTGATTGATCGCGCCGCCGCGCCTTTTCCAATCATAATATCAATGGCAAAATCTTCCATGGCAGGATACAGTACTTCCTCTACCTGCCTGTTCAGACGATGGATCTCATCTACAAAAAGGACATCCCCTTCCTGAAGATTATTCAGAATAGCTGCCATCTCTCCCGGCTTCTCAATCGCCGGTCCGGACGTAACCTTCATATTCACGCCCATCTCATTGGCAATAATTCCCGCCAGTGTTGTTTTTCCAAGACCCGGAGGTCCGTAAAACAATACATGATCCAGAGAGTCGCCCCTCTGCTTTGCTGCTTCAATATAGATCTTCAGATTCTTTTTTGCCTTTTCCTGTCCAATGTAATCTCTGAGCATCTTCGGGCGCAAACTCGTCTCAATACGGGAATCTTCTGGCAAAATCTCTGTTTGAATCACTCTTCTATCCATTCCACTCTCCCAAAACTAAAAAGACATATTCCTGAGCGCCGCTTTCAAAAGATCTTCTGTTGTCATATCCTCTGTCTGCTGCACGCTGCGTACTGCCTTCAGTGACTCTCCTGCCGGATATCCCAGTGCTACCAGTGCCTGTACCGCTTCATCCTGTATCTGTCGGTCACCGACTGTTACTGCCGTATCGTTCTCCGTTTCTGCCAGGGAACTGTCAAATGTCTCCTGCAGATCAAACTTATCCTTCAGTTCCAGAATAATCTTCTGTGCAGATTTGGCTCCTATTCCAGGTGCCCGGGAAATAGCCTTGGCATCTCCTGCCAGTACTGCGAAACGAATATCATTTGCTGAAAGTGCTGACAAAATTCCAAGTGCTGCCCTTGGTCCGATTCCATTCACACCAAGAAGAAGCCGGAATACATGCAGGTCATCTTTTTTCAGAAAACCGTATAACTGCATGGCATCTTCTCTCACCTGAAGATAAGTATGCAGTTTTATTGTCTCTCTGTTTCCTGACAATACACTTGCATCCCGTCCGGTAATAAAGACCCCATAACCCACGCCATTCACGTCTACGATCGCTTTCGTCTCTTCCAGTTCTTCAATTTTTCCTTTTAAAAAAGCAATCATTTTCTTTTGCTCCTGTTTTTGATATCAAATCATCTTACCACGACTTTTCGCAAATATCAACCATATGTTCGATTATTGCGTATAATGAATCTTTTCGTAACGATAGCTGCCATTTTCTCCTTCCAGGCGATATCCCTCACCATTTCCTGCCTGAAAATCATAATAAGATCTGTTTGGTATACCAACCTTTTCCAGAATACTCATAATCGTCCCGCCATGGACAACCAGTGCCGCTATCTGCTTCTGATATCCGTTTGATTTCCAGAATTGTTCCAGATCTTCAAATATCTTTACACTTCTTGCCTGAAACGCTTCTCTGGATTCGCCTCCCGGAAAAGGCAGCATACCATTGCTGTCAATCCATTTCTGATAATTGGCATTCCCTGCCAGTTCCAGATAATTCTGATTCTCAAATTCTCCGAAATCGCATTCCCGAAAATCTGCAATAACACTCTGCTTCATTCCCGGAAAAAGTATCTGCGCCGTCTCAAGACAGCGCAGCATCGGACTGACATATAACAGATCAGGTCTTTCATACAATGCGCACTTCCTGATTTGTTCCAGCCGTTCTCTTCCTTCCTGGCAGAGTGGCTCATCTGTTCTGCCAATGTATCGTTTCTTCTGGTTTCCGGCAGTCATCCCATGCCGTATCAGATAAATCACCATATCTGTTCTCCCTTAATACAGACCGGATTGCCAGCCAGTACACGAATCACATGATCAGATTCCTGTGCAGCCAGACAACAGATCCGTCCAGTCTTTTCTCTCCAGTCCCGTTCAAATCGCTCCAACGGCACTATACCGTATCCAATCTCATTCGATATCAGGATGACTTCCGGATTTTCCGTCTTAAGATGTTTAAAAAAATCTTCCGGGCTTTCCTGTTGCTCCATTATTCTGCGGATCAGCATATGAAATTCACTGACTGCCCTGCATGAAAAAGCATCTTCTATTTTACAGTTTTCTCCATCCAGAATATCTGTATTCCTCAGTCCGAAAAGCTTCTGTGCTATATTTTTTTTACCCTGATATGCTCCACCTATGATTAATTCCATTTTCTTACCCTATCAAATGTATTGCTGTCACAGTCACTACAGCCATTATCAGTTCACACACCTGAAGGAAAAATCCTGCCAGGTCTCCGGTGATTCCGCCAAACTTTCCATATGACATAAAGCGATACCACATAAATACCAGAATTGCTGTGAGAAAACAGATCGTACCCACAACCGGTTCTGTCACGATCATCACTGCAGCACATGCCACAATATAAACGATCATAGTTATTGCCACCGTCTTCTTCTGTGCTGAATCAGAAAAAGTTGCCGCAAGTCCGCTTTTTCTGGCTTTTTGAAAGGCTACGATGGCTAGTCCGCTCAGGGATCTGGACAATACATACCCAACTGCCAAAAGACGCATGGCACGCATGTCAACCGCATGGAATACTCCGTAATCCAGTACAAAATAGCAACATCCCATCAATATGGCAAATGCCCCTGCATGGGAGTCCTTCAGGATCTCCAGTTTTTCTTCCATCGTCTTATAAGAGCTCAGAGCATCACAGGTATCCAGAAATCCATCAAAATGAATTCCTCCTGTAATGATCACCGGAATCAAAATCAGTACCGCCGTATGGAAATCTTCATTCCCTGTCAGCAGCATGCCGTATTTTTCCCAAAGTACCATTGCAATACCAATCACCATGCCAATAACCGGGAAAAAGCAGAACACATAACGCATTCTCTCCTTCGTCCAGTCTATATGAGGCATGGGAATCTTAGAATACATAGCAAATGCAATGATCAGATTATATATCAGATTCATAACTCATCCTTTCTGCATGACTGGAATCGTATAAACAACTTCCACTACCTGATCTGCCAGTTCGCTCAGATGCTGATTCACCATTCCGATACAGCGAATATACTCTCCGGTCCATTCATCGTACTGCAGTCCATCAGAAAACACTTCATTGGTAACTACGACAAGGTGTCTGCACTGTGCTTTCAGTCTTTGAATTCCCTTCACAATCTTTTCCATTGTCTGCTCCATATGTGCCATGCCATCTTTGACAAACAGTTCATTTGCTACCAGATTCGACATACATTCAAGCAAGACTGCTCCCGCCTTTTCCAACTGTATTTCCTGCAGATCATAAGGGCATTCCACCGTAACAAACTTCTTATCTGCCCTCATTGCCCGATGCCGGTCAACGCGTTTCTGACTCTCAGCATCTCGGTTTTCCATTGTTGCTATATAATAGCGCGGCATCTCTCCAAACTGCAAAATCTGTTTTTCTGCATAAGCAGATTTTCCGCTGCCGCTGCCACCAGTCACTACTATCATCATAATGTTACCTACTTCAGTTCCACATACGCTTCAATGTCAATGTCCTCAAATGTGCTCATCTGTTCATAGATCTCAACTGCAAGATCTAAAATCGGGAACAGAGTCACCGCTCCGGTTCCTTCGCCCAGACACATATCGCAGTGAAGCGCCGCTTCTTTTCCCAAAGCTGCCAAGATCTTTTCTGCCGCCGGTTCTCTGGATACATGTGAAGCCATGATATAATCTGCACATTCCGGGCAAATCCGGGTAGCAGTCAGCGCAGCTGTAGTAGAAATGAATCCATCCATGACAATCGGAACATGATAAATGGCTCCACCGATAAAGACGCCCACAAGACCCGCGATATCAAATCCTCCCAGTGCCGCCAGTGCATCAACCGCATCCGTAAATGACGGGCTGTAATCCTGTATGGCCTTTCGTACCACCGCAATCTTCTTTTCCAGTGCTTTACTGGTAAGACCAGCTCCGCGTCCTGTCATTTTCTCCACGTCTTCATTCAGAAAATAAGATGCCAGTGCACTGCTCGTAGTTGTATTGCCAATTCCCATTTCTCCGGTAGCTATAATCTTATACCCCTTTCCAGCCAGTTCTGCCACCTTCTGAATGCCCACTTCCATGGCACGCTCCGCCTCTTCTCTGGTCATGGCTGGTTCCTTTGCCATATTCCTGGTTCCATAGGCAATCTTATGATTCTCCAGCTTCGTATCCACAGCTATTCCGATATCAATCGGAAAAATCTCCGCTCCTGTCTTCTTGCAGAGAATCGCCGCCGTTGCCTTATCTGAAAGAAAGTTCTCAGATACAATTGCCGTTACATTCTGTTCAGACTGGGTAACTCCCTCCGCTACTACACCATTATCTGCACACATAACAATAAGTGTCTTTTTATCAAACTTCACATTGGCGTCCCCGGTAATTCCTGCTGTCTGTACCAGATAATCCTCCATCTTTCCAAGACTGTGTAATGGTTTTGCAATGCTGTCCCATCTCTTCTGGCACAGTACCTCTGCCTTTTTGTCTACTGGTGTAATTTTGTATTCTTTATTGTTAATTTTCATACTTTTATCCCCCTGATTATCTTTTTTATTATAGAAAACTCACAGGCATGTGTCAAGCGTTATCCAGGTTCTGCAAATATGGAAAAAAATACCCCTGTCACCGTAAACGGGTAACAGAGGTATTAACATTTTACTGCTTCAGAACGTTGATTGCCAGCTTATATTCCTGTGTATAACGGCTTGCATATAATGGGAAAGACTTCTTTCGGTAATTATAAAGTTTTTTCAGAAAAGTTGCATCTGACATTGCACTCTTTGGTTTAATTGCCTTTACCGCATTGATCGCACTTGTCATACCATGCTGAATAGAATAACTGAACACAGCCCCTTTTACTACGTCCGATCTGGACGCAATATCAATTCCTGTGAGCTGAAGTCTTCGTTCAACATTGTCATAATAATTGATTCTTGCATAAGTATCCTGCAGTGCAGAAAAAGTCTTTTTGTTACGTTTGTACACCTGATGCCATGCTTTATAAAACTTTTTGTTGCTCTTAAGCTGTGATCCGCTGAGTTTTAAAAATGGCTTAAATTCTTTGCAAACCAGTGGATTTTCTCTGTATGCATAATTAATAAACGGCTTAAGAGAATAACGATAATCAAACTGATATGCTCCACAGGCACATCCATGGTCTCCACCTGTCTGATTGTAAGCTGAAGAACCTGATTCAAATCTCAGGAAAAACAACATATCTTCAGACGGAGTATTGTCTTCCGGCACAACAGTGCACACTCCCTGGGCATCTACCGTATAAGTCCGGTCATTATATTCTACTTTTGTATTTGTCTGAAGTGTTCCATCATCAGGATCAAAATAGTAAAGTTTTCCTTTGACAGAGAATACTCCTGTAGCTTTCTGTCCTCTTCTCGGAGAAGATTTGATACAGTAATACTTATCAGAGCCTATATTAATCCATCCCACACGCATATGCTCTTTGAAATAATAATCATTATCCCCTATCGTTACCCATCCAGTCTGAAGAACACCATTTTTGTCAAAATAGTACGTCTTTTTATTCTTAAAGGTAAATAATCCAGTAGCTGCTGCCTTGGATGTACTGATAAAATAGTATTTTTTTCCCTTTATTGTAATCCAGCCTCTTTTATTGGCTCCAGATTTATTAAAATAATACCATTTCTTTTTGATCTTTGTCAGACCTGTTGCAAGGCTTCCATCTGGTTTTGCATAGTAACTCTGCCGTTTTACTTTAAACCAGGTTCCCTTGACCATTTTTCCGTCGGCACCATAATACCGGATTGTACCATTCTTCGTTGTCTGAAAGCCAGTCTTTGTTTTTGCCTGAACCGGAAGACACATCAGTACCAACAACAGAAGTACGGTTACCAGAATGCCTTTTTTTCTGTTCTTCATGTTTTTTCTTCCTCCCTTATGTACTGCTGTAATGCAGTCCAATTTTGTTACAAATATATTAAAAATACGTGTTAATTATAGGTCTTTTTCATATAACTGTCAACATATGTGACATATTATATATTGCTTTTTTCTCTGTTTTCTGGTATTTACATGCAAAATAAGGACATTTTCTTATATAATAAGACAAATCATTCCGTTTTTATTTTCATCCAGCACTCTGCCAATGACCTTCTGAAGTTTCTGCCTGCTTTCTTCTCCAAACTGGTTCAGTTTTACTGCCATTTCTTCTTTAAGAAGCTGTTCAACAGTTTTGCCAAATATATTAATTTCCCAGATTCCTTCCGATTCCCGCGTTTCGCTGCGGATATATTCAATCAGGTCATCTGCCTGACTCTCGCTTCCTACAATTGGAGAAATCTCTGTATCAATCTCTGCCTTAATCAAATGAATGGTCGGACTCGCCGCCTTCATTTTTACCCCGTATCGGTTACCGCTGTGGGTTCTTACCGGTTCTTCCCAGTGGATATCTTCCCTGGACGGAAGAATAACTCCATATCCCGTTTCTCTCACCGATTTCATGGCATCCTGTACAGCTTCATATTCCCTTTTCTGTTCACAGAGTTCCCGCATCAATGATATTAACTGGTATTCTCCGTCGATGGTGATTCCGGACAGTTCTGAAAGCATCGTATAATAATATTCTTCTTTTACTGCAATCTGAACCCGCAGGATTTCCTCTTCCTGTTCTTCTTCAATAAAAACATTTTTTACAAAATCCAGACTTTTTATCTTTTTCAGGAAATCACTCTGCCAGTCTCCTTTCTCCCCGTCTTTTAACTGTTCCTTTAAAATCTGGATAAGCTGCTGTTTCATATCATGATCCTGTGGTAATGTCTCCAGCCATTTTGGAATAAAACATGCAATCTGACGCATGAAATAACCCCCTTTCGATACTATTCCAGTATATTCAAAAGGGGGTAAACTTATGATTTCTTTTTTCTTTGTTTTCTAAACGATTCTTTTTTCAGATATACATTCCTGGTATACCAGAAACAGGCATCTTCTCCCTGTTCATCCAGAATCCGCAGGAGATGTTCGATCTCTTTCATGGTCTGAGGATGCATCATATAATGATCTTTTCCTTTCAGAAAATAATTCAATGGGGCATGATGAGTATACTTTTCCTTATTATACACCTTAGATGCTGCGATACGGTCAGCCAGCATTTCTGCCACATATTTTTTTGGCATCCGCATACCTCCCATGGCATGATCCCTGTCATCAATCTGATAATCAATCCAATATTCAAAATGATGCTTGTTTCTGCCTTTATGGTGAAGCCATGCCGCAGAATATCCCTTGTCTTCCCGCTCGGCGTTATTCGGGCTTCGGTCTCCCTGATAATACTTGGCACCCACAAGGAACTCTGATGGCATGTATTTGGACATATCATGCAGCAGCCCCTGTCGGTAAAGTCCAAGTTTAAAACAATGTTCCATCACCAGTTTTTTATGTTCCGTAATGGTTTTAAAATGTCCTGCCGGATCCCACATTTCTGTTATCACTCCTCTTCGCCGGTCAGCACTATAATCGTTCTTCCCGGTACTGTCACTGTTTTTTTCTTCTGATCTATCTGCTCTTTTTCTTTCGGAATACTTTCCTTTAAACTGGTATCTATCTTCTTATACCAGTTCATCTTTTCCGGGAGCTTAGGCAGCGCCAACTCCTGCTCCTGTGGATGCAGATTATACATCACATACAGGAAATGGTCTTCCTTTACATAGCTGCCGCAGTACAGCATTCCAAGCGTTCTCTGAGCATATCCAAAATCTGCATACCAT
Organism: uncultured Lachnospiraceae bacterium; assembly: GCA_900544685.1. Classification (GTDB taxonomy): domain Bacteria; phylum Bacillota; class Clostridia; order Lachnospirales; family Lachnospiraceae; genus Marvinbryantia. The sequence continues at coordinate 45,681 of UQWA01000008.1, read as the reverse complement.
GCTTTGCTTCCATGGTAGGACAAATCTGGATATCCATATGCCTGCTGATCCATGAAACAGTACTCATCTTTCCTGTGCAGCAGCTTCTCTGCTTTACGGATCGCAATAAGTGCTCTTACATAATTTACAAACTTCAGGTTTCTCTTATATCCGTCCCAGTCTACCCAGGATATCGGATCATCCAGACAATACGGATTATTATTTCCTTTCTGGGTATTTCCAAATTCATCTCCTGCCAGAATCATCGGCGTACCCTGGGAAAACAGAAGAAGCAGCATGGCATTCTTTTTCATTCTGGTACGAAGTGCCACAATATCTCTTTTTCTGGACTCTCCTTCCACTCCACAGTTCCAGCTGTAATTACACTGACAGCCATCCAAATTGTTCTCTCCGTTGGCTTCATTATGCTTTTTGTCGTAAGATACCAGATCCTGAAGCGTAAATCCGTCATGTCCGGTTATATAATTTATGACTGCGCAGGTCTGTGGATTCCTTCTGGTCCGAAATGCCATCTGCTCCAGTGAACCTTCATCCCCTTTCAGAATGCGTCTCATATCATTTAAAAATCCGTCATTCATCTCTGCAAGATTCATTCCCAGGCTTTGTCCCGTCTGTACCTGCATATCGCCATAATAATAAGAGATCAGCTTCACATCACAAAACAACGGATCTCTTCCCAGATGATGTGCCAGATCTGTCTCTCCCATAATCCGGAACCCGTCTATCTGATATTCTTCCATCCAGTACCGCAAAATCTCTGTCTGCTCACGCAGCACTACTTCCTGTGGAAAATACATTTCCAGGATCACTTCCATCTGTTGTTCATGGAATGTCTTTATCATGCTTTTCAGTTCCAGAACCGGATCTTCTGTTGCCGCAAACTTTCGCTTTGGTGCGAAATAAAATCCCTTTTTGTAGCCCCAATAATTTTTCTGCTGTGGCTTTCTCTTCAACGGCTTTCCTGTCTGTGCTTTTTCCGGTTCTTTTTCTTCTTCCAGGAATTCATAAACCGGCATCAGAATGATCTGATTGACTCCAAGTTTTTTCAGATATGGTATCTTCTCCTGAAGACCGAGAAAGGTTCCCCGATGCGTTACACCGGACTTTTCATTCATAGTGTAATTGCGTACATGAAGGTGATACATGATCCCTTCTTCATACGGAATACGGGGACGTCTGCTCTTTTTCCATGAAAAAGATGCAAAATTCATTTCACAAAAGATCCTGCCTGTAGAATCTTCCCATAATCCTCTGGCATACTCATCTGGAACCACTTTACCGTCTATTCTATAGTTATAACGATACTGTGTCCAGTCCAGATCCATGATCTTCACAGATCTTACACTTCCCTGCTGTTCTGGAAATGGAATCTCTGTCATCAGTCCTTCCTTCTCTTTCTCATACAGAAGTAATGATATCTTCTGTCCCTGCCCCGCCACTACGCTGAATCGAATTCCATCCACTTCTTTTCTTACTCCTGGTTCATAAGAACCTTCTGTTTTTCCATCTGTTTTAAACCTGTTTCTCATGCTGTATTTCTTATTCCCTTTCTGTAAGAATCCGCTCTGTATGAAATCTTTTTCTGATATATTCTGTATCAGTATAACATACGCTGTTCCAAAATCCCATATAACTTTTCGAATTGTCTGAAAATCTGTTGTATTCTTTTGTTGCATTTATACCCCTTTTCTGATAAAGTGGATCTAAGGTGTGGACGTATGTATAGATCCGCCAAATAAAAGAAATGAGGTATAAACATGAGTGATCAGAATTTTGATGCAGGATGCAATGGTAACTGCTCTTCATGCGGCAGTGACTGCGAATCAGGACAGGCAACTGTTACTCTTACTTTAGATAACGATGAGGTTCTTGAATGCGCCATCCTTACCATTTTTCCGGTTGGAGGCAACCAGTATATTGCGCTGCTCCCACTGAATGAAAACGGCGAAAATGAGGACGGTGAAGTTTTCCTGTACCGCTATAAGGATGAGAATGGTAACCCTTCTCTGGAAAACATCGAAGATGATGACGAATACGATCTGGCTGCCGAAGGTTTTGATAACTGGCTGGATACACAGGAATTCAATGCCATGGATCTGGATGATATCGTAGAATAATTATGTGTTAATTCCCATCAAAAACGGAGAATCCTTCAGAGGTTTTCCGTTTTTTTCTTTTATGGAACAAATGCAGAGTTTTTCTGATGCCCGCGTCATTCCCACATAAAACATCCGGCGTTCCTCTTCCACCTCTGACTGCAGCACAGCTTTCTTATAAGGTATAATCCCCTCATTTACATCCAGAATGAATACATATGGATATTCCAGTCCCTTGGCGCTGTGTAATGTAGAAAATGTCACCTGATTATCCGCTTTTCGTTGTTTTTGATTCTGCTCTTTCAGCATTTTCCCATATTCTTCAATATGTGCAAACCATTCCCTGGCAGTCTTGAATCCTTTGGCACTTTCCTGCAGCTGATCCAGGAGTTCCAGCAGATCCTCTGCCTGGATCTTACGATAATCTGCATACTCCTGAAGATAACTTTCATATCCGATTCCGTGACGGATATAATTAATTGCCGTATAAGGATCCATACGTCTAAGGGCCGTCAAATCCGCTTCCAACTGGTCTATTTTCTTTATCATCCAGTATTTATCCTCATAGTATTTTCGCACTTTTTCAAAATCTACTGTGCGTTCATCCAGACATTCCCGTCCAATATACCGTTTCGGACGGTTCACAATCTGTAGAATCACGGAACGGTCACGATCACCTTCTGCTGCCTTCATATAAGCAATGATATTTCTGGCAATCCAGTGTTCATAAATATTGGGGATCACATCTCTCATATAAAATGGAACGTTGTATTCCATAAAGCGCTGGGAAATTACCCGTGCATCCATGTTATTCCGATAAAGGACTGCCACCTGATCGTACTGTCCTCCCTGACTGACATATTCTCTGATCCTTTTCATGATAAAGAGACTTTCCTGATTCTGATTCGGGAATTTCAGGAATTCAATCGGTTCCCCTTCCCCTTTCACCTCACGGATCTGCTTATCGTAACGCGTTACATTCCTTCCAATGACTTTTGCTGCTGCTTTTACTATATTGCCCGGACACCGGAAATTGTAATCCAGCACAATCTTGTGTACATCCGGATAGGCTTTGGGAAACTGAAGCATAATCTCTGGCTTTGCTCCACGGAAACGGTATATAGACTGGTCGTCATCTCCCACGATGAAAAGATTGTCTTCCGGTTTTGCCAGAAGACGTATAATCTCATACTGCAATTTGTTTATATCCTGAAACTCATCAATCAGGATATACCGGTACCTTTTCTGCCATCCGGCACAGATATCCGCTCTCTGAGTCAACAGTTCCCAGGTACATACCAGCAGATCATCATAATCCAGAAGATTTTTCTCTGTCATTTTCTTCTGATATTCCTGATAAATACGGCGAAATATCTCATCTGAAACCGATGAAGAATAATAATGTTCCAATAGAATCTGTTCAGATTTTACGATGCTGATCTCCTGTGTCAGGCTTTTCAGCAGTTCCGCTTCATCTTCCACATCCAGATCTATTTTAGAGATAATCTCTTTCAAAAATCCATAGCAGACCTCTTCCCCTGCAATATTAGCTCCTGTCAGACCATAGGCATATTTCAGTATTTCAAAAAATACCGAATGAAAGGTTCCGAAACGTACCATGGTTCGCTGCTCTTTTCGCATTGCAAGGAATCGTTTTTTCATCTCCTCGGCCGCTGCCCTGGTAAATGTCACCACAAGAATATTTCCCGGATGGATACCATAATGTTCAATCAGGTAATTCGTCCGTTGTGTAATAACAGTCGTTTTCCCAGAACCAGGGCCTGCCAAAACCATGGCAGGCCCCTGATAATGTGTAATTGCTTCTTTTTGTGCTTGTGTAAAAGCCATAATTATGCATTCTCCAGTTTTACAATCGCATCCTGTAAACGCTTCAGGCTCTCTTCTTTGCCCAGTACTTCCATAATCTCTGTTGCACCGGCAGGAGTCATCTGCTTTCCTGAAACAGCAGTACGGATCGGCCACATTACGTAGCCATTCTTATACTCATGTTCCTTTGCAAAGCTTACCAGCAGCTCATAAAGTGCATCGTTGCTGTAATCTTCCTGAGCTTCCAGAACAGGTACAATCTCCTTTAATACTGCCAGAGAAGTCTCTGCATTAGTCTTCATTTTCTTGTGTGTATACATAGCCACATCATATTCTGGAACTTCTTCAAAGAAATCAATCAGTGGCATGATATCCGGGAAGATTTCGATACGTGTTTTTACCATAGCTGCGATCTTCTTGAAGTCCAGATCTCTGGTAATTGCTTTCTTCATATATGGAAGAGCCATCTCATAGAACTTGTCTTCATCCATAGCCTTCATATATTCGCCATTCATCCACTTCAACTTGTTAATGTCAAAAACAGCCGGGGACTTGCTCATATGATGGTAATCGAACACTTCTACCAGTTCTTCCAAAGAATAAATCTCTCGATTTTCAGGCGGACACCATCCAAGCAGTGCCACATAGTTAATGATTGCTTCAGATAAGAATCCCTGTTCCAGCAGGTCTTCATAAGAAGAATGACCGCTTCTCTTGCTCAGCTTCTTATGGTTCTCGTCAGTGATCAGCGGACAGTGTACATATACCGGCACTTCCCAGCCAAAAGCATTGTACAGTCTGTTGTACTTCGGTGAGGAAGAAAGGTATTCATTTCCTCTTACCACATGACTGATCTCCATAAGATGGTCATCTACAACGTTGGCAAAATTGTAGGTCGGGAATCCATCGGACTTAATCAGAATCATGTCATCCAGTTCTGCATTTGGTACTTCAATGGTTCCATAAATATCATCTTCAAACTTGGTGGTTCCTTCCTGTGGAACATTCTGGCGAATAACATATGGTACGCCTGCTGCCAGCTTAGCTTCTACTTCTTCCTTGCTTAAATGCAGACAGTGCTTGTCATATACGGAAATCTCTTTTCCTGCTACCACCTGCTTTAGGGATTCCAGTCTCTCTTTATCACAGAAACAGTAATATGCTTCTCCTTTTTCAATTAACTGCTTTGCATACTTCATGTAGATTCCCTGTGCCTGACGCTCACTCTGTACATATGGGCCATATCCCTTGTCAATATCAGGACCTTCATCATGCTTCAGTCCTGCATCCTCCAGAGTACGGTAAATGATCTCCAATGCGCCTTCTACAAATCGTTCCTGGTCTGTATCTTCAATACGCAGAAGGAAATCTCCTCCCTCGTGCTTTGCAATCAGATATGCGTATAATGCGGTTCTTAAGTTACCGACATGCATTCTCCCTGTCGGGCTTGGTGCAAATCTTGTTCTTACTTTACTCATCTTGCTCTCCTCGATTCATTTCAAACATTCATGGTATCCGCATCTCTTCGTGAATACCATTCGCTCTTTTTATTCTATACGAATTCCGTTAAATAGTCTAGGATAAATTAATTCAAATTTACCCTTGCAATTGTGATCTTTTTTGAGTATAATAACATACGTGTCAGAAATACTCTGATATAAGCTTCTGTAGCTCAGCTGGTAGAGCGCCGCATTCGTAATGCGTAGGTCGCCGGTTCGAATCCGGCCAGGAGCTTTTTTATTGCTTATTTTTAATGGCATCAGACGCACCGGAAGATTTCTCCCGATGCGTTTTTTTGTTTCAGGCAAATCTTGATAACAATACAACAGGGAGACTTCTGTTGAAATCTCCCTGCTGCCTTACTTTTTCTCTTATTTGAAATAAACAGCTACTTCCTCTTCCTGACCTGTTTTGGTATTCTTAACCATAGCATTAATGACAAATCCTTTTCCGCCACTTATTTTTAGTGCGGCGCCATTTTTGATACCGTCATATTTCGCCCAGCTTTTTTGAGCATATTCTACTACTCCCCACTGTAACTTCCATCCCTTTTTCAGATTAATTTTTACATTCATCTTCTTATTTGCATATTGAGAATACTTCAGAGTATATACACCTGTTTTATTAAATGACGCGCCTTTGATATTCGTTTTTCCAACTTTAATAGAGGATACCGGATTGATATACTTCTTCACAGTATATTTAGTCTGATAAATCTTACCATTCACGGTCACTTTAATCGTTGTAACTCCAGCCTTCTTCGGTTCTACAGAAATAAACGCTGCTCCATCTTTATTCTTTTCCAATTTTACCGTTGCGACCTTATTGTTACTGGATTTGGCTGTAATCTTGATATTTTTGATCGGTTCTCCATCTGAGCTATAAAGATTTCCCAAAAAATAAGTGTATCTTCCCCTCTCAGGATATTCTTTGCCAAGATGTCCCCTGTCAGGATATGATGTAGCAGTCGCTTTCTTCGGAAGATACAGCTGAACCCTTTTATCTTTTGTCACTGCATAGTCTTTTGCCATAACCGGCACGGCAGCAAGCATCAGCATCAGGGCAATCAGTGCTGTAGCCATTGTTTTCATAACTCGTTTCATCATAAATTCCTCCTGTATTCTTTTTATCCGAATCCTGCTTTTGTCAGGTTTCTGATGTTACGATACCATATATTTTCTGACAAATCAATCCACATTCCCCTTATTTGTATAAAATAATCGGAAATCCCGCATCTATGTAGTCATAAATCGTTGCCGCTACCTGTGGCGGCAGGTTAACGCATCCGTGGCTGCCATCTGTCTGGTAGATGTTGCCGCCAAATGCACTTCTCCAACTTGCATCATGCAGTCCCTGTCCGTATACAAATGGCATCCAGTACTGTACATCTACCTCATATCCGTAAATATCACTGCTTAAAGTTGCCGGATGCTCGGTATAAGCAATTGGGTAGGATCCTTCATAAGTGGACCAGTCTTCCTGCTCCCCAGTCTTCTTATTGACACCCACCGGTTGACCTGTTACTACATCTGTATCCAGAATCAGTTCTCCTTCATAATAGAACCACAGATGCTGTCCTGTCAGGTCTACTTCCACGTAACCATTTACCAGATCATCGTCCCCGTCTCTTCCGTTTCCAGCCGTAGTGTATACCGGTTCTCTGCTCACTGGCTGTCCGCCCTCCAGATCTTTCACCAATTGTTCGTATTCCCCGTCCTCGTCAATCCAGTAACCATATTCATTATTCTCGATCACCACCTGATTGCCGTTAGAGGTTGTGAAATTCCGTGGTACATATTGGGTATTGTATTTCGCACTGAGTCCGGAAATATAATCTCTCATGGCACTTTCATCCAGTGTGATATTCTCATTATCTACCTGTACCCATGACTGGATGGTAGCCGAATCCAGTACATCTGTGACCGCTCCAAATTCATAGGTCACTTCTGCATTCTCATAACTCTCCAATTTGCTGTTCAGTTCAGAGAGATGCTGATTTAATTCCGGCTGATCCTCTGTTACGGCTGCATCTTGATATACACTCTCGTCCACCGTGATACTGATCTTTGATTTGATCAGATCCTCCTGAAAACTGTTATTCAACTGTTCCTGTGTACGGTTCTGAAGCTTCGCATTATCAATCACCGTTCCCAGCACAGACGGAACGATCTCATATCTCTTTGTAGATTCATTGTAAGTGATATAAGCATCCGTCGATGGCGTTCTGTCTTGATCAGCTCCAAGATTCGTACTGGAAAACGCTGTTTTCATCTGTTCATCATTCCACTGTACCTGATATGGAACTGTATAATTCTTTTCCTCTTCAAATAAAATCTTACATGGTTCCCTGTTATCCTTCAGGCGCTGCAACTCACCTTTCAGTGCCTCCTGATCCAGAGAATAACCGGCATCCTTTAAAGATACGCTGTATTCTTTTTTACCGTTCTCTTCAAACTCTATTGTGGTATCCTGAAACTTTTCTTCCAGCTTTGCCGCCGCATCATCCACGGTCAGCCATGATACATTCACGCCATATACGGTAATCTTACACCCCATTGTCTTGCCATCCATAATTCTGTCGTAGGCACAGTATCCTCCCACACCTGCTGCCGCCGCAAGAACCAGTACACCGAATCCTATAGCAATTCGCTTTCCTGTCTTTCCGGACTTCTTTTTCTCTGGCATATAATCTTTTCTGCCCCTGTTTCTTCTGTCTCTTGATCTTTCAGCCATAATGTTCCTTATTATCCCCCTTGTAACTTCCGTGCAGAGGTCTGCTTCCTTTATAGCAGATTATGTCTTCTGCTGCCCCTTAAGTGGAATCACTCTGCACACTGTTAATCTGTTATCTTCTACTGTAAAATGTATATCAACATCCGCAAATGCTATTTTATAGATTTGCTCTGTATGATTATGGTATGGCGGTCTTGGATCCTGCTGAAGCATCTCCACAGCCCCTTCCCGTTTTTTTTCATCTACTTTCTGTAATAAATCATCTGGAAAAATTACTTCTAATACATAATCTTTTACTTTCTCCCCAAATCCACTTCTGGCATCCGGATATGCATCTGCATACGCCAGATAAGGCTTGATATCGTAAACCGGTGATCCATCCATCATATCAATCCCAGATACTACCAGTACCGGTCCTTCTGGCGTATCCAACTGTATTTCTTCCAGTCTGACACATGTCAGTCCTATTGGATTCGGCCGGAAAGGGGATCTGGTTGCAAATACGCCCTTGTGAATCTTACCGCCCAGACGCGGCGGTTTTACCGTCGGAATCCATCTGGTTCTTTTCACCTCTGAAAATCCCCACAGAAGCCAGAGATGGGAATATTCTTCTATTCCTTTAAATGCTGCCACTTTTCGAAATTCCGGTTCCATTACAATCCTTCCAGTCAGTGACCTGGCAAAATTTCCCTGCCTTGGCAATCCAAACTTTGTCGGGAAATCCGTACGGACTCTCCCTATTATCTGTAATTCCTGTTTCATTTTCTACCTACTTCATAAATCGGTCAATTGCCTTATTCAATTCTTCAATTGCTTCCATATCTCCGGTCTCCACTGCGTCAACCAGGCAATGCTGGATATGATCCTGCAGAATCACCTTACCGGTATTGTTAATGGCTGATTTGACTGCGGAAAGCTGAATCAGTACTTCACTGCAGTCTCTTCCACTTTCAACCATTTTCTTGATAGACTCCAGATGACCAATCGCCCTGGAAAGCCGATTCAATACCGCTTTGATCTGCTGTGGATCATGAGTATGGGTATGAGAATGATGGGTATGTTCAATAACTGTTCCATCTTCCAGGATATGCCGGTGTACGCACTGATCCTTTATATCTTCTTCTGACATGCCTGTTACCTTTCTGTTTTTGCATTTTATTATTATGCTTCTTTTATCGAATGAATAAATAATCCACTTCTCAGCTTTGGCTCAAACCATGTGGATTTTGGCGGCATCAGCCTGCCTGCATCTGCCACGGCAAAAAGTTCTTCCATAGATGTGGGATACATGGCAAATGCCACTCCTCCACACCGATCTGTCTGCTGTTCTAATGCCTCCAGTCCACGAATTCCACCCACAAAAGAAATACGTTTATCTGTCTTCGGATCCTGAATTCCAAGAATCGGATCCAACACATATTGCTGCAGGCTAGACACATCCAGTCCCAAAACCGGATCCTGAGAACAGTATGTCTCACGGATGTGAAGTTCATACCATCGACCGTCCAGATACATACCCAACATTCCCTTCTGCGACGGATGCGCTTGTTGTCCTTCGGGTACTTCACTAATCTGATAGACTTCTTTGACTCTTTCCTGAAATTCTTCTTTTGAATAACCATTCAGATCAGATATCACCCGGTTATAGTCCATAATGCAGAGTTCATTTTCTGCAAACAACACTGACAGAAAGTGATCCGATTCATTGCACGTATTGTGTTCTCCATGTTCCGTCCGTTTTTTTCGGCGTTTTAAGGATACTTTCACTGCAGATGCTGCACGGTGATGTCCGTCTGCGATATAGATCTGTGAAATCTTCTGAAATGCATCCTGTATTTTAGCAATCTCTGTCTTATCGCTGATCATCCACCCACGGTGGCGAATGCCATCTGGAGAAACAAAATCAAAAATAGAATCTGACTCTTTTGCCTTTTTCAGTGTTTCTCCAATAACCGGATCATAACGATATGCCAAAAAAATAGGGCCTGTCTGAGCATCACAGACATCCACATGACGAATGCGGTCAAGTTCCTTCTCTTCTCTGGTATTTTCATGCTTTTTGATCACTCCGTTCAGGTAATCATCCACATCTGCGCATGCTACCAATCCAGTCTGCACTCTTCCATTCATGGTAAGCTCATAGACATAATATGCTTCCTGTGTATCCTGAATTAATTTTTTCTGTTCTACCAGTTCCCACAGAGTATCATGTGCTCTCTGGTATACCATATCAGAATAAATATCTATTGGTTCCTCAAACTGTGTCTCTGCCCTGTCTATGCGAAGAAAGCTTTGTGGTTCCCTCTGTACTTCTAATCTTGCTTCTTTTTCATCATAAACATCATAAGGCAGCGCTGCAAAACGCTCTGTCAGAGAGTCCTTCGGCCTGACTGCCCGAAATGTATAAATATTTGCCATTTCTTATTCCTCTGTCATCTGTGACTTTCTATATCTGTTTTCGTATCATACAGATACAACTTTTCCATTTATCATAGCACAGAAGTGCACGAAAAAAAAGAGTTCCGGAAATTTTCCCAAAACTCTTTTTTTATTCTACAGAATACGGATTCTTAAAACACCTTGTATACTTTTCAGTTTATCAACCACTTCCCCTGTCACCTGCGTATCCAGATCGAACAAGGAATAGGCGTACTCTCCTTTACTCTGGTTTGCCATATTTGCAATATTCATATCTGCCTCACCAAGCACAGACGCAAACTGACCGATCATGTTCTTAATATTCTTATGGTTAATTGCAATACGGCATACGCCTTTGCATTTTCCCATATCACAGGTCGGATAGTTTACAGAATGATTAATGTTACCATTCTCCAGATAATCCATCACTTCTTTCACTGCCATTACTGCACAGTTATCTTCAGATTCACTGGTAGATGCACCAAGATGCGGCGTCACGATACAATTTTTTACACCGGCTGTAATCGGATTTGGAAAATCACTCATATATCGTCTGATCTTACCTGTCTGCACTGCCTTTACCACTGCTTCCTCATCTACCAGAAGATCTCTCGCATAATTCAGAAGAATAACCCCGTCCTTCATCTGTGCAATGGCATCTTCATTAATCATCTTTCTGGTACTGTCCAAAAGAGGTACATGAATGGTAATATAATCACACTCATGATAAATATCATTCACGTCTGTAATATGTGTAATCTGTCTGGAAAGGTTCCATGCCGAATCTACTGATATGTATGGATCATATCCATATACTTCCATTCCAAGATGCACAGCAGTATTTGCCACCAGAATACCAATAGCGCCAAGACCGATAATGCCAAGCTTTTTACCTTTGATCTCACTTCCGGCAAAATTTTTCTTTTCTTTTTCCGCTAACTTTGCAATACCTTCATTACCATTTTCAGATTTTACCCAGTTTATACCATCTACCAGATCTCTGGATGACATCAGCAATCCTGCTATTACTGCTTCTTTTACACCATTGGCATTGGCTCCCGGTGTATTGAATACCACGATTCCCTGTTCTGCACAGCGTTCCAGTGGAATATTATTTACTCCTGCACCTGCTCTGGCAATTGCGGCCAGCTTATCAGAAAAGTCCATGTCATGAAGTGCTGCACTGCGTACCAGTAATGCATCCGCTTCTTCTTTCTGTTCTGTCTTTACATATTTGTCTGTAAACTTCTGCAATCCCACTTCTGAAATTGCATTCATGCAGCTATACTGATACATCTTACTTATTCTCCTCTTCAAACTTCTTCATAAATGCCACCAAAGCTTCCACTCCTTCGATTGGCATTGCATTGTAAATGCTGGCTCTCATGCCGCCTACAGTACGATGTCCTTTCAGATTTTCAAAACCTGCAGCCTGTGATTCTTTTACAAATTTGGCATCCAGTTCTTTGTTGCCTGTTACAAATGGCACATTCATTAAAGAACGATCTTTTTTCTCCACTGTTCCATGGAACATCTCACTCTGATCAAGAAAATCATATAAAATTGCTGCTTTTTTTTCATTATGTTCTTTCATAGCTTCAAGACCGCCCATCTTCTTGAGCCATTTGAATACTTTACCACATACATAGATACAAAAGCAGTTCGGAGTATTATACATAGATCCAGCATCTGCGTGCGTCTTGTAAGTCAGCATGGTCGGCGTACCAGGAAGTACATCTTCTGTAATCAGGTCTTCCCTGATAATTGCAATAACCATGCCGGCCGGTCCGATATTTTTCTGGACTCCGCCATATACGATACCGTACTTTGTTACATCGATTGGTTCTGACAGAAAACAGGAGGATACATCGGATACCAGAAGCTTGCCTTTTGTATTTGGAAGCTCTTTGTACTTTGTTCCATAGATTGTATTATTCTCACAAATATATACATAATCAGCATCTTCACTGATTGGCAGATCGGAACAATCCGGAATATAGGAGAATGTCTTATCCTCAGAAGATGCAATCTTATTTGCTTTTCCGTATTTCTGTGCTTCCTGCCATGCTTTTTTTGCCCACTGTCCTGTCACAATATAGTCTGCCACTCTGTTTTTCATCAGATTCATTGGAATCATCGCAAACTGCTGGGATGCTCCACCTTGAAGGAACAGTACTTTATAGTTATCAGGAATATGCATCAGATCACGTAAATCTTTCTCAGTCTCCTGAATAATGTCGTCAAACATCTTAGATCGATGGCTCATCTCCATGACTGACATACCGCAGCCTCTGTAATCCATCATCTCTTCTGCCACTTCTTTCAGTACTTCTTCCGGCAATACTGCCGGACCAGCTGAGAAATTGTAAACTCTGCTCATAATTTTTCCTCCTCATGTTTCTGCCAGAAACTTTTTATGCTATTCACTTTACTCTTTCGTTAAGAATTTGTCAACCTTTATTTGCCAGGAAGCGCGCACCATGTAACACATGATACGCGCCTCTGTAGTCTTTCTATTTCTTCAGGTCGTCCTGATCAAATACTTCTTCAATGGCAGCTCCTGCCGGCACCATCGGGAATACTTTATCATCCCGGTCAATCTGACAGTCAATCACAACAGGTCTGCCCAGTGCGATTGCTTTTTCCAGTGTTTCTTTTAATTCACTCTTCTTTGTCACACGTATACCAACAGCGCCCAGTGCCTCTGCAAGTTTTACAAAATCAACTGCATCGTTCAGTACCGTTGCTGAATAACGTTCTCCGTAAAACAGAGTCTGCCATTGTCTTACCATTCCCAGAACATGGTTGTTAATGACTACTTCAATTACTGGAATGTTATATCTTGCTGCCGTTGCCACTTCATTCATATTCATACGGAAACATCCGTCTCCTGCTATGTTGATGACAGTCTTTTCCGGTCTTCCCATCTTGGCACCGATTGCAGCCCCAAGACCATATCCCATGGTTCCAAGTCCACCGGATGTCAGTAACTGATGTGGTTCTTTGTACTTATAATACTGAGCCGCCCACATCTGATGCTGTCCTACATCCGTTACCACAATGGCATCACCATTCGTTACTTTGTAGATCTCTTCCATAACAGCAGGACCTGTCAATGCATCCTGATTGTATTTCAAAGGATATTCTTCCTTCAGTTCCTGAATGCGTGCCATCCACTGTGCATGGCTGTTCTTCTCTACCATGGTATTCAGTTTTTTCAGTACTTCCCTTGCATCACCTTCTACGCTACAGTCTACCATAATATTCTTGTTAATCTCAGCGGGATCAATGTCAATATGAAGAATCTTTGCATTCTTGGCAAACTTAGATGCGTTGCCAACAACACGGTCACTGAAACGGGCACCTACTGCAATCAGAAGGTCACATTCTGTAATTCCAAGATTGGTTGCCTTTGTTCCATGCATACCAGCCATACCGGTATACTTTTCATCCGTTCCATCAAAAGCGCCCTTTCCCATCAGTGTATCACCGACTGGTGCCTCAATCTTCTCTGCCAGCTCTTTTAATTCTTTCTGCGCATCAGAAATCACAGCCCCACCGCCTACAAGTATGAACGGTTTCTTTGATTCATTGATCAGTCTTGCTGCTTTTTCCAGATCTTCTGTTCTGACATAATCTGTTTTTCTCTCGATTTTTTCCGGAACTACTGCTTCATATTCTGTTACAGCTGCTGTCACATCCTTCGGAATATCCACCAGAACCGGACCCGGACGTCCCTCTTTAGCAATGCGGAACGCATTCCGAATAGTATCTGCCAGTTCTTCTACATTCTTTACGATATAATTGTGCTTTGTAATCGGCATGGTCACACCACTGATATCGATCTCCTGAAAACTATCTTTTCCCAGAAGTGGCACCCCTACATTGGCTGTAATAGCTATCATCGGTACCGAATCCATGTAAGCGGTTGCAATGCCTGTTACCAGATTCGTTGCCCCAGGACCGGATGTTGCAAGACATACGCCCACTTTACCGGTGGCACGGGCATATCCGTCTGCTGCATGAGATGCTCCCTGCTCATGAGAAGTCAAGATGTGCGTGATCTCCTTGCTGTGTTTGTAAAGTTCATCATAAATATTTAAGATTGCTCCTCCTGGATAACCGAAGATAGTATCTACTCCCTGTTCCTTCAGACATTCTACGACGATCTGTGATCCATTTAACTTCATAAGTATCCCTCCTGACTAAAACTCAAGAATTGCTCCGCGGTTACCCGATGTTACCATCTTTGCATAACGTGCCAGGTATCCTGTAGTTACCCTTGGTTCTCTTGGCTGCCATTTTGCTTTTCGCGCTGCCAGTTCTTCATCTGATATTACAAAATCCAGTTTATTTTCTGGAATATTAATCTTAATAATATCGCCTTCCTCTACCAGGGCAATCGGTCCTCCTACTGCTGCTTCTGGTGATACATGTCCGATAGAAGCTCCTCTGGAAGCTCCACTGAAACGTCCATCAGTGATCAACGCTACGGAAGATCCCAGGCCCATACCTGCAATGGCTGAAGTCGGATTCAGCATTTCACGCATACCCGGGCCTCCCTTTGGTCCTTCATAACGGATAACAACAACATCTCCCGGTACGATCTTTCCGCCTTTAATGGCCTCAATAGCATCTTCTTCACAGTCAAATACTCTTGCGGGACCTTCATGTACCAGCATCTCAGGAACCACTGCTGAACGCTTTACAACACCGGAGTCCGGTGCCAGATTTCCCTTTAATACTGCAATACCGCCAGTCTGGCTGTATGGATTATCAATTGGACGGATGACTTCCGGATTCAGATTCTCGCATCCGGCAATATTCTCTGCCACTGTCTTGCCGGTAACAGTCATCAGATCCGTATAAAGCAGTCCTTTTTTATTCAGTTCATTCATAACTGCATAGACACCGCCTGCTGCATTCAGGTCTTCGATATAAGTCGGACCTGCCGGCGCCAGATGGCACAGGTTCGGCGTTTTCGCACTGATCTCATTGGCAATATCCATGTTCAGTTCTACGCCTGCTTCATGGGCAATTGCCGGAAGATGCAGCATACTATTGGTAGAACATCCCAATGCCATATCTACAGTCAACGCATTCATAAATGCCTTTTCTGTCATAATGTCTCTTGGACGGATATTTTTCTTTACCAGTTCTACGATCTGCATACCGGCATGTTTTGCCAGCTTAATTCTCTCTGAATATACAGATGGAATGGTTCCGTTGCCCTTCA
Source organism: uncultured Lachnospiraceae bacterium (assembly GCA_900544685.1). Classification (GTDB taxonomy): domain Bacteria; phylum Bacillota; class Clostridia; order Lachnospirales; family Lachnospiraceae; genus Marvinbryantia. The sequence goes on along the minus strand of UQWA01000008.1, from coordinate 29,871 downwards.
GTCCCATACCAAGTGCTTCCGTCAGGCAGTTCATACTGTTAGCAGTATACATACCGGAACAGGAACCACTGGTCGGGCAAGTATTACATTCAAATTCATAGACATCTTCTTCTGTCATGGTGCCTGCTGCATAAGAGCCTACTGCTTCGAACATACTGGAAAGACTTCTCTTCTGTCCCTTTACATGTCCTGCCAGCATCGGACCGCCGCTGACAAAAATAGTCGGAATATTCAGTCTTGCCGCTGCCATCAAAAGTCCCGGTACGTTTTTGTCACAGTTCGGAATGCAGACCAGCGCATCAAACTGATGTGCCATTGCCATACATTCTGTGGAATCAGCAATCAGATCTCTGGTAACCAGCGAATACTTCATTCCTACGTGTCCCATGGCAATACCGTCACAGACTGCGATAGCCGGAAATTCTCTCGGTACACCGCCCGCCAGGGCTACGCCCATCTTTACTGCTTCTGTAATCTTATCCAGGTTCATATGTCCCGGCACAATCTCATTATAGGAATTAACAATACCGATTAATGGCTTGTCCATTTCTTCCTGTGTCAGTCCCAGTGCGTTAAACAGGGATCTGTGTGGGGCCTGCTGCATCCCCTTTTTTACTGCATCACTTCTCATGATCATTCCGCCTTTCTGTTTCATTCATTGATTTTCCAGGACCGTTTCCTATATCACATATTCGTCAGTCCTGTTGACTCTGTACACTCTCTATATTTTCTATACTCTCTCTGCAATCAGTCTGCCCATTTCTTTGCAGCCTACCTTCGTACATCCTTCTGACATAATATCTCCGGTCCGATATCCGTCTTTTAATACCTGAGATACGGCATTCTCCATCGCATCGGCTGCTTCATCCAGATTCAATGAAAAACGAAGCATCATAGCTGCTGATAAAATGGTTGCGATCGGGTTTGCAATATCCATTCCTGCAATATCCGGTGCAGAACCATGGCTTGGTTCATACAGACCGAAACTGGTCTCATTCAGGCTGGCTGATGATAACATACCGATGGATCCAGTCACCATGCTGGCTTCATCAGATAAGATATCTCCAAACATATTCTCTGTCAGAATCACATCAAACTGCTTTGGATCCCGCACCAACTGCATAGCACAGTTGTCTACCAGCATATGTTCCAGTGTGACTTCTGGATAATCCTTTGCTACTTCTTCCACCACGCTTCTCCATAATCTGGAGGAATCCAGTACGTTTGCCTTATCGACACTGGTGACTTTCTTTCTTCTCTTCACGGCAATGTCAAATCCACGTTTTGCAATTCTGCGGATTTCATTTTCATTATAAGTTAATGTATCAATTGCTTTCTTTACCCCGTTCTCTTCTACGGTCTTTCTTTCTCCGAAATACAAACCGCCGGTCAGTTCTCTCATGATCATCATGTCAAATCCATCACCGATGATCTCATCACGAAGCGGGCAGGCATCCTTTAATTCTTTATAAAGATATGCCGGTCTTAGATTAGCGAAAAGGTTCAGAGATTTGCGAAGCTTTAACAGCCCTGCTTCCGGTCTCTTGGATGGTTCCAATTTGTACCACGGAGATGTCTTCGCATCTCCTCCAATAGAGCCCATTAGTACGGCATCATTCTTCTTCGCAGTCTCGATGGTCTCATCTGTAAGCGGTATCCCATGCACATCAATGGATGCTCCACCCATTAACAGCTTAGTATAGTTCAGCGTGAACCCAAACTTCTTTCCCGCAGTATCCAGAACCTGAACTGCCTGTTCCACAATCTCCGGTCCGATTCCGTCTCCCGGAATCAATGCAACGTTGTAATTCATAAATATACACTCCTCCTAATGAACATATCCACTCTCATAAATATGTTCTATTATAAAACAAAGGACACAGCACTGATGCTCTGTCCTCCGCGTTTTTACTGCTTATTATTATTCAGCATCTGCCTTCTCTACTTCTGAGATAGCAGCTTTTTTCATTGGAATTCTGCAATTCTTGTTGCTGCCAAACTCAACTATTACGTCTTCCTCTGTAATGTCAATGACAACACCGTAAAAACCGCTTGTTGTTACTACGCTGTCTCCGACTTCCAGTTCTGAAAGCATCGCATTGAGGCGTTTCTGTTCCTTCTTCTGTGGTCTGATTGCGAAAAAGTACATTGCACCGCCAATGACGACTACGTAAACCAGCAGGAGTAACATTCCTCCGCCGGAAGATGCTTCTGTTAATAAATTCATGTGATTTTCCTCCGTTTTATTTCGCTAAAATTTGTATCTGTTCAGTACTTTCACAGATACTAAAATTCTCCGTACTGTTAATAATACACAAAAATGACATTATCATCAAGTAGTTTCTTCAAATCCGGCAAGTTTTTTTGCTTTGTACTCCTTAAACTGACCTTTTTCAATAGCATCACGAATCTCTTCCATCATATGATTGTAGAAATAAAGATTGTGCAATACACAGAGACGCATACCAAGCATTTCTTTTGCTTTTAACAGATGACGGATATAGGCTCGACTGTAATGTCTGCATGCCGGGCACTGACATCCTTCTTCAATTGGCTGGTCATCCAGCTCGTATTTGGCATTAAACAGATTCAGTTTGCCATGGTTCGTATATACATGACCGTGACGGCCGTTCCTGCTTGGATATACACAGTCAAAGAAATCAATACCTCTTTCTACGCCTTCCAGAATATTAGCAGGAGTTCCTACTCCCATCAAATAAGTTGGTTTGTTCTGTGGCAGATACGGCACTACTTCATCCAGAATACGGTACATCTCTTCGTGGCTTTCTCCCACTGCCAGTCCACCTACTGCATAACCATCCAGATCCAGTTCAGCGATCTGCTGTGCATGTTCGATACGGATATCTTCATAAATAGCACCCTGATTGATGCCAAACAGCATCTGATGCTGATTAATGGTATCTGGCAGGCTATTCAGACGAGCCATCTCTGTCTTACATCTCTTTAACCATCTGGTGGTCCGCTCTACAGACTTTCTCACATAATCCCGTTCTGCTACGCTGGACGGGCATTCATCAAATGCCATGGCGATGGTGGATGCCAGATTGGACTGAATCTGCATACTCTCTTCCGGTCCCATAAAAATCTTTCTTCCATCCACATGGGAATGGAAATACACGCCTTCTTCCTTGATCTTGCGCAGCCCAGCCAGCGAAAATACCTGAAATCCGCCCGAGTCAGTCAGGATCGGTTTATCCCAGTTCATAAATTTGTGTAATCCGCCAAGCTGCTTTACTACTTTATCTCCCGGTCTGACATGCAGATGGTAGGTATTAGATAACTCCACCTGAGTGCCGATCTCCTGCAAGTCTGTAGTGGCTACCGCACCCTTAATAGCTGCTGCCGTACCTACATTCATAAATACCGGAGTCTGAATCGTGCCGTGTACTGTCTCAAGCCGGGCACGCTTTGCTTTTCCCTCTGTTGCTAAAATCTGGTACATAGATCCTCCTGTTTTAACCTTATAGTTGTAATATCGTACCACGTTTATAAAAATTTTACAATATCTACAGCTTGATCTTCCAGATAATTTGTCGTATACTGTCTCAGATAAACGTTTCTAAAATACATTTAATAGGTAACTTGTTTTATGGAGGTTTATTTTTAATGAATGACATAACAACATATAGATTAGGTATTGACATCGGTTCTACCACTGTTAAGATTGCGATCCTGGATGAACAGGATCATCTTCTTTTTGCAGATTATGAACGTCATTATGCCAATATTCAGGAAACACTGGCATCTCTTCTGCGGAAGGCAGAAGCACAGCTTGGTACCCTTCAGGTCGCTCCGGTGATCACCGGTTCCGGTGGTCTGGCTCTTGCCAAGAATATGGAAGTGCCTTTTGTACAGGAAGTTATCGCAGTATCCTCTTCCATCTCCCATTACATACCTCAGACAGATGTAGCTATTGAACTGGGCGGAGAGGATGCCAAGATCATCTATTTTGACAACGGCAATATTGAACAACGTATGAACGGTATCTGTGCAGGCGGTACCGGTTCTTTTATCGATCAGATGGCATCTCTTCTGCAGACAGATGCTACCGGTCTGAATGAGTATGCAAAAGGCTATCAGTCTTTATATTCCATTGCAGCCAGATGTGGGGTATTTGCCAAAAGTGATATTCAGCCACTGATCAACGAAGGGGCTACCAAAGAGGATTTGTCTGCTTCCATTTTCCAGGCTGTGGTGAATCAGACCATCAGTGGTCTTGCCTGTGGTAAACCAATCCGTGGACATGTGGCATTCCTCGGCGGTCCACTCCACTTTTTATCCGAGCTAAAGGCATCCTTTATCCGTACTCTGAAGCTGGATGACGAACATGCCATTACCCCGCAGAACTCTCATCTGTTCGCAGCCATTGGTTCTGCCCTGAACAGTCATATGGAAGCCGTCACTACTACAGATGCCCTGATTACCAAACTTTCTAAAAAAATTAAGCTGGAGTTCGAAGTAGCCCGTTTGGAGCCATTGTTTGCTTCTCAAAAGGATTATGATGCTTTCCATGAACGTCAAAGTCAGTACAATGTCATGACAGATGATCTGAGTACTTATGAAGGTAACTGTTTCCTGGGTATTGATGCCGGTTCTACTACCACCAAGGCAGCACTGGTAGGAGAAGACGGTTCTCTTCTGTATTCTTTTTACAGTAACAATAACGGAAGTCCGTTAAAGACAACCATCCGCGCAATTCAGGAGATCTATTCTCTTATGCCAGAAAAGACAAAGATCGTTCGTTCCTGTTCTACCGGATATGGAGAAGCGCTGATCAAGGCTGCCCTGATGCTGGATGAGGGCGAGGTAGAAACAGTTTCCCATTATACTGCCGCTGCATTTTTTGATCCGGAAGTAGACTGCATTCTGGATATCGGTGGTCAGGATATGAAGTGTATCAAAATCAAGAATCAGACCGTCGACAGCGTGCAGTTAAACGAAGCTTGTTCCTCCGGATGTGGTTCTTTCATTGAAACCTTTGCAAAATCACTGAATTACAGTGTCAGTGACTTTGCAAAAGAAGCATTGTTCGCCCAACACCCGATTGATCTGGGTACTCGCTGTACCGTATTTATGAATTCCAAAGTAAAACAGGCACAAAAAGAAGGGGCTTCCGTTGCAGATATCTCTGCCGGTCTGGCTTATTCTGTTATTAAAAATGCTTTATATAAAGTAATTAAAGTATCTGATGCTTCTTCTCTTGGAAAGCATATCGTGGTACAGGGTGGTACTTTTTATAATGATGCGGTTCTCCGCAGTTTTGAGCGTATTGCAGGATGCGAAGCCATCCGTCCGGATATTGCCGGTATCATGGGTGCTTTCGGCGCAGCTCTGATTGCAAGAAAACGTTATCATGGCGAGAAAACTACTATGCTGACGATTGATCAGATCAATGCCCTGACTTTCACCACGAAGATGGCCAAATGTAAGGGCTGTACAAATCAGTGCCGTCTGACCATCAACCGCTTCTCCGGAGGTCGCCAGTTTGTCAGCGGCAATCGTTGTGAACGTGGTCTGGGGAAAGAAAAGAAGAACACAGATATCCCAAACTTGTTTGAATTTAAGAACCATCTGCTCTTCTCCTATGAGCCTTTGCCGGAGGAACAGGCTTTTCGCGGAACCGTTGGTATTCCGAGAGTCCTAAATATGTATGAGAATTATCCTTTCTGGTTCAAGTTTTTCACTAAACTTGGTTACCGTGTGATACTCTCCCCGGCATCTACCAGAAAAATTTATGAACTGGGTATTGAATCCATTCCAAGCGAGTCCGAATGCTATCCGGCCAAACTTGCCCATGGCCATATAGAATGGCTGATCCAGCAGGGAGTGCATTTTATTTTCTATCCGGCCATTCCATATGAACGAAATGAATTTCCGGATTCCAATAATCATTATAACTGTCCGATCGTTACCTCTTATTCTGAAAATATCAAGAATAATGTGGAAGAACTGCGCAGTGAACGCATTGATTTCCGCAATCCGTTCATGGCTTTCACCAGTGTGGACACCGTAACTTCTCAGCTGATTAAAGCATTTCCTGAGATCCCGGCTTCCGAGATCAAAGAGGCTGCACAGCTTGGATGGGAGGAACTGACAAAGACACGTGAGACTATGTATCGAAAAGGTGAAGAAACCATTGCCTGGCTGAAGGCACACGGTAAGCATGGCATTGTTCTTGCCGGTCGTCCTTATCATATTGACAATGAGATTAACCATGGTATTCCGGAACTGATTACCTCCTATGGTATCGCAGTTCTGACGGAAGACTCTGTTTCTCATCTGCATCAGCCGGAACGACCTCTGATTGTCAGTGACCAGTGGATGTATCACAGTCGTCTGTATGCCGCCGCAAACTATGTAAAAACAGTAGATTTCCTGGACCTGATTCAGTTGAACTCTTTTGGATGTGGTCTGGATGCCGTAACTACCGATCAGGTAAATGATATTCTGTCCGGTTCCGGCAAGATCTATACCTGCCTGAAGATCGATGAGGTCAACAACCTGGGAGCTGCCCGTATCCGTGTACGTTCTCTGATTGCTGCAATCCGTGCTAAAAAGGAACAGAATGAACAGCGTAAGATTATGCCATCCAGCATTGAAAAAGCGGTCTTTACACCAGAGATGCGCAAGGAATATACTATCCTTTGTCCGCAGATGTCTCCGATCCATTTTGATCTGCTGGTTCCTGCATTTAAGACCTGTGGATATAACATTGAAGTGCTTCATAACGATGGACGTGAAGCGGTAGATGTGGGACTGAAATATGTCAACAACGATGCCTGCTATCCATCTTTGATGGTGGTCGGTCAGATTATGGATGCGGTATTGTCCGGCAAATATGATCTGTCCAAAACTGCTATTCTCATGACTCAGACAGGTGGTGGCTGCCGTGCTACCAACTACATTGGCTTTATCCGCCGCGCGCTGGAAAAAGCAGGACATCCTGAAATTCCGGTAATTTCCCTGAATGTCAGCGGACTGGAAAAACAGCCTGGTTTTCAGATCACGCTTTCTCTGCTGACGAAAGGTATGTATGGTGTGGTATTTGGTGATATCTTCATGCGCTGTCTGTACCGCATGCGTCCGTACGAGGCAGTGCCTGGTTCTGCCAATGCCATGCATGAGAAATGGAAGAAGAAATGTATTGAATTTCTGTGTCTGAAAAATCCGACTTATTTCGGATTTACTAAGCTCTGCCGCGAGATCATTGCAGATTTTGACAATCTGCCAATTCTGGATATCCAGAAGCCGCGCGTCGGTATCGTTGGTGAGATCCTGGTTAAGTTCATGCCGGCTGCCAACAACTATCTGGTAGAACTTCTGGAATCCGAAGGTGCAGAAGCTGTGGTACCGGATCTGCTGGATTTCCTGTTCTACTGCTTCTACAACTCCAACTTTAAGGCAAAAGAACTTGGTATGAGCAAGCGTACTGCTTTCCTGTGTAATTCAGGAATCAAGTTCCTGGAATTTATCCGTGGTACCTCCAGAAAAGAGTTTGCAAAGAGCAAGCACTTCTCTACTCCGGCAGATATCAGGGAACTGGCCGAATATGCCAAACCGATTGTTTCTCTTGGCAACCAGACCGGTGAAGGATGGTTCCTGACCGGAGAAATGATGGAACTGATTCATGAAGGTGTGAATAATATCGTCTGCACACAGCCATTTGGCTGCCTGCCAAACCATGTGGTAGGAAAGGGTGTTATTAAAGAAATCCGCCGGCAGTATCCACTGGCTAATATCGTAGCTATCGACTACGACCCAGGTGCCAGTGAAGTTAACCAGTTGAACCGTATCAAGCTGATGCTGAGTACGGCACAGAGAAATCTGAAGAAATAAAGAATTTCATGGCAGTGATTCCATGTAGGCATGAAGTTGCTGCCTAACACGCTAAGATCGATGCCAGATAAAAAACAAAGACGAGAGTTTCATGGTATTCCTAATCCATAAATCTCTCGTCCTTATTTTTTTATTTTGTAACTGTTCAGTACCTTCACAGTGGGTTCTGAATAGTTACATTATTTCTTTTATTCCTGCGCTGCTTCTGTGGTGTTTTCTGTCTGTGTCTCTTCAACTGCTGTGCCCAGAATTCCCCTCAGTTCTTCAATCATTTCTTCGTCTTTCAGGCGGAATTTTACTTCTACACGACGGGATGCTTCTGCATTTTCATTGCCGTTAGCATCTAAGATCAGATTGCTGCTGGAGTGTCCGTTTACGGTCAGGTTCTGCCGAAGCAGTGTCTGATTATCATCGGACAGGAAGTTCTGGGATAATTCCAGAAGATACTCTGCCACTGCCAGTGAACGTCTCTGGGATAGTTCCAGATTGTATTCATACCCTCCCGAACTGTCGGTATAACCATCTATGATGATCTCTGCCAGGTAGGAGTAATACTGTGGATCCAGTAACACATTGCAGTAGATTGGCAATACCTGTGCCAGTACTTCTTTTCCGGCATCGGACAATTCTGTCTCGTCATAATCAAACAGAACACTGGAATCCATGACCAGAGCGCCATTATTGGCATCAATCTCTACCGTCATATTGTTACTGGCAAACTCTTTTTTCAATGCTTCAATTACGTCTGCCTTCACACCAATGATATTATCAATACGCTTCTGCTGGTCTGCCAATTGTGTAGTCTTCTCATCCAGAGCACTTTGCTGATCTGCAAGTGTTACACTCTGGGCATCCAGTTTTTTCTGCTGGTCTGCAAGCTGAGCTGCCAGATCATCCAGTTGCTGCTTCTGAGCTGCCAGAAGTTCATCCTGACTGGCAAGCTGATCCTGTTGGGAAGATAACTGATTCTGCTGATCCTCTACTACGCCCTGTTGTTCCATGATTTGCTTCGTGTATTCTTCCTGAAGCACCAGCTTTTCCTGCTGTTCTTTGATACTCTTCTCATAATTAATCTGGGACTGAAATAATGTGACACACATAATCAGTACAAACAACAGAAGAATTCCTGCCATCATATCAGAATAGGAGCGCCAGACATTATGGCCTGTATTCTCTTTTTCTCTTCTTTTACGCATTTCTTCCTCCTGTCAGCATTAATTAAAGAAGATTCCCTTTCCTTTTTTTCCACTGCGAGTGCTTTCCTTCATATATTGTACCATGGTCTCAAGAAGTTCTTCCTGTCTGCTGCCCTGTTCTTCCAATGTCTTCTGAATCTGTATCAGCATATCCCGGTTACTGTTATTTATTGCCATATTCCGGATATTCGTCCGGTGCGTCTCATCAGGTGATGTCACAATGTTATACAGAAGATTCTGTACCTGTTCCATTGTCTGCGCTGTCAACTTCTGATACTGAACAAATTCCTGCATACGGTCATTGTAGCTCTGTACAACTCTTTCGTTGGCTTCATACAGATTGCTGTTATGCTGGCTTGCTGCCGCAAATCCTTCTACGCTGACACTTGCTGCACTGACATACTTCTGCATTGCCTGGTTACATGCTACCCAGAACTTTGCAGAACTCTGTTCTGCGTCCTGCAGGTAAGTCATAATCTGTCTGTAATTGTGATCCAGCACCTCACCGTATTTCTGATTATTATCGATGGTCTGCTGTGCGGAGGTAAGGTATTCTTTCTGCATTGCTCCCATTTCCCGTACCAGACTCTGCATTTGATCCCGCTCTTCTGCAAAAGCATTGTGAAGATCTGTCTCTGTTACCTTATACAGTCCTTTTGTGGCTTCCGTCATCTCTTTCTGAGCCTGTGTCATGCTTTCCAATGCCTGATTAAAATCGTCAAACTGTAACTGAAAATTCTCACGCATATTAGACAGGAAATCACTCAAAAGCCCCTTCATCATCTCTTCCTGTCCCTTTGCCATGGTCTCTGTCAGAATATCCATAGACTGGTTCATCTTCCGAAAAGACGGTGTAATAACTTTTTCAAAGCTGTTTGCCAGGTGTTCAGAGAACTGATCTGTCATTTTCTGGATTGCCTTAGTCTGCTCTTCTTGGTAATTTACCATAATGTTACGAGTCTCTGCTTCTGCAGACGGTATTACCAGATTATGAAAATAATCCATGAATTCTGACATACTGTCTGTCAGTGACGCATAAGCTGATTTCAGTGCATAACTGAACACCAGTGACAGCGACAGTCCATAGATGGATGTCAGAAATGCGACCTTAATACCGTCAACCAAAGAGGACACTGAACTGGTCATTGCTTCATAATTAGAAGGTTCAAAATCCTTCAATCCCACTACAAGACCAATAAATGTTCCAAGAATACCAAGACTGGTCAAAATATCTGGTATAATATCCAATATTTTTTTACTGATTAGGCTGTCCACAATCTCTTCATTAATGTAATCTTCAATATCTGCCAGCCCGCTCTGACTTTTCTTTACAAATGTACGAAATTCTTGATAGCGATGATCCAGTTGTGGCATTCCAAAGAGTTCTTCCGGAAGTGTTCCTTCATCTTCTCCTGTTGCTACATCAAGCGTCTCAAAGGTATGTTCAATCTCATCCGTTGCTTTCTGAAAAGCCTGTTCAAAACGATTCATTTTCCCGAATCCGGAAAACATGCCAAACAGGTAAATAAGAATCATAATACCCAGAAAAATGAAATTGTAAATCATTGTCCCGGATACTCCACCACTTACAAACCAGGTGAAGCCGATACTGATTCCAACTACCAGAACAAACAGGATCTTATCTGTTACTTTACGTCCCATTCTCTCTCCTCCTCCTAGATGTTTTCAATCTGCCAGTCAATTTCCTTTATACCATGTTCCTTCAGGAACTTATTGGTACGGCTGAATGGTCTGCTACCAAAAAATCCCCGATATGCAGATAACGGACTTGGATGGGGTGACTCTATGATCAGATGATTCGGATTGGTAAGCATAGACTTCTTCATCTGTGCAGGTCTTCCCCATAAAATAAATACCATCGGCCGGTCCTGCTCATTCAGGATTCTGATTGCCGCATCTGTGAATTCTTCCCAGCCTATTCCTCTGTGAGAGTTCGCCTGATGTGCACGAACAGTCAGAACAGTGTTTAACAGAAGCACCCCCTGTTTTGCCCATTTTGTCAGATATCCATTGTTTGGTATCTCACATCCACAGTCATCCTGCAATTCTTTATAGATATTTACCAGTGACGGTGGTATCTCTACATCCGGTTTCACAGAAAAACACAGACCATGCGCCTGTCCTTCTCCGTGATATGGATCCTGCCCCAGAATCACCACTTTTACCTCATGCAGCGGAGTCAGTGCAAACGCATTGAATATATCATCTGCAGGTGGAAAAATCTGATGTGTTCTGTACTCTTCGTTCACTGTCTGATATAATTTCCGGTAATACGGCTTAGAGAATTCCGGCTTCAGCGGCTCCAGCCAGTCATTTGCAATTGCTGCCATATTCTTTTCCCTCACAATCTCACTGAAAGACCCTTTTCTCTCAGATATTTTTTCACCTCTCTGATCTCCAGTTCTTTATAATGAAACAGTGACGCTGCCAGTGCCGCATCTGCTTTTCCATCTGTCAGTGCTTCATAAAAATGCTCCATAGTTCCGGCACCACCTGATGCAATCACCGGCACTGAAACAGCCTCCGCAATAGCTCTGGTCAGTTCAATGTCATATCCCGCCTTGGTACCGTCACAGTCCATACTGGTAAGAAGGATCTCTCCTGCCCCCATCCTGCAGACCTTTTTTGCCCATTCCACAGCATCGATACCCACATCAATCCTGCCGCCATTCTTATAAATATTCCATCCGCTGCCGTCCGCACGCTTCTTGGCATCAATGGCAACTACTACACACTGACTTCCAAACTTGTCAGCAGCTTCACTGATCAACTCTGGACGATTAATGGCAGACGAATTGATGGATATCTTATCTGCGCCTTCCCGCAATAATACCTTAAAGTCTTCTACAGTCCGGATTCCTCCACCTACAGTAAATGGAATGAAGACATTTTCTGCCACTCTGCGCACCATATCCACTACAGTATTTCGTGCATCCGAAGATGCCGTAATGTCCAGAAATACTACTTCATCTGCACCGGCCTTATCATAGGCTGCAGCAATCTCCACCGGATCACCTGCATCTCGCAGATTCACAAAATTAACCCCTTTTACTACCCGGCCATTATGTACATCCAGGCACGGAATGATTCTTTTTGTAAACATCTTATTTCTCCTCTAGTTCTGCAAAATTCTTCAAAATCTGCAAACCTGTTTCACTGCTTTTTTCCGGATGAAACTGACAGGCAAACAGGTTATTTTTCTCTACAGATGCATGAATGTGCACACCATACTCTGTAGAAGCCTTTACGATCTCAGGGTCTTTTGCTTCAAGATAATAAGAATGTACAAAATACACATAACTGTTCTCCGGAATATTATGAAACAGTCTGCCGTTATGTTCCAGATGCAGGGAATTCCATCCGATATGTGGCACTTTCAGCCCTTTTTCTTCTGGAATTCTTTTAATCTTTCCCTCTAAAATTCCAAGTCCCTTCACTCCCTGACTCTCTTCGCTCTCTTCAAACAGAAGCTGCAGTCCCAGACAAATTCCAAGAAGTGGCTTCCCGCTGTCTGCAATCTCACGAATTAACGTATCCAGATGATACTCCTGTAACTTTTTCATGGCATCACCAAAAGCACCTACTCCCGGAAGAATCACCTTATCTGCCTTACGGATCTGCTCCGAATCGCGCGTCACGATCGTCTCTTTTCCAAGATACTGCAATGCCTTTTCCACACTACGCAGATTACCTGCGTCATAGTCGATAATTCCAATCATAATTATTTTTCTCCTCTAAACAGGTGTTTTTTCGGTAAAATCAACGATTATTCGTATCATTTAACGCCTGTTTCATTACTTTTTATTGCATCTAATTACATTTTATTTAGCAAACTAATTAGTATATTTTTAGTACGTTATTTTTCGTACTAATTAGCAGATAGTGCTGGCTACCGCATTGATTTCTGCCAACTGCTGGGCACTTGGACTTGGATCAACATAATGTGTCATGGTTGTCCTGACGTCTCCATGTCCAAGCACTGACTGCAGTGTTTTTAATGGCAGTCTCTGCATATTGGTAGCAAATGTATGTCTGCAAATATGTGGCTCAAACTTTCGAATAGGATTCTCCGGATTAGCATTATTGAACCGCTTGATGCAGTTACCCAGGTATTCCTCTACATGTGCACGAACTATCGTTTTTCTGCTTCTTGTAGCAAGAAATACAAACCCTTCATAAGCATTGCCACGCTCATCATAACGCACTGGTTCGATATCGCCTCTCAGATAACGCTTTTCCACAACATCTTTAAAACATTTATATACTCCGTCAGTCATTGGAATATTTCTAACACTATTTTGTGTTTTGGTTTTCACAACCACATGGGTATGATTGATGCATTGTAACTGCTTTTCAACCCTTATAGAGTGATTTTCGAAATCAATATTACCCAGTGTCAGCCCACACAATTCCGATGCTCTCATGCCTGTCCAGAATAAGATGTAGATCATATTATAACAGTGTACACTGTGAGCATCTTTTGAACAAAAGTTAGTTTTGATCCATCAATATCGAGATTATTTACTAGTTTGGCGTTTACCTCTGCTTCCTTTTCCCGCAGGCTTTGTCCTGCCCGTTTTCCTTTTGGAACCTGATCTGTAGCTTCCAATATGTAAGAGCTCACTACTCTTTTCTTTCCAAAGGCATCTATATAATGGTATTCATATCGCTTCGTCTTTGGATTATAGTATTCATTTGCCCGCAGTGCGCGTCTTACTGGTTTGTGTTTGGTATTTGCTGTTTTATTTGCCATGATTCGAGATCCTCCTTATATAATAGACTGCCGATTCTCGAGCATTCCATTATCATGAATAAAAAAGTACCCCGAATGCATTATTTATCATAACACATCCGAGATACTTTGTCGATATTATACCTGCTCCACCCTGTTGATATACTCTTCAAATGGCTTCCTTTTAATTCTGATCACCCGCCCGACCATAAGATGATATTTACACTCATAATCATCACTTAAAATTTTCCGCAGACGGTGCTGACCAATACCAAACAGTTCCGCTGCTTCCGATATGGATAGCAATACCTTATCATTCATTTCTATTTATCCCCCTAATATTCTTATACGAATTATCCGTTACCTTCCATGCAAATGTTGCTCAGTCTTCTCCCCCATAAATAGCAACGGGGCTGTCGCATCAATCTTACGTATAAATATTATAGCTATTTTTATCTCAAATTCATATGAATTATATTGAACAAAACATGCACAAAATGATATTTTTTTATGATAGTCTTTTTAAGAAAAATTAAGTATGCTATGAGAAATTTTAGAAATAAAGTCTATGGAGATTATATCCGCTATACCCATTCATCCTGTCATTCCATTTTCGATTTTAAAAACTATACTTGACACAAAATGACTATTGTAGTAGTATAATCATATGATTACTATTTCAGTAGTCATTTCATGCATGAAGGGAGTTTTTAAATGAACGTTAAATTATTTGATTCTGAACAAAAAGTAATGGAAGTATTATGGCGGGAGGGAAATCTGCATGCAGGCCAAATTGCAGAAATCCTAAAAGAAGAAATTGGCTGGAACCGGAATACCACCTACACCGTGATCAAAAAGTGTATCGAAAAAGGCGCAATTGAACGACAGGAACCAAAGTTTTTCTGCAAAGCGCTGATTACCAGGGAGCAGATACAGAAAGCAGAAACCAATGAACTGATCAATAAACTTTTTGATGGTTCTAAAATGCAGTTTTTTTCTGCTTTTCTTTCAGAAGACAAACTTTCCAAAGAGGAGATCTCTGAATTAAAAGAACTGGTCAACAAGCTGAAATAAATCAGATGGAGGTACTATAATAATGAGACAGTTATTATCAATGAATCTCACAGCCAGTTTCCTGATTCTGGTGATATTACTGCTTCGACACTTTTGCGGCAGAATACTGTCGAGAAGATGTTTTGTATGGCTGAGTATGATCGTGATACTTCGTCTCCTGTTTCCGCTGCAGTTTGACGTATTTCCGTCACAGATACCAACAGTCACAGGTATTATGAAGATGTTTTCCGAAAAAGAGTCTGATCCGGTTTCGACAGCTTCCGAACATTCTTGGGCTGCAAATTCTTCCCAGAATACGGGCAAAACAATATCGAAAGGTTTGGACGGAAATTCTGTCACCGGTACAATGCCATCATTAGAAACTTTTTCGAAACAGCTGGCAGCTTTTTTCAGTTTTAAAACTCCTGGGCTGTTTCTCTTCTGGATAAGCGGTATTCTTTTCACTGCAGCAGTCTTTTCTCACAGACTGTGGAAGGAATACCGGATTCTACGTCAGGCATTGCCGCTTGATACCAGGATTGTGACTTGCAACGGCCGCAGCTTTTCACTGCCACTTTTTTACTCTGACCAGATCACATCCCCTGTGACCTTTGGATTTTTTCATTGCAGTATTGTTTTGCCAAAATCTATGCGAAGTGAGGATACGTCCGGACTGGATCTCATTCTGCTTCATGAAGCCATGCATATACAGCATCGGGACAACCTGCGTAAAATATTTGCTCTTTTCTGTGTCTGCATTCACTGGTTCTCTCCTCTTGTCTGGATCTGGATGACAGTCTTTTTCCGTGATCTGGAACTTTCCTGCGATGAAGCTGTTCTGTCTTTCCTCGGAAGTCAGAACAGGGAATCTTATGCCCTTACCTTAATTACTTTTATGGAACAAAATCAAACACCGTCAATTATGAACAGCGGCTTTGGACAGACCGCCGTAAAAGAAAGGATTGTGTCTATTATGAATTACAGAAAAAAAGGATTCTTAAGTATTACATTAAGTGCTGTTTTACTTTGTTCTTCCATAACCGTATTTGCCGGAAACAGTACAACCGACATTACTGCAAAAAAAGACTCCACCGAAGCGCAGACAGAATCATCTTCGGATTCCGACATTGCTTACGAAATGGGCGAACTGGAAATTTCAGAGCATTACTCTTCTGCCGATGAGCTGATGCATTCTCCTTACTATCCGGAATATGAGAAACTTGGGCTGACTTATGATAAAACCAGTGATTCACTGATGTACCAGGGAAAAAGTGTGGTATTTTTGGAAGACTTTATAAATGAAACCAATGTTTTACTTTATGAAGATAAAAACTATTTTACTTTTGATGGTGAAACAGTTACTTCCGATGTGTTCATTTCTAATATATACGATTCCGACAAATATGATGAAGAAGATACGCCTGATGATGATTCTGAGCAAACACATGAAACTGAAACAGAAATTCTTACAGAAAACGCAACTCCTCTGGAGGATGATTCCGTTGTCTTTCTTTTCACCCTGAGAGATGAAAACGGAAAACTGACTGAACTTCAAATCCCTGAAGTATCTTATGGTGATTCTGTCACGGAGGAAAACAGCTCAACCGATGAACCGGATGAATCGACAACAGAAGATGATCTTGCATCTGCTGCTGTCATAGGCGGTGCAAATGGTCCGACCAGTATCTTTCTTGCTGGGAAATTGGGATCGTAATTCTCTTTTACCGTTGAAATTTTTGAGGGGCTTTACTACTGCCCCTCAAATCATATCCTGTTATAGTCCTTATAAAACACAAGCTCATACTGTGAGATTTGTGTCATTTCCAACTTATTTCACTGCTACTTCATAATATTCTGGTTCTTCTGTCACGTCTCCATTGCCATTTGTTGTTTTATAGAAAAGTACAGACGCAACCTGATCTGGATCTATCACACGGTCAAATGCAAAGCTTGAGATATATTCATCACTGTCTTCTGAAATATATCCTTCTGTTCCAGGTCCTCCATACAGATTCATGATGGTTGTCCCATCCTTATATTTTACTCCGCTGACCATTGGTGCTTCTTCATAATATGTAGTTACCTGCGTTTCTCCATTTTCATCTTCATATTCCTCATTTTTTTCAATCCGTGGAAAATCATAAGACACACGGATAGATACCGGAGAGAGTTCCACACCGGTCACAGTTGCCCCAGAATCTCCCAACTTCTGTTCCGTTTCTGTGAATCTGGATACATCTGCACCACCAAGCGTCATATCCAGTGCCCATGTTCCATCAATATCCGGTGTATAGTCTGCTTTTGCCACAGTTCCAAGATTTTTAAATTCCACATGCAGATTCTTTCCCATAAAAAAGCCTTTTTCATCACTCTTGGCCAGTACCATATGGTATTCCAGACTGCCATCATCCATCACGTAATTTTCGATAATGGAACCATCTTCCTCTGTCTCCAGTTCTGATCCGTCAGCATGAACTGCCATTCCATTCTCATCTGATATCATTCCATTGTAGAAACTGCCTCCCCAACTGAAATCATCCTGTCCATCCACTGTAACAGATATAGTTTCAAAATCTGGCTGAACTCCCTGTTCCACCGAATAACCGTCTATCTTAAAGGAAAGATAGGTATAGTAATTATCCGTAATGCTCTGCTGTGCAGTCACTGTCACGCCTGCATCGGTCACGGTTGCATCGGAAAATGCCGCCATTCCATTTTCCTCCATATGATTCTGCTGATCCTCGGAAATACGCAGTTCTTCTTTTAGACCTTTACTCCATCCGGTATATGCTGCATAGGCTGTTGCTGTTCCTACTGCCAGGGTTGCTGCCAGTGCAATTACCATATATCTCTTTCTGCATTTTCTTTCCGGTTTGTGGTATGTAACCATTTTGTCATTTTTCATATCGGCATCCTTTCTGATCTGTTCAAATGTCTTATTTACTTTGTCCGTTACGATTTTCGGTATTTCGATATCCTGCTGTAATGTATAGATAGTATCATTCCTGCTCATATGTTTGCCCTCCTCTGCCGCAATTCATAGCTATCCCTCAGGCTGTCACGCCCTCTTGCCAGCCGGCTCTTTACGGTTCCTTCTGATATTTCCAGTATCTGACTAATTTCACTGACCGTAAATCCTTCCACATAATGAAGCATCATCACCAGCCGGTATTTTTCTGAAATGGAATCTAAAGTCTCCTTCCATTCAATATTTTCATATGCTATTTCCTGATATCCCTGCTCTGGAAACTCTGCATCAACAGTGATATTCCTGTTTTTTCGAATCAACTCATAGCATTTATTAATCAATATCCTTGTCATCCAGGTTCGAAAATAACTGTTATATTTTAGACTCCCCAACCGCTCCCAACATATCAGTATGGTCTCTGAAATAGCATCTGCCACATCAGCATCCTGGGATAAAATAGATCTGGCTGTTTTGTACATGTTCTTCATCTGTGACTGTATCAGATCCGTAAAGGCATCCGGATCTCCTTTTTTTGCTTTACTTACTAAATCATCCACTTAACTGCCCCTTTCTTTTTGTCTGTACGTACAGGAACATTTTTCATGTTCTATCTATTAGATGCATGAAAATGCAATTTTGTTCCATTTATATTAAATAATTTGGAAAAAAGTTGAATGAGTTGGAAATTTAGAACCGAAACAGCGTATTCAGACTGAAGAGACAAAAAATCGCTACAAAAATTTTGTAGCGATTCCTCGATTCTTCTTCTCCTGTTTCGATCTATTATATGTCGGTTACGGCATTCATAATTTCTTAATATGCCTCTATATTCATCACGCTTCCTCTTCTCCGTAATGTTTACTCAATGAGAATCCTCTTCCGCGCACTTCTGTAACTCTGCTAACAATCATAAAAGCCTCTGGATCAATATGTCTGATTAATTTCTCAACCTGTGGAAGCTCACGATTAGATACAATACTCAACACAATCTGCGTTTGTTCCTGCCGATATCCGCCTTCTCCGTACAACATCGTCACACCTCTGTCTACCTGTGCAAGAATCGCCTGACGTATTTCTTCCACCTGACTACTAATAACCTTCACTTCCGTCTTGGTATTTCCCATCATCAGTACCTTGTCCAACACTGTTGTATAAATCATAACCAACAACACACCGTATAAAACGCGCTCTGGAGGATTATATACAATCTGCAGAACCAGGATCAACATATCAAATACATTTAAACTAACTGATACTGGGATGCGAAAATACTTATTCAATACCAACGGCGGAATATCCATACCTCCTGTAGAAGCTCCCGTTCGAATCACAATCCCCAGACCAATCCCGATTCCAAGTCCGGCAAATATGGTATTCAGCATTGGATCAGTCGTAATCACCAGATCACCGAAAATATGATTGGCCGCTTCCAATGCGATTGGATAAGTAAAAGAACTGATAACTGTTGTCAGTGCAAATTTCTTGCCAAGAAGCGTCCATCCAACTAGTAACATCACAATATTAAACACTAAGACAAACCCAGAAATTGATGCTCCTGTAAAATGCTTCACTACCAGACCGATACCGGTTGTTCCTCCCGTCATCAGATTCCCCGGCAAAAGAAAAAGTCTGATTACAAAGGCATAGAAAACATTTCCCAAAATAACCGTTGCAACTGTACCTGCCTTCTTTAAATGTGCTTGATCCATAATAACCTCCAATTACTTATATACTTTTAACTAACATTTCCCAATACAGAATATTATACTGAGAAACACTCCCTTTTTTCAATAACAGTTTTTATAAATAATCAGAGAGTACTTTAATTATGTTATGAACATAAATAAATACGATATTTGAATTTCTTTTCATTCATATGACTTGATGTTTTGCAAACATACGACGAGAAAAAAATGTACCAATTCCTAAAAAGATGAACGCCGCCGGAATTGCCCATATCGCATACAACATACCGTTGCTCATTTGTTCCACCGACAGAAGTGAAACTGCTAAAACATGATAGATGGGAAGAAGCCCTACTAACCGGAACAATGGATTTACTTCTGTAATCGGCAGCAAAACTGGAAAAAATACGATTGTCATCGTCGCAACAAAAGCCACGATTTGATTTTTACTGATTGCAGACAGGAACAATGTAATTCCTGTAACACTAAGGGTAGAAGTAAACACCAACATGATTTGATATTTCAGCAGCGTACCGCAGGTAATATTAAAAGGGATAAACGCTTCAACATAGTCGCTGGAGGCAAATAGAATGCTGCAATCCAGTCCTTCCGTTCCATAAAAAGCACAGGCAAGAAGCAGATTAAAAACTGCTATCATCGTGGTAGTCAGAATTGCTATGAGAATACCTGCAGTCACCTTGGCAGTAGCGCATTTTGATTTGCCGTACTTGCTTGTTAATATGATATTGTCAACACCCTCATACTCACTAGAAAAAATCGGAACAAGCATAACGATAACTGCAAGAACAAGCGCGACAAAAACCCGTACCATGTTTCGGCTGGTGGAAAGCCAACCATCCACATAACCAATTTTAATTTTTTCATCACCGAATACATCAGAAACACTTAATCCGTTCCATTTTCCGTCTTTATCTGAAAATCGCGAAAAAACAGCGGATTGTGTAGCATTTTGATACAGATAAACCGCATTGAGACCATGCAGGTCGTGAGTTGGTGCAAAATCGTTCATCATTTGCTGTACTTTTTTGTCAGTCAATAGTCCCTCGTATTTCGTGGCAATGTTCTTATCAATTTCTACTGCCGCTTTCCCCGAACCTTCTGCATTCATACCGTCAGAAGCATATTTGTTTTGATAGGCAGAAAAGGAAATCAAGGCAGAAAACAAAAATATCCCAACCAGAGCAATCAAAGATAAACGCTTTGAAAATACTTTCCGTAGCTCAAAAAGAATTAGTTTTTTCATTTTTCACACCCTACTTGAAGTAGAACAGGTACAAATCTTCCAATGTAGGTTGTACCCTTACCGAATTTTCCATAGGCGGACGTTCGCCAATAATCCGTAATATCGTCTGATTTCCATTGATATTTCGCAAATTGCTTGTATTATAGTCAGCCGCATATTTTTCTGCATAGGCAGTCGGAATCGTACATTCCCATACTTTATCATTGATTTCGGAAGTGATTTCCTGCGGATTACCAAAATGAATGATTTGTCCAGATTTCATCATAATGATTTCCTCCGCGATAAACTCTACATCGGAAACAATATGCGTAGACAGGATTACAATGCGTTCTTTAGAAAAGGCACTGATTAAATTGCGGAAACGGACGCGCTCTTTTGGGTCAAGTCCAGCCGTAGGCTCATCTAAAATCAAAATGCGAGGGTCATTGAGCATGGCTTGTGCAATTCCTAATCGCCGTTTCATTCCTCCCGAAAAAGTTTTAATTTTGTGCTTACCCTCTTTTGACAAGTCTACTGCCTCCAATAGTTCTTTTGACTTCTTACGCGCCGTCTTTTCGTCCAATCCTTTTAGGGCTGAAACGTAAAGCAGAAAGTCATACGCCGAAAAATCCGGGTAATATCCAAAGTGTTGTGGCAAGTATCCTAAGAGATTTCGATACTTCTCACCCAATGCAACAATGTTCCTGTCATTCAACAGGATTTTGCCAGCAGTGGGCGTTTGGATATTGCAGAGAAGCCTCATAAACGTTGTTTTTCCCGCACCGTTCGCGCCCAGTAAACCATAAACACCATTTGTCAAAGTGATGTTCAAATCGTTCACAGCAGTTTTTGAACCAAATTTTTTTGTCAGCCCGATTATTTGTAATTTCATAAAAAATACTCCTTTCTTCATAGGGATAAAAATACTCTCCATGTGTTTTCATGGAGAGTATAAAGAGGAAATATCTACTTTTTATCTACGAAGTAGGAAATTTGAAAAATGCAGATACTTTTGCACCTTTTGAAGTGCTGTCGATTTTTAAATATCCTCTGTGCCGTTCGCATAGTAGTTTACAAATATAGAGCCCAAGTCCAAAATGTTCAGCACAATCCGATTCTTCTGTGAAATACGGATTTGTGACCTTGTATATGGTATTTTTATCAAAGCCCTTACCATTGTCCGACACGCAAAGCCAAAATCCATCATCCTGTATGGAAAAGGATAATGTAATGGAAGTTAGAGCATAGCGAACAGCATTTGATAACAGATTGTTGCATACTTGCGTAATAAACGACTTGTCGACACAAATTTCACAAGCACTCGTTTCATTTTGCAGATATAATGTTTTTTCATTTTGAGTACATATAATTTGTGTGCTTTCTTGCAAAGAGGATAAAAATGGCTGTAAGGAAATTGTTTCATATTCTGGCTGTGTATCCTCTAAACGCCTAAGAGTGCTCATGCTACTTACATAAGCCTCCATACGGGAAAGATGTTTCCCCATAGTGACGGCGATTTCGTTTGTCTGTTCATCTCTACTGCTTTGCAACATTTCATTGTAACCTTTCAACACGGTAAGAGGGGTACGCAAATCGTGAGCAAAAGCGGCGTTAAGTTGCTTCCTGTCCTCGACTTGTCGCCACATTTCCGAAAAATTATTTGCAAGCGTGGCACGCATAGTTTCAAATGAATTACATAGCTGACCTAATTCATCTTTACTATTATATTCAATTGAAAATCCCAAGTCATTATTTGAAATTTTTTCAGATGCCGAACGAAGTTCTATGAGCGGAATTCTCAATTTATTCTTATAGAACAGCAATACAGCGGTCAGGATACACAATGCGGAATAAACAGGTGTTGCAACTACTGGAAACATTTTTAATAAAGTAATTACCCGTTCGTCTTTTTCAGAAAATGTAACAGGTTCATTCCCAATATAAGTTCCTTCGCCCAAACGCTCGCCTTGCTCATTTGTCAGGTAATATTTTTCGCCAGACGGTGGATAGGATTCTTGAATTGAAGCAACTGTACTTTCACATATATAATTAGTCGATATAGAAAGAATAAGCGCAAGTATTACAAAAATCACAATATAAAGTATAAGGCTTTTTCTAAGAGATAAATTCAGCTTTGGACGTTTTATTTTATCCACTTATACCCACACCCCCAAACTGTTTCGATATATACGTGGTCAGTGTATGTTGCTATTTTTGTTCTTATTCTACGAACATGTTCAGCTACGACACTACTATCTCCCTCACCGTCATATCCCCAAATCCGCTCATAAATTCGTTCTTTATCAAAGACCTGTCCGGGATTTTGAGAAAGCAGCTCTACAATATCAAATTCCTTTTTGGCAAGCCCTACACGCTTGCCTTCAAAGAACAGGCAACGCTCTGAATAGTCAATTGTCATATCGTCAGCGAACTTAATCTGTGCTTTAAAATTATGCCGTGCTTCCCGACGCAAATGAGCGCATACTCGTGCTTCAAGTTCCACGAGAGAAAACGGCTTCACAATATAATCATCACCTCCAACGGCAAATCCCTTTACTTTGTCAGTATCTTCAATTCGTGCGGTCAGAAAAAGAATAGGACAAGATACATAATCCCGAATACGCTCACAAACTTTCAGTCCATCTAACTCAGGCATATTTATATCAAGTAAAATAATATCTGGCTTTTGTTCTACTTGTTTTAATGCTTCCGTTCCGTTTTTAGCAGACAAGACAAAGTAATTTTTGCTTTCAAAAAAACTCCGAAGCATTGATACAATATCTGCTTCATCATCAGCTATCAATATTTTGGTACTCATGCGGACACCCCCTTAATAAGAATTGTAATTCCTGATTATCAACTATTTATCTACATTTCTATTTTCTTTTTTCGCAAAAAGTATCCCGAATGCATTACTTATCATAATACATCCGGGATATATTGTCGATATTTCAACTAACTTAATATTTACTCCATGTTATACTCTGGAATATCCGTAACTGTTTACAATCGCATCCAGTTTTTCTTTCTTTGCGCACATCGGACATTCCGTTGCATGCCAGGTCTGATACTGTGGAATATCTTCCTCTGAAAACAGAGAATCAATCTTTATTCCATCAATCTCATCTGTTGCACTGAACAATGCTGCTGCGCCTTCCATGATACCACCATAATAACGTATACATTCTACTGCACGCTTTACTGTAATACCTGTTGTTGCTGTTGCAAGTACCAGAAGCACATGTTTATTGGCAATCATAGCCTGCATATTATCACGGAAAATCAACTGACCTCCGGTATGAATCTCCGGTGATGCAATATACATGGTATTATGTGTATTTAAGGATCTGATTCCGTTCTGTGTCAGTTCGTCTGCCAGATATGCGCCGATAATCTCACAGCCATCCATACAAACAATCGTATCTATGTAAGTACTGTTCTTATAATTCTGTGCCAGGATCTTGGCCGCATTTTCTGCTTCACTTTTTCTCGACTTCAAAAACGTCATATCTACGTAATAATTAATATGAGAATGTGTCGTAGCAAAATGGCCAGGGATTACTCTTAATACTACATTGCTATTTACTTTTGACGGTATTCTGATCACTCTTGATTCCATATGCCGACCTCCTAAAAATAGTTTATAGTCGAATTATACCACATTCTCATTATTATTCAATTAATTTTGTACATTTTTTATAATTTATTCAGAAATGAAACCGCATTTTCGTCATAACACACACTCCTGCCCTTGATTTCATCCGGAACTTGTGCTAGTTTACCATGAATACGAATCATAGTTGCTTTCTGGTTATACTGCACTGTGCGCTCAAAAGGCATGCGAATCACAGACGGATATGCCATTCCAACTCCCAGCTCCAGAACACACAGCTTTTTTCCTATGGTGGACGCCAGCCAGTTCATATAATACTTCCACTGAGGAAGATAACCGGATTCATCATAATTCTTGTTCGTAATGACATTGCCGCTGCGCTCACTGCCACACGGTGCCACTACAAAAAAACTGTTTACTCCTGCGTCATACACCAGATCATCTGTATTGACAGTTACCAGGAACCATGGCTTGCCCTTTACCAGAACCATCAGCTTCTGATAGGCTTTCAGGATATCTTCTCTTGGGTTCTTTTTTTCCGTGAATTCATCCCCAATTCCAATCAACACCATATCCGCTTCCTGAATCATCGTTTCAATTTGATTCATTTTCTCCTCCATAATCCGCTGCATCTAACTCAAACCAGAATACAACTCCTTCTTTTCGATTGTACACGCCATATTTCTGGTGGTGAGAATCCATAATTGCTTTCACGATCGACAGACCGATACCACTTCCTCCATATTCTCTGGTTCTCGCCTTATCTACCTTATAGAACTTGATCCATATTTTATCCAGTGAATCTTCCGGTATCAATTCTCCAGTATTGAAAACACTCACCCGTACCTTGTCATTCTGATGCAGAACAGTTACTTCTATCTGCTTCTCTCCGTCCACATGATTGATGGCATTACTGATATAGTTGGTTACGACTTCTTCCAGTTTAAATTCATCGCCCCATACATACAGTGGCTGCTTCTGTTCAAAACTGATCTGAGCCCCCTTCTGCTCTGCCAGTAATGTAGCAGACTGAATGACACCATTGATCAGCTCTGTCAGATCAAATCTTTGAATGTTTACCACATCATTACCAAATTCAAGCTGATTCAGACTAAGCAGTTTCTTTACCATGTTATTCATCTTCGCAGCTTCATCAATAATTACTTCACAGTAGAATTCCCGGCTCTCTGCATCATCATTGATACAGTCCTGAAGTCCTTCTGCATAGCCCTGAATCAGCGCAATCGGCGTTTTCAGCTCATGGGACACATTTGACAGGAATTCCTTTCTCATTTCATCAATCTGGATCTTCTGATCCAAGTCTGTCTGCAGTTCATTATTTGCCGTCTTCAGTTCGGAAATGGTCTTCTCCAGCGTCTCAGACATATGGTTGAAGTTCTCCCCCAGCTGCCCGATCTCATTCTTTCCGCCACTGACATACTTCGCATCAAATTCCAGATTCGCCATACGCTTTGACAAAGCAGTCAGTTCACTAAGCGGCTCTGTGATCTTCTTTGACATCCACCAGATCAGTGCCACTGCCACCAGGATTCCAAGAAACAATGTATATGCTACGAACCGATTGGATATCTTCACATTATCTCTGATCGATTGAATCGGTATCCGCATAAGGAAATAACATCCTGACGACAGCTGTCCCCAGTCTTCCAGATATTCGATATCTTCAAAGCTGTCTTCACACCGCTGAATAGTATAATTATCTGTAGACACCAACACCTGCTGATAATCATTCTCCACATGAAAACCAAACAAATATCCTTCTACCCTGCCACGCATAATCCGGTTATCTCTGGACTGGTATACAGATTGGAATGATCCATCTGACTGCGGAGATAAAATAGTGATCTCTACATTATTTGCTCCACTGATCTCCTGAAATTCATCATCAAACTCTGTACTTTTAAATTCTGATGCATCAGCAACTTCATCCAGTTTCTCATAAATATCAATCAGGGCATGCTCTTTCTGATAAATATAATACTTTTCCAGAAAAAAATTATTGATCAGAAAATTTGCCCCAAGAATCAGTGCCATCAACGCAATAAATGAAAGTGCAAGTTGTGTTTTTATTGAATGCTTCATTTTATGACACCTCGAACTTGTAGCCCATTCCCCAAATCGTCTTTATGTAATCTCCCTGCCTGCCCAGTTTGCTTCTCAGCTTCTTTACATGGGTATCAATGGTTCTCGCATCTCCAAAATAATCATAATTCCATACACTGTTCAGAATCTTTTCTCTGGAAAGTGCCAGTCCCTGATTATCCATAAAGTAATTCAGCAGTTCAAATTCCTTAAAGCTTAATTCTATCGGTTTGCCTGCTACTGTCACTTCATGTGCTGACTTATTCAGTGTAATCTCACCCGCTGTAATAATGCTGTCGTCATTCAGCAGATTACTTCTTCTTAAAATAGCCTCAACACGGGCAACCAGAATCTTCGGGCTGAATGGTTTGGAAATATATTCATCTACTCCAAGATCAAATCCAAGAAGTTCATCTCTTTCATCTGACTTTGCCGTCAACATGATAATCGGTACATCAGACATTTCACGAATCTCGCGACATACCTGCCAGCCATCCATCTTTGGCATCATTACATCCAGAATAATCAGTGAAATATCCTTGGTACTGAAGAAAATATCCACTGCCTGGGCACCATCTTCTGCCTCTAATACAATAAAATCCTTCTTCACCAGAAAGTCTCTGACCAGCTTTCTCATTCTGCTCTCATCATCTACTACAAGTACTTTCAGTTTTTCCATAAATCCTCCCAGTTTCCGTATTATGATTCTGATATTTGTTTTTTGACAGGCCTTTTTCCCTTTCCAGCCCTTCTGTCTTTACTATACCGGAAAAATATGTTCGTTTTGTGAAAATCAGTTCCTATCTTTTTAACTTTCCTTCTGGTTAATCAGATATTTTGCATATTCCTGAATCACCAGATAGGTTCCCACATCATAATGTACACCGTCCGATGTTCCGTATCCATTTTGTTGAAGATAGGAATACACATCCAAATACGCTTCCGGGAATGCCTGCTGCAATACACTGTTAAAAGACACAACCATATCGCTGTTAATGAAATAACCACAGGAGGATGCCATTGCATCATTTACCGGATTCACAGACATTAACCAGAATCTGGTATTCGGATAGCTTTCCATCAGATACTGATACTCTGCAATGTAACTGCCAATATTTGCCACATCATTAATGCCAAAACAAAAAATCACATCTGCATCCGGCCAGGCATTCATCTGGTCTATCATCTGATAGACTCCCTCTGATACAAACCAGTCATATCCGATGCTCTCTTTTCCCACATAACAGTATCCGCCTGCCATCGACATGCCTACAACTCTGGAATCCCCCACAAAAATCATCTGTGTTACTTCACGATGCTGTTCCTCTTCTGCTTCTTTCCAGTCTTCGTGGATCTCATCTATGGTATGGCGGAAAATATTCAATCCAAGATATGGGTTATTCTGTCTCTCTACAACATTCAGAAAACGTTCAATATCAAACGGTATCTGTTCTTTTTCCTCCTGTGCATGCGTGGTAATTGGCAGAATCAGGAAACAGATCAGCATACAGCAAATTCCTGTCTGCAGCATTCTTTTTTTCATGCAATCTCCTTTACATAGCATCCAATGCCTGAAGGATATTGGCTCCAGATGCCGAATCATGATAATATACCACAGACACATACAATCCATTATAAATGCCATTCGGACAATTGATCTCTCCATCTTCTTTTGCCAGATTCAGAATTTTCCCATTGTTACAGGAAACGGTAATTGTACTCATTCCACTGGACATAATTGTACCATATACCTGTTTTACTGAGCTGGTATCTGCCGGATTGGAAGAACTTCCACTGTTCTGATCATCTTCTTCAAAGGAAACATCACTATAGTCCAATGGATCTGTCCAGGAAAGCAGATCCCCGTATACATAGCCGGTATATCCTTTATAACTGATTCGAATCCAGTTATTTGGTGTATATCCAGTGACCGTGACATCATCCCCGTATCCCAGTGTACCAAGTACATCTGCGTCCGTAGAATAATAAGAGCGAACATTTGCCTGTACATTGGTCACATACATGGTGCCACCCATAGCTGTTACCGGTGCATTCCAGCTCAAATAATCACTGGATACATAGCCAGTGTGTCCGTTGTAGGTAATACGGATCCAGTTATTATTCGTATACCCACTGACACTGACCGTATTTCCGGTACTTAATGATCCCAGAATTGCCCCGTCTGTACCTGCTGCATTTCTTACATACACTTCTGTCGTTGCATACATGGTACCAGACAGACTTTTTATAATCACAGGCTTTTTCTCACTGACAAAATCCGCTGATACGTATGCTGTAGTTCCCTGATAATCAATCTGGATCCATCCGTCACTGGTATATCCTGTCTGTGTGATTGTGCCACCTGCAGCAATACCGCCAAGCACTGCCGCTGATACATTATTCTGTGCACGCACATTCAAATCTGCCGTTGCATAAACGGTCGCTTTTTTTTCTGTAATCTGAACCACAGGCTTATCTGCCTTAGATTCTTTATAAGAAGACAGATCTGGAAGTGTCACAGTAACTGCCTTACCAGGATCGGTAAAGGTACTGACAGAATTCGTTGTGCAGGTCTGCGGTTCTTCCCCGGAGCGTACCGTATAGACCGTCTGAATCCGTCGCTTGGTAATCTGCCCCTGGCTGTCTGTATTTATATATCCCTGAAGTGTCATTAGGCTGGTCTGATGTTCATCTTGCACGCCTTCCAGAATATTATCTGTAAATTCTCCCAATGATTTTTCTGTTGCTGTAAACAGATAACTGTCATTATTATAATCCAGAGAATCCAGGTATTCAGATTTCAGATTTAGGTACACATACTGATTCATGACCTGAAGCATCTCTTTCGGTTTCATGGCATATTTAATATTCTTGCCTGAATCATTATCGTAAAAATAGCCATCTGTATAATACTGTTCCTTCGTTCCATCATCCGTCTCAATGGAAATAGCCGCTTTCAGGTTCTTCAGATCCTGAAGCCCGCTTACCTGAAGATGAATCGTTTTTCCGGCATTTTCTTTGATATCCGGCACAATGGTTGTCTCATTTACTGTAACATCCAGACTGTCCTGATTATCCTGCAGATCCACTGCCGAATCATAAGAACGGGTCACTTCTGAATCCGGCACTGCTGCCGCTGCGGTACTTCCAAGTACTGCCGATACCAGTAATGCCTGTAGTATTATATTTCGTTTCTTCATAAGCTTCTTCCCCCTTTATTAGCAGCCTAATGCCATAATACATGTTTATTTCA
Source organism: uncultured Lachnospiraceae bacterium (assembly GCA_900544685.1). Taxonomy (GTDB): domain Bacteria; phylum Bacillota; class Clostridia; order Lachnospirales; family Lachnospiraceae; genus Marvinbryantia. The sequence continues at coordinate 147 of UQWA01000008.1, read as the reverse complement.
CGCTCTTAATTCTTTTCCAGCTTGTACAGACAGTATATCATCTTGTCTGCTATTTTTCCATAAAGTTTTATCAGTTGTGTTCCTCATTTTAAATCGGGTAGGAGGTAAATAATTATTTTATTTACCGTCCTCCCACACCACCGTACG
>UQWA01000007.1 GCA_900544685.1 uncultured Lachnospiraceae bacterium | reverse complement strand
CGCATTTTTTTACTGTTTGCACAGGCTTTTACATGTGTTGCATCCACGAAGATCTGTTCTGTATTTACAAGCTTATATTTCATACAATCTTCCAGAATCTTTGAAAAGATCTGCTCAAAAAGGTCTGTATCTTTGAAACGGCGGGTATAATTCTTTCCAAATGTAGAGAAATGAGGTACTGGATCTAACATGTCTAGTCCGAGAAACCAGCGGTATGCAACGTTTACCTCGATCTCTTTCATGGTCTGACGCATGCTTTTTATCCCATAGAGATACTGAATGAATGGTATCTTTATCAGCATGACGGGATCCATACTGGGACGGCCGTTATCCGGACAGTATTTTTCTTCAACCAGATCATAAATAAAGTTCCAATTGATTGCTTTATCAATCAATCGCAGCATATGGTTTTGAGGTACCATGTCATCCATGGAAAACATCATCATTTGTTCTCTTTTTTTATCTGTATTTTTCGTCATCATAAAAAACACCGCCCTTCTGATATTTATTATATCAGAAAAGCGGTTCCAACAATAGCAAAACCCTGCAAAAGCAGGGCTTTGTCTACAGTCTGAGAGCGAGATACGCTTTGCGAATCTCGCTCTGTTTAGCGGTCGTCAAATGCACTGCATAAATGCGTGCATTTTCCTGGTCGCCCTAACAAAAAGACGCAGGCAAAAAACATTTTGTTTCTGCTCTGCGTCTTAGCGTCTGGCAACGGATTAATAATCCACTATATGATCCTTTACATTGATAATAAAACTTTCTTTACATTTTGGACAAAATAACGGAAAATGTTTTAATTCCGTATCATCCAGTATCTGTGTCCGTGTCTTTGCACCGCATACCGGACATAGTATCCATTTATCCGTTACTACTGCTCTCAACTGATCTGTCACCTCCTGATAAATCCCATTCTTAATACAATATTTAAAAAATCAATTTTTTCAAATTAACTTTGAACTGCACTTACAATAACATTAAGGATAGCTCTATCTCATCTTCATCCATCGTTCCAGTCTCTTTAAAACCTTTGTTCCTGTATAAATTTAATGCATGAATATTATCCATATTACAGGTTAATGTTACTTTGTCCGATGTTCCAAAGGGTTTCGTTTTAATGTACTCAATCGTCATATCCAATGCAATACTTCCATACCCCTGCCCCTGATTAGATTCATCAATCATCATATGCCATATATCGTATTCCGGAATATCATAATCATAAATCACCATGACATAACCAATCATAGTATCATCCTTATAGATTCCAAACGGCTGACATTGATTCCTGTAAACATAAGCCTGTGCAAGGCTTCTAATTGGATTTGAAACAAAGCGTTCCTGTCCGTTTGCAAGTTTCAAATTAAATGCTTCAATAAAATTATCTTCTGTAATTATCCTAAGGCTAATATTATATTTTTCCATGTTATCCATATGCCTCCTATTCTTCATTCTCTTTATTTCTTCTGTGCTCTGCAATCCTTCGATTTATCTTATCTGCTTCTTCTTTTTCCAGATACCACTTCACAAGGTATGACAATACATCACAAACTGCTGTAGAAATCAGTATTGCAACATACACCACTATAGAAACACTGTCACCCATAATAAGATAAATCACAGCACACATTGCAATTTCCAAAACTACAAGCTCTATACCTCTCTGCCACATGATCTGAGGAATCGTCATGTCTTCCTTAAGATAGATAGGAATACATGGAATCATACAAATTAATGCCAACCCAAACGGCAGAAAAAAATAGATAAAACTGATGCTGTTATTCCTTGCAAAAAGACTGCCAATCACTGCAATGGCAAGTGTACACTCTGCCACAACCGTTATGTAATCAAACAAAAACTCTCTTTTAGGATCAAATTCTTTCATCGTTTTCATCCTCCATAAAACAATCTTCCACTTCCTTTGCATACCTTCGCGTTATCAGTATTTCTTCACCATTTTCCATTCTGGCATAGAAACGTCCGTTCAATGCGGTTCTGACTGAAATAATATGTTCCACGTTGACAAGCATCGTTTTGGATGCTCTGCATATATTTCTTTTGTTGATCTTTTCTTCCACCTGATACAGTCTTCCTTTGATTTCATAAACACACTCTACTGTATATGCAAATACACGACCATCCACTGTTTCAAAATACAGAATATCCTCTATTCTGACAGATACTTTTTCCTTGGTCTGCTTATATCCGGTCAGAGTATTCCCCTTATGTTGTACATATTCTTTTATCTCTTCAAAGTCCTTTGTAAGTCTTATGTACTCAAGAGTCACGCCCTCTTCATCCGGACTTTTTACAAGTTTTTCCGTTACTCTCATGTATCTTTCCTTTCCGGCTCCATCACTAATGTCCTTATTTTCACAACCATATATTACTCTATCGTGAATTAAATTTATTGTCTATATGCAGACAACTAACATGCACAATATCAATACCAAGATGCATAATTATGAAAACTGCTTATCAAACTTCTCTGCTTCCTGCTCATCTACAAGATAGCCTTCCGGTGTTGCATACTCTCCTGTAATCCCAGCAAGATAGCCCTGTACAAGTTCCTTACACAAAAAGAATGATGCATCTTCCCCCTCTGGCAATCCATGATAACGGATACCATACTCGCTTGCCTGCCTGAATCCACTCTTGCCATAAAAATCAATATTTCCTTCAAAGCATACTGCTCCACAGCCAAGTTCCGCAGCTTTTTCCAATGAATAATCAAGCAGGATTTTACCATATCCTTTCCGTTTATATTCATTCTTGATACAGATTGGTCCCATCGTCATAATTGGAATATTTCTTCCATCATCCGCTTTAATACTTGTTCTCATAAACATATTCTGGTCGATCAGCTCTGGCTCTTATATTACTGTTTGATTTCTTCTACAATTTTGTCCAACATCTGTTCAAACTGACATTTTGCTTTCGCCTTATCTGCTGCTCCATCATACATACTATAATAGAAAAACATATTCGCATAAAATTTGACTGCATTCTCTTCTGGATTTTTTATTTCCATATTTTTGAACAGATCCTTCACGTATTCTGCCGGTCCGGATACCAGATATTGCTGATATAAATTCTGCATCTCTTTGCTGCGGAACTGCTCTATTGTCAGCATTTTTCGAAACGATGATGCGAAATCATCCTCTGTCCAGTATTTAAACATAGACTTGCTGTATTCCACAAAATCATCCAATGATACATTCTCATACTTTCCCGGCATACTCTCTTTTTCATCTTCCGGCATATCATATTCTGCTGCCTGTTCGCCATCCTGCTGCTCCATACGCTGCACAATACAGTCAAAAATATCTCTTTTACTTTTATAATGTCTGTATAATGCACCTTTTGTCATGTCAAGCTCTCCTGCTATCTGGCTAACGGAGACAGCCTCGTAGCCATCTATGGCGAACAGATGCAGTGCCACAATTAATATTTCCTCTTTCCTATTACCCATGTCCATTTCCTCCAAAACAAATAAACGATCGTTTACATCTCAATAATAGTAAACGATCGTTTATTTGTCAAGACTTGCTTTTATTTACCATATTCTTTACACACACGCTTCTCTTTACCATATTAGAACTTCGACCAAAAAATATGTTTCATATTGCCAGATACTATTTTCCGTCTCTCAGTCCCTGGATTCTATTACAATGAGTGTTCCTGCTTCAAGAGATATCTCTGCCTCTTCTTCCGTAATCTCATTGCTGATACCGAGTCCATCCCCCGCCTGCATAGTATATCCGTGAAGCGGATAATAAAATCCTGTCAGTGTAATCTTATCTGCACTGCCTCCAAATGCCAGAAGTGACACATATTTTCCATACTGTTCTTCTTTTCGGATCTTCAGCCCGTGCCGGATCATTCTAATTCGGTTGTGGGCATCCACCAGTGCACACGGTACTCCGGCATCCAGCGCAATACTCAGATTATAGATACTTCCAAGTACATGATCCATCCTGGTTCCGGTAGCTCCCAGAACTACAATCTCACTGCTGCCACGCTTTAATGCAAGACGCATAGCGTTCTCCATGTCTGTCTGGTCTTTTTCCGGCTTGTAAAGCTGCACCGGTATCTCCAGTCTTTCAAAATAATCTCTGACCATCGGAGATGCTGAATCAAAATCTCCCAACATCTCATCTGGTTGGATTCCTGCCCGGTAGCAAAATTCCAGCCCTTTATCTACAGCAATCAGATAATCGTACTGTTCTTTCTGCAAAAAAGGAAGGGCAAAATCATCCTCGATATTGCCCCCATTGATAATGATCGTCTTCATTCTTCTGACCTCTTAATATCTCCTTTTTTCTTTGAGTTCTGTGTACATTTCCAGATAATTGTCATACCGCTGCCGGCTGATCTTTCCCTCATCCAGTGCTTCCTTCACCCGGCATCCAGGCTCATGAGTATGTGTACATCCCTGGAATCTGCACTGCCCTTCATATTCAGCGAACTCTCTGAAGTAATCTTTTAACTCTTCTTTTTCCATATCCCAGACTGCCAGAGAAGTGAATCCTGGCGTATCACAGATATACGTCTGTTCCCCCACAAAAAGGATCTCCGAGTGTCTGGTGGTATGTTTTCCTCTGTCAATCTTTTTACTGATCTCTCCGGTCTCCATCCGGGCTTCCGGCGCCAGTAAATTTACCATGGTAGATTTGCCCACTCCTGAAGGCCCCGCCACCGCAGTGGTTTTTCCCTTTAGGAGTTCTCGAACCAGCCCGATTCCCTGATCTTTTTCTGCGCAGGTGAACAATACCCGGCATCCACTATTCTCATAGATACGCATCAGGCGGTATTGTTCCGCTTCCTCAACCATGTCCTGCTTATTAAAACAGATCACTGCAGGAACTCCCTGCTTTTCCATGGATACCAGAAAACGATCCAGCAGATTCAGATTTGGTTTGGGACTGGCTGCCGCAAATATCACCAGAACCTGATCTATGTTCGCCACAGCCGGACGGATCAGAGTATTCTTTCGTGGAAGAATCTGATCCACATTTCCCGTCTTTTTCTCCTCATCAGTTACAGAGATCTCCACATTGTCTCCAACCAGAGGTTTTATTTTTTCTTTTCGGAATATACCTTTTGCCTTACACTCATACAGCCCGTTCATTGTCTGTACATAGTAGAATCCTGCAATTCCTTTTATAATTTTTCCCTTCATGCTTTAGTTTACCTGACTGAATGGAATATTATCATAAGTTACCAACAGTTCATATTCCCCGGATGCATCATTGTATACATACAGATATATCCTTCCGGTTGACACACCTGGTTCTCCCTGTACATACAGATCATACGGAAAACTGATTGGTGTACCTTCCGAAAGTACAGTCTGATTGCCATCCTGCTCCAACACCATACGTACTGCAGATTGTCCATCATAACTTGCCGGTGCCTCAAGCTGTGCATTGCACGCCCAGGTTCCATCTGAAGAAGAAGTATCCTCCGGTCCGCTGCTGACAATCAATATGACTGTGCTGCCAGGTGTGGCATTTCCTGTCATACTCTGGCTCATAACAGTTCCTGCTGCATAAGAATCGCTGGTATCATCCTGCCTTGAGACATAGAATCCTGCCTGCATCAGTTCATTTTCTGCCGTATCATAATCCTTACCGGTAACATCCGGAACTGCTGTTGCACCGCCTTCGATCGTAAATGGTGCTTCTGTTGTCTCTTCTTCTGTTTCTGTATTTTCTGTCGTCTCAGTTGTCGCTGCCTGATCTGTTGCTTCTGTTGTCTGAACAGATGCATCTGTCTGAATCTGAACGCCTGACGCATCACCATTGCCCTGTGCATCTGTATTCTCATAACCAGATCCGGATGTGGTACTGGCAGATGTCTGACTTCCTGCCTGTGCTTCTGTTGTTGCCTGTGATTTCTGTGTAAACAATCCCGGCAGACTGAGCTTAAAAATACCAAGTGCATTGGCAATCAGACCCAGAAAAATGGCCGCAATCAGAATAGCAATAATAATACTGCCGACTGTCATTATTTTCTCTAACTTTGGATTCAATAGGCTGTCCTCATCTTCTTCATCATATTGGTAAGCCCGGTTCTTATCAAATTCTTCTCCCGGATAGTCATACGAATGGTTCCCATATGTTCTGGAATCCATCCCATAAGTATAAGGATCATAGGAGGACTCATTGTTATATCCATTACGATAACTGCCGTTATCTGCCGGTCCTTGCAAGTTGTCCTGCTGACTGACTGGCTGTCGGTAAATATTTTCCTGCCCGGATCTCGCACTGTTATAGCCTTCTTTGATTGCTCCCAGTTCCTCTTTGGAAATTACTACCGTTCTTCCCCCTGGATTGGTGGCTATCTGTACAAAATCTCCCTCCGGATTTACCAGGGATTCTTTCAGATCACGGATCAGTTCTGTCATATTAGCATAACGACGGTCGGGACTCTTCTGCGTACACTTGTAAATAATCTGCACTGTACTTCTCGGTAGATCCGCCACATATACTTCCGGTGACTTCATCTCTTCCTGCAGATGCTTGATGGCAATGGCTACTGTACTCTCTCCGTCAAACGGCACATGACCTGTCAGCATCTCATACAATGTAATACCCAGCGAGTAAATATCACTCTTGGCATCACTGTATCCGCCTCTTGCCTGTTCCGGCGAAGTATAGTGCACAGATCCCATTACCGCGGTACTGATCGTATTGTTGGTTGCAGCCCTGGCAATACCAAAGTCTGTAACTTTCACTTTTCCATCAGTTGATATAATAATATTCTGTGGTTTTACATCTCTGTGAATAATTCCACTGTTATGTGCAGCTTCCAGTCCCTGGGATACCTGTATGGCAATACTGGTTGCCTCACGCACCGCAAGACGTCCCTTCTTGGCAATATATTCTTTCAGTGTAATGCCTTCTACCAGCTCCATCACAATGAAATAGACACCTTTTTCTTCTCCGACATCGTAAATATTAACAATATTCGGATGTGCCAGACCCGCTGCCGCCTGCGCCTCTGCCCTGAATTTTGTGATAAATGCCTTATCCTCACGGAACTCTGCTTTTAATACTTTTACAGCCACAAACCGGTTCAGCTTATGGTCTCTTGCCTTGTAGACATCCGCCATTCCACCGGCACCGATTTTCCCGACGATTTCATATCGCCCCTGTATAAAAATACCTTCCTTCAACATTATTTCACCTCGTTACTTTTCCTGCTGATCAGTAGTACTGTAATGTTGTCTCTTCCTCCATTACGGTTTGCTGTATCAACAAGCGATTCAGCAGTCTTCTGCAGGCTTTTTTCTGTCTTTATAATCTGTTGAATCTGCTCATTGCTGACCATATTGGTAAGTCCGTCAGAGCATAGTAGAATCACATCCCTGATTCCTGTCTTTTCTTCGAAGCAGTCCACTGTAACTGTCTCTTCTGCCCCGATTGCTCTGGTAATGATGTTCTTGTCCGGATGATTCCTTCCTTCTTCTTTGGTAAGTTTACCAAGCCTGACCATCTCCTCCACCAGAGAATGGTCATGAGTAATCTGCCGTATCTCATTACCTATAATATACAGACGACTGTCTCCCACGTTCGTCACATAAAGTGTATCTTTATAAAGTGTGGCAGCTACCATGGTTGTCCCCATCCCGCGGCTGCTCTCTTTCGTGGTTGATTCCCTGTATACCATATCATTCGCATGCTCCATGGCACGTCTTAAGACCTTCACCGGGTTCTTTTCCCTGCTTTTACGAATACTCTGCAACAGTACTTCTACCGCATAACTGGAGGCTCTTTCCCCGGCATTCTGACCTCCCATTCCATCTGCAACCACAAAGAGATTCGGAAGATTTCCAATCGGCCGTTCTGACACAAATACATAATCTTCATTCCTGCGTCGTACCCGTCCGGTATCTGTCAAACTGTAACTCTTCATGTTCCTTCCTTTCCTTTTATCTCCAATTCTCCATCTATGTAACTTTTTCTGAGCTGGCCGCATGCGCCGCCGATATCTCTGCCCATTTCCCTTCTAATTGTAGCATTTATTCCGCATTTTTCAAGTTTGCTTTTAAAGTTCGCCACAACACGGGCATTGGACTGTACATAACTTCTTTCTTTTATGGGATTCACCGGAATCAGATTCACATGTCCGTGAAGTCCCCTGAGCAGTTCACTGAGCTGCTGTACATCCTTATCGGTGTCATTTACCCCGCCTACCAGACTATATTCAAAGGTAAGCCGTCTTCCCGTCTTTTCAAAGTAATACCGGCACGCTGCCAGTACATCCTTCAAATTATATTTATATGCAATCGGCATCAGTTCCATTCTTTTTTCCTGCGTTGCCGCATGAAGAGAAAGTGCCAGAGTGATCTGAAGCTGTTCTTCTGCCAGATCGTAGATCCGCGGTACAATTCCGCAGGTAGATACGGTGATATTTCTCTGGCTGATATTCAGTCCATGTTCATCACTGAGCATGTAGATAAACTTCAGCACATTCTCATAATTATCCATGGGTTCACCAGTGCCCATTAATACCAGATTGGATACCCGCTCTCCACTGTATTTCTGAATCTGATAAACCTGATCCAGAATTTCTCCCGGAAGGAGATTTCTGGTAAGTCCACCAAGTGTAGAGGCACAGAACCGGCATCCCATCCGGCATCCTACCTGGGACGATACACAGACAGAATTGCCGTGTTTATATTTCATCAGTACACTTTCGATCACATTCCCGTCATGGAGACGAAACAGATACTTCTGTGTTCCGTCTATCCCTGATGTCAGCACATCTATCATCTGCAGATGGGTACAGGTATATTCATTTTTCAGTCGCTCTTTCAGCTTTGCAGGAATATTGGTCATCTCATCCGGGGAATCTGCCAGCTTTTCATGCAGCCACTGGTAGATCTGTTTCCCACGGAATGCCTTTTCCCCGCAGGCACTCATCTCTTCTAACATTTCACTGTAATCCAGTGATTTGAGATCTTTTTTTCCCATTATCTTATCCTCTTAAATCTGGCTATGAAAAATCCATCTGAACTGTGCACTCCCGGCAGAAGCTGCAGATAACCGGCTTTTGTCGTCTTGTTTCTAAGTTCTTCACAGATATACGGATCTATGGAATCAAGCTGGAACGGATAATTATCCAGAAACCATTTTACGTTATATTGATTCTCGTCTGCACCAATTGTACAGGTACTGTAAATCAGAGTACCTCCCACTTTCACATAAGACCATACTGTGTCCAGTATTTTTCTCTGTATTTTTACCAGTTCCTGTTGCTTGGCCTCCGTCATTTTATAACGGATGTCCGGCTTTCTTCCCATAACTCCCAGTCCGGAACAAGGCAGGTCTGCCAGAAGAATATCTGCCTTTCCAACAGAATTTTCATCAAATACAGTAGCATCCTGCTTCACAGCTTCCATATTAATCCGCTTCGTCCTCTCCAAATTCTCCCGCATCAGTTCTACTTTATAATCTGTCAGGTCTCTTGCTTCCACATAACCGCTGCCTGCCAGCTTATCTGACAGGTGAAGACTTTTCCCACCAGGCGCTGCACAGACATCGATACAGTAATTGCCCCACTTTGGATCTGCTACTTCTGCAACCAGCATGGAACTGACATCCTGTACCTGAAACCATCCATCCTTAAATGCATCTATTGCCTGCAGATAATTATAATCCGAGATCTCCAACGCATAGTCCAGATATGGGACTTCCTTTACAGTAATATTCTGTGCCTTCAGGCTCTGAATGATTTCTTCTTTGGATGCCTTACTTAAGTTACAGCGGATACAAGTCGGACTTTCTTTTCGCATGGTCTGACATATGGTCTCTACGGTAGCGAAGTCAAACTGTGCCAGCCATTTTTTCAGAATCCACTCCGGCATGGAATAAGTCACTGCAAGATACTTACGCGGTGTCTTTTCTTTATCTGGATAGACCACCTGATCCAGTTTTCTCGCTGTATTGCGCAATACTCCGTTTACAAAATTCTTTAATGTATAGAATCCTTTTTTCTGCGCCAGCTTTACTGCCTCATTGCAGACAGCAGAATCCGGCACACTGTCCATATATTTTAACTGGTATACCGACATTCTCAGAAGATTGCGGATAAATGGCTTCATATCCTTTACTTTTACACTGGAGAACTGTTCCAGAATATAATCCATCTGAATCAGATTCTCCATGGTGCCTTCTGCCACTCTGGATATAAATGCCCGGTCTCTTTTCTCCAGATACTGGTATTTTTCCAGTGTCTCTCTTATCACAACGTGACTGTATCGCTCTTCTTCTGTGATCTCCCACAGAATTCCAAGAATAATTTCTCTGGTATTGACTGGTTTAGTCACGATCGTTCCTCCTTGCTATTAAAATCAGTCTCAGCAACTGCAGCAGTGAGCTTGCAAGAGCTGCAACATAGGTCATGGCGGCTGCACGAAGTACCTTTCGTGCCCCATCCATCTCTGTACTTCCCAGAATACCTCCCTGATCCAGAATCTCCAGTGCTCTGGATGAAGCATTAAATTCTACTGGAAGTGTTACAAGCTGAAACAGCACTGCCAGACAGAATAATACGATTCCGACTGTCACAAGCGGACGCATGGAAAAGATCAGTCCTGCAAAAAATACCGGCCAGGAAAGCTGTGAACCAATATTGGCTGCCGGAACCAGCGTGCTGCGAAGAACCAATGGTCCATACTGCTTCTGATCCTGCACTGCATGTCCACACTCATGTGCTGCCACGCAGACTGCTGCCACTGAAGTACTCCCGTAAGTGCTGTCCGACAAACGTAAGACTTTATCTCTTGGGTCGTAATGATCCGTAAGACTACCGGAAACATGTTCAATACGGACATCGTAGATTCCTGCCATATGGAGTACTTTTTCTGCCGCCTGTGCTCCGGTCAGACCAGCCATGCATCTGACTTTATTATATTTTGCAAAAGTTGCATTCACTCTGGATGATGCAATGATGGTCAAAACCAATCCGATCAATGCCAGAATCATTGTCGGATCATAATACATTCTGCCATATCCATAATAACCTGCATAACTTAATAACATGATCTACACCTCTTTTACCGTTCTCCAAGCTTTATTCCGTCTTCCACCTGATATCCACGCAAAAATGCATCCGCATCCATTCGTTTCTTTCCTTCTAACTGCAGCTCCAGGATCTCCAGCATACCATCCCCGGTCTGCACACCAAAGTGTTTTTTATCCATCAGAATCACAGTTCCAGGCTCTTTTGTCTGCACCATTGACGGATGAACGGCAGCTCTCCATATCTTTAAAGTCTTCTGACCAAGATGTGTATAGGCACTTGGCCATGGATTCAGTCCACGTACCAGTCTCTCAATCTGAACTGCACTCTGTGTCCAGTCAATCTCTCCCATCTTCTTGGTAAGCATTGCGGCATAGGCTGTGGTACTTTCAGACGGCTGCTTCTGTGGATGTACATTTCCTGCTTCCAGCTCGTCCAGTGTTTTTAACAAAAGTCCTGCTCCCACTTCGCTTAACTTGTCAAACAGGCTTCCTCCTGTCTCCTGAGGATCCAATACCACTTCTTCTGTCAACAGCATATCTCCGGTATCCAGTCCTTCATCCATCTGCATCGTAGTAACTCCTGACTTTTCTTCCCCATCAATTACAGCCCACTGAATCGGCGCCGCCCCCCGGTATTTCGGAAGAAGGGATGCATGTACATTCACACAGCCATACTGCGGCATATCCAGGATTGCTTTCGGTATTAATTGTCCAAATGCTACCACTACGATCACATCTGGATGAAACTGTCTGATCTCTTCCACCACTTCCGGTTCTCTTACTCTCTTCGGCTGCAGTACCGGAATTTCTGCTCTCACTGCCACTTCTTTTACAGGGGTGAACTGCATGGCTTTTCCCCTGCCCTTTGGTTTATCCGGCTGTGTCACAACTGCCACAACCTGATGTCTTGACTGAAGCAGTGCGTTCAATGTTCCCACTGCAAAATCCGGTGTTCCCATAAAAACAACTCTCATACTATCCTCTCCTGTCTGTCATTCTTTCTTACTCATTTTCTTCGTTCGGATACAACTCCTCGTTGTCATAGAGTTCTCCTTCTACCAGTGAAGTATACATGATTCCGTCCAGATGATCACATTCGTGGCAAATCGCTCTTGCCAGAAGTTCCTCTCCTTCTAACACAAATTCTTCCATATCTTCATCCATGGCACGTACTCTTACATGCATCGGTCTTGTAACCAGTCCACTTTTTCCCGGGAGACTTAAGCATCCTTCATATCCGGTCTGAGATCCCTCTTTCAGTTCTATCACTGGATTGATCAGTACATACGGTCCATCTCCGATATCAATGACTACAATTCTTTTCAGTATTCCTACCTGTGGTGCTGCCAGTCCTACCCCATTTTCTTCATACATGGTTTCCAGCATGTCATCAATCAGTTCCCTGATTCTCGGTGTCACTTCTTTTACTTCTTTGCATTTCTTTTCCAGTACGCTGTCTCCCTGGATTCTGATTTCCCTGATTGCCATTTTATTCCTCCTGCTCCGATCATCTGATCTTTCATTTTTCTTTTGTATTTTCAAAAAGGAGCTGAACATCAGTCATTCAGGTCAAACTGTACCATAACGGTACGGTAGCCTTCGTTCAGTTCCATGTATTTTTCCAGTTTATTTTTTATTCCGGTAAGTACTGACAGCTGCTCTGCCTTCAGATAAATGACCTTTCGATACTCATCCTGTATTTTTCCAATACTTTCCTGTACAGGACCGAAGATCCTTACTTTCTGATTCTCTGGCATGCGCTGTATCATTTTTCCTAGATACTCCATTGCCATCTGCAAATGCTGTTCATCCTTCCCTGTTCCATGCAGGGACATCATATATACCGCCGGTGGATAACCAGCCAGCATGCGATAGCTCATTTCTTCACCGTAAAACTCCAGATAATCCTGTTTTGCTGCCGATGTAATGCAGTAATGATCCGGATCGTAAGTCTGGATAATCACGTTGCCCTTTTTTTCACCCCGTCCGGCTCTTCCTGCCGCCTGGGTCAGCAGCTGAAAGGTCCTTTCTCCTGCTTTGTAATCGTCTGCATGAAGGGATAAATCCGCTGCCAGAATTCCCACAAGAGTCACATTCGGAAAATCATGACCTTTTACAATCATCTGTGTGCCGATCAGTATATCCGCTTCCTGATTCTGGAATGCAGACAGGATCTTCTCATGTCCATCCTTGGCTCTTGTCGTATCCATATCCATACGAAGCACCTCCGACTGTGGAAACATCTTTTTTACTACCAGCTCCACCTGCTGGGTGCCAATACCAAAGGTACTGATAAAAGAAGAACCACACTTTGGACACACTTCCGGCCTTTTTTCCTCATATCCACAATAATGGCAGATCATCCTCCCATAATTGTGGACAGACAGCGAAACATCACAGTGCGGACATATCAGCACATGTCCACAGGCACGGCAGGACAAAAATCCTGCATATCCACGCCGATTCAGAAACAGCATAATCTGTTCCCCGGCATCTAACTTGAGCTGTATCTCTTCCCTGAGCTTCGCACTGATCACAGATCTGTTTCCGTTTTTCAGTTCTTCTCTCATATCTACAACATCTACATCCGGGAGACTGCTGCTGCGTGCACGTTTATCCAGTGTGTATAATGCGTATTCTCCCTTTTTTGCACGATAATATGCTTCCAGGGATGGAGTTGCCGATCCCAGTACCACCTTTGCATCTTCCAGTTCAGCTCTCTGTATTGCTACCTCTCTGGCATGGTATCTTGGCGTAGTTTCGCTTTTATAGGAACTTTCATGCTCCTCGTCTATAATAATCAATCCCAGTCTGGAAAAGGGCGTAAACAATGCAGACCTTGGTCCGATCATAATATCGATATCTCCGTTTTTCGCCCTCTGGAACTGATCGTATTTTTCTCCTGCTGAAAGTCTGGAATGAATAATAGAGATTCGGTCACCAAATCTGCGGTAAAACCGCATCACTGTCTGGTAAGTAAGAGAAATCTCAGGTATCAGTACAATGGCTTGCCTGCCCTTCTCTATCGTCTGTGCAATTAGTTCCATATAGACTTCTGTTTTTCCACTTCCGGTTACTCCAAAAATCAGTGACACTCTGTGTTGTTTTTCCTGCCAGATGGCATCCGTAATACGCTGCTGCTCTGGATTCAGACGGATCGTATAATCTTCCCGTTCGCTCTGATGTAATGGATTACGATATACCTGTACTGCCTCAACTTTCAGGATTCCCTGTTCTTCCATGCCTCTGACTGTGGCTGATGTAATATTCAGTTTCCCTGTTGCCAGATCATATGGAATCTCTTTTTCTTCCCGTAGAGCCTTCAGCAGACGATATCTTGCCCTCTGACTCTTCTTCTCGTAAAACTTTAATTTTTCTTCTGTTTCATTTTCTGATAAAAGTAAAACCAGCGTCTTTTTCTCCTTTGGTTTTACCTTCTTCTTAATCGGAATCACCGTCTTTAATGCCTGAATCATGGTAGAACCATAGGTATCCCGCATCCACGCTGCCAGCGTAATCAGACGGTCTTCTCCCGTTGTCTGTTCTGTTCCCACCAATATTTCCTGTATGGACTTCATTTTGCTTTCTTCATACTGGGTTATGCCGGTCAGCTCCACCACATATCCTTTTGTCAGACGATTGCCTTTTCCGAAAGGAATTGCCACCACATCTCCTATATGAATCAGATTCTGCATGGAATCCGGAACCAGATAACTGAATGTCCGGTCCAGCTTTTCCTGAGAAATATCTACAATAATATTAGCGTATAGCTTTCGCTGCATCTTCTTCCAGGATCTCCTTAATCAGTACTCTTTCATCCATAGGATGCTTTACGCCGCAAATTTCCTGATAATCTTCATGACCCTTTCCTGCCAGTACGATGACATCCCCTGGCTGGCCGTGGTGAATCGCATAGGCAATGGCATCTTTCCGATCTGTGATCTTGATGTATTTTCCTTCTGTTTTGGAAATAGCTGATTCAATATCTGCCAGAATTGCCTCCGGTTCTTCGAATCTTGGGTTATCTGATGTGATAATTGTAAAATCAGCCAGTTTTCCAGACACTTCACCCATCTCAAAACGTCTGGATTTGGAACGATTTCCACCACATCCAAACAAACAAACCAGTCTCTTCGGATGATACTCTTTTAATGTTGTCAGCAGACTTTCCAATGCCATGGCATTATGGGCATAGTCAATCATCAGTGTAAAATCATCTGAGACCTTAATCATTTCAATACGACCTTTCACCTTTGCCTGACGCAGTGCTGAAACAATATTCTCGTCTGTTACTCCAAAATGATTGCAAACCGCTATGGCAGCAAGTGAGTTGTACACGCTGAATTTTCCAGGAATGTCGATCTCCACCTGGAAATTGCGCTTACCACTGACATAGTAATCAATTCCCAGATATCCAGGTGCTGACACAAGCCTGGTGTCAGTTGCCCTAAAATCTGCATTCTCAGCAAAACCATACGTCTCTACCTGACAGGTATGTCCTTTAAGAATCTCTTCCAGATGCTTATCATCTGCGTTCATAATTCCCAGCTTGCATTGTCTGAACAAACGGGATTTGCATTCCAGATATTCTTCGAAACTGGAGTGTTCTGCCGGTCCGATATGATCTGGCTCCAAATTGGTAAAAATGCCGATCTCAAACTGAATTCCCGCTGTACGATGCAACATCAGTCCCTGTGAAGATACTTCCATTACTACGCTGTCACAGCCACTCTGAACCATCTCTGCAAAATATTCCTGAATAGTCATAGATTCTGGTGTGGTATTGCAGGCTGGAATTACTTTATCTCCAATAATTGCTTCAATGGTACCAATCAACCCGACTTTATGTCCGGCTGCTTCCAGAATGGAACGAATCATATAAGTTGTTGTTGTTTTTCCCTTTGTACCTGTGATACCAATCACTCTTAATTTTTCTGCCGGATAATCGTACCATGCCGCAGCAATCATAGCCATGGCATAACGACTGTCCTCCACCTGAATAACCGTTACAGACTCCGGAACCTCCACCGGATCCTGTACCACAATTACAGTTGCTCCTTTTTCTGACACCTGGGCAGCATATGTATGTCCGTCTGATACAGCACCTTTGATACACAGAAACAGTGATCCATCTGTTACTTTTCTGGAATCATTATAGATTCCAGTGATCTCTTTATTCATATCTCCCTGCAGGCAGGTATAATCTAAACGTTCTAATAACTTTGATAATTTCATGCTTTTTTTCCTCCTTTTAGAGCTTGCACTTCTAGCGAAACCACGAAATTGCATAGATAAATAGATTATAGGGCAATTAAATTTTTATGTCAACAAATGAGCAGTTAGGGATGAAAAAAAGAGGTGTGATACCACACCTCTTTTAAAAACAATCTTATACCAGCTCAAGAAGAACTTCCATTGCTGCATCACCTTTACGAAGACCAATCTTAACAATTCTTGTGTAACCACCGTTACGGTCAGCATACTTTGGTGCATATTCATTGAAGAGCTTTTCTGTAAGATCGATTTCTTTTGTGTTTTTCTTCTTACCAGCTGCTTCTGTAGGAACTTCTTTCACAGTATACAGAACTTTTTTCATCTGTCTTCTAGCGTGAAGTCTGCTAGGAGAATCTTTCTTGATTTCTTTCTGTACTTCGTCGTATACAGTAACTTTCTTTCCGTCTACAACTTCTTTTACTCTCTTGCCTTCTGCATCTTTGCGAGGTACTTTAGCTGTAACTGTTACTGTTTCGAAGTTATCCTTTTCTCTTACTGCCAGAGCAATCAGCTTTTCAGCTTCCTTACGGATTTCTTTTGCTTTTGCTTCTGTAGTAACGATTTTACCATGCTGAAGAAGAGCTGTTACCTGACCTCTGATCAGAGCTTTTCTCTGTGCTGATGTTCTGCTAAGTTTTCTATAACCTGCCATTTTATTTTCCTCCATTTTGGAGCACGCGGGAACGCTCTTCGGGCTTACTCCCCGTGCAACATCATTCTATTGTATTATTCTTCACTTGGATTTAACTGTAATCCCAGTTCTTTCAGTTTTGCAAGAACTTCTTCCAAAGACTTGCGACCAAGGTTACGAACCTTCATCATATCTTCCGGAGTTCTGTTGCAAAGTTCTTCTACGGTATTGATACCGGCTCTCTTCAGACAGTTATATGAACGAACAGATAATTCCAGTTCATCAATATTCATTTCAAGAACTTTTTCTTTTTCATTATCTTCTTTTTCAATCATGATCTCAGCGTTCTTTGCGCTTTCAGACAGATTGATAAAGAGGCTTAAATGCTCACTGAGCACTTTTGCAGCAAGACTGACTGCTTCATCCGGAGCAAGTGTACCATTGGTATATACATCCAGAGTCAGTTTATCAAAGTCTGTAGCCTGTGCTACACGAGTATTTTCTACAGTCATATTTACACGTTCAACCGGAGTGTAAATAGAGTCAACTGCAATCACACCAATCGGCATATCCGGAGTCTTTCCTTCATCTGCACTGATGTAACCTCTACCTGTTGTAATAGTGATCTCCATATACAGCTTGCTGTCAGGACCACCGCTGAGCGTTGCGATTACCTGGTCTTTATTCAGAATCTCCAGATCCTGGTCAACCTGAATATCTGCTGCAGTAACCACACCTTCGCCTTCATATTCAATGTAAGCGACCTTTGGCTCATTTGTCTCACTGGTATTCTTGATAGCCAGTGATTTCAGATTCATAATAATCTCGCTGACATCCTCTTTTACACCTGGAATGGAGCTAAACTCATGCAGAACACCTTCGATCTTTACACGGCTGACAGCAGCTCCAGGTAAAGATGAAAGCATAATTCTACGAAGTGAATTACCCAATGTAGTACCATATCCTCTTTCAAGTGGTTCTACAACAAATCTTCCATATTTATGGTCTTCAGAAATCTCAGCAATTTCAATTCTTGGTTTATTAAAATCGAACACTTCTTGCGCCCCTCCTTTTGGGTTGTTGTAATTGAGGGTTATAGCCAGGACCCGCATCAGCGAGTCCTGAATTTACTTCCTAATGCTTATTTGGAGTATAATTCGACGATAAGCATTTCGTTTACTGGAACGTCAATTGCTTCTCTTGCAGGAAGTTCTTTTACAGTTCCTTTTAAGTTCTCCTGATCGCTTTCCAGCCATTCCGGAACCAGACGTCCGCCTGTTACTTCCAGAATGTCTTTGTATCTCTGAGATCCTTTGTTCTTTTCTTTGATTTCGATTGTATCGCCAGCTTTTACAAGGTAAGATGGGATATTAACCTGCTTGCCGTTTACCAGTACATGCTTGTGGTCAACAATCTGTCTTGCTTCTTTACGTGTTCTTGCAAATCCAAGTCTGAAGATTACGTTATCCAGTCTTGTTTCCAGCATGATCATCAGGTTAGGACCTGTCATGCCTGGCATTCTTTCAGCCTTAGCGTAGTAGTTACGGAAAGGTTTTTCAAGTACACCGTAAATGAATTTTGCTTTCTGTTTTTCTCTTAACTGCAGACCGTATTCACTCATCTTACGGTTTGCTCTCTTTAATTCTCTGTTGGACTTTTTATCGATTCCTAAATATACAGGATCCAGACCGAGTGATCTGCATCTTTTCAGGACCGGAGTTCTATCTACTGCCATCTTATTTACCTCCTAATTAGACTCTTCTGCGTTTTGGTGGGCGGCATCCATTGTGTGGAACCGGAGTTACATCAGTGATGCTTGTTACATCAATACCGCATGCACTCAGTGCACGGATTGCTGCTTCTCTTCCTGAACCAGGACCCTTTACAAATACGTCTACTGTCTTTAATCCGTGAGGGATAGCTGCTTTTGCAGCTGTCTCAGCAGCCATCTGTGCTGCATATGGAGTAGATTTCCTTGAACCTTTAAATCCCAGACCGCCGGCACTTGCCCAAGATAATGCATTACCTGCAGCATCTGTCAATGTAACGATTGTATTATTGAAAGATGACTGAATATGTGCCTGTCCGCGTTCAACGTTTTTCTTAACGCGCTTTTTTGTCACTTTTTTCGTAACTTTTTTAGCCATGATAAACTAACCTACTTTCTTCCTATTAATTATTTCTTCTTATTAGCTACTGTTTTCTTAGGACCCTTACGTGTTCTAGCGTTTGTCTTGGTCTTCTGACCACGAACAGGAAGTCCTTTACGATGACGAATTCCTCTATAGCATCCGATTTCCTGAAGTCTCTTGATGTTCAGAGCGATTTCTCTTCTCAGGTCACCTTCTACTGTATAATGTTCATCCATTACGTCACGGATTCTGGAAACTTCTTCATCTGTAAGATCTCTGACACGAGTATCAGGATTTACATTTGCTGCTTCCAGGATCTTATTTGAGCTTACTCTACCAATACCGTAGATGTAAGTCAAACCGATTTCAATTCTTTTCTCTCTTGGTAAGTCTACACCAGCAATACGAGCCATGTAATTTTTCCTCCATTTTCTCATAAGCTACCGTTCACACGCAGCCCGCCATAGCCAGACGTCTGAAATGTTGTGCGCTGCCCGGTGCTCAGCTATATTGTCTTTAATTGGGGTTCTGGAATTCTTCCAGCACCCAGCCGCGAAAAACGACCTTTCCGTATCATGTGCATGATTCGGTATTAGAAGCAATATAGGGGATGTATCTGCTGTGTAAACTCTCCAGCATTAAGAGCACTGCCGGATACATCTTCGCATATATTGTCATCAGCATGTCAGACATGCTGCAGCCGTGTTCAATCATCCACAAACTTTACCGGGAATTAACCCTGACGCTGTTTGTGTTTTGGGTTCTCACAGATTACTCTGATACTTCCCTTTCTTTTAATGATCTTGCATTTTTCGCAGATAGGTTTAACTGATGATCTAACCTTCATGTGTTAAATCCTCCTTTCCTATTTACTCGCCTTGTAGGGCATAATAACCCCTTTATCTAAAAAGGTACGCTAGAGAGTATAGCACTAGCGCACCTTTTTTGCAAGTATTATTTTCATTTTTTTTAAATTTTTTGAATTATTTTAAAAATGATTTAAAATTCGGCTTTTGCCAGCTCTTATTTATCTCTCCAGATAATACGTCCCTTAGATAAGTCATATGGAGAAAGTTCGATGGTAACTTTGTCTCCAGGAAGAATACGGATAAAGTTCATTCTCAGCTTACCACTGATATGAGCCAGTACCACATGCTTGTTTTCCAGTTCTACCTTAAACATGGCATTTGGCAGTTTCTCCAGTACTGTTCCTTCTACTTCAATAACATCTGCTTTAGACATTTGAAAACCTCCTGATTACTTTTCTGATTTCTTCATTTTTGATTGTTTCTATGTTCAAACCCAGAAGTTCTTCCGGTATCTGTCTGACGATCTGAATATGTCTGATTTTTTTCTTCTTTGGATGTTCCACCGGTTTCAGGCGGCCATCGGAGAGATAGACATATTCCCCTTCCGTCTTCACAATTACATAAAGTGTATCTTTATCATGCCCTGCTCTGGACCAGGCAAGCATTCCCGCTTCATAATTCATGTTCTGTTACCTCCCGGCATAGATAGTCAGTCATTTTCTAACTCCTATATCTGACCTAATGTCAGGATCTCCGGTTCCCCATCCGTAATCAATATCGTATTTTCGTAGTGAGCCGACAGCGATCCGTCTTCTGTTACAACAGTCCAGTCATCATCCAGCCAGCATACATCATAGCTTCCTGCATTGATCATTGGCTCAATCGCAAGTGTCATTCCTGATACAAGACGAATACCTCTTCTACGCTGTGCGAAATTAGGGATCTGAGGATCTTCATGAAGATGTGTACCAATTCCATGTCCAACCAAGTCTCTGACCACCCCATAGCCAAATCCTTCTGCATAGGCACCAATGGCTGCTGATATCTGATGAAGATGATTTCCCTCACGGGCAAATTCAATTCCCTTAAAGAAACTGTCCTGTGTCACCTGAATCAGCTTCCGGGCTTCTTCTGATATCTTTCCTACTGCATGGGTCCTTGCCGCGTCGGAATGATAGCCTTCATAAATAAGACCTGCATCCAGACTGACAATATCCCCTTCCATCAGAATATGCTCGTCACATGGAATTCCATGTACGACTTCATCATTTACGGAAACACAGATAGATGCCGGATAGCCATTATAATTGAGAAAATTAGGGATACATCCCATTTCCCGGATCAGTCTTTCCCCATATCGGTCAATATCCTTTGTGGAAATACCTGGTTTTACATACTCTGCCAGTTTGGCATGAACCAGCTCAAGACGTTTTCCAGCTTCTCTCATAAGCTGTATTTCTCTTGCAGACTTTATTGATACTGACATACTATTCTCCTAATATCTGCACAATGTTCTGGAATACTTCTTCCATATCCACTGTACCATCCACTTCTTTTAAGATACCTGCTTTCGTATAATAATCGATCAGCGGCTGCGTCTGTTCATGATATACGCCAAGACGCTTCTGAACGGTCTCCGGTTTGTCATCATCTCTGAGGATCAGCTTTTCGCCGCATGCATCACAGATGCCTTCTACTTTAGTTGGATTGTATACAATATGGTAAGTAGCACCACATCCTACACAGGCTCTTCTTCCACCCATACGATTTACGATGTTTTCATCTGGTACATTGACATCAATAGCATATTCCATCTTGTCACCAACTTTTGCTAGTGCAGCATCCAGACTTTCTGCCTGCGGAATAGTTCTTGGGAAGCCATCCAGTACATAACCTTTTTTGCAGTCATCCTGCTGTAATCTGTCTACTACCAGATCTACTACCAGTTCATCCGGAACAAGAAGTCCCTGATCCATGTATGTTTTTGCCTTTTTACCAAGTTCTGTTCCTTCTTTGATATTTGCGCGGAAAATATCACCTGTGGAAATGTGTGGTATACCATATTTTGCTGCGATTTTTTTTGCCTGTGTACCTTTACCGGCTCCAGGTGCGCCTAACATAATAATCTTCATAATGAAACCTGCCTCATATTTTAATTTTTACCATTAAACACATATAGTGCACCATCTCATCCAGAAGATGAAACGGTACACTTTATCTTTGTCTACTCGCTTAAAAAGCCTCTATAATTGCGAACTACCATCTGTGATTCGATCTGTTTGATTGTTTCGAGTACTACACCGACGATAATGATAATTGAAGTTCCTCCAAATGATACATACGCTCCAAATACTCCGTTAAAGAAAATTGGAATCAGTACCACCACGGTAAGACCAAGTGCACCGATCAAAACAATATAATTCAAAATCTTGTTTAAGTAATCGCTGGTTGGCTTGCCTGGACGTATGCCCGGAATGAAACCACCCTGTTTTTTCATATTATCTGCAACTTCAATTGGATTGAAAGTAATTGAAGTATAGAAATATGCGAATGCGATAATTAAAGCAATGTAAATGATCAATCCGATGGAATAGATTGGTTTGGATGGATTAAACCAGTTGTTCTGACTTAAAGAAGCAATGATTTTTCCGCCAATACCATCCTGAGAAATACCCGCAAATGCTGCAATCATACTTGGCATACTAAGAAGAGAAGAAGCAAAGATAACAGGAATAACGCCTGCTGTATTTACTTTTAATGGAATAAATGTGGACTGACCACCAACCATTTTTCTTCCCTGCATTTTCTTTGCATACTGAACAGGAATTCTTCTTGTTGCATCACTTAATAAAATAACAAGTACTATTGTAACAATAATAACAGCAAGAATAATTACGCCAGCCAGAACACCTTTTGCGAGTGTTCTTCCTTTGATAAATGACTCATACAGAGACGCCATATCAGATGGCACTCTGGAGAGGATATTAATCATCAGGACAATGGAAATACCATTTCCAACACCATGCTCTGTGATCTGCTCACCAATCCACATCAGAAATGTGGAACCTGCTGTCATAGCAGCAATTACAGTAAGACCTGTCAGGAAGTTCATATCTGGGATCAACCCCTGTCTTCCGAAACCAATAGTCATTGCCAGAGATTCTGTCAATGCCAGGCCTACTGTCACATAACGGGTAATCGCTGTGATTTTTTTTCTGCCTTCTTCACCGTCTTTGTGCATCTCTTCCAGTGCCGGAATGGCAATGGTAAGAAGCTGCATAATAATGGAAGACGTAATATATGGTGTGATATTCAAAGCAAAGATAGACATTTTCTCAAATGATCCGCCTGTAAATGCACTAAAGAAATTAAATGCATCACCGGTCTGATTTGCAAACCAGTTTGCCAGATAGTTACGGTCCACGCCCGGAACCGGGAGCTGTGAACCGAATCTGACAACAAGGAGCATCAGAAAAGTAAATAACATTCTTTCTCTGATATCTTTAACCTTAAACGCATCACGAAGTGTCTTTAACATTAGATCACCTCTGCTTTTCCACCAACTGCTTCTATTTTAGCTTTTGCGCCTTCACTGAAAGCATTTGCTTTAACAGTAAGCTTCTTGGTAAGTTCACCGTTTCCAAGAATCTTAACACCGTCTTTTACGCTCTTAATGATACCAGTTTCAATCAGTGTATCGATTGTAACTTCTGTATCATTATCAAATCTTTCCAGTGCGCTTACATTGATAGCTTCGATATCAAGAGTATTTCTGTTTGTGAAACCTCTCTTAGGAAGACGTCTGTACAGTGGCATCTGACCACCTTCGAAACCTGGTCTAGTTGCGCCTGAACGTGCTTTCTGTCCTTTATGTCCCTTACCAGCAGTCTTGCCGTTTCCTGAACCATGTCCACGACCTCTTCTGAAGTTATCGCTCTGTCTGGAACCTTCAGCAGGTTTTAAGTTTGATAAATCCATCATGGCACCTCCTTATTCTAATCTCAATATAAATTAAACTTCTTCTACTTTTACTAAATGCTGAACCTGTTTTACCATTCCCATTGTTGCATCATTGTTTGGAAGCTCAACAGATTTGTTCAGTTTCTTCAGTCCCAGTGCTGCAACAGTAGCACGATGCTTTGGAATAGCTCCGATTGGGGATTTAACAAGTGTTACTTTTACTTTATCTGCCATTTTTTACCTCCTGTGCAAATTACGCACGAACTTCTTCAACAGATTTTCCACGAAGTCTTGCAACTTCTTCAGGGGACTTCAGCTGTTTCAGTCCTTCCAGTGTAGCAAGTACAACGTTCTGTTTATTTCTGGATCCCAGACATTTTGTACGGATGTTGCGAATTCCAGCAAGTTCCAGTACGTTACGTGCAGGACCACCAGCAATGATACCGGTACCTTCCGGAGCTCTCTTCAGAACGATCTGTGATCCTCCGAATTTACCGTCAAAGTTGTGTGGAATACTTGCATTTTCATCTAATGCAACAGTGATAAGTTTCTTTGTAGCGTCTTCTTTACCTTTACGGATAGCTTCTGGAATTTCAGCAGCCTTTCCAAGTCCGGCACCAACGTGTCCGTTGCCGTCACCAACAACTACCAGGGCTGTAAAACGCATATTACGACCACCTTTTACAACTTTGGTAACACGCTTAATTGACACTACTTTTTCTGTTAATTCTAACTGATTAGCATCAATAATTTCACGTTTCATGTGTCTACCTCCTAAAACTCCAGACCAGCTTCTCTAGCTGCATCTGCTAATGCCTTGATTTTACCCTGATAAATAAAGCCGCCTCTGTCAAAAACAACTTCTTTAATACCCTTTTCCAGAGCTTTCTCTGCGATTACTTTTCCAAGGTATGCTGCTGCATCAACGTTATTAGTCTTCTCAACTTCTGCTTTTACTTCTTTCTGAAGTGTACTTGCAGAAACCAGAGTATTTCCGACTGAATCGTCAATAATTTGAGCATACATATGATTATTGCTTCTGAATACTGCAAGACGAGGTCTCTGTGCAGTACCTGCAAAACGATTACGAAGTCTTCTGTGTTTCTTTACACGAACTTCTGTTCTAGATTCTTTACTAACCATTTTCACACTCTCCTTACTTATTTCTTACCAGTCTTACCAACTTTACGTCTGATAACTTCATCAGCATACTTAATACCTTTACCTTTGTATGGTTCCGGAGCTCTCTTTTCTCTGATTTCAGCTGCGTACTGGCCAACTTTTTCTTTATCAATACCCTTAACAGTGATTACGTTTCCGTCTACAACTGCTTCCAGGCCTTCTGGATCGATCATCTCTACCGGATGAGAATATCCGAGAGATAATACCAGTTTCTTACCCTGCTTAGCTGCTTTGTAACCTACACCGTTAACTTCCAGCTTCTTTTCGTATCCTTCGCTTACACCAACTACCATATTATGGATCAGTGTTCTTGTCAGACCGTGCAGAGATTTCATTTTCTTCAGATCATTTGGTCTGCTTACTACTACATGACCATCTTCTACTTTGATATCCATTTCAGCAGGCAGTACTCTTACCAGAGTTCCCTTGCTGCCTTTAACTGTAACTTTGTTGCCTTCTGCAACTTCAACGGTAACGCCTGCAGGAATTGCTACAGGCAGTCTTCCTATACGTGACATTCAAATGTCCTCCTTACTTAGATTTTCGGAGAGAGACTTACGCTCTCTCTGTTTTCAGTAACTTTTACGGGGTATCCTACCAAACAAATGCCAGAACTTCTCCACCAACTCCAAGCTTACGAGCTTCTCTGTCAGTAATAACACCTTTGTTTGTAGAAAGAATAGCTACACCAAGACCACCAAGAACTCTTGGAATATCTTCTTTGCCTGCGTGTACACGAAGACCTGGTTTAGAAATTCTCTTAATACCTGTAATGACTCTCTCATTTTTATCAGCACCGTATTTCAGTGTGATGCGGATAACTGGGAAACCGCCTTCTTCAACGATGTCATATTTTGCAATATAACCTTCATCTACCAGAATGTTTGCAATAGCAAGTTTCATTTTGGATGATGGAACATCTACTGTATCGTGTTTTGCAGTATTTGCATTACGGATTCTTGTAAGCATATCTGCAATAGGATCACTCATTGTCATCTGGATTTTCCTCCTTATATTCTCAGATCATTGCTGATCAATCAAGTTGTATCGGCTTACCAGGAAGCTTTCTTAACTCCCGGAATTTCACCTTTGTAAGCCAGTTCACGGAAGCAGATTCTGCAGATTCCGTATTTTCTCAAATATGCATGTGGACGACCACAAATTCTGCAGCGGTTATATTCTCTTGTGGAGAATTTCTGTGGACGCTGCTGTTTAATCTTCATTGCTGTCTTAGCCATGAAATTTCCTCCTATATTCAATCACATTGACTGTTAACAATTCGCTTATTTAGAGAATGGCATATTGAACTGTGTTAAAAGTTCACGTGCTTCTTCGTCAGTCTTTGCTGTTGTAACAAAGATAACGTCCATACCTCTTACCTTGTCAACCTTATCATATTCGATTTCAGGGAAAATTAACTGTTCTTTGATACCAAGAGCGTAGTTACCTCTTCCATCAAACGCATTCGGGTTAACACCTCTAAAGTCACGTACTCGAGGTAATGCAAGGTTAACCAGACGGTCAACGAATTCATACATTTTTTCTCCACGAAGTGTAACTTTACATCCGATTGCCATACCTTCTCTGATCTTGAAGTTAGCAACAGAATTCTTTGCTCTGGTCAGAACTGCTTTCTGGCCTGTAATAGTTTCCATATCCTTAACAGCTGATTCCAGTAACTTAGCGTTTTCTTTTGCTTCGCCAACGCCCATGTTTACTACAACTTTGTCCAGCTTCGGAACTTCCATAATATTCTTATATCCAAACTTTTTGATCATAGCATCTACGATCTCGTTCTGATACTGTTCTTTCAGTCTACTCAACTTCTAGTGCCTCCTCTCTTACGATTATTTATCGATAACTTCGCCTGTAGCTTTTGCTACACGAACTTTTTTGTCTCCGTCCATCTTGAAGCCAACTCTTGTTGCCTTTCCATTGTGGAGAAGCATTACGTTAGAAGCGTCAATGAAAGCTTCTTTGTTCACAATACCACCCTGCTGGTTAGCCGCTGATGGTTTTGCATGTTTTACTACCATGTTGATGCCTTCAACAAGAACTTTGTGGTTCTTTACATCAACTTTGAGGACTTTGCCCTCTTTATCTTTATCTTTACCAGCGATAACTTTAACTGTATCACCTGTCTTGATTTTTAATGCTGACATTCGGGTACCTCCTTATAATACTTCCGGAGCCAGTGAAACAATTTTCATAAACTGTTTATCACGAAGCTCTCTTGCTACTGGTCCAAAAATACGAGTTCCTCTTGGATTCTTGTCATCTTTGATGATGACTGCAGCATTTTCATCAAATCTAATATAAGAACCATCTTTACGACGGGTTTTGTTTACTGTACGAACTACGACAGCCTTTACAACATCACCTTTTTTAACAACGCCGCCTGGTGTTGCATCTTTAACCGTAGCAACGATTACATCACCGATAGCTGCATATCTTCTGGTAGATCCGCCCATAACTCTGATGCAAAGTAATTCTTTTGCTCCAGTGTTATCAGCAACTTTCAGTCTACTCTCCTGCTGTATCATGCTGATTACCTCCTATACTATTTCACTCTTTCAGTGATTTCCACAAGTCTCCATCTCTTATCTTTGGATAAAGGTCTTGTTTCCATTACTTTTACTGTATCACCGATGTTACATTCATTGTTCTCATCGTGTGCTTTTAATTTATATGTGCTCTTTACGACTTTCTTGTAAAGAGGATGTTTCACATGGTTCTCAACTGCAACAACGATTGTCTTGTCCATCTTGTTGCTGACAACTTTACCAACACGGGTTTTTCTAAGATTTCTTTCCACGTCTATTTGCTCCTTTCGTGGTAATTCACTTACGCATTAGCTTTCTCAGTGATAACGGTCTGAATTCTTGCGATGTTCTTGCGAACTTCTTTGATTCTGCTTGTGTTATCCAGCTGATTGGTTGCATTCTGGAATCTTAAATTGAAAAGTTCCTTTTTAGCAGCTACTAATTCTTCGTTTAATTCTGCAGCTGATTTGCTCTTTAAATCTTCTACATACTTATTAATTTTCACTGTTATCACCGCCTTCTAAATCTGCACGAGATACGATTTTGCATTTGCACGGTAATTTGTGCATAGCAAGACGTAACGCTTCACGGGCTACTTCTTCCGGAACCCCTGCCAGTTCAAACATAACACGTCCCGGTTTTACTACTGCTACCCAGTACTCCAGAGTTCCTTTACCGGAACCCATACGGGTTTCAGCTGGTTTTGCTGTTACAGGTTTGTCTGGGAAAATCTTGATCCAAACTTTACCACCACGTTTGATGTAACGAGTCATAGCAACACGGGCAGCTTCGATCTGGTTTGATTTAATCCAGCATGGTTCAGTTGCAACAAGTCCATATTCACCATTGGAAATTGTATTTCCTCTTAACGCCTTTCCAGCCATGCTTCCACGGAACTGTTTACGACGTTTTACTCTCTTAGGCATTAACATTATTTATCGCTCCCTTCCTTTACGTTTTTGGTTGGAAGGATTTCGCCGTTGTAAATCCATACCTTTACGCCCATTTTGCCGTAAGTGGTATCTGCTTCTGCGAATCCATAGTCAATATCTGCACGAAGTGTCTGAAGTGGAATAGTTCCTTCACTGTAGAACTCTGTACGAGCCATATCTGCTCCGCCAAGACGTCCTGAAACAGCTGTCTTGATTCCCTTAGCACCTGTCTTCATGGTTCTTCCCATTGTGGATTTCATAGCACGACGGAAGGAAACACGGTTTTCCAGCTGCTGAGCAATATTTTCAGCTACTAACTGAGCATCTCTGTCTGGTCTCTTAACTTCTTTGATATCAACAAGAAGTTTACCAGTTACGAACTTCTGAACTTCAGCTTTTACTTTTTCGATCTCTGAACCGCCTTTACCGATTACGACACCCGGTTTAGCTGTATAGATGATCACTTTTACTCTTCCTGATGCTCTTTCGATTTCGATTTTTGCAACACCAGCGCTATATAATCTCTTTTTCAGGTATGTTCTGATCTTGTTATCTTCGATCAGATAATCAGCAAATTCTGAATCAGCATACCACTTGGAGTCCCAGTCTTTAATAACACCGACTCTTATGCCGTGTGGATTAACTTTCTGTCCCATGCTTTACCTCCTATCTTTCATTCAGCACGATTGTGATGTGGCTCATTCTCTTTTCGATACGATAAGCTCTACCCTGTGCTCTTGGTCTGATTCTCTTCATTGTAGGTCCTTTATTTGCGTAGCATTCTTCTACGTAAAGGTTTTCTACACTCATTCCATTGTTGTTTTCAGCATTTGCGATTGCTGACTCTAATAATTTTTTAATTAATGTAGAAGCATATCTTGGGTTGTAAGTTACAATACCAAGTGCTGTCTGCACATCTTTGCCTCTAATAGCATCTAAAACGAAGCATGCTTTCTGAACAGAGACTCTCGCATAAGATAACTTTGCGGATGGTCTTGTGTCCTTCTGAGCATTTCTTTCTCTCTTGATTTGGGATCTATGTCCTTTTGCCATGGATGAAGCCTCCTTTCAAATATTATCCTTAACGAGATTTCTTCTCGTCTTTACCATGTCCTCTGTATGTTCTTGTTGCAACGAACTCTCCGAGTTTGTGTCCAACCATATCTTCTGTTACATATACAGGCACATGTCTTCTTCCATCATGAACTGCAATTGTATGTCCAACCATCTGTGGGAAAATTGTAGAACGGCGGGACCAGGTTTTAATAACCTGTTTAGATCCTGCTGCGTTCATTTCGTCAACTTTTTTCAGTAAGCTTGCATCCGCAAACGGTCCTTTTTTAAGTGAGCGAGCCATAGGTTCTAACCTCCTTATATTTCTCGATTAATATTGTTATTAGTTGATTGCTTTACCATCGCGTCTTCTTACGATGAGTTTGTTAGAAGCTTTCTTCTTGCTTCTGGTCTTAAGACCCAGTGCAGGTTTGCCCCAAGGTGTGCATGGACCTGGACGACCGATACCGGTCTTACCTTCACCACCACCGTGTGGATGGTCATTCGGGTTCATAACAGATCCGCGAACGGTAGGTCTAATACCCATGTGACGTTTTCTACCAGCTTTACCAATATTAATCAGGTTATGATCACCATTTCCAACAACACCGATTGTTGCACGGCAGATGATCGGAACCATTCTCATTTCTCCTGAAGGGAGACGAAGTGTTGCGTATTTACCTTCTTTAGCCATCAGCTGTGCTCCGTTACCAGCGGCACGAACGAGCTGTCCACCTTTACCTGGATACAGTTCAATATTGTGAACCATTGTACCAACTGGGATCTGAGATAATGGCAGGCAGTTACCGATTTTTACTTCTGCTTCAGCACCGCTCATAACCTTCATTCCGTCTTTCAGTCCCTGTGGTGCAAGGATGTATGCTTTTTCGCCATCAGCATAAGTAATCAGAGCAATATTAGCTGTTCTGTTTGGATCGTATTCGATACCGGTTACTATTGCTGGGATACCATCTTTTTTATTTCTCTTAAAATCGATGATTCTGTATTTTCTTCTGCTTCCGCCTCCGCGGTGTCTTACAGTAATTTTTCCCTGATTGTTACGTCCGGAGTTTTTCTTAAGAGATACAACAAGGCTCTTTTCCGGAGTAGTCTTTGTAATTTCAGAGAAATCAGATCCCGTCATATTTCTTCTTGACGGTGTATATGGTTTATAGGTTTTAATTCCCATTTTTTGTTTCTCCTTTCAATATATTTCGCATGCATCCTCAGATGCATATACCATATATATCGTCCGGCTTATTTCATTCTCAGAATTGCCGGAGCTCGTCAGTCAATCTTATAATCCCTGGAAGATCTCGATTTCTTTGCTGTCTTCTGTCAGAGTAACGATTGCTTTCTTTGTCTTAGCTGTTTTACCAACTGTCATTCCACGACGTCTGGTCTTTCCGTCCAGGTTCATTGTGTTAACACGTTTTACTTT
This sequence comes from uncultured Lachnospiraceae bacterium, assembly GCA_900544685.1. Classification (GTDB taxonomy): domain Bacteria; phylum Bacillota; class Clostridia; order Lachnospirales; family Lachnospiraceae; genus Marvinbryantia. Next base: position 74,035 of record UQWA01000007.1, on the reverse strand, counting down.
TGTTCCTTCGAACATTTTTTCAACAGCTTCTTTGATCTGAGATTTTGTAGCCTCAGTGTGTACCTGGAAAGTGTATTTCTTTTCTGCCATAGCATTCATACTCTTTTCAGTTACGATTGGTTTAAGGATTACATCATAATACTGAATTGCTGCCATTATGCGTACACCTCCTCGATTGCCTGAACGGCTTCTTTTGTCATAACCAGTGTGTTATGTTTCAGAATGTCGTATACATTGATGGTATTTACCAGAGATGTCTGAACGTCAGCAATGTTTCTTGCAGAAAGCATTACCTTCTCATCATTCTCTTTCAGAACAACGATTGCTTTCTCAGCTTTTACGTTGTTCAGTACATTTACCATAGCTTTTGTCTTAACTTCATCCAGTTTCAGTTCATCAAGAATCACTACCTTGTTTTCCTGAACTTTTGCAGTTAATACAGATTTAAGAGCTGCTCTCTTTTCTTTCTTGTTCATCTTGAAAGAGTAGTCTCTTGGAACTGGTGCGAATACAACTCCGCCGCCTGTCCACTGTGGAGCTCTTGTTGAACCCTGTCTTGCATGACCGGTTCCTTTCTGTCTCCAAGGTTTTCTTCCGCCTCCGGAAACTTCAGAACGTGTTTTTGCTTTCTGTGTTCCCTGACGATTGTTTGCCAGCTGCTGAAGCACTGCCATGTGTACCAGATGTTCGTTTACTTCTACACCAAACACAGCATCGTTAAGCTCCATTGTGCCAACTTCTTTGCCTTCCATATTGTAAACAGATACGTTTGCCATCTGTGTGTTCCTCCTTTCCTACAAGACCTATTTGCCAGATTTTACTGTTTCTTTGATCGTAACCAGAGATTTCTTTGGTCCAGGAACTGCTCCCTTAACCAGAATCAGATTGTTCTCTGCGTCAACTCTTACTACTTCCAGGTTCTGGATTGTAACACGTTTGCTTCCCATATGTCCTGGCATTCCTTTTCCTTTGAATACCTTACTTGGATCAGAACAAGCACCGTTAGAACCCTGATGACGATGGAACTTGGAACCATGAGCCATAGGTCCTCTGTGCTGACCAAATCTCTTGATCGCACCCTGGAATCCTTTACCTTTGGAAATTGCTGTAGCGTCGATCTTATCACCTGCTGCAAAGATATCAGCTTTGATTTCCTGTGCTACTGCATATTCCTCAGCATTCTCAAACTTGAATTCTCTGACAAATCTCTTGCAAGAAACTCCTGCTTTGTCAAACTGACCTTTCATTGGCTTGTTAACCAGATTTTCTCTCTTGTCAGCAAAACCAACCTGTACTGCGCTGTAACCATCATTCTCAACTGTCTTGATCTGTGTTACCACGCAAGGACCAGCCTGAAGAACGGTTACTGGAGTTAAAACTCCATCTTCGTTGAAGATCTGTGTCATTCCGACTTTTGTTGCTAAAATCGCTTTCTTCATTCTTCTTACCTCCTGTTTTTCTACAGCGGATTACACTGTGTTGTGCAATCATCCTAGTCAAACAGTCAATATAAGTGGAACTTTGGCTTTCGCCACTGTTGCTTCTATATCAACCCGTAGGATAATTTACTCATGAATCAGAACTTATTTGTTCTTCATTTTGATATCGATATTTACACCTGCTGGCATTTCCAGTCTGGACAGTGCATCAACTGTCTTCTGTGTTGGTGCAATGATATCGATCAGTCTTTTATGAGTTCTCTGTTCGAACTGTTCTCTGGAATCTTTGTATTTGTGTACGGCACGAAGAATTGTAACAACTTCCTTCTTAGTTGGAAGAGGTACCGGTCCACTTACCTGAGCTCCATTCTTTTTTACAGTTTCGATGATTTTCTTAGCAGATGCATCAACCAGCTGGTGATCATATGCTTTTAATGTGATTCTCATTACTTGACTTGCCATAAAAAAAGTCGCCTCCTTTTCGCACTTTTATTGCTAAGTACGACAAGCGGTGACTGTACACGCTCCCGTGTGTATCTCAGAGCATACTCTGTTTGTCCACACGTTGTTTCCGGTCATAGCCGGACAGTTAATTTGTACAGTGACTTGTCGCCAGTTTTCTAACTTGACATTCGCTCCACGGAAAACCTGTAGAATTTCTACAGCAACCTCACGCTTCAACGCTATCAAGGTCACAACGATTGCATTATATATGATATTTATTTATTTTGCAAGGGTTTTTTGAAATTTTTTGTTTTTTTTCCTGTACACGTTTTTGTGTTCTTGAAATGAGGACTTATATCAAATATAATGAATTTCATAAAAATATTATATAGGAAGAAACACAAATTACAATATTATAATGAATAACGAAAGGATGTTACCGAGTCATGGTGCTCTGTAACAAAGGTTTATGTATGTGGATTGCTGAGCATTGGAAAGATTATGAAGTCATTGATACTTCAAAAGGTGAAAAACTGGAGCGCTGGGGTAAGTACATCCTGGTTCGTCCAGATCCTCAGGTTATCTGGGATACGCCAAAAAACTGTCCGGAATGGAAACATATGAACGGTCATTATCACCGCAGTAAAAAAGGTGGCGGAGAATGGGAGTTTTTCAATCTCCCGGAACAGTGGACCATTCATTACCATTCCCTTACTTTTAATTTGAAGCCTTTTAGTTTCAAGCATACCGGTCTGTTCCCTGAACAGGCCGCCAACTGGGACTGGTTCTCCCACAAGATTATCGAAGCAGGACGTCCTGTAAAAGTATTGAATCTGTTTGCTTATACAGGTGGAGCCACCCTTGCCGCTGCCGCTGCCGGGGCTTCTGTGACCCACATAGACGCTTCCAAGGGCATGGTAACCTGGGCCAAAGAAAATGCCCGTTCCTCAGGTCTGGAGAATGCACCGATTCGCTGGATCGTAGATGACTGTGTAAAATTCGTTGAACGGGAAATCCGCCGTGGCAATCACTATGATGCTATTATCATGGATCCGCCTTCTTACGGTCGTGGTCCAAAGGGTGAGATCTGGAAGATCGAAGATGCTATTCATCCTCTGGTAAAGCTCTGTTCCCAGCTGCTCAGTGACCAGCCACTCTTCTTCTTGATCAATTCTTATACTACCGGTCTTGCACCGGCTGTACTGACTTATATGCTGGCTACCGAACTGAAGAAGTTCCATGGTCATGTAGATTCCCAGGAGATCGGGCTGCCGGTATCCTCTAACGGTCTGGTTCTTCCATGTGGTGCTTCCGGACGCTGGGAAGTATAGCGTATTTGTTTTTCAGCTATTATTCAGATTGCCAAAAAAGATGGGTAAATGTATCTGTTTTATTTGCACAGATATATTCCCATCTTTTTATTATTTTATAGCTTATTTTAAACTTTCCCGCAGAGACTTTTCATCTGCTTCATATTCAAATACGCATCTTTCATATGCATTGATAATATGTGTTTCCTTATATTTGTCATATCTCTTATGTGTTCGCCCATAAGTCATATGTACGTGACCGTGAATGAAAAACTTCGGCTTATATTTTTCAATCAGCTTTACAAAAATACGAAATCCCTGATGTGGCAGATCCCGACCATCATTAATCTCAAATGCCGGTGCATGCGTCAGCAAAATATCAACCCCGCCATACCGCAACAGTTTCCAGCGCAGCTTCTTCACACGCTTGGCCATCTCTGCATCCGTATACTGGTGGTCTCCCGGACGATATCGCATAGATCCGCCCAGTCCCATAATCCGAACTCCCTGATATACATAGATACTGTCATCAATGCAAATACATCCCTCCGGCGGCTTATACGCATATTTGTCGTCATGATTTCCATGTACATACAGGACCGGCACGGATGCCATAGTCACCAGGAATGTCAGATATTCCGGTGCCAGATCTCCTGCAGATAAAATCAGGTCAATATCCTCCAGTTTGCCTCTTTCATAAAAATCCCACAGATATTTTGATTCTTCATCCGCAATTGCCAGTATCTTCATTTGATTTCCCCGCCGATTCCCTGTTCCATCACAATCGGTCTGGCATGCTCTGTCAGTTCTGACATTTTCGGAATTCTTCCTATTACATTGTCACACAGCCAGTCCATGGTAATAATCTTCTCCGGTGTCAGTGTCTTTTCCTTATCCTCCTGTATGATTCCATTCTGGGAATACAGTACACCGGAAAATGGATTAAACTCTCCTTCACAGATTGTCTTCTTCAGCAATTCAATCAACCGTTCCGTTCCTCTTGGCAGACTGTCGGAACAGATGACATCTACCAATCCCGAAGACATGCCCCACCAGTAATTCAGAGATTTCGCTCCCGTTCCTTCTGAATTCTTCCAGTTACCTTCCATAATATTCTTAATCATCTGCTCGTAGAATTTTCCCCAGTGAATCACTGGCATAGCAAGATTGTGGTGGGTAAAATCTGCAAGCTCAAACAGTCCAAAATGCCTGCTTCCCGTATTCTTATTTGGAATAATAATGTTCCTTCCGGATACATAAGAAACACCATGTTTCTGAAAACGTTCCACATAATCCACGTTCTTCTCAGATTCCCACTCTACATAAACCTTTGCTCTTGGATTGATCATCTGAGCACCAAGTGCAAAGGCATTGATATTGGCTACCGTTCCATAGATCGGATAATCTGCCAGATACCCCAGTCTGTCATTGGTTGTCATGGCTCCCGCAATAGCTCCCAGCAAGAACTTTGCTTCGTATATACGGGCATTATAATTTCGTATTACGCCCTTATCCGACATTAGGGAACAGTTCAGTATCTTCACTCCAGGATGATCCAGTGCGGCCTTCAGGCTGGCATTATACAGCACCGGAGATGTGGTAAAAATAATCGTATTCCCCTCTTTCACCGCCTGATGCAGAGCATCCTCTGCTGATAAGTAATTCTCTGCCAGATAGGTACTTACCTTAATCTGATCAGAAAAAGCATTCTCCAGATACATGCGTCCCAGATCATGAATGTACGTCCATGCAGATCTGTGCGGATCCACTTCATGCACAAATGCAATCTTCTGTACTGGTTCACTGACAGGAATCAGTCTCTGCAGAAGTGGCTTCTTGATACTCTCTGGATCCATACGTATCTCAAGACTCTCTTCTTTTCCCTGTGTCTCAAATACCTTGACGCTTCTGGCAATCCGCATCTGCATCTCTGACGCAGTCATCTCTGTCATTGCCTTATAACCATATATCTCCATGAATGCCAGCAACGCATCCCCGACGGTTCGTTCTTCATTTTCCTTTACCATCGTCTGGAAAATATTTTCAAAGCAGGCATATACCGAGTTGAAATTCATGCGGTCATCATCATTCCATTCCTCGTCCGGTGCTTTTCCAACCAGGCTCTGCAGTCTTGCAAACTTACCCTCTTCTGAAAAATAGATATAATTAATGGAAGACAGCTTATAAAAATCCATAAACTCATAATAAATCTTGTTCTTCTTCTCTTCTGTCCGGTAAGGAACAATTCTGGTTACTGTACCTGCGATAGACACTGCATCAAAAAACTTCAATACACTGACACGCTTGTTTCCTTCCATTACATAAAATTCATTCATATATTCGTAAGCTACAATCGCATCATGAATGCCTTCCTTCAGGTGTGATTCGCACAATGAACACCATTTCATGGCAAATTCTGTATTCTCCCCAAGAATCGGCATAAAATTGCAGGCAAAGGCATTTCCTCTTCCCCTTGTCTTGGTACCAACAATCCGTTCTGCCGGAATCTGCACCAGTCCCAGCGAATACTCCATGACTGAGTTCGCCGCTTCCGGGATCTCATCCAGCACTTTCAGATATGGATTCTTCTTTCTTGCATTCTGCCCCATCATTGCACGTTTTCCAAGTTTTACTGCCTTCTGGTAAAACTCCATTCCTTCTTTTCCCATACTCAGCCCCCTGCTTCAACATTTTTTGTAAGTAACTTAAAAAAATTATATCCTTTCTCTCACTCTTTTTCAACCACAGTCCTTCGTTTCTCTCATGGCTTTTCCTTCCTGATTGCTGTTCATTCCACTATAGGAACTACTTATACTTTTACATAAATTCCGTCATATGCTTCCGATAGTGATGTGGCATCATGGTATTCTGACACTTTTGATTCTCACGCTCCCTGATACCAATTGTGTGAAAGAATTCCTTCCACAGTGTAGTATAGATATCTTTTATCCGCTCCGTCTCCTGAAGCCGCTCCCATTCTTTCTCCGTCAGAACTGTCTGATACATTCCCTGATCTTTCGGATGTATGACAGCAGTTCTCCTTCCATCATCTGTGATCATCCATGATTCTGACGGCATCCGGTCTGCAAAATGTTCCGCAAGCATCAGAAGGATATCGTGTTCCGGCTCTATGTGGCAGACATATATTCCTTCTCCATGACAGGTAAACCTGGCTGCCTCACGCATAATATGTTCCTCATTTGCAACCCTTCTGCTCAGTTCCATGATTCGCATTACCGTGTTCTCTGTCAACATTTCTGTTATCATCTTTCCAAAATGAAATCCCAGAATCAGAAAACGGTAAATACATTCTATCTTCTCTGTTCTGGCTGAATGCGCCGCATAATACACCCACTGATATGCCTGCCATGAAATCTTTTTACGGATAGCACTGCGTACTTTCCCTGCTTTCTGTCCTTCTGCATCTATATGGATATATTCGCAGAATAATTCCTGCTGACTGACCGGCTCTAGCTCCAACCGGATATTCTGATGTCCTTTTCCCGAAGCCCACGCTTCATAAATACAGGTTAATATATCTTCCCAGCTATCCCTGCAGGTAAATACCGTCATCTCTCTTCCTCCTTTCCTGATCCACTTATTCCACAATCATCAAATAATGACATCTGGTAAAAACTCTGCTGCTGACTGATCTGCCAGTTATCTTTATGATTCAAATCTGCCATCTGTCTGAAAATACTCTTTTCTTCCAGCTTCACCGGATACAGCATTCTGCCCTGACAGGTAATAAAATAATGTGCTCTTTTCAATACTACTCCCATCCTTTTCAGATGTTCAAAATCCACTCTGCCATTCTTCCGGGCGTACACAATCCGCCTAGCTGATTTTGGTCCTACTCCCGGAATCCTCAAAAGCATATCATAAGAAGCCTGATTCACCTCTACCGGAAACTGTCCCAGATGTCTCAGTGCCCAGTCGCACTTTGGGTCCAGTTGTTCATGGAAATTCGGCTGATCCGCAGATAACAGCTCGTCCGCCTGAAAACCATAATAACGTAGAAGCCAGTCTGCCTGATACAGTCTGTGTTCCCTCAGCAGCGGTACCGGAGTGCCAGGCTGTGGAAGCTGTGTATCCTCATTTAGCGGTACATATGCAGAGAAGAAGACTCGCTTCAAATCATACTTCTGATACAGGTACTGCGTCGTCTTCAGCAAATGATAATCTGTCTCGTCCGTCGCACCAATAATCATCTGTGTGCTCTGCCCTGCTGCTGCAAAGCTTCTCCCTGCTGCCGCTTTTTTCATATCCGCCGGAAGATACAATTCCTTCGTTCCCGTCTCCTGCAGCAATACAGGATTCTGTACACTCACCTTTTTCTGCTGCTCAGGTGAAAAAATACTGTTTTCCAGATACAGATTTCCTCTGCTTCTCTCCATTTTCTCATTCTTGCCAAGTGCCAGTCTGTGAGTTGCTATGGTTCTTGCTACCATCCCCATCGGTCTTAAAATGGCAGTATGATTCTTATTGGGAGCAAGCCGCTTCATCCCCTCTGCAGTTGGAAGTTCCAGATTAATACTCATACGGTCAGCCAGATATCCTGCTTCTGTCAGAAGCTCCTCCGGAGCCCCAGGTACTGCCTTCACATGAATATACCCTCTGAAATGATACTGGCTTCTCAACAACCGTAAGGTCCTGCACATCTGCTCCATCGTATATGCCGGACTGCGATCTACACCTGAACTTAAAAAAAGGCCTTCAATATAATTCCTTTTATAAAATTCTATGGTCAGGCTGCACAGTTCTTCCGGTGTAAAAGCCGTCCGTTCCACATCATTGGATGCACGGTTCAGGCAATACTTACAGTCATAGATGCAATGATTCGTCTGAAGTACCTTCAGAAGAGAAATACATCTGCCATCCGATGCAAAGCTGTGACAGATCCCTGCTGCGCAGGAATTTCCCAGAAATCCCTTCTGCCCTCTTCGTGAAGCACCGCTGGATGTACACGCCACATCATATTTTGCTGCGTCTGCCAGTATATGCAGCTTCTTCTGTAATCCCTCTTCTCCTCTGTTCTGCATCTTTCCCCTTCTTTCGAACATATGTTCTTTTTCTGTAGCATAGCATATTTCTATCTTCATATCAAGAGTCGATTTCTGGAAAAGAAAAAGATGTTTTTTACTGAAATTCTAATACAACTATGTTATACTGGGTAACATAAAAATGAAATCGGGAGGTTTTACTATGGCTGAGAAAAAAATAGATGTGACTGCACTCGGTGAATTGTTAATTGACTTTACCGAAAACGGCACCAGTGCTCAGGGGAATCCTATTCTGGAGGTAAATCCAGGCGGCGCTCCTTGTAATGTTCTTGCCATGCTTCAGAAGCTCGGCAAGCAGACTGCCTTTATCGGAAAAGTCGGTGATGATATGTTCGGGCGCCAGCTCACAGAAGCTGTTTCTTCTGTTGGTGTTGACACACGCGCTCTTCTCGTAGATAAAGAAGTTCACACTACACTCGCTTTTGTCCACACCTATCCGGACGGTGACCGCGACTTTTCCTTTTACCGCAACCCAGGGGCAGATATGATGCTGACAAAAGATGATGTGGATGAAGATCTGATCCGTTCTTCCAGAATTTTCCACTTTGGAACACTTTCCTCCACACATGAAGGTGTACGAGAAGCAACCAGATATGCTATTGAGGTTGCCAGAGAAGCCGGAGACCTGATCAGCTTTGATCCAAATCTTCGTCCTCCACTGTGGTCCTCTCTGGATGATGCAAAAAGAGAGATTGAATACGGACTGGGCAAATGTGATATTCTGAAGATTTCTGATAATGAAGTAGAGTTCCTGTTTGGCACTACAGACTATGATCTCGGTGCAAAATTACTGAAAGAGAAATACAATATTCCTCTGATTCTCATTACACTGGGACCGAATGGTAGCCGCGCATACTATAAAGATATGCGTGTGGAAGTTGCTCCGTTCCTTCAGGAAAAGACGATTGAGACCACCGGTGCAGGTGACACTTTCTGCGCAAGCTCTCTGAACTACGTTCTGGAACACGGACTGGACAACCTGACCGAAAAGAACCTGACAGAACTTCTGACTTTTGCCAATGCTGCTGCCTCCCTGATTACCACCAAAAAAGGTGCCTTAAAAGTAATGCCTGAAAAAGAAGAAGTGCTTGCTTTTATCGCATCTCGCTTATAAATATAGGAGGAGTGATTTTTTATGAAGTTTATTTATCCGGCAATTTTCCGCCAGGACACTGACGGACTGTACCATGGTTATTTTCCAGATCTTGATGACTGTCTTTCCATCGGAGAGACACTGGATGACGCCATAGAAAACGCAAATGAAGCAGCCTGCAACTGGCTGTCTGTAGAATTGGAGGAAGGCGGTCATCTGCCACCTGTTTCTGATCCATCTGATCTGACATTAAAAGAAGGCGAGATCATCCGCAATATCGCAGCTAATATCCGCCTCTTCGAAGGGTATGATGAATAATATTTTATTTGTTCTGATAAAATGCTTTGCCCGCATGGGCGAGGCATTTTTATTTAGACTCAATCATTAGACATAAACTAAGCCCGATCGATTCTTTTTTCTTTCGACCGGGCTCTTAATGAATTTCCAGCAATTTCATTGTCTACACCTTCGCTTTCTCAGATTATGGGGTACTTCATTCCGTTTTCTTTGGACCATACCTCCTGTTTTATTCTGTTGTATGAATTGGTTTAGCTATGCCATTGGGCCTTACCTCTTATTCTTAGTTTATCATTAGATAAAAGTTCTCATCTCATTGGAGTGTACCTCTTTCTTTTATTTTCCTTTGGTTTGAATTCTTATGCCATTGGACTGTACCTCTTTCTGAAATCTGATGTATTTAACCTTTTGTTTTAGGTTCCATCTATATGAACTCCTAAGAGATTGTTATCCTTATGTACTTAACGTCCCAATGGTATGCACCCCTTTCTTTTTCTTTATTTGTTTGATCTTTTAGATTTTAGATCTTTCTTTCTTTTGTTGTCTTTATACTATCATGCATTTCTTATTTTGTCAATCATTTTATTCCGCATTATTTTATATTCAGAATTTTCTGATAATTTATCATATTTTCCTCTGTAGGTATCGGAACTCCATTTAACGGATAGGAAAGTCCCAGCTTTTCCCATTCCATTTTCCCCATCGTGTGATACGGAAGAAGCTCTACTCTGGTCACGGTCTGAAGGCGATCCAGAAACTGTCTCATCTCCGTCAGTTCTTTTTTCGAATCTGTAAGCCCAGGTACACAAACATGGCGGATCCACATCTCTTTTCCATGATCCGACAGCCACTGTGCCATTTCCAGAATATTGCTGTTATCTCTGCCTGTCAGTCCCCGGTGTCCCGCTCCATTCATCATTTTCAGATCCAGCAGTACCAGATCTGTCACCTTCATCATTCTTTCAAACTGCTCCATTGGAAGCTGTTCTGTGGCAAACAGGCACCCTGAAGTATCCAGTGCCGTGTGTACTCCTTTTTTCTTTGCCAGTTCAAACAGTTCTGTCACAAATTCGCATTGCAGCAGCGGCTCTCCGCCGCTGACTGTAATGCCTCCATTTTCTTTGTTTTTCTTTTTCCAGTAATTCTTATATCGGTATGCACGCTGAAACAGATCTTTTGCTGTCCACCATGTACCGGTATCCCTGCTCCATGTTTCCGGGTTGTGGCAGTACTGGCACCGCATCGGGCAACCCTGCATAAAGATCACAAACCGTACTCCCGGTCCATCTACCAGGCCAAAGCTTTCCATGGAATGTATCTTTCCTTTTTTCATCCTTACACCCTTGTATGGCATGTTCTTGCCAGTACATCCATCTGCTGTTCTCTTGTCAGATCAATGAACTTCACAGCATATCCAGATACACGGATTGTGAAGTTTGCATACTCTTCTTTTTCTGGATGTTCCATGGCATCGATCAGTTTTTCTCTGCCAAACACATTTACATTCAGATGATGTGCACCCTGATCAAAATAGCCATCCATAATCTGCACCAGATTCTCGATTCGTTCCTGCTCACTGTGCCCCAGTGCATCCGGATTCACGGTCTGTGTATTGGAGATTCCATCCAGTGCCCATTCATAAGGCAGCTTGGCAACAGAATTCAGGGATGCCAGCAGACCATTCTGCGCTGCTCCATAAGACGGATTTGCTCCGGGTGCCAGTGGCTCACCTGCCTTTCTTCCATCTGGCATACTTCCGGTTGCCTTACCGTACACTACATTCGATGTAATGGTCAGAATAGATGTGGTCGGTTCTGAATTACGGTAAGTATGCTGTTTCTTCAGCTTATCCAGAAATGTCTTCAGAAGCCATACTGCAATGTCATCTGCACGGTCATCATCATTTCCGTAACGAGGAAATTCTCCTTCTGTTTCATAGTCTACTACCAGTCCGCTCTCATCACGGATGGTCTTTACTTTTGCATATTTGATGGCACTTAAGGAATCTACCACATGGGAAAATCCTGCAATACCGGTTGCAAAAGTTCTTCTCACATCTGTATCAATCAGTGCCATCTCTGCTGCTTCATAATAATATTTATCATGCATATACTGAATCAGATTCAGAGTATTTACATACAGCTCTGCCAGCCAGTCCATCATCTGATCGTATTTCTTAATCACTTCATCATAATCAAGATATTCAGATGTGATTGGCTTATAGTCAGGTCCTACCTGCTCTCTTGTCTTCAGGTCAATACCACCATTAATGGCATATAACAGGCACTTAGCCAGATTTGCTCTTGCACCGAAGAACTGCATTTCTTTTCCGGTCTGTGTAGCAGATACGCAGCAGCAAATGGAATAATCATCTCCCCATACCGGCTTCATTACATCATCATTTTCATACTGGATGGAACTGGTGCGGATCGAAATATCTGCCGCATAGTCCTTAAAATGCTCCGGTAATTCCGATGAATACAGAACGGTCAGGTTTGGCTCCGGAGACGGTCCCATATTTTCCAGAGTATGCAGGAAACGGAAATCATTTTTCGTTACCATGGAACGTCCATCCATGCCCATGCCGCCCACTTCCAGGGTAGCCCATACCGGATCTCCGGAGAACAGCTGATTATAAGAAGGAATTCGTGCAAATTTCACCATACGGAATTTCATAACCAGATGATCGATCAATTCCTGTGCTTCTGTCTCGGTCAGTGTGCCGTTTTCCAGATCTCGTTCAATATAGATATCCAGGAACGTAGAGATTCTTCCCACGCTCATCGCTGCACCATTCTGTGTCTTGATCGCTGCCAGGTATCCAAAATACAGCCACTGTACGGCTTCCTTCGCATTCTTTGCCGGCTGGGAAATATCATATCCATAAGAAGCTGCCATTTCTTTCATCTCGCCCAGTGCCTGATACTGTCTGGAGATCTCTTCTCTCTGACGAATGATATCATCGGTCATGGTTCCATTTCCGCAGTTGGCAAAATCTTCTTTTTTCTTTTCCATCAGGAAATCTATGCCGTACAAAGCCACACGACGGTAGTCACCTACGATACGGCCTCTTCCATAAGTATCCGGAAGACCGGTGATGATCTTGTTGTGGCGGGCTTTCTTCATCTCCGGTGTATAGGCATCAAATACTCCCTGATTGTGGGTTCTGCAGTATTTTGTAAAAATCTCATGAAGCTGTGGATCTGGTTCGTATCCGTTGGTAGTGCAGGCCTGTTCTGCCATCTTGATCCCGCCAAATGGCATAAATGCCCGCTTCAGAGGCTTGTCTGTCTGAAGTCCGACCACCTGCTCCAGCTCTTTTAATTCTTCGCTGATATATCCCGGCTTGTGGGCGGTAATACCAGATACAATGTGGGTATCCATATCCAGGACACCACCTTTGGCCCGTTCTTCTTTCTGGAGCTCGGAAAGCCTGCCCCAGAGTTTATTGGTTGCTTCTGTTGGATCTGCCAGGAAGGATTGATCTCCTTCGTATGGCTGATAGTTTTTCTGTATGAAATCACGGGTGTTGATCTCTTCTTTCCAGATACGGCCCTCAAAGCCGTCCCATTGTGTAAATTCTTTCATGCTGCTATCCATCCTTTCTCATTTACCTAATGCTACATTTCCCTGTCCGGGTGATGTCACCTGGGCAGATCATGCCATCACATCATTTGATCTTTAGTATTTCCTCTAATCTATATTATTATTAGAGTTTTAAAAGGCTTTCCGCAGTTAGTATCACCTAACCTTTCTACACGAATATACCATAACTGTTTTTTATTTTCCACATCAATTTCTCATGTTTTTCGAAAAAAACAAGGACAGTGAAATTCGATTCCACCGCCCTGTCCTATGCTGTCATGTTCGATTTTTCATCCGCTGTCTGACCATTTTATTTTACATGAAATGCCTTCATACCCGGATATGCTGCTGCTGTTCCCAGCTGTTCCTCGATGCGGAGCAGCTGATTGTATTTTGCTACACGTTCCGAACGTGACGGTGCTCCGGTCTTGATCTGGCAGGTATTTAAAGCCACTGCCAGGTCTGCGATCGTGGTATCTTCCGTTTCACCGGAACGATGAGAGGCAATTGCAGTATACCCTGCCTTGTGAGCCATCTTGATTGCTTCCAGAGTCTCAGAAACGGAACCAATCTGATTCAGCTTGATCAGGATAGAATTACCGCATCCCATCGAGATTCCCCTGGAAAGTCTCTCGGTATTGGTCACAAACAAGTCATCGCCGACCAGCTGTACTTTATCACCCAGCTCCCCGGTCAACTTCTGCCAGCCTTCCCAGTCTTCTTCATCCAGTGCATCTTCGATGGAAATAATCGGATATTTTTCTACCAGTTTTTTCCAATGCTCAATCAGCTGCTCAGAAGTATACACGGTTCCTGCTTTTGGCAGTTTGTATTCCCCTTTCTTTCCTGTCTTCCACTCGGAAGATGCAGCATCCATGGCAATACGGAAGTCTTTCCCTGGTTCATATCCAGCTTTCTTCACTGCCTCAAGAATCGTCTCGATCGCCTCTTCATCGGAAGCCAGAGCCGGAGCAAATCCACCTTCATCACCAACTGAGGTTGCCAGACCTCTTTCCTTTAATATAGAAGCAAGTGCATGGAATACTTCTGCACACCAACGAAGCCCTTCTTTAAAGGATGGTGCGCCCACCGGCATAATCATGAATTCCTGTACATCCAGTCCGGAAGACAGCGCATGGCAGCCTCCATTGACGATATTCATCATCGGCACCGGAAGACGATTGCCACTGATACCACCAAGGAAACGATACAGCGGAATATCCATTGCGGCAGCTGCAGCTCTGCAGCAGGCAATGGAAACAGCCAGAATCGCATTTGCTCCCAGTTTGGATTTATCTTTTGTGCCATCTGCTTTGATCATGGCTGCATCTACTGCATAGATATCCGATGCATCCATACCGCAGATTGCCTGGTTGATTTCGTTATTGATATGATCCACTGCTTTCTGAACGCCCTTTCCCAGATAACGTTCCTTATCACCATCACGCAGCTCCAGTGCTTCAAATTCTCCTGTGGATGCTCCACTTGGCGCCATACCTTTTCCAACAGAACCATCTGCCAGATATACCTCTGCCTCTACGGTTGGATTACCTCTGGAATCCAGAATCTCCCGGCCAATTACTTTTTCAATTTCTAAATAATCCATCTTGCGACACCTCTTTCTTATTTATTGTTAGTCTTTTCTAACCATATGTTAGTATATACTAACCCGGATTTTCTTGCAACAGTTTTATGAATTTTATCTTTTCAAATTTGACATTTTTCTATTCATGAAGTAAACTAGATTTAATTATTTTTATAAAGATTTTATATTTTGTGCGGAGAAAATATGATGTGGAAAAATGAGGTATATCGTCAGCTGCGCAGTCAGCATTTGTTTGAAAATGAAGCTCATCAATCACGTTTTAAAGAATTACTGGACTGTTATTCCCAAGCAGGTTTTTTCACCCCAGGCCTATGCAAGTGTATGTATCTTTCCTGTTGGGACGAGGAGCACTTTGTTATCATGCTGGATATGTTGAATCAGTTAAAGCTGAAAGATCATATGACGCTTTCTGATATGAACGAGAACGGAAAGCTGATGGCCGAAGAAATGCCGGACGATGATTATGAGGTTACGATCATGCAGTTATCCTGTGATTTTCTTTCCGGTACGCCTTTTGATCAAACCAGCCTGCCGGAAAATTTTGATCCAAAAGGCCGCCACATTATCGAACAGGCTCTGAAGGCCTCTGCTGTGATTGACAGCATTCCAAGATCGTAATCCATCAGGAGGTTCTTATGTATTGCAAGAACTGTGGGGCAAAACTTTCCAGGAAAGATACCGCCTGCCCTTATTGCGGTTACACCAGCCCGGAGAAGGACGAGGCCGTCTATATGGAACATCTAAATGATCTGCTTAAAGAAACAAAAGATCTTGCAGATGTCCCTGCCAGAGAATATAAATCCGAAATAAAACAGCAAAGCCACCGTGCACTGAAGATTTTTCTGATTGTGGCGGCTGTTTTTCTGATTTCTGCCGGCCTTTTTTCTTTGTACCGACTTTATGATTCTTATCGATCTCATCAGGAATATCTGGAAGAAACCAGGTTTGAGAAAAAATATTTTCCACAGCTAAACGAGTTATACCAGAATGGTTCTCTTCAGGAATCTTACGAACTGATGATTTCTCTTTCCGATAAAAGGGGATATGGTGCCATTTTCCACTGGAAGCATTATCCATTCTTATCTTTTTACGGAGATCATCTTCTTTTGCAGGAAGTCCAAAAAGATCTGGATACCGGTCAGTCCCTGACAGAATCCGATCTGTGCGTTGCCTTTTACCATGCGATGGCTATGACTCGTGAAGCGCCATCTTCCAGAGATTATCGCAATTTTTCCGCGAAAGAGAAGTCCGACTTTCTGATCTGGCAAACAGAGTGTAACGATTTTTTGCAGGCGGTGTTTGATTTATCCTCCGATGAAGCGGATACCCTGTATCCTTCCCTTTGCGATTACAACGCACTGATGTATTCTGAATGCAAAAAATATGTCCACTCCGTTTTTACAGATGTCGTAACAAACACTGATGGAGGAATCTTATGAAATGTCCACACTGTGGTTCTCCTATTCGTCTGGAAGATAAATATTGCAGCTATTGCGGACTCCCAAACGATCTGGCCACTCAGCACCAGAAGGATATGAACCGTTATCAGAAAAAATTTAATCAGACACGTTCTGAAGTTCTGAACAGTACCAGAAAAACAAAGAAAAAGCTGGCGTCTTTTCTTGTTCTTGCTGTCATGGTGTTGCTCATCATCGCCTCTTACCAGTTCGAAGACGTATCCTGGCGTCTGGGGCGCTACCTGACGACACGGCAGATTCAATCTCACAAGACAGAACATCTTGCTGCTCTGGAAACTATCATTGCCGATCAGGATCCTCTTCGGTTTACGGAGTACTACGACCGTTATTCCCTGTACCTGTCCGATGACTTTGATTCCTATTATGCAGTGAAGGCTATTTCTTCCTCTTTTGAGAATGTGTTCCAGTACGTCTCGGATCAGCTGAGTGACCCGGAAACTTATGACAAAGATTCCGAATCTCGCAGACTTCGTACGCTCGCCAGTGATCTGAATGATATCTTCCAGATCGAAGATGCTTACACTTATCATCAGGATCTCTATTTTTCCGAAGAAAATCTGGAATATATTCATGCTGTTCAGGACGATACCCGGGCCATTCTGATCACTTATCTTGGTCTTACCGAAGAAGAAGCAGATACCTATGCCAATCTTTCTTCTTCCCGTCAATACGACTTGCTGGAAAGGAGTGTGTCAGCCTCATGAAACGAATCAAAGCCAAAAAGAAGTTTTCTTTTTTCACACTGGCGGTGTTGCTTCTTTCTCTGGTGCTCATCAGTCGCGCAGCCTCCTGTATCGAAGATCTTCGATATGGTTTTTTCTACAGTACCAGCTATTCTGCTCAGGATTACCAGTATGGCTTGCAGTCTAAGGAATATCCTTATCTGAACCGTATCTGCCGCAGAGATACCAGTTCCAGTTCTGATCCCTTTATTCAGGCCTGTCATGGCATCTCAGATTACTATGAGGCAGCGATTCTTTATCACGCATATGACAAGGCAAAAAATAACGCTGCAGCTCAATCTGAACTGCAGCGTATGAAGACCTGCGAAGCTTCTTATCCCGACTACGAAGAATACTTCCGGGATATTGACCAGCTTTTTACTTCTTACTGATTCTCATTCTCCAGTCTCTCATAGAGATTGGAGATTTTTGTTTCTGTCGTTGCAATGACATACCCTTTCGGAGCCCAGATCACATCCTTTTTCAGACACAAACTCACCTGATACCGATATTCACCAGGTTCCGCAGGGCACCGAAATGGAATATCCACAAATTTACTGGTTCCTGCCGGGACATCTGTGCACAACTCATTTTCAAGACATTTTTTTCCGGAACTGTCCAGAATCTCATAATGAAGGTTATATTCCGATGCATTAACAAACGTGCTATGATTTTCAATCAATACACCCGTCTGTACCACCTGAAGTTGAAAATCTGGATTCTTCTCATTCTCCCGATCCATATCTAATCTGGCACGCAGCCACCCTGCATCTGCATCTTTTCCGTCTTCCAGTAAATAGATCCCATATTCTCTGCACCATCTCTCCAGCTGGGAACTTCTTTTATCTGAGTTTATCAAAAGTGTGTTCTTATAAGTCTGTTTCATTATCCGAAGAAACTGTTGTACTTCCGATGCCTTTTTCCCCTCCGGCAGCGCAGCCGCACGAAAGTCCACCTCTTTTCCGTTGATACAGGTCTGTCCCCCCACGATCTTCCAATCCCAAAACGCCAACGACTCTGTTCTGCGATCATGACTGAAATTCTCTCCTTCCATAATCTCAAGAATAAGTTGATAACAGTAAGGATCTTCTGCATTCCAGAGCTTCGGCTGTTCTACTCTCATGCAGAAAGAGATTTCATTCTCCAGTGGAAGTGGAAAAATCCGATCTTTTTCCTTCCCCTCCGCATCCATAACGCAGGCGCATAGCACAGGCTCTGTGTAAGCTTCCGGTCTGGTCAGATACAATCCGGTCTGATTTTCCAAAGCCTGCTTTTCAATACCATCAATCAAAGTGGTCACTTCCACATTTCCCGTACAGGTCAGTTCATCCCATGTCACTTTTGTTGCAATCTTATCTATTCTGTATTTCATATTCACCTGTCAAAAAAATCCCCGGCAGTACCGGGGATTTTCTATTTCTTCTATGATTCTTTACTATAATTATGCAAGCTTGCTCTTTGCAAGTTCTGCCAGTGTTGCGAATCCTTCTGCATCATTAACAGCCATATCAGCCAGAACTTTTCTGTTCAGTTCTACACCTGCAAGCTTCAGACCATACATAAATTTGCTGTAGGACAGTCCATTGATTCTTGCTGCTGCATTGATACGAGCGATCCACAGCTGTCTGAACTGACGTTTTTTCTGCTTACGTCCTGCATATGCGCTGGTAAGTGCACGCATTACAGACTGTTTTGCGATCTTATACTGTTTGGAACGGGCTCCTCTGTAACCTTTAGCCAGTTTTAATACTCTGTTATGTTTCTTTTTAGCGTTCATTCCGCCTTTAACTCTTGCCATGTCTTATATTCCTCCTCAAACTCTTCTTATAAATACGGTAAAATCTTCTTCATGTTCTTGAAGTTTGTAGCATCTGTCATAGTTGCTTTTCTAAGATTTCTCTTTCTCTTAGTGGACTTCTTTGTTAAGATATGGCTCTTATAAGCTTTATTTCTTTTTAATTTACCTGTACCTGTTTTTTTGAAACGTTTTGCAGCTGCTCTGCTTGTTTTAATTTTTGGCATTGTGAATTCCTCCTTAAATAAATGGTTATTTTACCTGTTCGTCAGTCTGATGTCTAACGCTTTTCAGTTAAAAACATTGTCATGCTTCTGCCCTCAACCTTTGGAGCCTTATCGACCTGAGCAATATCCTGTAATTCTGCTGCGAAATCATCCAGAATATGTCTGCTGGCCTGCATATGTGCCATCTCACGTCCACGGAAACGTAAGGTAACCTTTACCTTGTTTCCCTTTGTCAGGAACTTTCTGGCTGCAGAAATCTTTGTATTCAAATCATTCACATCAATGTTTGGAGAAAGACGCACTTCTTTTACTTCGATGGTCTTCTGCTTCTTCTTTGCTTCTTTTTCCTTACGAAGCATTTCATAACGATACTTACCATAATCAATAATCTTACATACTGGCGGCTTAGCCTGCGGTGCAACCTTCACAAGGTCAAGCTCTGCTTCTCTGGCAAGCTTCAACGCATCTCTGGAAGACATAATTCCAAGCTGTTCTCCATGTTCCCCGATCAGACGGATCTCTTTATCCCTGATCTGCTCATTAATCATTAAATCGCTAATTGTAGTACACCTCCATACATTGTAGCTGCAGCACTTATCCAACAAAAAAAGTGGATAACCATTATCCACTTCATAATATTCCTATAGCTTACCTTCTAAAACTATAAAACATATTAACCAACAGTCATATCTCTTCATGCTGTGGTGAGAGTGGATCCTCTGCTTTGATTTCTTTCATACTTTGCTATCATACCATGTGTTTTCTTATCTGTCAACAAGAAATTTTATGTAATCAGTTCAGCCAAGTTTGCAGGCCGAACTGATATCTCAGCTATTTTTTAAACGTACTGCACTCGGTCTGTGTACAGGTACATGCGGACTGTCCGGAGATATCCACCTGTCCTGCCATACATCGGTTGTCTTCATTATAGTGACATTTGCATGCAGTACAGTCGATCTGCACGGTTGCAGACGGTGTTCCCATAGAATTTTTCACGCTTCCTTCTCCGACTTCTCTGAAGCTGGAACAGCAGGTCTCACAGGCAGTCTGTGCCTCATCACCCTGAATCAGAATGTCTCCCTTGGAACAGTATTTATCTTCATTATATACACAGTTCTGTGCACTACATGATAATAACGGCATGCTATTACCTCCTTTTCTTTTTATAAGAGATAGTATCTGCCGTTATTATCTTTTTATGCAGTCATATTCTACCTTATTTTTCCAGTTTTATTTCTGCTCTTCTACTTCGATCTTGCGAATCTCTTTTGTACGGATCTCTTTGCACAGTGCATCGATGAACTCACCCAGATCCTTCTGTCCTTCATCACCAAGATATCTGCTTCTTACAGAGATCTTCTGTTCTTCTTCCTCTTTGGCCCCAACCATAATCATATATGGTACTCGTGACATACGGGCATCACGGATCTTCCAGCCGATCTTTTCGGAACGGTTATCTACAGATGTACGAATACCGTTTTTCTTAATCTCTGCATTGACTTTTTCTGCATAGTCTGCATATTTTTCAGAGATAGGCAGTACACGTACCTGTTCCGGGCAAAGCCATGTCGGGAACTTACCGCCATAGAACTCGATCAACCACGCCAGTGTTCTCTCGTAGCATCCAATAGATGTTCTGTGGATAATGCATGGACGTTTCTTTTCGCCATTTTCATCAATATAGTACATATCAAACTGTTCAGCCAGCAGAGCATCCCACTGTACGGTAATCATGGTATCTTCTTTTCCAAATACGTTCTTGGCATTGATATCCACCTTTGGACCGTAGAATGCAGCTTCTCCCACATCCTCTACAAATGGAACTTTCAAGTCAGTCAGAATTTGACGAATATCTTCCTCTGTCTCATTCCATACATCTGCATCACCAATGTATTTATCTCTGTTATTTGGATCCCATTTTGACAGATGATAAGTAACTTCTCCATCCAGTCCCAGTGTCTCAAGGCAATATTTTGCCAGGGCCAGACAACCCTTAAACTCTTCTACCATCTGGTCTGGTCTTACAATCAGATGTCCTTCGGAAATCGTAAACTGACGCACACGGGTCAGACCATGCATTTCTCCGGAATCTTCATTACGGAACAGAGTAGATGTCTCACCCAGACGAATCGGAAGATCACGGTAAGAATGCTGCGTTGCTTTGTATACATAATACTGGAACGGGCAGGTCATTGGACGAAGAGCAAATACCTCTTTGTCTTTTTCTTCATCACCCAACACGAACATGCCATCTTTGTAATGATCCCAGTGTCCGGAGATCTTGTACAAATCACTCTTTGCCATCAGCGGAGTCTTGGTTCTTACATAGCCCCATTCGTTATCTTCCAGATCTTCAATCCATCTCTGAAGTTCTTTTACCATGATAACACCCTTTGGCATCAACAGCGGAAGTCCCTGACCAATCACATCTACGGTTGTGAAAAGTTCCATCTCACGTCCCAGTTTATTGTGGTCACGCTTCAGTGCTTCTTCTCTCTGCTCCAGATATTCTTTTAATTCATCTTTGCTGGCAAATGCAGTTCCGTAGATACGTGCCAGCATCTTATTCTTTTCATTTCCTCTCCAGTAAGCGCCTGAAGATGAGATCAGCTTAAATGCTTTAATATGTTTTGTATTCATCAGATGTGGTCCTGCGCACAGATCTGTGAATTCTCCCTGACTATAGAAAGAAATGGTTGCATCCTCCGGCAGGTCCTGAATCAGTTCTACTTTATAAGGCTCTCCTTTTTCTTCCATAAACTTAATTGCTTCTGCTCTTGGCAGTGTGAATTTTTCCAGACGTGCACCTTTTTTGATGATCTTCTTCATCTCTTTTTCAATATTATCCAGATCTTCTCTGGAGAATGGTGCGTGGTCAAAATCATAATAGAATCCGTTTTCAATAGATGGTCCGATTGCAAGCTTTGCTTCCGGGAACAGATTCTTGACTGCTTCTGCCAGTACATGAGATGTCGTATGACGAAGTGCTGCCAGACCCGCTGCATCCTTTGCGGTCAGAACGTTCAGTTCACAGTCCTCTTCAATCACAGTTCTTAAATCTACTACTTCTCCGTTTACTTCTCCGGCACAGGCAGCTCTTGCCAGCCCTTCACTGATATCTAATGCAATATCATATACAGACTTACTCTCTGCATATTCTTTCTTTGATCCATCTTTTAATGTAATAATCATTGCTTATTCCTCCTCGTCTTCCAAATCAGTTTCATCATAAAAATTCTCATTGTTTGATCCAAATACATTATTGCTGAATAATCCGCCCTTGAACGGAGCTGTCAGCCACCCGATCAGGACACCTGTAAGCAACAGATCTGTGATCAGCAACACTTTTTCTGTCATAGTCCAATCCTGATGCAGGAACTCTTTTATTTTTTCCAACATGGTTATTCTCCTTTCGCTTTCGATTACTGTGCGTTGAAAACTGTATGGATCTGATAGTCTTATGAAATAAAAAATCCCTTACAGTCTTCCTATCAACTGTAAGGGACGATATTCTCGCGGTTCCACCCTGATTGCTTTCTCTTATCTTCTGAAAAAGCCACTTCATTATGATGATAACGGAATCACCGGGCTGGATTAGAGCCACTCAGAGCTGGTCTTCAAATGCTTCCTCATCAGAATACTCTCACCGATTCCGTATTCCTCTCTGGGAGATTCCACATCCTACTCTTCTCTTCAACGTTTTATCTTTCTCGATCATATCCCTTTCTTATTTATTTGTCAAGGATAGATTTTTCCTATTTAATATGTTATTGTAAATACAAAATTAGTATTTGGGAGGTTCCTTATGAAAAAGAAGGTATTACTTTGTTTTCTTGCCACAATGTATGGTTTGACACTTTTCTCTCTGAGTGCTATGGCTTCTGAGACAGAAACAGAAGCTGTATCTGAGATCTCATCTGATACAGCACTGACCACAGATACCGAGACAGAATCCACATCCGAAAGCAGCAATTCCACATCTGAATTATCAGATGATATCTACAGCTTTCAGATTAAAATCAATTCCGACATCTACTCTTTTCCGATGTCTTTTGATGATCTGATTTCCATGGGATGGGAATACATTGATGATGACTCTGCCGAACTGGCACCGAATAACTATTCTCCAACTGAACGTTTTAAGCTGGGTGATCTGGAAGCTTATGTTACTATGGTAAACCTTGGCATCAATACAGAACCGATTTCAGACTGTACTGTTGCCGGTATCTCCATTGACTCTTTCCAGATGGCCGATGTGACCGATGTGGCCATAGAACTTCCTGGTGGCATTCAATATGGCGTTTCTACTCTGGATGATATTACTGCTGCCTATGGTACACCGAGCGATACTTACGAAGGAGATCTGTATACAAAAGTCTCTTATGAAAAAGATTATTATCAGGATGTCGAACTGTATGTAGATTCTGAAACAGGTTTCTTGAACGAAATCTCCCTTGAAAATATGTCGGCTGAGGAAGATGCCGGTTCCGATGCCGCTGCCGACCTCAGTGATGAACCTACTTCGGAAGTTCTGGCTTATCAGGCGCCTTCTGAACTGGGTGATGACTTCACTTCTTTTATCGTCGAATATGCAGGTGATCTATACCAGCTTCCGGCCCCACTTTCTGAATTTGTGAAAAATGGCTGGACAATTGATACCTCTCAATCAGCTTCTTATGTTGCCGGTAAGAGCTATGACTGGGTATATATGAGCAAAGACAATCAGAATTACCATACCATCGTTCGTAATTACAGTCCAGATGCTGCCGTCATCGAGAACTGTTTTGTAACAGATGTAGAAGGCAATGTAAATTCTACCAATCTTCCAATTACTGTACAGAAAGGTCTGACCCTCGGACTGACGGAAGCGGAAGTCGTTTCTGCTCTGGAAGGTGTGGACTATGAACTGGAAGATGAAAGTGAAACTTTCCATTATTACAATATCAAGAGTCCGGAAAGCAGCCTGGACTATGTACAGATTGTGATAAATACAGAAGATGATTCCGTGATTGCCATTAATGTGACAAACACACCAAAGACTCTGGACTGATTACAAATATTTACATATGCAAAGTTCTTTTATAAACACAAGAGGAGATATCACCGTCAGATATCTCCTCGTATTTTTGCCTTCAAAACAGCAAAATATTCTCTTACCATATAATGGATCTGCAGTTTCCAGTCTGATGCTGCCGGGACTCCATACACCTTACGGTATCCGAATTTTTCTGCAAGCAGCAACGCACGATAAATATGGAAATTATTCGATACAAGTCCGATTTTGCTTCCAAGCACAGTCTCTGTAGTTACTTCCTGCCTGCTGTCAGCCAGTACTCTGGCACTGTACATAAGATTTTCCCTGGTAGTTGTGGAGCACTCTTCCTTCAACAGTCGTTCTTCTGGTATACCATGTTCTGTCAGATACCGATACATACATTCTGCCTCTGCGATCTCCTCCCCCGAACCCTGACCTCCGGATAATACAGCCTTTGTCTGTGAATGCTCTTTCAGATATTCACACGCCTTTTGCAGACGCAGTCCCAGTGCCTTGCTCGGCACAGTCTTTTTTACCTGTGCTCCCAGTACAATCAGATAATCCAATTCTTCCTCCGGCTCTGATGTCATTCCATGAATGATCTTTCCTTCCGTCACGGAAAATGACAATATTCCAACTGCCAGCACAACACCAAGAATTACGCTCATCCAGACCGGTACTGAAAATCCGTCGGGATGAAGACTTCTGTATCTCAGATATCCGCCCAAGACATACAGAACTGCTGCGCCCAAAAGCCATATGATGCAAAAATCCACATGCTTCCATGCCAATATAAGAAAATACAGCAGGCTGATACTGCCTGCTGCAAATAATATACCGCTCATTATCTTCCGCAGCATTTTTTGTACTTTTTGCCGCTTCCGCATGGACAAGGATCGTTTCTTCCGATCTTTGGTCCTTTTACAATGGTGTTAGCTTTCTTTGCTTCTCTGTAGAGCTCTTTTAACTTCTCTTCTGAGAAAATCTGCTGCCATGCAGGCAGTCCATACAGCCAGTCAGCTTTAGCATCTACCATGTTCTTGTAAAGAAGTTCTTTATCAAAAGCCAGGCTTACCACGCTGTCTTCTGTCATCTCTTCGATATTGTTCTTGATCTTCAGACTGTCATCAATACCATCCAGGAATCCAACCATTGTCATAACGGAAATGCCGTATTTGTCAGCCAGTTCCTTTACGGTACCCTTTACTTCCTCATCAGGATTCGCAAGTAATTTTTCATAGATACCTTTTTCAATCATGAAATAGTCTGTCCAAAACTTCTGGAGCTGTCTTTTATCTGTCTGCTGAGAGTACGCCATGTCTCTCCAATCCTGTAATAAACTCATGTCTTAACCATCCTTTTTTCCGTAAATATTCAAACGGGGCAACCCTTCTGTCTCCCTGTGAAAACAATCCACAATACGATCCGGCGATTCTCATATCATTTCGCCATTTCACCCGCTTAAGCTATAGTATATAACACTTCTCTTATTTTTTCAAACTTTTTTACCGGAAACTGCATAAACTTCTGTTATACGGCTATACTACAAACATACCAAAGATAAATATTAATACTTATCCTCCCCTTGCAAAGGAAGCAGATTCATCCTTTTTCATCAAGTATGATTTTTCTTGATTTGAAAGGGTTTCTGCTTCCTTTTTTATTTTTTGTTTTTCATCTGTTTTCGTCATTATCGTTTGAATTGGCATAAAATTTGGCATAAAATTGGCACACGATTTTCCCTCATTATGCTATGAAAATTTCTTTTTCAATTCGCTCCATTTCTTTTTTCGCCCGGACATCATCACAGTGGTTATAAACGTCCATGGTCACCGCAATATCTGAATGTCCCATGATCTTCTGTAACACTTTCGGATCAATGCCAGCTTCTGCCATTCTGGTACAGCCTGTATGTCTGAGTATATGCATGGAAATCACTGGCAGCGGATCTGATACATGGTCCTTATTATAGGCTGCAATGATCCGTTTCAATGTACTGTCAATATTTGCCTTGGTTAATGGCCTGCCATTCTTGCTTACAAAAATAAAATCCCGGTATCCATCTATTTCATACTCTGACCGGCGCCCCAGCAGCATCATAAGCCGTTTCTGTTCACTCAATGACTTTCTCATGGATTTGGTCAATGGAATGTCCCTTACTCCACTTTTGGTCTTCGGTTTGGAAATATAGTAGTGTGCATGGCTGTCTCCCTTGATATACTCATAAATTAACTGATGGTCAACATGCAGGATCCCATTTACCTCGTCCACATCATTCCAGGTTAAACCAGATAGCTCCGATACTCTCAATGCGCTCTTAATGGCAAATGAGAACATTGGATAGTAAATATTGTATGTATTACTGTTCTTGCAGAACATCAGGAATTTATTCTGCTCCTCTATCGTCATGGCTACACGCTCCTTTCGTTTTCCCTGTATCCCTTTCTTGGCTTTTCTGGCCACATTCTTTCTGACAATATCGTTATCGACTGCCATCTGCAGGCAGGCATTAATCAGATTGTGGATCATGTCAATAGATCCCTGAGCAAAGCCCTGTTTCACCATATCACTGTACATCCTTGTGAGGTCCATCTGCTTCAGATTCTTTGCCTTTAGTACTCCAAGCCCCTGTGATACATGCTTTTCCCATGTTCTGAGGTAGGTGCTTCTGGATGTTCTCTTGATGTTACTTTTTGTATCCAGATAGATATTAAACAACTCATTCAGAGTAATATCCGCCATCTCGTTGTTAATGCCATCTTCCAGATTCCTTTCAATCTCCCGCTCTTTCTTCCTGAGTGCCTGCAGATCTGTATCATACACAGCGCAGCGCTTTCCCGTTCTGATATCTGTATATCGGTAGCAGTAACGTCCTGCTGCATTCTGGGTTTCACCTGTGCGTAAGTTCCTCCCTTTACTGTCTTTTCGTTTCTCCGCCATTCATTTCGCCCCTTTATAGAAAAATGGCAGCAGGACTTTTTGCACCGCTGCCATTCTCTCTGTAATCGTTATATTGCCTGTAAATTGATGTTTCTATGTTTGTGGCTTATCCTCTGCCTTTATCCCTTTTATTGTTTCCTGTCCATTCTGTGAGGTCTGAGAGGTATTTATCTGTCTGGACAGTAACCGGAACGTCTGTTAATTCGAATTTCTTCGCCAGCAGATACCCACAGTACCCATCTATCAGATATCCCTGCGGATTCACCACAATATCAAATTCAGCCAGACCACTTCTCAGATATGTCCATTCCTTACGGTCCATTTTTCTCGCCCGTGGTGGATGCAGCAAGAAATGAGGATATATTTTAATGTCCTGTACTTTCATGATTCTACTTGTAAATATAGAGATACTGCAGCAGTTTATAGGTGCGTTTTAAATGCTCTGGATCAGTTACTTTCTGCACCAGTTCATTTATCCATTCCTTGTACTGCTCTAACTCCTGTTCCTTTGATAAGCTCGCCGGTTCGTTATTTTTGACTGTATTATTTATTTTTTCCATATCTAGCCTCTTTTTCTTTCTTCATTGCTCTGAGAGGGCTGAATATGCTATAATACGCACAGCCCCTCAATTTATTCGGTTGCCGGGTTACCTGCCCCTATCAGAGTTGCCGCTCTGGTAAGGGCTTTTTCATTATTCTGTGATACTTTTCTGATACTTTCTTGATCCTCTGGTTCTTTTTTTCTGAAAAAATTTCGGAAAAACCATTTTACTCTACCTCCTCCCAGATTCTTTATTCTGCTACCAGTCTCTGTACCTGTGATCTTCCAAAGAAATGCGCTTTATATACTGCTCCATCCCCTTTACTGCCCCAGATCAGATTGCATCCAAACAATGCTCTGGATCCATGAATCACTTCATATCCCAGCTTGCGCCATGCTGACCATGTATTGATCTCCTCTGTAACTCCTGCCACCACTTTGCCTTTCTCAATACGATCCGCATTGATGCTTTCCGCTTTTGCAGTCAGCCATGCTCTGTGTAATGCTTCTGAAAAACTGATATCTTTGTTCTTCCGGTAATTCTTCCAGGCATTCATCATAATTTTTCTCAGGTTATAACACATCTTGCGATCTCCTTTCTCTCAAGAATCCGATCAGCTCCGGCAGGCTTTAAAGTATCTAAGGCATCATGGCCGTCTCAATATCCCCTTATCCTGTTTCCCGGTATCCTGTGAGTGTCTCCGGTACATCTTCCG
The DNA here is from genome assembly GCA_900544685.1 of uncultured Lachnospiraceae bacterium. Lineage (GTDB taxonomy): Bacteria > Bacillota > Clostridia > Lachnospirales > Lachnospiraceae > Marvinbryantia. The sequence goes on along the minus strand of UQWA01000007.1, from coordinate 45,744 downwards.
ATCACTTCGTTTTCACTCTTCGCTTTTCTATTTCCTTGATCTGATTATAGTATAACCCTTTTTGGGTTACTTGTCAACCTTTTTGTAATATGTTTTGTATTATTATTCAGCTTTTTAGATTGACTTATAACCTGTTCTTTATTATACTCTAAGTAACAGGAGGTGCATCATGTCTATACATTACATAAATAATGACCAGATTGTTATTGAAATAAAAAAGCTTATGCTTGAAAAGCAAATATCTCAAAGAGAGATTGCAGAACAATTGAATATCAAACCTCAAGGTCTTACCAAATTACTTAATAAAAAAAACTTTGGATTTGAAGATGCTCAAAAGATACTTTCTGCAATGGGTTATGATCTAATCATTGATTTTCAGCAAACAACCTCATAACAACGCTATTCACGAAAGGATGTGCTATCATGGCCAAACGCCTGTATACCTATGATGATATTCTGAAACTGCCTGATTTTATCCGGGTACAGCTACTAGATGGCGTAATTTATACCGATGACTGGACTGATCTGGAGATTGACGAAGACATTTTTCAGAATCCACCATCTGAGGATCATCATGTTACCTATCGGCTTTCTATCGTCAAAAAGTAGCTGTACCGGCAGCAGGCGAGTATTATTTTGTAATATGGGAAAATAACAGAAACTGAATAGTGTATTTATCCAGGCAGCCAGTAGAGCGGCTGTGGTTCCCCTGTTCCTGAGCCTTGACAGGAGGGGATGCTTATGAGCGATTATGAGATATTTATGATAATTCTGACGACAGCCAGCTTAATTGTATCTATTCTTACATACACACATAAGAAATAGCCGCCCTGCTCACTGGTAATGAATAGGCGGCTAAATCTTAGCTAAATATGTTCGCCAGGGCGGGGAACCTTAACTTCCCTTACTGACTGTCTTGATAAATATATTATATGCTGGCTTTTGGAATTTGTCAATTTTCCATTTGCCTTTTTCTCGCCTGTTGCCACTTTACCTATTCATCATTCATAAATTCTTTCAGCGTGTAGGTTCTCCCTTCTGCTTCGGCAGTTCCCCTGTCTCATACAGCTTCTGCAGTTTCAAAAGCATATCAAAAATAAAGATTGCCCTTCGCTTGTATCCGTAGAAATCGTCCGCAGTATACGGCAACCAATATTTGCGATAAAGTCTTTCATAACTGATTCCTTCTACAAGGCTTTCAACAATATATTTTGCTAATTCCGACCGTGACTGTTCCGCCGCAATCTGTACCAGTTCCCGATTCTCCTTCAGTTTGGCCAGCTTCTGTAATTCTTCTGATCTTTCCGTTGAAATTCCATAGTGTACATATCCCATGTGCCGTGTTTTCATTTTGCCTTTCCTCCGTTCTCAAAATATGGTATTTTAGAAACAGAGATGCATCACTGCCGGTTGCCTACGCCCTTGCAATCAGCAGTGATGCTACGCTTTTATTTTTTCTCAAGCTCCAACGCCTTTAATATTAGATTGGCAGAATAGAATATGGAATTTGCTTCTTTTGCACTGATCTTCCCATTAAGGACCAGATTATTCACCCTGGCTAAAGATCTTCTAACCTCAGATGCTGAATTCCACCTAAGTTTCTTTACTCCGTCCGCCTGTCGTTCTTTCAACTGCTGCAACTGATATTTTTCAAGATACTGCCCCATCATTCACCACCCCCAGATCTAAAATCTTTACATCCTTCCCCGGTGGGAAAAGAGCAGCTATCTGATGCAATTGTCTGCTGACTGCTGCCTTGTTTTTCGAATATACTCTGATATCCGACTCAGTATACTTTTTTCGGTTCCTGATTAACAGCATGCCTTCATATTTTTGCTTTTTCACGACAAAACAAATTGATGCCAATAAAGTTTCACATTCAGTTTGCTTTCCTGCTTTAATTATCATGTTCCGACCTCACTTTTTGCCTATTAAAATTTATGATTTTCCTTGAAAATGGGAGCTTTTCAGGCACATACCCACCCATAACACCTTAGTTTTCGTCCAAAACAGATTGCAGAAACGCTCTATTCATCTTTTCAGTCTGCTGCCACCGGATATTCTTTTCTGGCATAAATACCGGAACAGACATTGCATGAATCCTGTCCTTGATTCGTTCGTCCATTCGCAACTGCTCCATTGTAAAATTACTGGTAAAAATAGTTGGCAGCAGATCTGTACATCTCCGGTTGATCAGCTGAAACAGTGCCGTGTTGATCCAGTCCTTATTTTCCAGCTGCGCCCCAACATCATCAAGGATAAGCAGATCTGCGTTTTTGATACTTTCTTTTCTTCGCATACTATTCTCATCTTTTTGTGAGACGAGCGTGATATAGTCCGGAACAGCTATAAACTTCACGGAAAGATCCTGCTTCTTGATAATTTCATTTGCTAATACACAAGCAAGCAGTGTTTTCCCCGAACCCTTTGTACTGGATGAAATATATAATCCTCGCCCCTGTTTCCGAAACATATCAAAATTAATGATAAATGCATTCACTATTTTTTTCTGTGCAACGCAGTCCTCTTCATATAAGTCCCAGTCAAAGCTACATGCCTGCTTATTCACGTATTCCGCTGGCATACCGCTCAGTTTTCTTCGTTCATCGATACGCTCACCGGTCAATGTCCCAAACGGATAAAAACAGTCAGCCGTCCAGTATCCATTGATATCGAATTGAATCAGTGCCCCTTGGTGTGTGTCCGTCTGAATCCCATGAATAGACTTAACAGTCCCCATCCTTGAGCATTCCTCTGTACCGATCTGAAGCTGGTCGCCGATCTTTATTGTCACTTGCTCCACTTATGTTTATCCCCTTTCTATCTTGATAATTGTTATCCAGAACCTTGGCCATGTTTCGGTCCTTTATTAACCAATCAAAAGTTGCTATCCAATTCCGATCATTTCGCCCCTTCAAAAAGCTACTGCTTTCGGCAAGCTCAAATAAATTTCTAAAGTCATCAATGATATATCCCTGATTTAATCGTGCCTGGATTGCCTTTTTTCTTGCGTCGGAAATCTTAGTAACACGGGGTAACGAAGGACACATTTGATTGTATAGAGTGACTATTGGACTTATAATATCTTTCTTTATATTTAAACTATTAGTTTTTAAACTCTTTGTATTATTGGCTTTATTTTCGACCTCTCGGTTTTCGAGATCTTCATTTTCGAGCGGTCGAAAACCTCCCATCTCGCCTAGTACCTCATTTTCATGTGTGATACGATAAATATTACGACCATATAGATTCCCGTTATGTTCTCGCACTCTTTCCACAATGCCCTTTTCTAGGAGTTGATTCATGTGCTTTGCAATCCTGTTTTTACTCATACCCAGCTCATAAATCAGTGTGTCGATTGATGGGTAGCAAACATTTTTCATCCCAGCCAAACTTGCCAAGTATGCATAAATGCATTTTGCTTCCGGTGAAATGTCACGGTCACGCATGATCTCTTGGTACACAATCCCCCACCCCTTCCATTTTTTCATTATCGATCTCCAGTTCTTTCAAATATTTTCTTGCTGATCTCAGCGCCAAGAACGTGTGCCTTGCCCTGGCATCCAGAGTACGAATAAACTCACGGACCTCTGCTGCATCCGCCGGCAGGTAATATCCTCCACCACCCCGGGATGTTGAAAGGATCACCGCCCCCTGCTGCCGTTCCTGTGACACAAGAGCCCGAAGATCACGAACATTTCCGCAGCCAGCCATTTCTGCAAGTAATTTAGATGGGATGGCGTTTTGCTTTCCTTTCTTCAAAAATTCAATGACCATATTTATCACCTCATTCCGAAATCTCATCCAAATATTTTCGGATCTTTGCAACGTTCCAGAGTACCCGCCGTCCTACATAAATTTTTGCTCCTGCCGCTATACCAATTTCGGTTGCGGTTTTAATTCCGGCATGTAGTAATGCCTGAAGCCCTGCAGTATCAACTGCTAAATCATTAAATGATGCATTGTGTTCATTTGTTTTTAACATGCTTTCACCTCATATTCACTTCATCTCATTAACTATTTGCTGTTTACAAGTCTAATTGTATCTGATATGATATAGGTAAACAATTACCTATTTACTACTCATTATTGGAGGTGTATCGAATGAAAATAAGTAATAATATACCTATAATTGAACATGAAGATATAATAAACATATTTACTGGAAATCTAAGAACAAAGCGCAAAGAAAAGGGATACACACAAGAGCAGTTAGCTGATATGCTTGGCGTAACAGTCAAAACATATAGATCTTGGGAACAGGACACTTTACCTAAAACCATTGATTTAATCAACCTGTCCATTATTCTAGGATGTGATATAGATTATCTGTTAGGTCGTATAAATACAGACACGCATTTTAAAGCATATATTGATAGGACTTATGCTCTTTCTCAGCAATCATTTAACAAATTATCTTTATTGCATATTTTTTTAACAGAAAAAAACAACAATATACATAAAGAAATAGCCATTGATTGGAAAAATATATTGGACTATCTAATCACTACTGAAAAAGGGAATCTTCTGTTGGATCAAATAAGACAATATGCAACTTCAAGTGATTCAGCTAGCAAAAAATACTGCTATTATGCACTGCTAACAGGAAAAGAGCAACATGGATATAATAAAATTTTAAACTTGAACACTTTATCTGATATTATTTATTCATTAAATGATTTAAAAGATTATATGCACGCTATACGTGCAGAAAAGAATCGTGCAAGATTCCTAGATCAAACAGCAGCCTTTTTTGAAGTTAATGCGCTAGACAAGAAAGAATGTCCCGAACAAAAACGTTTTTAAAATAATATTTTGTATATTCAAAATCATTTGGCATAAAATTGGCATAAAAACAATAAGAGAGCCACCGGTCAGGTGCCCTCTTACGCATATTTAAAGCATATTTTTCAAGTATTAATACTTATCCTCCCCTTGCAAGCCGGAAGCCCTATTTTATGCGGTTTCCGGCTTTTTGTGAGTGTGGACAGCTGTGGACACTCCAAAGAAGTCCCACAATTTGTTCTTTTTATCACACAGATTATTGTATTCCAGCATATGATATTCACTCAGCAGGCTGATATCGGTCTTCTGTTCTCTGCCATCTTTATCCATCATGATTTTGGCTGTTATGACCGGATAAATCTCCTGTAATTTTTTCAGATATTTCTGATATCCATCCAATGAAATCCCAGCTTTTTCCATGAGCAGACCTCCAAGGTAATTAAGACTGATTTCTCCCGGTGCATTCTGATCCATATCATAATTAGCCCACAGAATATATGGAACCGTATAGCCCAATTGTTCTCTCTCTTCTGCAGTCCGCTCATTCAGATCTGCAAATGTATCTGTCACATAATCCGAAGGCTGATGATCTCCAAACATAAGGATTATTGTCGGTTCCTCCTGTTCGGCAAAATATTCTGTCAGCATTTGAAATGCCTGATCGGACTTGCCAATTAACGTGAGATAATTTTGCGCAGCTTTGACTTTTCTGGTCTTATCCGGCAGGTCTGTCAAATCCACTTCACTGGAAAAATCGTCACTTTTTTTATTGTATCCGCCATGATTCTGCATGGTAACTTCAAATACAAATATCTTTTCCCCTTTTTCTTTTTTCTCATAACAGTCTATGATTTTTTCAAAAGCAGCCTGATCTGTCACAAAATTGCGCAGAGTATCCGCTCCGTCAAAATCTGACATGAAAAACATCTGGTCAAACCCCATTCTCGGATATACCTGGTCTCTGCACCATCCATCACTGCGGAAGGGATGCATGGCAATCGTCTGATATCCTGCATTTTTCAGATAAGATGCCAGGCTTGGCTGCTCACTCTTTATGTATTGCTGATACGGCACACTGCCAGATGGCAGAAATGCCATCGTGTCACCTGTGAGGAACTCAAATTCTGAATTTGCCGTATTGCCTCCTTTGATGGACACATGACAGTTTCCCTTAATCGTATGTTCTTTCAGTGAATGAATATATTCCAGTTCATCATGATCTGATGCAAACCCTCCGTATATCGACATATCAGCAAAAGCCTCATTCATGATCACAATAATATTCGGACTTTGCTCTGAAACTACTGCTTCCGACTCCGTTTCATAACCATCTGCAATTTCTCTGACAGCTTTTTCTGAATATCCCTTTGGTTTATCTACTCTCAGATATTTTACATTTCCCAGAAATCCAGTTACCAGACCATTCTTCCGATACATTGCATTTGGAGTAAATAATGTGGTATCCAGGCCGGTCATTTCAATCGCCTTCTCACTTCCTATCTGACTGACATATCCAACAATGAGAATACTGACTGTCAGCAGTACGCCCAGCCGTAGTTTCTTTCTTTTACAGGATATGCCTATCCTGCTGCCAAGCAGCATCAATGCCAGCAACGCCAGCATAATCCAGACATGTTCCCGGTCAAATTCTGGTTTATAATTGCCTGCTACAGAGGCCGCTGTACGAATAGAGTACAAATCCCATGGCACAATCGGTGATGAACGAAAACTTACTACAAGATAATTGGCAAATCCAAATATACCAAACAACACCGTTCCACATACATACCCCAGTCCAAATTTTCCCCATAAAAAGGAAAAGAACAAATACACCAGATAATAAATCAGCAAATTGGCGAAAAAAATGGGCGGTTTCAAATCCTGTGGAACATGCGTCCAGAATTCCGTCAGGCACAGCGTTCCTATTGGAATCAGTATCATTAGAAGTCCATTTAACACTGCTGATTTTATTTTATAGTGAAACCCTCTTTTCATATCCTCAAAACTCTCTTTTCTTTTGTATTACAAACTCCCCTTAAAAACCAATATCATAAAACTGAATCTTCACATCCTGCGGAAGATGATAGAATTTCTTGAATCTTTTTTCCCAGGTCTCAGTCGGAGGCTCCGTTGTCCAGCAATAATCTGAGTATGGCAGCAACGGTAGAGCAATCTCTTTTTGCTCTGTTATTCTCGCATCTTTTATAATTCGTGTACGCAGGTCATTATATCTGCCAATTTCACGAAACATCCATCCATAGGCAAATATCAGTACCATACACCCTGCCAGTACCACCAGGCTTATCTCGTTTATGTCATAACAATGTGCATGTGAGGCCATTCTGCATTTCAGCAATTCCATCATTGCCAGCACCTGAAAAATATAGGAGACATAAAAACATCTTGCTCCAATAGGGTTTGCCATCAGAAGTGGACCTGCCACTATCATGGCTGAAACATACCATATCAATATCTTCCTTCTTTCATCACCTTCTGTATACCTAAGCACAGAAACAAGCACATGCAGTACAAACAGAATTCCAAGTCCCGCTCTCACGCAGTCATCGTAAAATTCATTTCCCAAAAATCTCCAATCCGGACAGATCTTATACCAGATTCCAAATACTGCATATCCTGCCAGAACGAATATCAATTCTGCTGCTATTTTTCTGTTTTTCTCTTTTGACATAATCAATCCGATTACGATTCCGGCGATACATACATTTAATATCCAGTTATTCAGAAGAAGCGAATCAGAAATTCTGTCCACATAACATTCCACCATTGTCACCAGCGAAATTTGAATATGTTTGTAACCATCCACATTATTTGCAGCATTCCCATAGGCAGAATTCATAAACATCAATGCCGCCCCGGCCGAAAACGCCAGGAGAAAAAAAACATCCTGCCATTTTATCCTCTTGTATTTCAGAATTCCATACACCAATACTGCCATTGCAAAAAATACATGAAAAATAGTATTGTGTTCACTGAATAACTGTCCCGCCACGCATAACAGCCCAGTCCAAATTACATCAGCTAGTCTGGTATCCCCGGACTCTCCTGATTCAAATGGCTTTGCCACCGCATAATACAAAAGGAAAATCAACACCGGTGGAACAAAGTTCACAAACGCAGCAACCCAGCCATATGTCTGCTGAAATAATGTTCTCGGAACTGCGAGCAGAAAAAAAATAATGCTGATGATCGGCCAGAATTCTGATTTACTTTCATCTGTGCTTGCTATTTTTACCATAATCAGAAGTAATCCCAGCATAATGACTGCAAGAAGCAATGTTTTAGCCCAGACACTTCTGGTAATCACAATTGCAAGCAGATTTCCAAGATAGCGTCCATTGTATCCCTCAAACCCTTTTTTCATCATATCGATGCGATCCGGAAGTCCCCACGCCCATTCATCGTGGCAATAGGGCACTTTCCAGAAAATATAGATGAATAGGAAAAAATAAACCGCATATGCGCTATGGTAAATAAGCCGGTTTTTTCTCATTACTTTTCTCCCCCCTGCTTACCTTTTTCCAAGGACCTGTAACAGCTTCTTCATTCTGATATATCGTTCTTCAAACTGCTCATAAAAATCAGCATTTTTCTTATACGATGTTAAATAAAAGGTGTTAAGCAAATACATATTCAATTCTTTCGTTAGCTGGTCATCTTTCGCTTTCTCAGTCAGATCCCGTACTTCTTCTGTCAGTTCATGCCATTTTCCAATATACGCTTCATAGGTTCTCAGCTTTGGAATTCCCAGCCATTTGCTGACTTTAACTTTGGTCTTGTTCTCCTTTGGACATTCCTGACTCTGAAGAAAATAGCGGAAACTTCCATCTTCCTGATAATAACGTCCAAGAGGAAACATACGACAGATCCCCGGCCGAAACTCATGAATACAGCAGCGTCCATTCTCTGTCAGAAACGCACAGCTCTCTCCATCTCCCTGCATCATAAGATTCGGCAGAACCACTCCATCTACCACATTCCATTCAATGAACCGACTCACCAGATCCGGAAACTCTATTCCGATTCCCATAACCAGACTATATCCATCATAAGGATCCAACACAATGGATTCTCCCATTCCACTGCAGCACTGGGAACAGCCCTGACATCCTCCGCAGTCTGTTTTTACCATATCATTTGCTGTATACAATTTTTTCAGATCTTCTGTTAATACCTCTCGTCTCATTCTCTTATCCGCCCCGCCTTCTGGCAGGTTTCCTTTTTCTTTTTTCACGTATCTGTGCGGATTTCCGCCAGCAGACTTTACCTTCTTTCCAGTGTACTGTATCTTCCTGTTTCCGTCAACTTTATTGCATTCTGTCGTTGACCTGTATCTGGCAAAGTGTTAGAATGATGTCACAATAATGAAAGTAAAGGAGATGATTTTTATGAAGAAAAAGACATTTCTGGTTTACATACTCGCCGCATCCATGATATTTTCTCTCAGCGGATGCCGCGCAAAGCTTACAGAAACCGAGACTGAAACTGCTACCAGCAGCGAGACTGAATCAGAGACTTCAAAAGAGACAGAGAAGGAAAAGAAAATAGTAAAACAATCAGAGACAGAGAAGGCTACAGAAAAGACTTCATCCACAGGTACATCCTCTTCTAGGAATACTTCTTCTAAAAATAAAGGTACTTCTGCGGAGAAGAACACCTCTACCGAGAAAACAACAGTAAAACCATCTACCATTCAGAACAATACACAGTCTACAGAATCCGCCGGTTCTTCAGCCGGTACACAGATGTGTCCTTATTGTTACCAACAGATTTCTCTTGCTTCCGATGGTGCCGGCAGTACAATCTATGCCGATCATGTGGCTCAGGAAAAGGCATGGTCTGATTATATGAATTCCACTGAAGCTACCCAGACTACACCTTCCACGGATACATCATCTACAGATGCATCCACACCTGAGACATCTTCTACCAACAGTAATACCGCCCAATGCCCTTATTGTTACCAGTATTTTACGGTATCTGACGGTAGCTACAGCGCACATCTGGATGCTGAGAATTCCAGCCTTGGACTTCCGGAAGGTTCTGACTATATCACCTGTCCGCTCTGTGGCAATACTTACCAGCGTGGTGTGGAATATGATACACACTACTGCACCGGAATCAATCACGAATAATTCTTACAAAAGGCTCCCTTTCACATAACGAAGAGAGCCTTTTTATGTTCATATTGTGATAACATATCTGTTTCTATAATTCTATGCTTTTCAGTATCTGCCCATCCAGATCTTTGACCGAAAATACTTTTGTCTCCAGGATTCCATATGTTGGCGGATTCCCTCCCTTGGGAATGGATACGGAACCTGGATTTAAGATCACATGTTCTCCTGCATTTTTTGCCTCATAAATATGCGTATGCCCATGAATCAGAATATCTCCAGTCATCAGTGGCGGCATATGTTGTTCATTGTATACATGTCCATGTGTGGCATACAGTCTCAGCCCATCTGCTGCCAGCAGACTGTAATCTGCCAGAATCGGAAACTCCAGAACCATCTGGTCTACTTCAGTATCACAATTTCCTCTCACTGCACAGATTTCTTCTTTGATTTCATTTAACATGGCAATCACTTTTTTTGGTGCGTATTCCTTCGGCAGATCATTTCTCGGTCCATGATAAAGAATATCCCCCAAAATCCAGAGACGTTCTGCTTTTTCTCTGTGATAACACTCCAGCATCTTCTCACAGTAATATGCTGATCCATGGATATCAGACGCAAACATCAACTTCATTTCTTTTCCTCTCATTCTACTTCTTCCAGCGGGATCACGTGTCTCATCAGATCCTCCAGGACTTCTCTTTCTCTGGTCAGAACCACCTGTCCATTCTCACGAATCATGATCTCCGCAGGACGAAGACGGTTGTTGTAATTGGAAGCCATGGTAAATCCATATGCACCGGCATCCAGAATCCCCAGCACATCACCTTTTCTGATCTCCGGCAATTCCCTGTCTTTTGCAAGAATATCACCACTCTCACAGATATTTCCTACGATAGTTACTGTCTCTGTCTGTTCAGATGGTTCCTCTGTTCCACGGTATACTTCTACCCCGTGGTAAGAATCATACATAATCGGTCTCTGAAGTACATTGAATCCACAATCACATCCCACAAACTTCTTGTCATGGTTATGCTTTACAGAATGTACCGTAGACAAAATCACATTGCTCTCTGCAGAAATGTAACGTCCTGGCTCAATACGCAGAGTAATCTGTTCACCATATTCTTCTGCAAATTTATACAGCGCTTTATCTATGGTCTGGCCCAATTCCTTCAGATCCAATGGTGCTTCATCAAATTCCTTCTTATATGGAATACCGAATCCGCCTCCCATATCTACAAAGCGAAGTCCTTTGAACTGTTTTGCAATCTCAAATAATGCAGCAATGCTTGACACAAATGCTTCTCCTGTCATGAACAGGGAACCAATATGCTGATTAATACCGATCAGCTTTAAATCATATTTTTCAAGGAGTTCCTTTACCTGCGGCACATACTTTGGCTCAATCCCAAACTTGGTCTTCTTGCCGGCAGTAACTACTTTCTCATGATGTCCTGCACCTACACCGGGATTGAAACGAACTGCTACTTCATGTCCAGGTGCAATCTGTCCAAACTGTTCCAGCTGGCTTAAAGAATCCACGCTGACCACTACACCCTCTTTTACTGCGTATTCCATCTCTTCTGCAGATACATTGTTGCAGATATAGAAAATCTGATCTGCATGAAAACCAGCCTTCTTTTCCATGTAGATCTCACCAGGAGACATGGCATCTACCTCCAGTCCTTCCGATCTGACTACCTGAAGAAATGCCAGTCCACAGTTTGCCTTTGCAGAATAGTCTACTACAAAATTCGGATAGGTTACCAGATGCTTGAGATCACGGCAGCGCTGTCTTAGAATCCGCTCATTTGTAACATATAATGGAGTTCCGTATTTCTCTGCCAGAGCAACCGGATCCTGACTTTCCCAGAAGTTCATCTGATCTGTTACTTTGGTATATATCTTATTCATTTGTCATAATCCTCCTTGAAAATTCAACTCTCTATTGACTTATTATAATGATGGCTGTAAAATTTGTATAATGAATTTTATAAAAATGTTTATTTACGATTTCGATAAGAGGGAACCATGAATATAGAGAATTTAAAGACATTTATCACACTGTCTGAGTTAAAAAATTTTACCCAGACTGCTGACCGTTATTTTATTGTACAGTCCACCGTTACCAACCGTATTATGGAACTGGAAAAAGAGCTGGGAAAGAAGCTGTTTATCCGTAACCGTAAGAATGTAGAGCTTACTGAAGAAGGACAGCATTTTCTTGCCTATGCCAAACGAATTGTGGCATTGGAAGCCTCTGCCATTGAAGAACTGAGTATGTTACATACTTTTTCAGAAAATCTGCGCATCGGTACCGTTAATACCGTATACGACTGTTATCTCATTGACCCGATCACTGCATTCGTAAAGAATCATAAAGATATTTCTGTAAAAGTCATTGTCGATCACACCGGTCCACTTCTTCGAATGCTTCAGGATGGAACCGTAGATGTGGCATTTTGCTATGCCCCACTGAAGAAGTCTGGTTTTATCTGTCGACCATTTATGTCCGATGATTTGCTGCTTGTTACCTCTCCAGATCACACAGAGCATATAGATGGTATTACTCAGAGTCAGTTAGCAGAAATCGGTTATCTGTACTGCGATTTCATCGTGCACGATAACGGCACTTTCATCCGTGATCTGTTTCCAAAGAATTTCGCTTTTTCTTTCGAAATTGACAAACTGACCCACCTTCCACATTATCTTATGGAAGGCATCGGCTACACTTTTCTTCCAAGAAGCCTCGTACAGCCGTATCTGGATAACGGATCACTGATCTCCATTCCACTGAAGGGATTTGATGCACCAGAAGTTCAGAGTTTTGTTATTATTCCAGAAGGAAAAGCTGATGTCTTATCCATTGAACGTTTTCTGCGGGTACTTCCGCAGGAAGAATCTCAGGAGGAATCCCTGAATGAATAAGCTAAAAAGGATTCTGGCTCTGGTAACCGTTATCATTCTGGCCGTTCTTTACGCTGCCACACTTGTTTTTGCTCTAATCGACAGTTCATGGGCGTTTTCCATGTTCAAGGCATGTATTGGCATGACCGTTATTTTACCGGCTCTGCTGTATATTTATTTCTGGATTTATAAGGTATTAAATAAAGATCCGAAGGATGATGTGAATTCTAAAAAATAATCTTTTAAAAAAGCCGGTCTGCATTTGCAGACCGACTTTTTACTTTCTTATGAATGCCCCTGGCATTATTTTACATTTCTGTGAATGATATCATGTCTTCCCGGTCCGTTAGATACCATGGTAATCGGGAATCCAAGCTGTTCTTCAATAAACTCAATGTATTTTCTGCAGTTTTCCGGCAGTTCTTCGTATGTCTTAATTCCGCGGATATCGCATTTCCATCCAGGAAGCTTCTTCAGAACCGGTTTTGCTTTTTCCAGTTTTGCTGTGGTAGGGAAGTCTGTCGTTACTTCACCGTCGATTTCATACCCTACACATACAGGAATCTCATCCAGATAACCAAGTACATCCAGTACTGTGAAAGCAACATCTGTGGTGCCCTGAATGCGGCATCCGTATTTGGACGCTACACAGTCAAACCATCCCATACGTCTTGGACGTCCTGTAGTTGCTCCGAATTCTCCGCCGTCTCCACCTCTCTTACGAAGCTCATCTGCTTCTTCGCCAAAGATTTCGCTGACAAATGCACCTGCTCCGACTGCACTGGAGTATGCCTTTACAACAGTTACAATCTTCTGAATCTCATATGGCGGAATACCTGCACCGATAGCACCGTATGCTGCCAGCGTGGATGAAGAAGTTACCATTGGATAAATTCCGTGATCCGGATCCTTCAGGGAACCGAGCTGACCCTCTAACAGTATCTGTTTGCCTTCTTTGATTGCATTCCACAGATATGCGGATGTATCACATACAAACGGCTCAACCATTTTCTTATAACTGTGAAGTTCTTCCAGTAAGTCTTCCGGCTTCAGTTCCGGTTTGTGATAAAGATATTTCAGAATGACATTTTTCTGTTCACAGATACGAACCACTTTTTCTTTTAACAAATCTTCATCAAAGAGTTCGCTTACCTGGAAACCGATTTTTGCATATTTATCTGAATAGAACGGGGCAATTCCTGACTTTGTGGATCCAAAAGACTTTCCACCCAGACGTTCTTCTTCATACTGGTCAAACAGGATGTGATAGGACATCACCATCTGAGCTCTGTCTGATACCAGAATCTTTGGCATCGGAACACCGCGATCCACAATACTCTTTACTTCATTGAACAAAACAGGAATGTTCAGGGCAACACCATTTCCGATAATACTTGTTGTGTGATTATAGAAAACACCTGACGGTAATGTATGCAGTGCGAACTTACCATAATCATTTACGATTGTATGTCCGGCATTTGCTCCGCCCTGAAAACGCACAATAATATCTGCTTTTTCTGCGAGCATATCTGTGATTTTACCCTTACCTTCATCTCCCCAGTTTGCTCCAACTACTGCCTGTACCATAATTTCCTCCATTTAAACAGTGCTAACTACCCGGAACAAATCTGTCCCAGGCAGTCTATATATCGCGTTAATTGTATCATTGATATAACAATTCAGTCCCATTAAACCTGTACTGAACAGATATCTAATGGGTATTATAACCCAAAATATGTCAGTTGTACAACCTTTTTTTCTGATACCTTACAGATTGTTCCGGAAAAACTTTTGCCACTGTCAATTATACGTTTATCTCTGCTTTCATTCCCAGTACTTCTTTATTAGCTTCTAAAACCGGATTTACCACATCCCTTAAGAATACTTCTACCTGACGTGGTGCTCTTCCAACGTATTTTAACGGGTCCATGGACTTCTGAAGCTCTTCCAGTGACAGATTAAATGCAGGGTCTGCTGCGATCAGTTCCAGAAGATTATTATCTTTTCCTTCAACCTTGACAGTCTTGCCAGCTTCCATAGACAATTCACGAATTCTTTCGTGGAGTTCCTGTCTGTCTCCGCCTGCTTTTACCGCATCCATCATAATATTTTCAGTCGCCATGAATGGCAGTTCTGCCATCATATGTTTTTCGATTACCTTAGGATATACCACCAGACCGTCTACCACATTCAGGCACAGATCCAGAATACCATCGATTGCCAGAAAACCTTCCGGAATGGACAGACGCTTGTTTGCGGAATCATCCAGTGTTCTTTCAAACCACTGCGTTGCAGATGTGATTGCCGGATTCAAGGCATCACACAATACATATCTGGACAGGGAAGCGATTCTCTCACTTCTCATCGGATTTCTCTTATAAGCCATAGCAGAGGATCCGATCTGTGTCTTTTCAAACGGTTCTTCTACTTCCTTCAGATGCTGGAGAAGACGGATATCATTGGACATCTTATGTGCACTTGCTGCAATACCTGCCAGAATGTTCAGTACTCTGGTATCCACTTTTCTGGAATAGGTCTGTCCGGATACCGGATAACATGCTTCAAATCCCATCTTCTTTGCGATCATCGGATCAATCTTGTCAATGGTCTCATGATCTCCTTCAAACAGTTCCAGGAAGCTTGCCTGAGTTCCTGTTGTTCCCTTGCTTCCCAGCAGCTTTAAGGTTCCCTGCACATATGTCAGATCTTCCAGATCCATCATGAATTCCTGCAGCCACAATGTTGCTCTCTTTCCTACTGTAGTAGGCTGTGCCGGCTGAAAATGCGTAAATGCCAGTGTCGGCTGATTCTTGTAAGTATCAGCAAATTTTGCCAGTTCTGCAATCACATTCACAAGTTTCTTACGAACCAGCTTCAGTGCTTCTGACATAACGATGATATCTGTATTATCTCCCACATAACAGGAAGTGGCACCCAGATGGATGATTCCTTTTGCCTTCGGGCACTGTACTCCATATGCGTATACATGAGACATTACATCATGACGGACAATCTTTTCTCTTTCCTTTGCCACATCATAATTGATATCCTCTGCATGAGCCTTCAGCTCATCAATCTGCTCCTGAGTGATGTTCAGTCCCAGTTCCTTCTCTGTCTCTGCCAGAGCAATCCACAGCTTTCTCCATGTTCTGAACTTCATATCCGGTGAAAAAATGTACTGCATTTCTTTGCTTGCATATCTCTCTGATAATGGGCTCTGATATCTGTCGTTCATATTTTATCGTTTCCTTTCTCCTGTAATTTTTTGTCAACCTATTTTTTACTTATCATACTCTCCGCGGATGTCATCCTTCGGCGGTTCCATCGGATACTTGCCTGTAAAACAGCCTTCACAGATGTCCAGTCCATTTACCAGTTCTTTTAACCGCTCAATCTTCAGATAACCAAGACTGTCCGCGCCGATGATCTGGCGGATCTCCTCTACCGAACGTTTGTATGCAATCAATTGCTCTCTTGCCGGCACATCAGTACCGAAATAACATGGCCACAGAAATGGTGGTGAACTGACACGCATATGCACTTCTGTTGCGCCCGCATCTCTGAGCATCTTCACAATTCGGTCACTGGTTGTTCCACGGACAATGGAGTCATCAATCATAATGACACGTTTTCCTGCTACCGCTTCACGGAGCACATTCAGCTTGATCTTAACACTGGATTCTCGGGTACTCTGCTTTGGCTTAATAAAGGTTCTTCCCACGTAGCTGTTTTTCACAAAAGCTGTTCCGTAAGGAATTCCTGATTCCATGGCATATCCCATGGCTGCTGCATTTCCGGACTCCGGAACGCCCACCACAATATCAGCTGCCACCGGTGAATCCATTGCCAGAAATCTTCCTGCCTTAATTCTGGATCCATATACACTGACACCGTCGATATGACTGTCCGGTCTTGCAAAATAAATATACTCAAAAATACAGCGTGCCTGCTGCTCCTTAGGCAGACACATGGAGGTATCTGATTTGATACCGTCTTTTGTAATCGTCACCACTTCTCCGGGTTCAATATCACGGATATATTCTGCTCCCAGAGTCTCCAGTGCACAGGTCTCAGAAGTAATAATGTATGCATTATCTCTCTTACCGATACACAGTGGCTTAAATCCGAACGGATCTCTGGCACCAATCAGTTTTCTTGGTGACATGATAACCAGTGAGTAGGCACCCTTGATCTTCTTCATGGCATTGAGTACAGCACTCTCTACATTCTTCGTCTTAACACGTTCCCGAGCAATGTGATATGCCACCACTTCCGAATCAATCGTGGTCTGGAAAATTGCGCCGGAATAAGCCAGTTCTTCACGCAGTTCCGGTGCATTGATCAGGTTACCGTTATGGGCAAGTGCCAGTGTTCCCTTCACATAATTCAGAACCAGTGGCTGGGCATTCTCTCTTGTACTGGCGCCCGCTGTAGAATATCTCACATGTCCAACACCAATATCCCCTCGCATCTGCTCCAGTTCTTCTCCGGTAAACACTTCATTTACCAGTCCCATGCCCTTATAGGAAGTCACCTTCCCTTTTGGCCCGTTCGTCTCGCTGACTGCGATACCACAGCTTTCCTGTCCACGGTGCTGCAATGCAAACAATCCATAATAAATGGATGCCGCAACGTCTTTTCCGTCCAAGTCATACATCCCAAATACGCCACATTCTTCACGCAGCTTTTCCTCTACTTCCATCTGCTGATGGACCCCTGGTTTTTTCATAAGACATCTCCTCGCTGTTTGCTGATTTCTTCCCACCTAATACACTCTGACGCCAGGTTCAAAAACCAGAAGCACCTGACATCGTTTAACCTTAACATCATAACGTATGAAAAATCAAATTACAAGCCAAACTTCACATACCGCCTGCCGTGTTTTGCAGATATTCTGCCTTCATAAGCTCAGTCTGTCTCTTCCACTGCTCCTGGCTGCGCGTCTCCTTTTCATCCTCCTCCATGCCTTCCTGTATCATGCTCTGACTGTCCTCCCACAGTTCCATGGCGGCTTTCCGGTCTGCCCGAATCTGCTCCAGCCGTTCCTGATACTTCTTTTCCGAAAGGAACAACGGCAGAATGCGCAGATATTTTTCATATACTTTTTTAGACTTCATGGTCTGGTAAGACTCCCACAGACAACGGGCCGCCTCTTCAAACTCAAACAGACGGGCATATGCTGCTGCCATGTTCTCCTGAACAGCGGCATAAAACTGCATTCCCATTCTGCCCTTTTTCTGTCCGGAGAGAATCTTCTCATATTCCTGAAGCGCAATCACATACCTTCCAAATTCCACCAGATAGTCTGCTTTCATTTTTCTTCGCACCTCTTCCGGTTCCGCGAGAATCTCTGCAAACTGTTCCTGAAACAGTTTCAGCTCCTGCTTTCCCAGATAACCGCATTCCTGGAAAACCGCCAGAACAAATTCCTCTGGATTCTCCCGTTCCAGTGCCCGCAACAGCCTGTTTTTCAGTTTTTCCAGTCCCAATTCGCTGCCTGTCCATTTACAGAGTTCCAGATTCATCACAGATTCATCGATCAGATAGATATACTGGCTGAAATAATAACACAACTCCTCCAGCGAACAGATATTTCTTCCAATACTCTCTATATAAAAGGGCTTTTCGGCACATTCGGTTCTGCATAAATAATAACTGCTCATACCAAAAAATTTCCTTTCCTTACTCCATATTCAGCATGCTTTCCCAAATCAATCCGGAAGATGGGAAAAACTCACCGAATCCCATATCTTTCACAGTCACCTTGCATACTTTTGCTGACTGATATGCCAGACTGATTCTTAAACGGGTAGTTTTTACCGGACGCTGCGGTAATCCCTTCAGCACAATCGTATAACTGGATGTTTCCCCTCCCCGCATAGATCTTGCATACAGCACCAGCTCTTTTCCTTCATCCAGCAAAATCTCACAGTTATTCTGCGCATCATACCAGTTCATTCCTGCACTAAGCAGCATATAGTCTGTCTTCTGCCCACGGATATTCATCTGCATGCTGATGTTGTACTCCGTCATATCCTCGCTCTGGTACAGCCAGGCATCCAGATTCTTTCCGATATGAAGCTTATGGCACATCGCATAACATGCACCTTTTGTATACAGATTTTTCCCCTGAAATACATGCCGTTTTCTGCAAAGATACTGGAGAGATTCCACTGCCCACGTTTTATCGAAGCTGTCCCCGATTAAGAACGTAGAGGATACAATCTTTTCCTGAAATGTACTTTGAATCAACTCCAGAAACTTCTGATCCCTTACCGCATTCCATTCTTCTTCGCTTCTTCCCGCCGGACTTCCCAGATGAATTTCTTCTCCCGGTACTACCGAAACCAGTGCCGGTCTGGTACGGTTGTCCATCTTCATCATCCAGGAGCGAATGCCTGACTGCGTATACTCAAAAAGCGCTGCATCATGATTCCATAATTCTTTTTTCTGATTTAGTACATAATAGAAAAAACTTTCCTGATAGGTCTGAAGGAAAACATTCTCCCTCTCCATCCCCAACATCTGACAGGCATCATGCAGCCAGCCTATCCACGGCTGCCGCACCTCACGCATGGTAATCATCAGGAAAATATCTGTCATATCCGGAACCGGACGCAGATACGAAATGCAGGCTTTGATAAATTCTGCCAGATCTCTGACTTTTTCTTTTCCCCGCTCCCTTAGCAGACCTTCCGGTGTGGGAATCAGGTATTTATCCTGATTTTCCACAATACTGACTGTTTCCGGCTCTCCTGCCCGGTCACTGTAATAGGATATCTGTGAATATTCTTTTTCCAGATCCAGCCCTATGATCGTTCTTTTCATCTCTTTTTGCTCCTGCTTCCTAATTTAATCCAAAAACAGATTCTACCAGATACTTCTGTCCTGCATAGCGCCTGTGCAGATTCTCCAGTTGTGTCAGATCTCCCTGTTCCTGCGCCTCAATCATCTGATTCACCAGATCGTATCTGGTTCCACCATGACGTGATGCCGGTGCAGTATGGGAATAGGACTGCCATTTTGGTTCCTTTATCTCTTTTCCGTTCTCTGTCACATACCAGTCCAGTCTGTCTTTATAAAACAGCGTAAATTCCTTTACGTAGATTCCTTCAAAGACCTCCGGCATGGAAACTGTCTTTTCATCCTGCTCCCCATAACGGTAATGGAGTACCATCTCTTTCTCCGGCTTCCCATGATATTCCAGAATATACTTGTCATACAGATGATACCGTTCCTTTAGTCTGCCTGGAAGCTTCTGCATAAATGCAAAATGCATTCCCTGTTCCAGATATTTCTCAAGCAGATAAATCATCCACTTCTGCTGACCGGCGCTTTTTTCTTTTCGTTCTGTATAACGCTTCAACAGTGCCAGTTTGCAGATGTCCGGTGTCCCCACGATGCCAAGCATGTGTTTCTCCATATATGCAAAAACTGACCATTCTACGTATTTGTCACGTACAAAGGATTCATAGGACATCCAGGTAACATATGCCCGGCATATTCTGGACTTGCCCATCTTTTTCTCATAAGACGCAAAAATCTCTTCTGTATGTTCCGACCCCTGTTGTAAAAACAGAAGCAGTACCAGTGTCTTCTCTTCCAGTTCAAAGGATTCCAGCTTAAATGTCTGACCGGCTCTCCAGATCTCCTTCATCAGCTCCAGTGAACCTTCATAATGTTTCATAAGATATGCCAGCATTTTCTCATCATACAGCTTCTTTTTGAAACAGTACACGCACACTGCCAGAAACATTCTGTCCTGTTCCATCTCATCTTCTGCCAGCAGGCTGCTGCACATACGTACCAGAATCTGTAGTTCCACTTTTTCCATTCCATAGATGCAGATAAGCTGATATAACTCCCGGTAGCGGTCCTGACCACTTAACAGTCTGGCCACTGCTGTCATCTGGTGCTGTGCCATAACAGTAAGATCTGCCTGTTCCAGAAATCTTTCTGCTGCCTCATGGGACGGATGCTGTGAAAAATATTCCAGTAATTGTCCTTTCAATTCTTCCCTGTAGCTCTCTTTCAGTTCCGGCACCTTCAACAGCATCAAATACTGCTCTATCTTTTCTTCCTGAATCTGAACTGCTTTCGCTCCGGTCATACAGTCATGCAACAGTATCCAATGCGGCTGTTCCAGGTGTCTGCGGCACAGTGCTTCCATCTGTGGCTGTTCCATCAATCTTGTCCGCGTACAGTACGGATCCGCCGCATATCTGCGTCCTTCCCGATCTTCCGCCAGAAGTACATAATCCGGCGTCATAATCTGCACCAGTGCTTTTCCATCTGTAACCACAGCTTTCTGCTCCTGTCCAAATACCCTGTGTATCACGATCAGATGCCGTATTCCCGGCATCCGACAGGTAACCTCATACGTAAACAGAACTTTTTCCAGTCCTGCCGCAAGATGCGGCGTCATCACTGCATCCGTCAGCAGATCTTTATAAAGTTCCACCAGATCATGGCTTATTTTTCCTTCCGCAAGCTGTTCTTCCATAAACAGCCCCATTCCTTTACGATAGCTGGCATACGTCTGCTCATCCCGTTCACGGTTGCGAATCACTGCTGCGTAGATTGCCGCTTTACGGGCAGAATCCAATGTGTTGTGATATACAAAATACAGTCTGATTGCCATTGGAAGTTCATTTGCATCCAGATGATCCGATGTTTCTATAAAAGCCTCATACAATCCTGTAATTCGCACATCCTGCATCACGCCCCGTGCAAACCATACTGCATATTTTTTTTCTTTTTTCCGACCATCCATGAGCATCTTACAAATGACTGACAGCAGGTTTTTCGTAGGTGTCTTCCGATAGCATTCCGTCAGTACACGGAACAGGATGCGGTCAAATCCACTCAGTCTCTGGGCAAGCTGCGCCGCCTGACCACTGATTTCCCGGTCAAAGACCTGATTCCTGCATAAAAATGCCAGCAAATGAATCTCGAATCCTTCCAGTCTGCGAAGCATCAGTGGCTCCTTCTTCAGGATATCGCAGGCATCCAGATACAGTACCGGACTGTGCACCCCCTGAAGATACTTCAGCCTGATCTCATCAAGCCGTTCTGTATCATTGCGGTACATCTGTCCGTTCACACGCAGCATCAGCCACAGTAATATCCAGCTCTCCTGCTTCTCCAGATAGAGTTCCTGAATCTTCTTCTGCACGTATTCCTGATACTCTTCCTCTTTATTCTGCATTGTGGTCAGGTAGAGATAGCATGCCTGCCATCTGCCGTCCTTCAGTTCATCCTTTCGTTCCTGTATCTGCCCCAGAAGCAGTTCTGCCTGAATATTGTCCTGTATCTGAAACAGCACATAACTCTCATACAAGTCATAAAAGATATGCTTTCCTTCTGCCCGACGGTAACGGTCCAGAGCTTGCAGCGTCTCCTTTGCCCAAACCTCTTGCTTCATTCTGCCGGTACGGTAACGAATATACATAGACAGTACTTTTTCCACTTCTTTTTTCTGCCTGTGCAGCATTCCTTCTTCTGCTCTTTTCGCCGAATTCTGCACCTCCACGATACAAGTCATTTCTTCCAGGCCTGTGGAAATCGTAATTCTGGCAAATTGTCTGCCTGCATGTAATTTCTCCCGATTCACCATAAAACCAAGATGGTACACACTTCCCACAAATTCTTCTGTGGTGACCTGTGTCTTTTCCAGTGTAAGGAACTCTGCATCGCACGAAATGGTAAGTACCGCAAATCCCCAAGTATTCTTACGAATCACCAGTTCTTCTTTCCTCGTCTCAGTGATACCTGACAATATCAGATGACGATTCTCCGGTTCCACAGAAACAGCTTCTTTGATGCCCATTCCCACAAGGAACTGTTCCAGGCTGCGATAGGACACTCCTTCTGCCAGAAGTCCGTCATACAGAGTCTGACTGTTCTGCCCCCATTCACGTATCATCCTGCGAAAAGCACCAGATACGAACAGTACGTAGGCTCTTGCAAAATTCTCTTTTGCCAGGTCTGCGAACTGTTCCGGTGTCAGAAACGGAACATGTACTTCCCTGCGTTCCTCCTGCCGGTTCTCCACTGTAATCTCATATGGCAGATGATACTCCCCTGCAGATGTATTCAGCAGAAATTCTCCATTCAGGACATCCCCTGCTTCCATTCCCTTTACATCTGCTTCATATCGTATCGTCTCACCGAGACCGGAAAAACTGTCCGGGCGCAGTCCCACTCTTGGATTGGTAGACTGCACAAATCCCTGTATACTTTTCTCTGCAGGTGACAAAATGGAAAACTTACCGAAGAAGTTTTCATTTTCCATTGTTCTGGCACAGATCCGTTCTTCAGACAGCTCCAGCGTATTCTGTAAATCTGTAAATTTTCCGTTTAGTAATTCATTTATTCTCTTCTTCAATCGAATCTTCCCCATAAAGAGCAGGGAGCTGCAACACAGCTCCCCACACTCTTTTTATTTTAACAGTTTTTTTAATTCATCCATAAAGGTGTTCACATCCTTGAATTCCCGATAGACCGATGCAAACCGCACATAAGCAACCGGATCCAGATCCTTTAACTGATCCATAACAAGTTCCCCGATCACTTCACTGCTGACTTCCCGTTCTTCTCTTCCAAACACCTGATTCTCGATCTGATCCACAAACTTCGTGATCTGCTGGGCGGAAATCGGCCGCTTATAGCAGGCCCTGATCACACCATTCTCAATCTTCCTGCGATCGTACTGTTCCCTGTTCTGATCCTTCTTAATTACGATCAATGGTATAGTCTCTACCTTCTCATAGGTAGTAAAACGCTTCCCACAGGCATCACACATCCGGCGACGGCGAATGGAACTGTTGTCATCCACCGGTCTGGAATCTACTACTCTGGTATCATCCTGATTACAAAATGGACACTTCATCTGAATTGTTCCCCCGTTCATTTCTATTCCCAGTTTCAAGTATAGCCTAATAGAAGTCTGGATGTCAATTGCATATAATAGTATAGAAGAATTTTTTTCAGGTGTTCCTATGAGATTGTGTGAGCTTCGTCAAAAAGAGGTTATTAATGTATGTTCCTGTGCTTCCATGGGCTGTGTCATTGATGTGGATATTGATCCCAAAAGTGGTCAGGTGCTTGCCCTGATTGTTCCAGGTCCCGGCCGTTTTTCCTCACTGTTTGGCAGAGATCATGAAAGTCTGATTCCCTGGCGCTGCATCTGCCAGATCGGAGAGGAAATCATTCTGGTAGAATTGGATGAACCACGTCCGCCCAAACGATGATATCTACGGTTTCAGATAACTTCGCATGGCTTTCAGTGCATTTTTCTCCAGGCGGCTGACCTGCGCCTGGGATATGCAGATCTCTTCTGCCACCTCCATCTGAGTCTTTCCCTCGTAAAAACGCATATTGATGATTCTCCGCTCCCGCTCACTCAGTCTGGACATTGCATCCCGCAAAGCAATGGATTCCACCCAGTTTTCCTCTTTATTTTTCTTATCACTGATCTGATCCATTACATAAAGAGCATCCCCACCCTCTGAATATACGGGATCGTACAGACTTAAAGGATTCTGTATAGCATCCATGGCATATACTATTTCTTCTTTTGCAATGCCGATCTCTTCTGCAATTTCATTGATAGTCGGTTCCTTCAGATGTTTCTTGGTATAGGCTTCTCTGGTATAGAGCGCTTTGTATGCAGTATCCCGAAGAGATCTGCTTACCCGGATCGCATTATTGTCTCTGAGATAACGCCGAATCTCTCCAATAATCATGGGAACCGCATAGGTCGAAAACTTCACATCCAGTTCCGTATTAAAGTTATCGATTGCTTTCATCAGTCCAATACAGCCGATCTGGAACAGATCATCTGCATTCTCGCTACTCCCGGAAAAACGTTTGATTACACTAAGTACCAGCCTCAGATTGCCTTTGATATATCTTTCTCTCGCCTCTTTGTCTCCCTGCTTGATCTTACAGAATAATGCTTCTTTTTCTGCTTCTGTCAAAACCGGCAGTTTCGCTGTATTTACTCCGCATATTTCCACTTTATTCAGTGCCATCGCAAGAATCCTCCTAAATTTATTCCTTTCTATGTAAAGAATTCTCACAAACAGTACTGATTATTCGATTTCCGAAAAAATATAAAAATTAATAGCCCTTGACAATTTCCTTTCGCAGACGCCCTATAATCTTTTTTTCCAGTCTGGAAATGTAAGACTGAGAAATTCCCAGCATGTCTGCCACTTCTTTTTGTGTTTTTTCTTTTCCTTCCCGATTTCCAAGTCCAAAACGCAGTTGTATAATCACGCGTTCCCGGTCATTCAGTCTGGCAATTGCCCTTCTTAAAAGGCGGTATTCCACTTCCATCTCCAGATCCCGGTAAATCACGTCTTCATCTGTACCGAGTATATCTGACAGGAGCAGCTCATTTCCATCCCAGTCCACGTTTAATGGTTCATCAAAAGATACCTCCAGCTTGATCTTATTGGTTCTCCTTAAATACATCAGGATCTCATTTTCGATACAACGGGAAGCGTAGGTGGCAAGCTTGATTTTCTTATCCGGATTGTAAGTGTTGATTGCTTTGATCAGCCCTATAGTTCCAATAGAAATCAAATCTTCCACGCCCACACCGGTATTATCGAATTTTTTGGCAATGTACACCACCAGTCTCAGATTATGCTCAATCAGAAGTTCCCGCGCCTGGTCAGAAGTCTCCCCGGAAAGGCTTTCGATTGCCTGCGCCTCTTTCTCTGGTTCCAACGGTGCCGGAAGCACCTCGCTTCCTCCAATATAGTGTATCTCATTTTTTCTTCTCCACATGAATTCTGACACCGGTGCCAACATCTGAACCGGAAGTGTCTGTGGCATACTTGCTTTTGCTAACATGTTTCATTCCCTCCTGATTTTCACGTTCTGTCAGGGATGCAGTATCATTTGATATGCTCCCGACCGGCTCACCGCCTCTTTACTGACGGCTGCCAGTACTTCTGGTGTATCCACTGTTTCATTTTCTTTTTCCACCCGGATCTCATCCAGTTTCAGGACAGGAAGTATGCCATGTTTTTTTCCGATGCTCTGATAAGGTACAAAAGAAAACATTCCTGAAGGATATTCCACTGTCTGCATTTCCAGCAGATGCATCAGTTCTCTTCGTTCCTCTTTCTCCAGAAGTGGCTGCACAGCTTCCAATTCTATGATATGTACCGGTCGTCCAGTTAATGGCTGCCTGAGCTGGTTACCACTGTCCCACAACGCCGTGATCTGCTTCCGCCTGCCGTGAAACACCACTGTCACAGGATAAAGAAACTGCTCCTTCTTTTCCCTTGTGCGCACCTTCAGCAATACAAAAAAAGGCAATAAAATACCCGCGGCCATACTGTATGGAAATGGCATGTGAAAATAGTCCCTCAATATCTGCCAGCTTCCTTCCGCCAGTAATGACAGCAGGCGAAATATCACTGCTCTATACATTAATTTTTTCCAGCCCTGCCAGCGAAATGCAGCCACTGTCATACCTGCTTCCACTGTCATGCATACAATTGCCATCATCCATTGTACTTTGTATACTCTATGGGTCATCATCAGACACATTGCCATACTGCCGACCGCTGCCGTCAGAAGGAACCGTATTCTGGAAGGGTGTTTTTTCTCCACAATCGTGATCATTCTCAGCACAGTATAATTCATTACCAGATTTTCCAGAAAATAGATATCCAGATAAAACTTGTAAATCACGGTTCGCCTCCCGCCTGTTATGCAAGTAAGTATACCGATTTTCTCTCACAGATTTTGTCAAAC
The DNA here is from genome assembly GCA_900544685.1 of uncultured Lachnospiraceae bacterium. Lineage (GTDB taxonomy): Bacteria > Bacillota > Clostridia > Lachnospirales > Lachnospiraceae > Marvinbryantia. The sequence goes on along the minus strand of UQWA01000007.1, from coordinate 19,138 downwards.
GAAGGGCTGAATTTAGGGATATTCACCGATGATTTTCGACGGCTCTATCCGACAAAAAAAACAGAAGCGACTATTATCCTAACCGTCACTTCTGTCTCTTTTTCCACATTCTGCCTTCATTTTGTGCAAAATATGTGTTTTTTCACTTTTTTATTCTATCACCGGAAATTCCAGTACTGCCTTAAACAGATCCCCGTCGATCTGAATATTCATTGTTCCCTTCTGAAGTTCTGTCAGGCTTCTTGCAATAGACAGTCCCAATCCATTACCTTCTGTATTTCTGGAGCTGTCCCCACGTACAAACCGTTCCATCAGTTCTTCTTCTGATATATTCAATGCTTCCCTCGATGTATTCTTAAATGTAATCACAGCCTTCTTCTCTTTTTTCTCCAGGATCAGATAGACTCTGGTTCCCGGCTGTGCATATTTACAGATGTTATTCATTAAATTGTCAAACACTCTCCACATCCGCCTTCCGTCTGCAAGAATGCGAATCTCGCTCTCTGACTGCTGTACCACCAGTGTCAGATCTGCTTTTTTCAGTTTTTCTTCATATTCTCCATCCGCCTGTATCAAAAATACCGACGCATCACATGGCTGCAGGCAGACTTCCAGATTGCCAGTAGATGCCTTGGATGCTTCCACCAGATCTTCTATTAATCTTTTCAGACGTACAGATTGTCTGACCAATACTTCTGCATACTCGGTAATCTTCTCATTCTCACAAGGCTCTTTTCCAATCAGATCCGCATAATTGATGATAGAAGTCAGTGGCGTTTTGATATCGTGTGATACATTGGTAATCAGTTCCGTCTTCATCCGCTCACTCTTTAACTGTTTTTCCACGGCAAGACTCATTCCGGAAGCAATACTGTTCAGATCTTCTCCCTGTTTTTTTAAATCTCCCCTCATGCCTTTCGTATCAATCTGACTGGATAACTCCCCTTCTGCCAGAGCTGCTGCTCCTTTTTGCAACTTCTTTATCATCAGCGCACCGTAAAAAATAATCGGAAGAACGAGTACTTTTTCGAAAAACCAGAATGCCACCAGATTTCCTGTATCATAACTGAATGCGATTATTCCAAAAAACTCCAGAAAAGAAAGAATACCTGCTCCTAATATTACTTTCCAGATCACCGGAATCTCCATCAGTATATACAGGCTTCCCTTGCAGATTTTTTTCAGCAAATATAATCCTTTGTAAATCAGGGTATTTTTCCATAGAGTCTTTCCCTTTACTCTGGCTGCAATGCTCATGCAGTATCCCAGGAAGGTATTGCCTATAATCAGAACAAGTCCGCCTGCCAGCATAAAATCTGCAATATTGCTGTTAACCATACTTAACACCGCCATACTCATCACTAGCCAGCCAGTTCCTATTATCACAGTTAGCAGATCTGCCGGTATACCGTAAAGAGGCCCTGTGTAAAGTTCTGTACTGCCTGTTCTCCTTCCAGTCACGTTCATCAGTGTCACAAAACTGATCAGGCCAAGGACAAAAGCAAGTGCCATAATAATATATATTGTATATCTGATGCCATAGAGGATATGAACCACTTTTCCTGCAATGAAAAATGCATCCTGTTTTGCCAGTGACTCATCAATATTAAAATGAACAATATCATACTTCTGATCCTGACTTGTTTTCACATGAGTATCATATACGGGATAAGTCCACAGACCCTCCTCGTCATCATATACTTCATAATATTCTGTATACTGCCACTTTGTTTTGGTATCTTTCACTCCGGCTTTTACCTTACCATCTGTCCCCACAATCTGCCAGGTAAGATTTCCTGTACTGCCCTGCGCCTCTTCCTCTGACAAACTATCATTTTCCAGCTTCCAGGTAAGACTCCGCCCTTCTCTTGACAGCAGACTATCGAATACCTCTTCACGGATCTCCTTTTCTTCTCTGGTGTAAAAATCTGTCTCTACCATACATATACTTCCCAGAATAGTTGCTGCGAATAAAATGCCGCACACTCCGCATGACAGAAATAATAACATCTTTCCTGTTACTGTTCTCCAAAACTGCCTCATGATTCTCGTCCTTTCTCCAGCTTATATCCCTGTCCGAATACCACCTTCAGATATCTGGGTTCTGCCGGATTGATCTCTATTTTTTCTCGGATGTGCCGAATGTGTACCGCCACCGTGTTATCTGTTCCGATTGGCTTCTCCTTCCACACTTCGGCATAAATCTCCTTCGGTGAGAATACTTTGCCCGGATTGGCAAGAAATAATTTCAGTATTTCAAATTCTTTTGGTGTCAGGGAAATCTGGTTTCCGTCCACATAGACTTCTTTTTCCTTATCCCTTAATTCAATTCCGCCAATTGTATACACTTCGCTGTTCTGAACTCCTCCGCCCAGCTTCAGATATCTCCTTAGCTGCGACTTCACTCTGGCAGTTACTTCCAGTGGGTGAAACGGCTTGGTAATATAGTCGTCTGCCCCTACATTCAATCCCAGTATCTTATCCGCATCTTCACTCTTGGCAGTCAGCAAAATAATGGGTATATTACTTTTTTCGCGAATCTTTGTCATGGCCGTGATCCCGTCCATCTGAGGCATCATAATGTCCATCAGGATCAGATGAATCTCCTGTCGATCCAGAAGTTCCACTGCTTCCTTTCCATTGTATGCTTCAAAGATCTGATAATCCGGATCTGATAAATAGATTTTCAGTGCATTGACGATATCCTTCTCGTCATCACAGATTAATATGTTCGGCATGATTTTTCTCTCCCCTTTCATCTGTGAATATTGTACTACAGGTACGGGTTAAGATGAAAGTAGGGAGAGGATTAAGATTTGATGAAGATATTTCATAAAGATATCTGATGTGATGTGCGTTATTACTTGAACCAATGTGCAGCATTATCCCAGGGTAACATCCAGTATCATCATGATGCTGAATCCTACTGCAAAGAAGATGGTCCCCAGATTGGAGTGGTCTCCCTGGAACATCTCCGGGATGAGTTCTTCGACTACCACATAGAGCATGGCTCCTGCTGCGAAGCTGAGCAGATATGGCAATACCGGAACGATCAGACCAGATGCCAGTATGGTCAGCACTGCTCCGATGGGTTCCACAATTCCTGACAGGACGCCTCCTGCAAATGCTTTTGACTTTTTCATTCCTTCTGCACGAAGAGGCATGGAGATAATTGCCCCTTCCGGGAAGTTCTGTATGGCAATACCCAGAGACAGAGCAAATGCTCCTGCTGCTGTGATGCTCGCATTTCCCAGCCGGTATCCGGCATAGACCACGCCCACTGCCATTCCCTCCGGGATATTATGCAGAGTAACTGCCAGCACCATCATGGTCGTCCTCTGAAGATTGCTCCGCGGTCCTTCCGCCTTTTCACTGTTCTGATGAAGATGGGGAATGGCACGGTCCAACATCAGTAAAAAGAGAATACCGGTCCAGAAGCCTGTCACCGCCGGAACAAACTGCCATACTCCTAAGTCTGCAGACTGCTCCAGTGCCGGAATCAGAAGACTCCAGATGGATGCAGCCACCATGACTCCGGACGCAAATCCAGTCAGAGAACGCTGCACCAGATCACTCAGTCCTCTTTTCATAAAGAAAACACAGGCTGCTCCAAGGGATGTGCCCAGAAAAGGGATCAAAATGCCAATAAAAATATTCATATGCAAAATCCTTTCATATACACGGATGTTTGTCATTACCACGAACATATTATATGTTAGTCTTGTCTAACTTGTCAATTACATTCTTTTTTCCCGGTTCTTATTTTCAGTATACACAAAACCACCGCGTCTCAGTATGAGACCGGTGGTAGTTCGCATAATTATTTTTTCATGAAATGTTCGCTCCCTTTATGTTCCGAACTGACTTTACGCTCTTTTCTGGAAATCAGGCTTTCTGTAACTTCATTGGCTATATAAGACAGGTAAAGCAGTATCGTTGCTATCAGTCCTGCAGCCCACCATACGATCTTTATGATCTCCCAGATTCCGCCCTGAGCATAAAGAATGCGCAATTTATATATTGCTATCATCCTTTTGATGGCTGCATCTGAACAAAACAGATATCCCTGCCACCACAGGATAAGTCCTATTATGATTCCAAGAATAACAAGTTCGATCTTAAATATACTCCGTGACATTCTGTGTTTTTCATCCCCTGATGACATATCTTTTCTCTCCATCTTTATTATTTGTAACTGTTCAGATACCTTCACGGAACAGTGGGTTCTGAACAGTTACTATTATTTTAATTTTCTGTTGTATTCGGCTGTTACTGTTTGTTCCTGTATTAATCTTTCATATTATTTGTTTAAATTATATTATACTAATTCAAGCGTGTCAATTTGTTTTATATTCTGTTTTCAAATAGTATTAATATCATTGTTACTCTCGCTTATATAGGTATTTCTATTGCGATGTTCCGTTTTTAATCGTCCATTTTATCATCTTTTTCCAGTTAAAATAGTTCTATACTGTCTGTGTTCCCACAGACAACTAATCATTTTTACATTACATTTACAAAAGAGGAAACGACATGGAAGAAAATTTCATAAGAGAACGATTGACACAGCTTCGCATGAAGAAAAATGTGTCCGAGTACAAAATGAGCCTGGATCTCGGCCACAGCAAGAGCTATATTCAAAGTATTGTGTCAGGACGGGCTATGCCCTCCATGACCGAATTTTTATACATCTGCGATTATTTAGATGTGACCCCGGCAGAATTCTTCAATGAAAAAATCGAAAATCCGGCACTTTTAAAAAATATGATCGAAAAAGCCAGTGAAATGGGGGATGATGACCTTCAGCTTCTCTGCCAGCTTATCGATCGTATAAAATAAATCTGCTGCTTTCGGAACCGGCACTACCGGTTCTGCACGGCATACCGTAAAAAGGCTCATAAAGCCAAGAAGGACAGAACCTCAAAATCGGTTCTGTCCTCAATAATTTTTAAATTATTAATCGTCTAAATAATATGCGTTATCCGTTGTAAATACTCTGTAGGTGCATTTTTCAATTGTTTTTTCACAGACACTTTTCCGACTTTCAATGTTGCAAATGGATTCTCATATCGGCGTACCACAATTTTAAATTTGTTGGAATATTTTTTGCCGCCTTTCCAGTAGTTCAATGCCACCGTTGCCTTACCGGAGTTTCCCGGATGTAAATTTTGTTCCATACATTTACATTCTTTTCTCAAAATGCTGGTAATCTTTCGGGTTTGTCCAGCTTCCACCCCAGGTAAAGCCATGATCGGTAAACACCTGCCAGCAGATGTCTCCTTCTTTGATCTCATGTTCATCCTCCTGAGTACGATCCATGTATTCCAGCGCATTTTCATGATCACAGTAATAGGTTCCGTCCTCTTCCAGGGTCAGATATGGATTCTGTTGTGGATTGATATCAATGGCACAGCCATAGGCATGTCTGGAAAGATTCTGTCCGCCAGTCACTACACGGTAGCAAAAAGCCGAAGTATTATTGTGATCGATGGAGTTCGTATCTGCCTGATCCGGATCCTCATTCACCCAGTAATCATCAATCAGATGCATGGATGCGATTTCATATTCTGCATCATATAGCTCCTGAAAAATCTCCAGCACTTCATCTGCCAGTTCTGCATTCACAATCAATTCCCCAGTCTGTATTTCGTGATCAAAGTCATAATGAGATATTTGCAGATAACGCAGATCCTCCAATGAAATATTCTCATTCTCCTGATAAGACTTGCCATTAATACGGTTATAGACTTCGTCCCCCTCTGCGATCTCAGATGCGGTAAAAACAGGCTCATCTGCTTTCGCTGCCTGCACCGGTAATGGTTGCAGGATCAGCATACCGGCCAGTGCTACTATATATGTTACACATGTATTTCTCATTCTCATTATTATACCTTTATATTTTATAAATTCCTAAGTCGCGTGTATGTAATCATTGCATCATTCATGCCATGCTGCTTTCCATGAAGTGTCTTTTCCAATTGGTATTTGGCAGGCATCGCCTCTCCTGCATTTCTTTCAACCCATAGGGTGCGTGGCTGCAACAAAATTTATCACTTCAAAGCATATCAATTGCGATATAAAATGGGGAGGACTCCCTCCCCAAAATACTTTTTCAAAACTTACACAAAAAGCCTGACGACCCTTTAATAATCAAATTGACGGTAATATCTTCGAATGGAAAGCGGATGTCTTAAAAACAATTCCATATACGCATCTACACGATTATTCACTGCATGCATTACAAGATGAGAGATTGTTCCTCTGAATTCAGGGCTGATGCCTTTTAATTCATGCTCCTTTGTGTCAATGATGGTATAGTTTCCATTCACACGCGGCAAAAATCTTGCTACACGTTCTGCCAAAGTCCTTTGTTCATCCTCTCCCATAAATAAGGTTACCGGCGTATCATCTACAATGATTTCCTGCATTCCATGAAAAAATTCCTGGCAACTGATAGACTTTGTACGAATCCACATCTGTTCTTCCCAATAACACATTGCATAGGAATATGTTGCACCGTACTGATTACCTGAGCCGATAAAATAATGTGGAAGGTCTTTATGATCTTTCAAAAACGCTACTTTATTCTTTGCATATTCATAGGCCCATTCGTCAGAATCCTTTTCTACCTGAACCAGCGCATTTGCGAGATATGTTTCCATTTCTTTATTATAACGATCATATTCATCAAATTCTCCGTTTTTATACATCAGATAATTTGCTGTCATGTAAAATTTCAGCTGTTCATTCATCGGATATAAAATCAGATAATCTTGTTTATCCGGCTGTGTGAGGATACTGTCCGGTGTATCGATAAATGCAAATACTCTGGCACCTATTTCATGAACTCTATCAACCAGCTGAACCATTTCCTTTGTATTTCCTGAAACAGAAGAATAGATAACCACAGACTTTTCTGTAAATTTTTTATTTCCTGTCGTAAGAAATTCTGCTGCATTTTCTACATATACCGGCAATTTAGAATGTCCACGCATATATACCTCTACCTGCATACCAGATGCATAAGTTCCGCCAATACCGATAAAATAGATTCCATCAAATCCTTCTTTCCAGATTTGATCTATTACAGCTTCAATCTGGGGTCTTAAAGCCAGTGCTCCATTTACACTATCAAGCTGCGCTTGCTCATTGAAGTTACGAAAACACGCTCCTTCTTTTTCTTTCCATGCTTTTGCTGTGTACTTCATAATTTTTATTTCCTCATTCTTTCGATCTTATGTTCAAATTACCATGCTCCAAAATATTTTAATGTTTCTGTGGCATTCGCAGCTCCCATTTTCATTGCGGTTTCAATAGACTCTCCATCTATCATTCCCTTTAAAAATCCTGCTATATAACTGTCTCCGGCTCCCATAGTATCCACAATTGTATCACATGGAATAATTCCAAATCTGTGAAATGTATCTCCGTCGTAGCAGATACTTCCCGCTTCACCCATCATACAGATTACAAATTTAGGTCCTTTCTCATGGATTTCTTTCATTTGCGCTTTTATTTCTGAGCTATCTCCATCATCTGTCGAAAAAAACAAATAATCTGTATAAGGAATCACTTTTTTACTTACATCACTTTCCAGATATGTTGCACAATCAAATGCAGTTGTAATTCCTCTTTTCTTCAGATCTTTAAACTGACCTTCTACTTTTCCCCATACATCACAGATCACTACATCAAAATTCTGGATAAAATCCAAATCTTCTTCCGTAAGTATATTATTTACCATAACACCTTCTTCATAATCGCCAAAAAGCCTTTCGCCATCCACCAATTCCACCTGTGACACGGCTGTTTTACCTGCTTCCACTCGTAAATGCGAAGTATCAACACCTTTTTTTTTCACAGCACTTATTATCATCTCACCATATGAATCGTTTCCTACCGGTCCTATATAAGCTGCTTTTCCTCCAAGACGTACTGTATATACAGCCATATTTACCGGTCCTCCTCCGGGAAATGCTTTGCCACCATTCAGATTATTGTAATAATCAATACAATTACTTCCAACTGCCGCTAATTTCATCTTTCATCCTCTTATCATTAGTAAAAACAGGTATTGTATCTAATGGAGTTTCGACACAAATTGTCTTACCACCTTCATATACTTTATTCGTATTTATACAAATCCATTGAGTCCCTGCTGGTAAAACAACTTTACGGGAGTTTACTTTTTCATATAGAACTGGCGCAACAAGAAGATTCGGACCAAACATATACTCATCTTCCACATTCCATATATCCTCTTGTTCCGGATAATCATAAAATAAAGGTCTCATTGGAGGAGTTCCAATTTCATGAGCTTCTTTCATTATTTTCTCAATATACGGCTTCATTTTTTCTCTAAGTCTTATATATTTAACAAAAATATCATAAGCTTCTGTTCCAAAGCTCCAAACCTCATTTGCCGCGCCTGAATCACACATGCCTCCTCCCAATTCATTTGTCATCGGTTCTTCGTAAGGCAAACGATAGCCATGCATACGCATTACCGGACAAAAAGTACCATATTCAAACCATCTGATTAATAATTCTTTGAAGTTTTCATCTCTTATGTCACCATCATTAAAACCACCTATATCTGTTGTCCACCATGGTATTCCTGCCATTGCCATATTTAATCCTGCAGCTACCTGACTTCTGAGAGATTTAAAACTTGAATGTATATCTCCCGACCAGACAAGAGTTCCATATTTTTGGCTTCCAGCCCATGCACAGCGTATAAGATTTAACGGTTTGTCATCTCCTTCTGATGTCATTCCATCGTAAAATCCCTTAGCATAAAGCAACGGATAAATATTTCCAACATGCAAATTGCTGCCCAAATGATAACGATATAAGTCAAAGTCATAAATTGAATACTCTGGCTCAGCAACATCCAGCCAGAATGTATGTATTCCAAGGTTATAGTAATGCCTCTTTACTTTATCCCAAACATAAGCACGTGCATCCGGATTTGTTACATCGTAAAATGTTTCGTTTCCAAGGAATTGCATTTGTGTACGAACCCCACGGTCCGTTGATACCAAATATCCTTTTTCAAGCATTTCGTTATAATTTTCACATCTCGAATCCACTGTCGGCCATATAGACACCATAAGTTCAATGCCCATTTCTTTCAATTCCTCTACCATCTTTTCCGGATCAGGCCAGTATTTTTTATCAAAATCCCACACTCCCTGGTTCGGCCAATGAAAATAATCTATCACTATGACAGATAACGGAATTTGCCGCCTATGATATTCTCTAGCCACTTGCATTAATTCTTCTTGCGTTTTATAACGAAGTTTACATTGCCAGAATCCCATTGCATATTCCGGCATCATAGGCGGTTTTCCTGTTACCGTCATATAATTTTTCATGATATCTTGCGGTGTATCCCCAGCTGTAATCCAATAGTCCATTTGCTTGGTGGATTTTGCATTCCATTCTGTACGATTTGTACCGAAAACTACTTGACCAATCGCCGGATTATTCCATAAAAATCCGTAACCCTTATCAGACATACAAAATGGAACACTTGCCTGAGAATTTCTTTGTGCTAATTCTAAAATACAGCCTTTTAAGTTCAGTTCTTCCTGCTGATACTGTCCCATACCATATACGCGTTCATCTCTCTCTGACTCAAAACGTACATTCAAACCATAATCCTCTCCTCGACCTGGCTTGAATTCACGAGCCGGTATCTTAAGCAGACTTCTGCTTTCCCCATCCGAATCTTCCATTCTTGAATATTCTTTCAAAAGAAGTTTTCCCTGATCATTATAAAAACTTAATTCTCCATCTTGTAAAACACGTGCCTGAATTCTTCCGTTTCTGATTTCAGCGAATTTTTCAGAAATCGTAATTTTAGCATCTCCACCTGCTTCTAAAAGTGCCCACATCTGATCATCCATCTTACTGTTTTGTGTACATCGAACTCTCAAAGCATCCTTTCCCCATGCTTCAATCCACAATTTCTCAGTATCAAACTGCCATACCAGTCTGTTCGTCATTTTTGTAAAGCGTCCCATAAAAACCTCCTACTCTTTTTTATATAGTTTCTCTGAAATATTTCTATAATCGCTTGGTGTAACCCCCATATATTTTTTAAAAACTTTTGCAAAATATCTTATATCGTTAAAACCTACTCTCGCAGAAATTTCACCAATTTTCAATGTATCATTTTTTAGCAACTCTTTTGCCTTGTTTATTCTTAATTCAGTCACATAATTCACAAAACTCCTTTCCGTATATTTTTTAAAAACAGTACTAAAATATGCCGCATTCATATTTACATGTAATGCCACTTCATCTAATGATATATCTTTTGAAAAATGATTCTCGATATACATGAGAGACTTTTCAATATAACTTTTTTCTTTCATTGTTTGCATCACATTAACTGCTCTTGACAATTCCTCTAATGCTTTAAAAATATCGTCAAAAAACTTACTTAAACTCAAATATCTCCCTACATGTTCTGAAATATTCTTCAGCTTCATACATGCCTGCATCGTTTCTTTGGTCTGACCAGCCAAATATACAACCTCATCCAACATTATTTTCATATTTTTTTCGAACATCGGATATATCGGCCGTTCACAACGTATTTCTGTTTCCAGTTCCTTTAACAGCTTTCCATAATCCTTTTCATCTATAATACACTTCACTAAAATAGCAGCCTGTTTTTTTCCATCAAAAATCCATATTCCTGTATTTTTAAACTGCCATATGCCTGAAGTTTCATCATAAATACATTGTTTTATTGCAGCATCAGCCTGTTGATAAGCAAGTCTTAACATTTTTTTCCCAATACATTTTTCGCTTACTCCAACATAAAAATCGACGGCTTCATGATTGTTTATGATATCTTCTATGATTTTTAAATCAGTAAAAATATAATATCTTCGGTCTTTATATACATTACCGTATTTCCACGCTTTTTCCTTGAATCTGTCATTCTCTTCTGTCAGTCTGTCTGTCAATAACAAATAATACTCTGTATGATCCCCCTCTGTATGCTCTATATCAAAAGATCCATACAATATTTCATCTAAAATATTCTCAGAGTTCCAATTATTTCTACTGACACCATTCTTCTCGACCTCTTCTTTTTTAAGCTGAATCATTGCCTTTTCGACCACTTCTATAAGTTGTTGCTGATTTATCGGTTTTAACAAATATTCACACACTTGAAGAGTGATTGCTGCCTTAGCATACTCGAAGCTGCTATAGCCGCTGATAATGATTATTTTTAAATTCGGATTGTATATTTTCAGATAATTTCCCAACGCTAAACCATCCATATCCGGCATACATATATCCGTCACTAAAATATCTATCTGCTCTTTTTCAGCCGCTTTCATAATATCTGTTGTTGAAGAAAAACTTCTGACATCGGCTCTTTCTGTGAACGCTTTTGTTAAAAGGCTCGTGATACCGCTCCTTATTTTAGGCTCGTCATCAATAACTGCAATTTTAAACATATACAGCCTCCCCTTACAAAATCATTTTCGGTATTCGCAAACGAATTAATGTTCCCTTTCCCCAATCGCTTGAAATATCTATATTATACTGATTCCCAAATCGAAGTTGTAATGATCTGTTAACATTATGAATTCCTATTCCACTCGTTTTGATTTCATCAATTTTGCTCATAGTTAACACATCCATTCCACATCCATTATCTTCGATTTCGGCGTAAATATCATCTTCATGACTATACAAACGAATGGTTATCAATCCTTGATTTCTTATATTTCTAAATCCGTGAACGAGTGCATTCTCCACAAAAGGCTGAAAGGTAAATTTAATTGTTTTGTACTTTAACAATTCTTCCTCAATTTCATAATTAACAGAAAACTTATCTTCAAAACGAAACTTTTGAATATAAATATAATTTTTTAACATCCGTATTTCATCATCAAAGGTTACATATTCGTCCGAGTGTTTAATGGAATACTTCAAGATTTCTGATAGGCTGATTACAACTTCTGAAATTTCCGAAACATCATTTTCATATGCCACCCAGCTGATGCTCTCTAATGTATTATAAATAAAATGAGGATTCAATTGACTATGCATTAATTTGATTTCTTTTTCTTTATCCTGAAGCATTGCCTCCGTTAATTGAGAAATCAGTGAATCAATTCGCTGGTTCATTCGATTATATGTATGATATAAACATCCAATTTCATCTTCTTGTTGAATGGCTAACGGTTCACCTATTTTTCCGATATGATCTACATGATCCATGGCAACAATTAACTTCTTAATTGGATAAACAACACTTTTTCTTACCAAATATGTGCATATGAAAAAGAATATAACCAACATAGCGATAATGATAATGAAAAATGATCTAAAGGTATCTGCCTGTTTCATAATTTCTCTTTTAGGAATTATATTTACATACTTCCATTTTGAATATTTTGAGTTTTCAAAAATAAAGTAATTGTCATTATACTCATAAAGAGAATCTCTCTTATATGCAGCATCTGAAAAAATATCATGTCCCAACATTTCCTTAATGGATTCTTTATTTCCCCTACACCACAATAGTTTTCCTTCAGCATCCAGAATCGCAAGAGTCCCTGCTGTACTGCAGTTTTCTAATGATTTCAAATTATCTAATACCAAAGTTGAAATATGTATTACCTGTGCTCCTGACATAATATTTTTATGATAGATATTTCGTATAACCTTAGTTCCTGAAAAGAAACCGGCTTCATCCTGATGCGCACTCTCCCAGATTATGGATGGTTTTTCCCAGGTCATCATATCAAGAATCCTGTCCATTTTTTTGAAATTGTCTGCTGCAATTTCTTCAAAATTCCCATACCCTGAAGTCGCACTCACTTTGCTTCCATCCGGAAAAATATAAGAAATACCTGCTGTAAATTCTTTTCTTTTTCTTAATTCCCCCAGCATTATATTGATACTACTGTCATGATTAACAGCTTCTGCTGTCAAACAGTTGACCGATGCCATTGTTTTAAAAAATTCCTCATTGTCATAGATTGAATCTATCACACCTTCATAATCCCTGAGCATGCTATCAACATTATCTGCTGCATTTTTTAAGTTGTGACTATAAAACTTTCGTTCACTGATCAATGTATTGTTATAAACATTCTTAAAAACAAGCATACCTAATACTAAAAAGGGAATTAAAATTCCAAAAATCATAATAAAAATAATTTTTCCATTTAAAGGCAGATTTTTATACCAATTTTTCATATCGTAACCTCCATGTACTTTCTATTATACACCAAAGGAAACTGTATATGATTTCTTTTATTTCTCACCCTTTTACAGATCCGGCCGTAATACCTCCCACAATATGTTTTTGAGTCAGAATAAAAATCAAAATAACCGGAAGCGAAGATATGGTTGCCGTTGCCATCAGACCTCCCCAATCTGTTCCATGCTGACCGATAAATGTTCTCATTCCTACTGTAATAGGCCAATACGATTTATCCGGTAACATAACAAGTGCAAAAATAAATTCTCCCCAGGCAAATATAAATCCAAATGCAGCACAGGTTACAAGCGCCGGACGTGTTAATGGCATAATAATTTTCAAAAATGTGCCCCAGGCTGAACATCCATCAATACGAGCGGCATCTTCCAATGCCTGTGAAATATCTAAAAATGAAGTTCTTAAAACCAAAACTATAAATGGCAATGAGGATGTAATATTAGCGATAATAATCCCAAAATAACTGTTTGTAATATGCCATTTTGAAAACATTCCATATAGTGGCAATGCCATGGAATTTCCAGGTACCATCTGGATAATAATGATAAAAAACAATAATGCATCTAATCCCTTGACTCTTTTTCTGGCTAAAGCATATGCCATTGGTGCTGCGAGTATAATTGCCCCTATCATTGAAAATACACTGATAATTGTACTATTTTTTAGATAATTGAAGAAATCACGATTTCTGAATAGCGCCAGATAATTTTCAAAATAAATGTTTTCCGGTACAAAACTTGGTGGCACTTTAAAAATCTCTCCACTGCTTTTTAATGAAGAAATAATCATCCAATAAATCGGAAACAGGAATACTAAAACAAATACGATTCCTAGTATCGACCTTATCATACTCTTATATCTTGTTTTCTTCGCAGTCATTTATGCCACCTCCTCTTTCTTCGAAAAATAAACATAAATCACTGACAAAATAGCTATGATCACAAAAGACACACACGAAGCTGCCGCCCCTTCACCAAATTTAAACATCTTAAACGAAAGTTCATACGAGTAATACGGAAGAATCTGTGATGAATTTGCCGGTCCTCCCGACGTCATTGCATAAATAATATCAAATACTTTAAACGTGTAAATAAATCCCAAAAGTAACAACACTAAGATAGTAGGCATAAGAAGTGGCCATGTGATATAACGAAATCTTGCAAATTTCCCTGCCCCATCTGTAACTGCTGATTCATATAATTCTTCATCAATGCTTTGTAACCCTGACAGTAAAATAATCATATTAAATGGTATTCCCACCCAAATATTTCCAAAGATTACACTTCCGAGCGCTGTATTTGTATCTGCTAAGAAATTGATCGGTTTGTGAATCAAACCGAAATGCATCAGCAAATAATTAAAGATACCAACATCACCAGCCATCAACCACTTAAAAACTGCTCCTGTAATAATTGCCGGATTCATCCATGCAATCAGTAGAATAGCACGCATCCATTTATTTCCCGGAAATTTTTTGTTAAAAAACAATGCAAATCCAAATCCAATTACAAACTGAAAAACCATACTAAAAATAACAAATACCCATGTATTATTTAATGAATTCCAAAAGTATTTATCTGAAAAAATATTTTTGAAATTTTGCAATCCCACAAATGTCTGCTGTGAACTGTCCAAAAAGTTCTTCAAATCAACATCCTTAAAACTCATTTCAATGTTATACCAGATCGGATAAATCATAAATATTACCATAAATATTACAGCCGGAAGAACAAATGAATACTCTATAAATACTTTCTTTTTTTTCATTTTCTTACTTTTTCCCATATTTTCACCTTTGTCCGATTACTTTTTATAGTCAAAGTGGGTTATTCGTTTCCGAATAACCCACTAATCCCCCCACAAGAACTATGATTATTTATTAAAAAAATCATCATACAGTGGTGTAACAATTTCTTTAGCTTCATCCAGAGCCTCTTGCGCTGTCTGTGCACCACTCATTGCTGAACCAATCGCAGTCTGAATCGCTTTCGACATTTCATTATATGCAGGTCCGTATGCTCTTGGTTTCGCACTCTTCAGCTGTTCAATAAATACTTTATTGATTGGGTCGTCTAAATAATACGGATCTTCAGAAAGTACTGTATCTGCCGGAAGCTGTCCAAGACCTTTTAAAAATTCTGCGTATCGATCGGAATCCATCATATATTCAACAAAATCCCAAATTGCATCAACATTCGTATTGTTTCCTATACCGAAACTTTCACCACCCAGAATGGATGCATATTCCCCATCATCTGCTTTCGGAATCATTGCTACATCCCATTTCATATCCGGTGCATTTTCCTGCAGTGGCGGAACATTCCATGGACCATTTATCATCATAGCAGCTCGTCCTGTTTCGAAAAGGATTCTTGCGTCTTCCTGACTATGATTCACTGTGTCTTTACTCATAATACCTTCTGAAATCATTTCAGAAAATGTTTCCAGAGGTTTAACAGCTGCAGGAGCTGATAAATCATTAATATCTCCTCCACCAGACCATATAAATGGCAGATACTGGAATACCGCGTCTTCACCTGCACCACCAGCCATTGCGAAGCCATACATATCATCTGTAGCTACCGATTTTGCTGTTTCATATAACTCACTCATTGTCTGTGGTGGCGTTTCAATTAAATCCGTTCTATAGAACAGTGCTATACAGTTTGCATACACTGGGAAACCATATAACTTATCATTTACTTCATGTTCTGCTATAACACCAGGAAGCGTATTTTTCATAACGCCACTTTCATTCACTTTATCTGTAATATCTGCTAAAACACCTGCTTCTACAAGCGTTGCTGTAGAATTTCCATCATAAATAAACAATTCCGGCAAATCACCGCCTGCTGCAGTCACTAAAATCTTCTGGATATATTCACTATATGGAATATAAGATATTTCAATTTTAGGTCCATTGGTTTCTTTTTCATAATTATCAACCATTTCCTGCAACAGATTTTGTTGTAACTCGCTATCCCAATAATGCCATAAGCGCAACACTTCTTGATCTGTCTTTTCTGTCGCCTGAGTAGTTTCTGCAGTTTGCTTCTTCTCTGTGGACTGCTTTTCACTTGAAACACCTTTGTCTTCTGTTGATGATCCGCAGCCTGTCATTCCTAATGTTAAGGCTACTACCGAAAGTATCGCTAATTTTTTCCACTGCATATAAAACCCTCCCTTGTTTTACATATTTGTTATTTATAAGTTCATTATAGTTCTGTCTTTATGCATTATAAACGACAAATTTCTATCTTAATGTGTAATATTTTTGCATTTTGTCTAACGAATGTTTTATTTCTGGCCCTGTTTTTGCTGACATCAAAAGGGAAGAGGCATTTCATCACCAACGATAAATAGATGAGTCCTCTCCAATTCAGGCATTGAAAAAAGATCCTTCGCAAGGTGAAAAAGCTAAAAGCCGCATTCTTGCTTGGATCTTTTTGTCTACTACCGCTTTTCGTGTTACAGCCATTTGTTCAAAATTCTATTTCTGCCTGTCGGCATAAATCTTCTATCCATTCTTTTCTTTTTATCACTGCAAGCCATTCCCGTGGAATTGCCTCATACCCATAATATAAACCGGCAAGTCCTCCTGCAATCGCTGCAACAGTATCCGTATCATCCCCAAGATTTACTGCCTTCAGCATACATTCTTTATAAGAATCTGTAGTAATCAGACACCATATTGCAGCCTCAAAGGAATCTATTACATATCCGGTAGTCTTGATTTTATCTTCTGAAGTACCGGAAAACTCAGATAAATGATACAATCTTTCAAGATGCGCCATCTCTGTCAGGTTCCTGATATCATGTCTGTAATACTTACGTCCATGATCCATTCCCTCCTGAAGCAGCACTTCAAGTGGTGGCACTGTTGTCTTCCTGGTTCCCTCAATAATACTTTTCACGCAAAAATAATAGATTCCACAGCACATTTTGCTTCTTAAATGATTATGAGTCAGCCCACTGATACGATGGATTCCTTCAATTGCCTCATCTTCTGAAGTACATACCAGTTTCTGTTTATCGTAATAATACAAACATACCGGAAGGATTCTCATTAAAGCTCCGTTTCCATTGGCATGCTCACCGATTGCTCCGCAAGTTCTAATATCCGGATTTTTTATAAACTGATATATTGCATTGCTGCAGGTAATTCCCTGATCAAACGCTCTTCCAAATGGAGTATATTCTCCTTCCTGATCCCACTTCACAAACCGCTGCATGATATCCAACGAATCAGCTTCTTTCTTTTCCAGCAGACTCTCCACCGTAGCAAGAGCCATACTGCTGTCATCTGACCAGGTTCCCTCCGGCATCTGATAAACTCCACCGGCTTCCATTCCTGTTACAGGTCCCTGCGCTCTGTTTCTTATTTCCGTTCTGTCCATAAACTGTACCGGAACTCCAAGGGCATCTCCCACAATAAGTCCCATCATTCCATTAAGCCAGATATTTGTCTTCATCATCTTCGCCTCGCTTTGCATCTTTATGCCGTTTTTCATAATCTTCTCTAATTGGCGCACAACCTCTCACATAATACTGTTTTTCATTCATTGGCTCCACCTTTGCAACAGGTACTCTGTCATAAAGAATTTCAGTCTTATCATCAAACAGCACTGTGGAAATATACACCTCTCCATCTTCCTTTCGCTGTTTCTCAATCATAGAATTAAAACCGCCAATGGTATCTTCTTCAAGTCCTCTCATAGAACCGCTTCTGTGTGAACTACTCGGCAACTAAGTTGCCAGAGCATCTGAAATCTGGCGGGATACCGCCTTTTTTCAGGGTGCGTCCATGGCACCAATACTGCTTACCTCTCGGCTATGCAGCTACTTTTATTATTTCTGGATTTTTCAGTCCGGTTACGGACAGTTTCTTCTGCTTTCCGGATACGGAAAGATATTTCCGCAGGATATTAAATGCGCCTACTGTATCTGCGTTAAATCTTACTCCGCCAGTTATATACATACCCCGCCCTTTTCGATTTGACGCTTCTGCATATTTTTTTGATACTTCCGGTGATAACGGACTACACTGACTAGTATAGCTTTCTTCCTGTTTTATCAATTGTATTCCATACAGTTTCAGTTTATATTCCAGCATGATATATAGCCTGTTATATGGCAGTCCGTGAAACTTCTGGTTGGTCTTATGCCCCATATCTTTTTCTTTACGGATATTTCGGATGTCTCCCACAACCACACAACGGATATCTTCTTTTCTGCAATATTCTGCAATCCATCTGGTCACTTTGTGAAGGTAATCCTTTACTGTATTCTGCTTTTTCCTGTAAAGTCTCTGAATATGTTTCGATGATTTTGGGTATTTTATTCCTCTTTCCGATTGCTGCGCATACCATACAGACTGTACTCTGGCTATCTCTTTATGAAAGTATCTTTCCAGAGAAAGATATTTCCTTCCCAGGATAAAAGTCCTGCCATTTCCAGAATCATAGCAGGTCATCAGATTATGAAGTCCCAGATCAACAGATAAATAATGTCCATTCTGGGAAAGCTCTTCCGGCTCTTCAATCTCATAGATAACAATAAGATCGCATGTTCCGTTTTCCGGTGGATAAATCCGCAGCTGTTTTATACGATCCATGTCCCTGAAAATCTTATTTTCAAGATATAGAAATTTTTCACAGATCCCGTATGTTTCTTCCATGTAGCTTTTCAGCTCCTTTGGCAGAGACAGCCTAAGCTGGTCTGAACCTTTCTCATGCCGGATCCCCATCTGTATGTATGTGACCGGTATATTTTCCTGTTTAAAACGGGGCGGATTTGGATTTTTAATCCCTCCGGTCTTTTTCAGTACATAAAAAGATTTCCATGCCTTGTCCAACTGCTTGCAGGTCTCCTGCGCTGTCT
>UQWA01000006.1 GCA_900544685.1 uncultured Lachnospiraceae bacterium | reverse complement strand
TGCATGTGTTAAGCACGCCGCCAGCGTTCATCCTGAGCCAGGATCAAACTCTCAAATAAAATGTTTGAATCCAGTTCAAAATTAACGTCTAGCTAATTTATCCCTTTTACTGTTTTATAAGGTCAGTTCCTTGAATTAACTTTTAGAATCTTTCAAGGTTGTTTCACTGTTCAATTATCAAGGTTCTTTGCTGTTGTTTTGTTCTCAGCAGCAACTTTTATATCATAGCACTGCTTTTGAAGTTTGTCAACAACTTTTTTAACTTTTTTTCAATCTTTCGATTGAAGATTTGTGTTTCTTGCTGTCTCTCAGACAGCTTCATTATGTTATCACCCGTTCCAGTATTTGTCAACACTTTTTTTCAAATTTTGTTTTTTTCCCCTCTGACAGTTTTTTGAAAGCCGAGGCATTCTTGCTGCGATATACGAAAAGCTCTCGCTTTTGCGAGAGCTTTTCGCATATCCTATGCTGGAAAACTCCTTCTCAAGAGCCCTATTTTACAATCATTCCAGTCTTTCTGTCACTGAACAGTGCTACTTCGATCAGGAAGATGATACCAAGGATCAGCTGCTGTAACTGTGTCGGAATCATCAACATAACCAGACCACTGGAAAGTACCTTGTAGGTCATAACACCAAGGACGATATTGTAGAATCGCACTTTTGCACCACCGTTTACCGGCATTCCGCCAAGTACCAATGCGATCATAATCTGTGTCTCCAGCTGATTACCCGCTGTAGATGTTACAGATCCTACTTTTATTGAGTTGATAAATGCTGCCAGTCCGGTAATGCATCCTGCTGTCATATAGATCAGCATCTTGGTGCGCTCTACGCGGATACCTGCAAATCTTGCTGCAGTCTCTCCTGCTCCGATGGCTTTTAGTCTGGATCCAAGTCCTGTATAAGTAAATGCCAGATAAGCTACTACAAAGATTACAATCGTAAATGTCAGCATAAATGGCAGTGTATTATATTTGGAAATATCACTGACACCATATACAGGGGAGTTAGTAGTCGCATATGCACATACTCCACGGAACAGATACATATTGCAGATTGTTACAATGAAGCTGGTGATTTTACGTTTTACATTAAAATATCCGTTCATCAGACCGATCAGTCCACCGGTCACCACGCCACCGATAATAGCAAGAATAATATTATAATGTGACAGCCAGCATACTATGATAGAGCATACGCCCAGCATGGATCCCTGTGAGAAATCCAGTCCGCCCATGGTCATGACCATGAACACTCCGATAGATGAGATCAGAAGCATATAGGACTGACTCAGCAGCAGGGAAATATTTTTCGGCTTAAACAGCTTTCCATCTGTCAGAATTGCAAATAATACACATATAATTATAAATCCTGCAATCGGAAGAATTGTTCTTACTATGGGCCGTTCCAGAAAAGGAATCTTTTCTGCCGACTCTTTTTTTACTGTTGATTCCATTCTATGTACCCCCTAAATCATATTATCAATCAGATCCGTATCCCGAAGTTCTTCAGAACGCAGGAACTCACCATTTATCTTACCGTCTTTCATAATCAGAATTCGGTCTGCCATACCAAGCAGCTCCATGATCTCTTCTGAAATCATAATAATGGACTTTCCTTCTTTACGCATACGGTTCATCATCGCATAAATATCTGCTTTTACTTTAACATCGATACCACGGGTCGGGGAATCCAGAATAATCAGATCTGAATCTTTACCGATCCATCTTGCCAGAACAACCTTCTGTTTGTTACCACCGGAAAGTGCGGAAACGAACTGGTCTACACCAGTCATCTTGGTACTCATCTGTTTTGCAAACTTATCTGCAAATTCCTTCATGGTTTTACCTTTTAAAACACCGCCCTTTTTCAGATCCTCCAATGACGGCAGGCAGATATTTTCACAAATGGTATCGTTAATGACCAGAGATTCATTATCTCTGTCCTTGGATGCATAAGCCATACTGTGTTTGATGGCATCCGGAATAGAATTGATCGGTGTTCCATCGCCCAAAGTTACACTTCCCTCGCGGAAGTAAGATGCTCCAAAAATGGCTTTTCCAACTTCATGCATACCGCATTCGGAAAGTCCGCCGATACCAAGAATCTCGCCCTTGTGAAGTTCCAGAGATAAGTTATCAATCTGCCCCTTTACGCTTACATTTTTTACGGAGATGACTACTTCATCTGAGATCTTCTCGCCGTAATCGGTACGATAATAATTGTTACCGATCTCACGTCCTACCATGAGCTGTTTCAGACGGTCAGTTGTTGCTTCTTCTTTGGTAATCGTTCCAATATAAACACCGTCTCGCAGTACACTGATCTGGTCTGACTGTTCAATTACTTCTTCCAGGTCATGGGAAATGAAAATAACACAGCTTCCCATATCACGCATCTTGTGCATTACCTTGAAAAGTTCTTCACGACCTTTCTGTCCAAGTGCTGTGGTAGTCTCATCAACAACCAGTATCTTAGGATTGAAATAAGTAGATTTTACAATTTCAATCAGCTTACGGTCTTCAAAATTATAATCATCAATGGTCTTAGCCGCATCGATGTAGTTGAATCCATAGCTGTCCAGATATTCCTGAGCCTTTTTGTTCATAGCTGCGGTATTTTTGATACCAAATTTCGTAAACTGATCCTCATTGCCAAGGAAAATATTTTCTGCTACGGTCAGACCGGACAGGGTTCCGATCTCCTGTACAATAATTGCCACACCCTGATGATTACCGTCAACCTGATTTGCTGCTGAGACTTCTTTTCCGTCCAGAATAAAGGTGCCGGAATCTTTTTTATAAATACCGGTCAGACAGGAAGTCAGAGTAGACTTTCCAGATCCATTTTCTCCGATCAGTGCATGAATCTCACCTTTATTAAAGGTAATGGAGACATGATCCAGAGCATGTGTGATTCCAAAATGTTTATCAATTTTTTCTGCTTTTAATAATACTTCACCCATACTGTCTCCCTCCTATTTCACAACCGCGCCTTTAACTGGCTTGGTGGTAAGTGCTACAATCAGAAGCAGTGCTGCACCTGTTACCACATTCTGAATGGTAGTCGGTGCTCCCAGTGCTACGAATCCGTTAAACATCAGCTGAATGATCATCTCACCAATGACGATGGCGATGACCGGATGACCATATTTCTTAAATGCCAGTCCGAAGAAGGTTCCCATCAGAGGTGTGAAGTTTCGGCTCATGGATGACAGGTTGGATGCAGATGTCATGGATGTTCCGAAGCTGATGGTCAGGATTGCCTGCAGTCCGAAAAACAGACCCGCCAGAGTAAACGCTACTACTTTGTACTTCGGTACGTTTACACCCATATTTTTGGCAATGACTTCGTTGCTTCCGATTGCATAAGTATAAGTACCAACCTTTGTGTACTTCAGAATAAATGCACAGAGCAGATATGCCAGCACTGCCAGAATCAGGTTTGCGGGATAATCTCCAAATGCACGGAAACCAATATCCAGAATTACATTCTTACCATTTGTAGCGTATACACTTAATGCCTCATAGATCAAAGACAGCGCAACGGTAACTATCAGAGAAGAAATATGCAATTTAATATAAACAAGACCATTGATCAGTCCAATCAGGGTACCGCAGAGGATCGGGGCAATAATCAGTCCCAGATATCCAAAACGTACACTTGCATTACATGCAATAATAGAGGAAAGTACGATATTAGCACCAACACTCATATCAAACGGTCCCATTACACAAATGAAATACAGACCGCAGCCGCCTACTGCATAAATCAGTGCTGACTTCATATAAGTAGCCAGCTTATCCGGTGATCCAAATGTCGCCGGAGCCAGAAGTTTAAATATGGCCCAAAAAGCCACCAGCATTACCAGCAAAAGTATAATACCGAAATACTGGTTTTGTTTCAGTTTTTTCATATCTGTTCTCTTTCTCCTTTCTGGTGATCCGACGCAGAGGATCTACGCGGAACTTTCATTTCCCAGTCTTTTTATTCAGGGAAGGACACAACACGAGCCACACGGGCCGCTGCCACTATACAGCCGGTCATCCGGTGGCTCGTTTTAATCCTGCCTGTCTGTGAGGATCACCTCACCAGATCTTATTAATTGCTGTGTCTTGAGATTACGTCGTCGATAGAAAGTGATGTTGCTGCTTTGTTCAGATCATCAAAGCTGTATCCAGCCATTTCTACGATTTCTTCATCTGTATAAGGATCAGCATCTACAAAGTACTGTTCGTAGTTTGCGTAATCTTCTGGGGAAGATACATACAGGTATGGGAAGAGGATCTCATAACCGAATGTTCCTTCGTCTTTAACATAGTTGCCTTTGATTGCATTGTATGTGGTAAGGAATGCAAACAGAGGGTCACAGAAGTGTCCGCCTGATTCAGCAAACATTCCGCCGCTTTCAAGCTGTGCAGCCAGGTCATCCAGGAAGTCTGTAGATACAACGTCGATCTTACCTGTCAGTCCTTCGTTAGCAAATGCACCAATAGAACCTACCAGTGGGTCTCCACCACCGCCTGCAACGATCAGAGCGTCCATATCCGGATTAGAGTTATAGAGAGATAATGCTGCTGCTGCGCCTTCTTCTGAAGAAGTATTTGCATATACCGGCTCAGTTAAAGTTGCCTGATCATCTGGATTTGCTTCGTTCCATTCATCAACTGCTTTCTTGTATCCTGTCCATCTCTGCTGGAATGTAGCATCACCAACGGTCCATGCTTCCAGACCGATGTTACGGTCACCGTTTTCCAGAAGGAGATTTACCAGTGTGTAACCATTGGTTACTTCGTCTTCATGAACTGCTCCAAGGTAATATGGAGAATTGCATGCTGTCTGATATACTTCCGGGCTGTTCTCTTCAGAGATAATACGGAAGAACTGTGTCAGGTATACGCTGTTGGCATCACATGTCTGAATTGCAGATGTCATCTCGGAGTCTGCTGAGTTACAGATAATGATACCATCACATCCTGCTGCACATAACTGTTCCACAGATGCGGTAACCTGTTCGGATACATGTCCCTGGTCTACATACATTACGTTTACGCCAAGGGCATCAGCTGCTTTGTCGATGATCTTCTTACACTGGCTTCCCAGAACATCTGTAGAACTCCAGATAGAAACACCGATTGTGATGTCATCTTCTGCTGCTACAGGAACTACTGCGGATCCTGCAAAGGATGCTACCATAGCTGCTGTCATCATAGCTGCTGTGACTTTTTTCATTGATTTTCTCATTTTTCAAAAACCCTCCCTTATTTTTTCAGCCGGACTGTGCTTTATCTACCCGACTAAGTATGGTTTTATTAAATCACAATCCGGCTGGATCTGTTAGGACATATTTGCGTTTCTAATGTTGCACATTTTTGTTACGGTATTCACTGGGACTGATTCCCATCTTTTTGCGGAAGACTCTGCTGAAATAGTGGTAATCGTCATATCCCACCAGGAAAGCAATTGCTTCCAGCTTCCGATCCGCCTCCTTCATCAACTCTGCCGCTTTTTCCATGCGGATTCTGGTCAGGAAAGCAATCACGGATTCTCCGTAAGTGCGGCTGAAGGTTCTGGACAGATGGCTGGCATCCAGATGATACTTTTCTGCAAGCTCAGTCAGTGTAATATTCTCCGGATAATTTTCCTCAATATGACGGTGAATCTGATCCATAAGATCCGGTACCGAATCGGACTGTCTCTGGTCTTCCTTTTCACTCATACTTTCCAGCATAATGTTTAAAGTAACCATCAGTTCTCTGGCATTGAGACACTTCAGATAATAGTCTGCCGTCTCCATGGATTCTTCCATCAGATTCTGTAGCTGCGGGCGTTCCTTCCGGACATAGGCATAAAGTACATTGTTGATTCTTCCTATTAACTGCTTCACTTCCAGATAGGTCCATCCTGCTTCCACACACTTTTCCAGTCCCATCGTTTCAAAAATCAGCTTCTGCATGCTGGCAGTCTGGCCTTCCCGCAGGTAGCGCAGCATTTCCTCATCTACTCTGGAATGCATACTTTTCGGAGTCATCCGCTGATTTACCGCATCTGTCTCTGCACAGAACTGGATACTGTGTACTCGCTGGAATGGGCGAAGCACCAACACCGCAATCAGTTCCCGGTAGATTTTCCCAAGATTCTCCCAGATTTTCTCCTCAGCCTGCCTGTCATTCTGATATAGAACCACTGAAACCGGACCATACTGCTCCACCGGAAATGCCTCTTCTACCCGGCGGGCAAACTCCTGTGCCCTCTGATGGTCACTGTTTCCGACCATAATAAATTCACTCATCTTCTGAGTATAATGGAAAACCTGGATTTCTTCTTTTTTCAGGCATTCCTGTAACAGCTTCTGCTTAATATCCCAGGCAGCCTGCAAAATATCATGATCTGATTTTTCCGTAATATCCGCTATGTCATAATATTTGATCAATGCCACCGTATTCCCCGGCAACTGGCCGTCAAAGCCTTCCGCTGTATATTCTCTTCCATATAACTGATTATTCAAAAGTGCAGAAAAAGCTCCATCTGTCAGAACGGAAGCTGTTCTTTCCTCCCTCTCTTTCTGCTTCTTACGTTTTTCCAGAATACCCATAATCTTGCAAATTACCTGTTCCAGATCTTCTCTCCCCACCGGTTTCAGAAGATAGTCTATCCCGCCAGACAGAAAAGTGCCTTTTACTTTTTCAAAATCATCATATCCACTGACAGCAACCGTCACTACCTCAGGATACTCTGTCTGCATTCTCGACAACAGCTCCAACCCGTCCATAAATGGCATATTAATATCTGTCAGAAGGATATCCGGATGCTCCTGTGCCATACGTTCCAATACTTCTTCCCCGTCACATGCAGGTTCCAGGAATTCCATTCCGTAGTCTCCCCACGGCAAAAGGTTTCTTAAATTCTCCCGGCTCCAGTACTCATCATCTGCAGCCAGTACTCTGATTTTTTCCATATGACTCATAGCTTTCTCCTTCTTGTTCTTCTTTTTTCTTTAATATCGGAACCCGGATACTTACC
Organism: uncultured Lachnospiraceae bacterium; assembly: GCA_900544685.1. Classification (GTDB taxonomy): domain Bacteria; phylum Bacillota; class Clostridia; order Lachnospirales; family Lachnospiraceae; genus Marvinbryantia. Next base: position 102,158 of record UQWA01000006.1, on the reverse strand, counting down.
TTTGTGCCTTCTCCCATCCTGCTGTCAATCAAGATTCCATATTCTTCTCCAAAGACTCTTTTCAGCCTTGCATTTACGTTTAAAATACCAATTGATACACCGGTCTCCACCCGCTTCGGATCATTTTTTTCCAGCAGACGATTCATTTCCTCTGCGTCCATTCCTGTTCCGTTATCTTCCACATAAATCAACAGAAGTCCGTTTTCATGAACTGCAGAAATGGTCAGTTTCTTATCTTTTCTGCGCACATTGCGAAGTCCGTGAGTGATGGCATTTTCCACAATTGGCTGCAGACAGATGCGTGGAAGCTGATCCTGCAGGGTCTCTTCCGCAATCTGATATTCATATGATACATCTGATCCACTACGCACATCCATCACATACAGGTAATTTTTTACGTGTTCCATCTCTTTCTGAACCGTGGAAAACTCATCTGTCATATTCAGACTGTACCGAAATACCGCTGACAGGGAATGACACAGCCCACTGACCAGAGGACAATTCTGTGCGGTGGCTATCCCACTCATGGTATTTAAGGTATTATACAAAAAATGCGGGTTAATCTGTGCCTGCAGCATCTTATATTCTGTCCGCTCCACCAGAAGACGGTATTTATACTCTTCCTGCGCCATGACTTGTACCCGGTCCAGCATATCATTAAATTCCGTTCCCAGCACCTTCAGTTCTTCTGACCAGCCTACAGGCTGTACACGAAGCTGAGTCTCCCCATTTTTGATGCGTTCAATTGTCTCCAGCATCTGCTCTGTCGGTCTGGTCAGCCATTGTGACAAAAGCATCACAAACACGCACACTACCACCAGCATCATGCCCATGATTACCACCAGGGAACGGGTCAGTGATCTCTGCGTTGCTGTCAGCAGTGACTGAGAAACCAGCGCACACGCCTCCAGATTGTTTTCTGTCTGCCCCACATGGATCAGATAATAATCTCCGTATTCCTGTTCCATTGTACTGCTGTCGTAATAATTCTGGATCACGCGGGCCAACTGCTTCTGTATTCGTTTCTGATCATCATTTGCTTCTCCCGTGACCACAATCGTCCGGTCATTCACCGGCTGCATCCAGAGATACACGTGAGACAGATCCACGTATTTATTCATAATGGACGCAAATGCCATACTGTCAATTTCACACACCAGATAACCAATCTTCTGCCGTTCTTCATCATAATTATGAAGCTTTAATACAAACCGTATAATATCTTTTTCTTCCAATGGATTATAATATCCGGAGATCATCAGATCCGTCCGTTCCCCATTCACATATTCCAGAACCCTTTCTGTATTGGCATCATATTCACTTTTGTAAATATCCCGTGGAAACATCTGACAGTTGTAACGATAGGCGCTTACCAGCTGATTATTTGCATCGTACAGATACATTGCCATCAGACGGTCTTCCGAAGAAAAACGCTTTCTTCCAAGATACCAGTTTCTCCACCAGTAACCATCTGCCGGCACCTTTTCCTGACTTCCTTTTGCAACTGACCGTAATTCCTCAATCAGATCATACTCGCTGTATATAGTCAGCATCTCTGTCCTGATATTACGGACAAAGGTCATCAACTCGGCCTGCATCTTAGTCAGAGTATTTTCATTGTCCGCAATACTTTCCGTTCGGATCTGTCTCTTCAGAGACTGCTGAAACAAAAAAGTCTGCATCAGAAGTGCTGCCATGACACAGCCTACGCAAAATATCATAATTGCCTTGCGCATGGTCCATCCACTATTTTTCAACCTCTTCCCCCCTCATTCCCTACTTCATTTCTCTTTCTATGGTATCGTTCCTGCTTTACTTTGTCAATTTTTTAATTACTTGTATTTGATCACTTTTTCGTTTATGATGATACCATGGTCATAAGCCAGAAAACACGGTATGCGAATGTTGGACAGGCTTGTGAGAGTATTAAGCAAACCTGATGGTATCTTTATTTATCTGGAGACATTATGAAAACAAAACTGATTGATTTACATGTGCATTCTACCGCTTCCGATGGTACTTTTTCTCCATCTGAGCTGGTAAGGTATGCACTTTCCAAAGGGTTGTCCGCTTTTGCCCTGACGGATCATGACAGTGTTGCCGGTCTGGATGAGGCTCTGGAAGCCGCAAATGGTACTTCTCTCGAAGTGATAAAGGGCATTGAATTTTCCACCGTATGGCAGAGCAAAGACATTCACATCGTAGGACTGGATATTGATCCGAAACATCCAGATTTTAAAACTCATCTGGAACAGTTTCTTTCTTCCAGAGATACACGGAATGTCCGCATGATTGAAAAAATGCAAAAAGACGGCATTGGAATCTCTATGGAACAGATGCAGGAACGCTTCGGTGATACGGTTCTGACCCGTGCACACATTGCCCGTTTTCTCATGGAACATGGCTACGTAACACAGATGTCAGAGGCATTCGACCGTTATTTAAGTCCCGACTGTCCATATTATATCGAAAGAGAAAAGGTCACTCCACAGATGTCTGTCTCGCTGATTGCTTCTACCGGTGGAATTCCGGTGCTGGCACATCCCATGCTGTACCACCTCAGTGACGCACAGCTTAAGGAACTGATTCTTGTACTAAAGCCACTTGGTCTTATGGGAATCGAAGCGGTATACTCTACCTATTCTGAAGAAGAGACTACATATGTACGGGATCTGGCATATGAGACAGATCTTTGCCTGTCTGGTGGTTCTGATTTTCACGGAGCCAATAAACCTGGTCTGGATCTTGGATGTGGCTATGGGCAGCTTACTGTTCCATATGAATTTCTAGATAGATTACGTGAAAGAAGGCAACACTATGAACACTGATACGAAAATTCTCTTTACGGATCTGGATGGTACTCTGTTAAACGACCAGAAGCAGATCTCTGAGGGGAATCTGGCTGCCATTCATATGGCTCTGGAAAAGGGACATAAAATTGTCATCTCTACAGGCCGTGCTTTGACAAGTGCAAAGAAGCTGGCTCAGACTCTGGGACTTACCATGCCTGGATGCTATATTATCGCATTTAACGGTGCCTGCATCTATGATATTCATGAGAAAAAAGTTATTTTCTCAGAAACAATCCCCGTGGATTATGTATGTCACCTTTTCGATGAGGCTCACCGTCTGGGCATTCAGATTCAGACTTATGATGATACACAGGTTCTCACCGAATCTGAAAACGACAATCTGTTCCGCTACTGTCATAACACCGGCATGGAATATAAAGTCATTTCGTCTGTCCACAGCGAATTGGTTTCTTCCCCTTATAAAGTACTGGCGATTGACTATCAGCATCACGAATCTCTGGTTCAGTTCCAGGAGCAGATATGTACCTGGGCTGAGGGAAAAGTCGATTCTTACTTTTCCTGTGATGAACTGTTGGAGATTATTGCCCCTGGCATATCAAAGGGCAATGCGATTATTCGCTTATGTGAGCAGCTTCAGATTCCACTGGAAGCTACCATCTCAACAGGTGATGCTGATAATGATATCTCCATGTTACAGACTACTCATACCAGCGTAGTTATGAAAAACGCAGATCCACATATGCACACTTACGCCACTTATATTACCGAACAGGATAATAATCATGACGGAGTTGCAGAAGCTATCTATAAATTTATGCTGTAAGATTGTAAGAGTATGAAGTATGAGGCAGTCCGCACAGCATCTGTTATCCATTAATATCTATTTCATTTACAAGAAAGCGAGGATGTATTTATGAAAAAAACAAAAATTATCTGTACTCTTGGTCCGTCTACCGATAAACCGGGTGTTCTGGAAGCCCTCATCGATTCTGGTATAGACGTTGCAAGATTTAACTTTTCCCACGGAGATCATGAAGAACAGAAAAAACGTTTTCTGGAACTGAAACGTGCAAGAAATAAAGCAAAAAAACCAATTGCAGCCCTTCTGGATACCAAGGGACCGGAGATCCGTCTGAAAGATTTCAAAGAAGGAAAAGTCGTTTTGGAAAAGGGGCAGACCTTCTCTCTTACCACACGTGAGATCGAAGGAGACTCTACTGCTGTAGCCATTACTTACGCCAATCTTCTTCACGATGTGAAGCCAGGTGACAGCATCCTGATTGATGACGGTCTGATCGGACTGACTGTAAAAGAGATTACGGATACCGATATTGTCTGTACTGTAGAAAATCCAGGACCTGTATCCAACCACAAAGGTGTTAATGTTCCAAATGTATCCCTGACTATGCCGTTTATCAGTCCGAAGGATCACGACGATATCCTGTTTGGTATCAAAATGGGTTATGATTTTATTGCCGCATCTTTCACCAGAAATGCCAACGATATTCTGGAGATCCGCAAGATTCTGGAAGAAGAAGGCTGTGATACCATCCGTATCATTGCCAAGATCGAAAACAAAGAAGGTGTAGATAATATTGATGAGATCCTGAAGGTTGCCGACGGTATCATGGTTGCCCGTGGAGATATGGGTGTGGAGATTCCTCTGGAAGATCTTCCTGTCATTCAGAAACGCCTGATCAAGAAAGCTATGTTTGCAGGAAAAATCGTAATCACTGCTACACAGATGCTGGATTCTATGATCAACAATCCGCGTCCGACCAGAGCAGAGACCACCGACGTTGCCAATGCTATCTACGACGGCACCAGTGCTATCATGTTATCAGGCGAAACTGCTGCCGGTAAATATCCGGTAGAGACTCTGCAAACCATGGTTCGTATTGCAGAAAGAACGGAAAGTTCTATCAACTATGTCAACCGTTTTAATCATCGTTCTACAGAAGCCAACCATGACAGCGTGACAGAAGCTATCTCCTACGCTACCTGCTCCACAGCTCATGACTTAAATGCAGCAGCTATCGTAACAGTAACAAAATCAGGAAGCACTGCACAGATGATTGCCAAATTCCGTCCTGACAGCCCAATTATCGGATGTGCGACTCACCCACATGTATGCAGACAGTTAAGCCTGTGCTGGGGCGTGATCCCTATCCAGACCAAGGAAGAACAGGATACCTTCGAACTGTTTGAACACTCCATCGATGAAGCAGCCCGCGCCGGACTGTTAAAAGAAGGCGATGTGGCAGTTATCACCGCAGGTGTTCCTCTTGGACGCCCTGGAACCACCAATCTGATCAACGTACATGTAGTTGGGGAAGAATACTAATTTCTAATTTTACCGGGTGCACCATCAGATGCACCCGGCTTTTTATTAAATATTTTCTGTTTAATTTCAGATTTCTGTTTAATTCCAACTCTCTGGCACGATTCCTATGATGTCATCCATCTCCAGCATTTTCTGCATATCTGCCTTTGTTGCAATGCAGGAAAATCCATAAGAGCTGATGCCATTCTCCTCAATATAATCCGCTATACTCTTGTCAAATATGCCACTTGTATATTCCTCCATCATATTGACAAATTTGTGCTGGTCTCCCATATACCGCAGCATGCTGGCCAGATGCTGAGTCATCACCGATTCATCCTGCATTTTTTTCTTTACATTTTCATAGTCCGCATCATCGTATCCTTCTTTTTCATATAAGCTCAGTTCCGGATATTTTTCGTTCAATGATACCGGTGTCATGGACTGCGGTGTATCATAGTCATATCCAACTGTTACTCCCCCGTCCTCACTGCCATAGACAGCAATCCATGCAAGCGATGGCCAGACATCCTGTTCTTTCAGGGAATTCAGGATCTCATTTACTTCTGTAAATGTCTTTGGCCGGTCAAAGGATACACAAGCCTGATACATGGTATTATCATCCTCCAACTCAGCAATGGCCTCCTGTCCGTCCTCCAATGTTCCGTAAAACCACCGGTTGTAAATCGTCAATTCTCCATCTTCTTCGACCACATTTTCTTTCATCTGGGATACAAAATCTCGATCCCGGTCCAGACCGTATCCTACAAAATAATTGACTGGTGGTCCTTGAAGGTAGTCCGGATTATACAGCTCTAATTTGCCCTTTCGAATCTGTCCGGCTGTAGTAGTTCCCCGCTTCGTTCCAAAGCTGATGGACGGCGTGATCAGAATCTGATAATTTCCGTATCCATTGGAAAATGCCTGAAAATTATCACTTCCCTTGCACGGAAGTCCAAGCTCTGCATACACATGAAAATCCATACCGATCTGAGAATAGGAAGTCTCATAAGTGATATCTCCAGATTTTGTTTCTACCATATCAGTTTTCGTCGGATTATAGTAAAGAGAAGACATCAGCGGTGACATGCCAAACTGTACAAAGAGAACTACTGCCAGCACCGCTCCACCTACCACCATTCCCATTCTCCGAAAGCTTCTGTGAATGGATTTTTTTACATAGGATTCAAACTCTTTTGCCGAAGCTGTGTTCTGCTCCATCTTTTCTTTTGCATCTGTCTGTTCATCGCCACCTTTCGCGAAAAACTCCTCATCCAGATCGTCCATCAGCCGATCTGCCAGATAATCACTGATGGCTTCTGTCTTTTCAATCTCTGCTTCCACTTCTTTTGTTTCTTCTTCCGTCAGCTGATGCTTCTTATATCGTTCTATCTTTTCTCTATAGCTCATATCCATCACCCTCCATCTCATTTCGTAACTGCTTTTTCGCCCGATATGCCAGCACTCGTACATTTTCAGATGTCAATGACAGAACTGCTGCAATCTCTTTGATACTCATTTCTGAAAAATAAAACAATTCCAGTATCTCCCTCTGTCTGTCCGGCAGCTTCATCATTGCCTGATACAGTTGCTTTTTCTGCTCATTCTGTATGACATTTCCAAGAATGGTCTCTTCCGATATTGCCAGTTGCTCATCCAGCTCTGTCTCCCGGTTCCGTTTCCGCAATTCATTCAGGCAGGTATTTCTGGCTACTTTGTAAAGCCAGGCCCGTATGTTGGTATGAGAATCTGAAAGAGAGAGAAGCGCTTTTAAGAATACATCCTGCATCAGATCTTCTGCAAGCTCCCTGCTCTTACACAGAGAATACAGATACAGATAGATCTCCGATGCATAGCGTCCGTAAAACTGCCGCAGCATCTCACTGTCCATAAGCACTCCTCCCTCCTCTTTTGGTTCTTCTATAGATATAACACACCAAGATGGAGTTTGTTACAATATTTTTCTTTTTATCGTTCTGTTTTGTTTTTCTGTGCCAAAATACAAATATAAATGATATATACTACTCCAACGAACAGCATCAAATTCTGAGGCATCCATTCAATTCCTCTATAACCAGACGCTTTAAAAATACCTATAAAATTGCTGATTCCAAGATCTGTGTTTTTATAAATCGTCACCCATGGCACACCTATTCCGATTCGATACATATACAAATTGCTTCCATCTGCTACTGCTGAAACTGGCAAAAACAACGACAGTAATGCCAGACTTACACAGATTATAAAATATACTTTTAATGAAAAGCCTTCTTTTATTTGTTGATATATAGCTTCTATTCTCATAGTCTCTTCTCCATTCCTCTCTGAATTATTCAGTTTTCTTCAATGCAACCTCTTCGGTCTGTTCTCCACCTTTCCACTTCATAGTTACCGTAATATGATTTAACGCCTGATCAAGTTCCTCCATTGGTGTATCTGCCGGCAATTCTATCTCAATCTCATGACTGATCGCAGATGCATCTTCCAATTCCTCTACTTTATAATCAAGATTTCCATCTGGAATATACTTTCTGATGTTTTCATCTAAAGTAATTTCAAAGGTAAGATTCTGGAATTTCTCATCTGTCACCGGCATCATATCTACATCGATGGAAAGAATTTTTCTTCGGTCATTTTCCAGTTCTGACGATGCAGTGATCAGAAATGGTTTACTGGTATCTACCGGATCTATCTGAATGCGAAACGGTTCTCCCACTTCTTTCCAGCCATAATTTTCTTCTGCGGGTGGAATGAACCTCTCTCCCCACTCATATTCATCATCTTCCTGACTATCGACCTGTTCATACTCTATTTTCCGTTCATAGAGCTGCAGTTCCAGATAACTGCAATCTTTATCTGCCAGGGACATCTGAATTTTACCATCCGGTATGGACTCTCCTGATTCATAATCTCCTACAAAATCAGAACGAAATTCCAGATCATCAGAATCCCATCTTGTCTGTAATTCCATAGATACCGGGTTTCCAAAGTTATCCTTTCCCTTTAATTTATACTCATAATCCATCCAAAACTCCAAGTCTCGCTCCTCATCTGCCAGCGGGACGTTGATTACAGTATAGAGATCATTCATAGTCAGTTCCTGCAATCTCATTTTTCCAGAAGGGAACTTCGGCATGGGAATCTCTATATCCAGTTCCCGTGTCCTCGTTTTTGCTTCCAGAGCTTTTGCATCTACGATAAAATCAAACGCAAATTCTGCTATACTGCCTGCATCATCCAGTCCTACTCCTGTCCCAGGATCTTTTCCGGCTTCTACTATTAAATGGACTTTAGCTGTTTCATCTGTCAATATATCTTCTGAATATCTTTCCACATAGATGAACTTACCACTTTTACCCGTACTGTAAGTTTCCTCAATCGGATGAAAAACTTTTCCATCAAAAGTCGTCTTTTCACTGTTGATCCATGATGCCAGTGTCCCATCCTGCATCACAATATCAGCTTCCACCATCAGTATACGCTCATCTGCAATGGCTTCTTTTAATGTTACGGTAATCCCATTTTTCGTCCGGCTCTGTTCCTGAATATCTGACGTATAGCTCAGTAAATCTTTCTGGAATCCCATAATTCTTCCAATCTCGCTGGTGATCTTTTCCACCGTTGCCTGTACAATCGGACTTCTGAATGCAGCCATTCCCAGAATAAATACAAGCAGCACACAGGCTATCTTTCGACCATAGAACTGCAACACTGGATATTTCCTCGGATGCCATTCTTTTCCAGCCTCCTCAATCATCTGATCGCTGATATTTCCAAACTCTTCTGAAAAATTAAATTCTTTCTTCATCGGAACCCCTCCTTCTGTAAGATACGCTGCAGTTTCTTCCTGTTTCTGCACAGATTGGTTTTGATGCACCCTTCGGAAACCTTATGTCTTTTGGCAATTTCTCTGATCGGATCCAGATACCAGTACCGTCGGATAAAAATATCTCGGTCCATCTCAGACAATTTCTTCAAAAACTGTTCGATGACCTGCATCAGTTCTTTTCTGGCTATCTCTTCCTCCACGGAATAAACGCCATTTAATTCTTCCATCTCGTCGCACAGATCCGCTATGTGCGTATCCGGCCGTCTCACTGCCCGTTTCTTTCGAAATAGATCGATCGCCTGTCTTCTGGTAATTCTCCCTACAAATGCAGACAATACCGAAGGTCTGTGAGGCGGTATTGTCTTCCATGCTGCATACCAGGTACTGCTTAAGCATTCCTCTGAGTCCTCGTGATTCTCCAGAAGATTCCATGCGATCTTATAACAGTATCCAGAATACTTATTACTTAGTTCCGTCACTGCACGTTCTTCCCTTTTCCAAAATAAATCAATGATTTGCGTATCTTCCACCTTTTCCTCCTGTTTGTCCGATTACAAGTATGATTTCTTGTAATCTGATTTTATCATCTCCTACTCTATAAGTCGTATCTTTTTTCAAAAGGTTACCAGAAAAATAAAAAAAGTTCAGTTTCCTGAAAAACTCAGGATTCTGAACCTTTTCTTTCTCATTTCTATCTGACAGTTGCCTTTCTGTATTTACTCTATCATCTCTTCGATCTCATTCAGTTCCTGCATAATTCCCTTCTGGCGTTCGCTGAACAGCAGGCTTTTGTTATACTGATAGTAGCGGTCGCAGCCGTTCTGATCCACGTACCAGACTGCATAGTAGTCGGTATTTAATTCGGTCAGGAAAATAACCATTTCCTGGCTGTCTCCAAAGGTTTTTTCCATAAAATCGAAAGCGTAATTCAGCATCTGATCGGTAGCTTCGATGATCTGTTCTCTCTGCTGTGTCTCTGCTACGAATTTTTCTTTGATGCATACAAAGGCATCTTCGCCATCCCGGTGTGCAGTCTTTACTTCATCCCGGTATGTTTCCAGTCTCTGCTGAATCTGTATTCTCCTGTGAAGGCTGTCTTTATCCAGCTGTTCTGCCTTTTTCAGCTGCTCCGTTTCTGAATCATACTGCTGGCACAGGTCTTCCAAAATGCCGAATACCTGCTCCGTCTCCATCCGGCTCTTTACCTGCTTCATTTTCTCATATAATTCTGTCACCAGCGCATCCACCTCAGAGGACTTTCGGAAGTATTCGTGGAGTCTTGCGATCAGCAGGCCAATAACGCTGAGCTTTTCATCAAAAGCAGCTCTGCGGATCTTATCGCAGGCTTCTTCGGTGATATGTCCCTGCAGGATCTCTTCTACCTTATAGTCCCTCTGGTACTTGTAATACAGCTCCAGATAATTGGCAAAATCTTTTGCAATCTTCCAGTGCTGAATATACTGATAGATCACCTCTCTGTCCATAGGGAGTCCCAGATCTTCATAGACACTGATCATCTGGGACAAATCCTCCCATCCACGGGCAGTGGCAAACATCTTACCGTCTACTGTGGTCTCCACCCGATAGAAGTTCTCTTTCTTCAATTCCAGATAAGAGATCACCGCCTGATGAATCCCCGCCTGATATGCATATTCCTTCCAGACAGAAAAATCTGCTTCCACATCGATTTTCTTAATACGATCCAGTGTCACCACATCAAATTCCCGTACCGAACGGTTATATTCCGGTGGATTTCCTGCTGCCACAATCACCCAGCCTTCCGGCACCTTCTGATTGCCGAAGGTCTTGCACTGCAGAAACTGCAGCATGGTCGGTGCCAGTGTCTCGGATACACAGTTAATCTCATCGATAAAAAGAATTCCTTCTTTTAATCCGGTCTGCTCAATCTTATCATACACAGATGCGATAATCTCGCTCATGGTATATTCTGTCACGGAATATGTTTTTCCACCAAATTCTTTTTCCCGGATAAATGGCAGTCCCACGGCACTCTGTCTGGTATGGTGCGTGATAGTATAAGATACCAGAGCTACTTTACATTCCCGTGCCACCTGCTCCATGATCTGAGTTTTTCCAATTCCAGGAGGACCAATCAGCAGCAGCGGTCTCTGACGGATCGCCGGTATACGGTATTCTCCATATTCATTTTTATTTAAATAAGCACAAATAGAATGCTTGATCTCTTCTTTTGCTCTCTTAATATTCATAATCTGACTCCTCTATGACTTCTGTTTCATGGCAGCTTTTTCCAGTGTATCTCGGTCCAACACAATCTTCATTGCCCACGGCGGCACATCTGTCTCCGACTGCTCCTCATCCATAAAGATAAATGCCGTCTGAAATGGTGGCATTCGCCTCGGATACATACCGAATCCATCGGTAAAATACAATAGTCCCTTCAAATTGGCAAACTCTTTTTTTCTGCATAATTCCTGTACGTAAGTAAACGCCGGTCGAAAATCGGTTCCGCCACCGCCTGCTACTTCAAAATGTTCCATATACTCTTTTAATTCTTCCTCTGAAGTAATCTTCACATCTGCCTGCACTTTTTCATCGCACTGAATAATGTGGATATTAATCTTCCGGAAGAAGCTTTCCTGCTCTTTTAAAATGCTGTAGGTTTCTTCCAGAAATGCCTTTACCAGATCCCCGGAACAGGACATGGAAGTATCGATGACAATGGCAAACTCTTCCACCTTCATCACTTCTCTGGATTCCTGTGGCTCGATCAGTGGCATATTGCCATACATGGACAAGCCGTAACTATAAAAAATATAATCAAAATTGTCCGGATCAATTTGCATCTCTTCCCGCAGCACAGCAAATTTCCGCAGAAATGTCCGGTAATCGATGGTTTCACGGTTTGCCACCTTCAGCTGATCCCTCAGATTCCCTTCTGCATCCACTGCCTCTTTGGAAAAGGAATTCAGATCCGTCTCCATTTTCTCGCTAATATCTTTCCACTTGTCCCGCTGCTGTTCGGTCTTTGGCTGCTGATCCTGATGATTCACCCAGTAACGGTGATCATCCACAGTAAACTCCCGCACCAACTGTTGCAGTTTCTTCTCTCCAGGCAGTTCTGTAGTCAGCACATGATAGATGCCTTCTGCCGTCAGCACCTTCAGTTTCTTTCGCAGTTCCTTATAGGTACTCTCTCTCAACCAGGAAATGGGTACCGTGACACAACGGATCTGCATACCGTCAATAATTGACTCCATGGCAATATCACATGCCAGATTCCAGTAAATCTCTTCTTCCTTAGGTGGTGTAAATACATGACAGAACAAACAATGCAGTACCATATGCAGATAAGCACGGTTCACACGCTTTCGGTCATCTTTGTAATAGCTTCCAAGATATCTGGCATTATAATAGATCACGTTCCCGTCTGTGGCAATGGTACCTACCGTGCTGTCCATAGCATAATCCAGAGAAGACAGCGCCACATCCAGAAAGCGCATATGCAGATATAGTTCATTTCGTGCGGTAAACAGAATATGCCGTCCAACAGCTTCCATACGCCGGGCAAATTCTTTTTGCGCCTCTTCCCATTCTTCCACCGACTGACGTTTGTGGATATTTACTTCGTTTTCTTTTTTCATATCCGCTTTCCTTTTACAGATCAAATGTTTTCTTCTTTTTTCCAAAATGATGATGCTTGTAATCCATTAAAACGCTCTGGATCTCCAGCCGTCCCTTTGCATTGGCTTCTTTAATCAGGTCTGACAGTTCCTCTTCCTGCCAATCGATAAATCTGGTAAGGAACTCCAGCGTCTCATTCTGTTCAAACTCAATACACCAGCCTGCTGCCGACATCCGATGCTCCATAAGATACGACTGATAGACTCCTTCTGCATCCTGAGATAATCTCGCTTTTTCCATCAGTCTGGTCACTGCCAGTTCGATACAGAAATCCTCACTCTCCAGATTCTGCGCTTCCTGAAAAAGTCGGTCATATTCTCCAAACTGGAATACACCATCTTGAAAACACTGGCGGTAACTGTATCCAGAGCCGTGAAACTGAGTCTCCAGCTGACGTGCCGGGGTATTTTCTACTGCTTCTTCATAATATTCCGGGAACAGCAGTGTACAGACCGCGTTGGGATAAACTAATTTTACTTTCAGTTCATGATGTACTTCACTGAGCACATCCTTCATGCAATACCCTTCTGCCTGCTCCATCCGGAAAGTCAGATTTTTCAGATGACGACATCCTGTGAATGCTCCTCCTGCAATATCATGAGTACGATGACTGAGAGTCAATGCTTCCAGATAATAGCATCCATAAAAAGCATAATTTCCAATCTCCCGCACTGTATCCGGGAGTACAATTTCTTTTACCTGATTGCCACAGATTGCCGCTTTCTGATCCGGTTCCCTCCTTGCCTGTGAAAAAATATAAGATGCCAGTACTGTTACCGGCATTCCTTCAATCTGTGCCGGCACTTCAATTCGTTCCTCTGTCCCATAACATCTTTTTAAGCAAATCTCATTTTCTTTTACGTCATATTCAAATTCCATAGTTACTCCACTCACTACGAAAGGCGGGGAACCATTCTCCCCGCCTTCTTGTTCTCTTATTCTTCATCCAGTCCATCCAGATAATCATCAATGACACCTGTGGACACCTCATAGTTCTTTGCTACCGGTACATGAAACTTGTTATATGCAGAAAATCCAATCCAGCAGACAACCAATGCACATACCACATAGCCACCAATCTTCCATGCGAGACGCTCTCTCTTCTCCTTACGCATGATCTTCTGTCTGTTCGCCTTTGCCTGCTTATATTTATCAACCTTTGCCTGACTCATACTACTACTCCTGTTATCATCGTCTGTATACTACAGACCAGACTCGGAAATCTTCATTCCTTTTGTTATTGTAGCATAATCTCCGAAATATTTCATCCCTTTTTTGAAAAACTTACGCACTTTATACTACTGCAATGATTCCTCCGTCATTGGCATACATGCTGCTGACTCCCGCAGTATCTACTACAATAATATCCTTCAGATGCATTCTTTTGCTCAATTCTTCTTTCATCATTTCTGCACGTTGTGGACAGTTGCAGTGAGAAATTGCCAGAATCCGATCCTGATCATGTCCCACATATTCCACAATAGAATCTGCCATCTTCACCAGTGCTTTGTTCATGCCTCTCGCCTGCGCAAGCTGTTCAATGGTGCCTTCTGGTGTGGAAGTCATAACCGGCTTGATCTTCAGAGCCGTTGCCAGAATTGCCTTCATATGGCTGAGACGACCATTCTTTCGAAGAGTATCCAGGGTCTCCAGCACAAACCAGGTTTTCTGCTTCGCAATATAAGCTTCCACATGCTCTACCACCTCTTCAAAACTCATGCCCGCTTCTTCACATTCCTGAATCTTCAGACCAATCAATGTCTCTCCCACAGATGCGGAACGGGAATTGAATACATACGCTTTCTTCTCAGGATGTTCCTCCAGAAACAGGTTCTTTCCAAGTTCTGCACTGTTGTAAGAACCACTCAGTTCAGAAGAAAGTGTCACTGCATAAACGTGTTCTGCGCCACAGTCAAACTTATCACGAAAACTCTCCGGTGACGGGCATGCCGACTTCGGACAGTTCGGGCTCTCTGCTACCAGTCTCAGGAACTCTGACTGCCGGAATGTCTCATCGTCTACTATCGTATGTTCATCTACGTATAATGTTAAAGCTGCGGATGCGAAATGACCATCTTCTTTCATCTTCTCTGTCAATTCACCGCAACTGTCAATAATAATCTTATAACTCATTTATTTCATCCTCCGGCTCTAAGACCTAGTTTTTAATACTACATTATAGTAACACATATATTCCCATTTGAAAAGGGGGAATTCCTGCTAATCTTTTTAACTCTTTAAAAGCAAACAGACCATTCAGCTGGATGATGAGTTCCAACCAAATGGTCTTCCTGATTTGCTGTCCTTATTCAGATATTCTCCTGATATCTTCTTACTGTACCAGTTTTGTCATGATCTCATTACTTCTTGCGATGAATTTAGTCATGGCTTCCGGTGAAAGTGGTGCATGGCTGAGCATAGCCAGATCATACAACTGTTCACAGATCATCGGTACATATTCTCCATCTTTATGTTCCAGAATGTACTGTACCAGATGGTTCTTCGCATTCAGCACCAGTATCTCTGCTCCTCCGAACATTGCAGGATCCATGCCACCCATATTGTACATCTTCATCATATCCTGCATACGTCTACTCTCTTCTGAGAGAGTAATCATGGATGCAACAGATTCATTTTTCAGGTTCTCCACTTTCACATCCAGATTTTCTTTACCCAATGCTTTACGGAATACATCGATAAGCGTATCCACTGTTTCCTTCGTTATTTCTTCTGCATCTTCTGCTTTTAAGGTATCATTTACATCAGCGTCAATGCGCTTAAACTGTACATTTTCCTTCTTCTGTTCTACCAGCGAAATAAACGGGGAATCAATATTATGTTTCAGAATCACCGCATCCAGTCCTTCTTCTTTGAACATATTGATGTACTGGCTCTGCTGTACTTCATCTGTCACATAAAACAGTGTGGTCTTCGGTGCATCTTCTTTCTTATTCAGATCTTCCTCAAATTCTGCATCGTCCTTCTTGTCCGCGGTCTCCGCGTTTTCTGTGGTATCTTCTTTCTTATTCTCTGCAATAAAATCATCCAGAGTCAGATACTTGCCTTCGATATTCTTAACCAGAATGTAGTCCATCATACGATCACTGAACTTGCTGTCCTTGATACAACCATATTTAATGAACGGGCTGATATCATCCCAGTATTTTTCATAAGATTCACGATCTGTCTTGCACATACCACTCAGCTTGTCAGCTACCTTCTTGCTGATATAATCAGAGATTTTCTTTACAAATCCGTCATTCTGCAGTGCGCTTCTGGATACATTCAGTGGCAGATCCGGGCAGTCAATCACACCTTTCAGCAACATCAGGAATTCTGGAATTACTTCTTTAATATTATCGGCAATAAATACTTGATTGTTATATAGCTTAATCGTTCCTTCGATAGAATCATATTCCGTATTGATCTTCGGGAAATACAGAATACCTTTCAGGTTAAACGGATAATCCATATTCAGATGAATCCAGAACAGCGGCTCTTTGTAATCCAGAAATACCTTGCGATAGAATTCCAGATATTCTTCATCTGTACAGTCATTTGGATGCTTGGTCCAGAGTGGATGTGTATCGCTGATGGAAACCGGACGCTTCTTGATCTTCGCCTTTTCCTGTGCCGGAGATACTTCTACGACTTCTTTCTCACCGTTCTCGTTCTCTTTTTCTTCTGTCTTGGCATCTTCATGAATATATTCCACTACTTCGTCCGTATCCAGTACTTCTTCTTTCAGAACTGTCTCGTACTGTGGTTCTGCATCTGCATTGGTCAGGAAAATCTCGGTCGGCATGAAGGAACAATACTTCTCCAATACCTCGCGTGCACGATATTCATTGGCAAACTCCAGGCTTTCTTCATTCAGAAACAGGGTAATCTCAGTACCGACTGTAGTACGGTTACCAGTCTCCATCTGATAGCTTGTACCACCATCACATTCCCAGTGTACCGGTTCTGCACCTTCCTTATAAGACAAAGTATCAATATGTACTTCATCTGCTACCATAAATGCGGAATAGAATCCCAGTCCAAAATGACCGATGATCTCATCTCCATTGGCATTATCTTTATATTTTTCAATAAAATCTGTAGCACCTGAAAAAGCAATCTGCGTAATGTATTCTTCTACTTCTTCCGGTGTCATACCAAGACCGTTATCAATGAACTTCATAGTCTTGTTCTTTGCGCTGATGACTACTTCCACTTTTCCTTTGTAATCATCCGGCATAGTGTAATCACCGATCAGTGCCAGCTTCTTCAGTTTCGTAATGGCATCACATCCGTTAGATACCAGCTCACGCATGAAAATATCATGATCGGAATAAAGCCACTTTTTAATAATCGGAAAAATATTCTCACTGTTAATAGAAAGACTTCCTGTTTTGTTCATAGTAATCACCTCTCGTAAAATTTGGTTGTATTCTTATGGGGTCTCTTCCCCTCACCATTTAACAAGAGTATAATACCAGGAAAATGAGATGTCAAGAGAAAATTAGCACTCATCTGCGTTGAGTGCTAATAAAATTTTTATAAAATAATTTATCGTCTTTTTATAAAAAAGCGTTCAGATACTTTTTTACTGCATCATCCCATGCATGCTCCACAGATTTATCCATAGAAAACAAGGTCAGTGATGTTCCTGAAATACAATATAAGTCTCCTCTGGAAAAATTCAGATTCAGAAACAGACCATCCACATCTACCGGGGAAAACGCTGTAATTCCTGTCTGCCGAAGGAGTTTTTCCACATTTGAATCTGAGAGGCGAAAGATAATTTTAAACTCCAACGGTGTGTGCGTTCCCTTTATCAAACTCAGCGCAAATGGCCGGATCTGTTTCCACAGGGAAAAACGCTGTTCTCCCATACTGGATTCTTTCAGTTCCTCGCCGGAATAATAGGCATGTTGTAATGTACCATCGATATGAAAAGTATTAAACGTCACAAAGTTTGCTTCAGACATCAAAAATGCATCAAAATACTCTGACAGAAACAGCTTATTCATAAATAATTTTATATCAGCAATTTGAACAGATATCATTTTCTTTGATCTCACATTCTTCAAATATTGATCTGGCAGCCAGCTCGTAATCTGACAGATGTTTTGCTTTTTTCAATTTCCCTGCCAGCTTTCCCGGATTGTCAAATAGTTTTATCATATAGCACCAGATCTCTTTCAATTTAAAAAGCACTACCGTCTCTCCGGAAAGTTCCCGGCTGTAGGATTCCTTCAGATCTTCCAGAAAATCCCAGATTCTCTGCTTATCCGGCAGCGTACCCTGCTGCATATTCTCAATTAGCTGTGGATTACGAAGTACTCCTCTTCCCATCATGTAGAGCATGATATCTGGAAATCGCATCCGAATCCGGTTCAAATCTTCTGCTGTCTGGATATCTCCATTATAAATAATCGGAAACTTCCGGCAATTTGCAGCTTTCTCAAACGCGTCCAGATCTGGTGTATTACCATAAAAGTCCTTCTGAGTTCTCGGATGAACCACCAGTTCTTCCAACGGATACTTCTCATAGATTTCTAAAAGCTGATCAAATTCCTCTGCTGTATCTCTGCCGATTCGTGTCTTTACAGAGATCTTCAGATCTGTCTTTTCAAATACCCGATACAGGAATTCATCGATCTCCTCCGGAAATGCCAGAAACCCTGAACCACGGTTCTTGGATACCACCGTCTTTGCCGGACATCCCACGTTCCAGTTGATCTCTGTGTAGCCATATTCCTGCAAATGCCCTGCGGTCCATAAAAAGTCTTCCCACTTGTTGGTCAGAATCTGTGGCACCACTGGCACACCTTCGTTGTGCTCTGGCAGAATGTCTCCCAGTTCTCTTCCGGTAAAGATCTTTTTTGCATTTGGCTTTGGCTCAATAAAAGGAATATAATATTTTCTCACCCCAGGGAAATGCCTGTGGTGTATATCTCGAAACACATATCCGGTGATTCCCTCCAGCGGTGCAACATCATATTGATTCATATTACTCATCTTCCGGATCCGAATAATAACAGATCACCGGGAATCCTTTCTCTATCTTTTCGTATATCTTCTCTGCTTTATCCAGAGGCAGATTAATGCAGCCATGTGACCCGCGGGTATAGCAGAGATTCCCTCCAAAAGCAGGCTGCCAGGTAGCATCATGCAGTCCGATTCCACCATTAAACGGCATCCAGTAGGTAACCGGAGAAGCATAGTCAGCTCCCCTGAGTACCGCCGGTGACTGCTTATATTTTACACAGAAAATTCCTCTTGGTGTCTGACGGTCCGTGTTCATTAACCCGGAAACTATATCCGTACGTACCGTCACTTTGCCTTCTTCATACAGCCAGAGTACCTGACGGCTCAGGTCTATCTCCACATAAGAATTCCCATAGTCTCTTGCGGGATTATAGCGCACTGCTGCTTCTGTCAGAAAATGAAGCGGATGTACCGTTGTTCCATTTCTTCGAAGGAGCTTTGAGATCTCTTTCACCTCTTTGTCCCGATCCAGTCTCCATCCATAATTCCCCGTCAAGTGAATGATTTTCTTTCCAGTTGTCTCAAACACCTTTGTGCGGTCCCAGGTGTCAAAATGCTTTTGAAGGCTCTCTATGTATTCTGCAATCCTGGCATCATCAATATCCCAGTGTCCGTCCGGCCAGTACCGTACCCAGTCTATCACATCCTCAGCCGTCAAAACCACCCTGCTTTTTCCAAACTTATAAATAATCTTCATATTCTCATAAGTGCCACCCGGTTCGTATGGATTCACAACTTTCTTCTGTTCTGCCACAATACTTTGTCTCTGTCTGTATAAAACATGACTGTCTGCTGTCACACTTCCTCCAGTTAGGGCAACTGCCGCAGCAACTGCTATTACCAAATGAAACATTCTGATATTACCTTTCCATGACTGCCTTTTGTGTTGCTCTATTCTATTCTATCCTATCCTTTCTGGAAAATCTATCTGTTTCTTTCAAAATCTCAGATTCATTCACTTTGTTGTAAAAATGGCATATGATCTGATTCCTGGCTTTCTTTTCAGACAAAAACTCCGCGGACAGATAACTGCCGCGAAGTTTTTGCCTTATTCTCAGGATCTGATTGTCTGATTGTGATACAGCAGTACTCTGACTGTTACAGATCCCTTCACAATGTTCAAATCATTAATCTTCCAGTGTATTCACTTTACTTGCTCTTTCTTCCACTTCTTTTGCCTGAATATCAGACGGGGCCTGCTCATATCTTGCAAATTCATATGCAAATGTTCCCGCTCCCCCTGTCATGGAACGAAGCTGCGTAGAATATCCATACAGTTCCATCATAGGAATATCTGCTTCAATAATCTGGCTGCCTTTATGATCCGGATTCATACCAAGCACACGACCTCTGCGCTTGTTCAGATCACCCATAACATCACCTGTGAATTTATCTGGGACAGTAACCTTCAGGGATGCGATCGGCTCAAGAAGCACCGGTGATGCTTCCATGAAGCCCTTCTTGAACGCCTGCATAGCGGCTGTCTTGAATGCCATTTCAGAAGAGTCTACCGGATGATAGGAACCATCATAAAGAGTGGCCTTCACACCTACTACCGGATATGCTGCCAGAGGACCTCTCTGTACAGATTCCTGAATACCCTTTTCTACTGCCGGGAAGTAGTTCTTCGGAACGGCACCGCCGACTACCACCTGTTCGAAGACATATGGAGTCTCCATATCTCCGGAATTGGCAAATCTCATCTTAACATGACCATACTGTCCATGACCACCAGACTGTTTCTTATACTTAGCTTCTACATCAGAGTTCTTACGAATGGTCTCGCGGAATGCCACCTTTGGTCTTGCCAGTTCAATCTCCACCTTATACTTGGTGAGAAGCTTGCTTGCAATAATATCAATATGCTGATCGCCCATACCATAGATCAGTGTCTGTCTGTTCTCAGCGTCATTGACAGCCTTCATAGTCAGGTCTTCCAGCATCATCTTAGCCAATGCCTGTGCTACCTTATCTTCTTCACCCTTATTCTTTGCAAAATATCTCTTATATGTATAAGGTGTGGAAGTATCAATTCCTGCATACTGAATCGGTGTATTCTTGGTTGCCAGAGAATCTCCTGTTCTGGTAACATTCAGTTTACCAATGGCTCCGATATCACCTGCATGTAATTCTGCGATCTCGATTGGCTTGCTTCCTTCCATCACATACAGCTTATTCAATTTCACTTCTTCATCTCTGTTTACATTATAAAGAAGATCGTCATTCTTGATAACACCGGATGCTACTTTTACCAGAGAATATTTTCCAATGAACGGATCTACGATGGTCTTGAATACAAATGCAGATTTTGCTTTTGCAAAGTCATAATTTGCTTCATAGATCTCGCTGGTCTTCATATTGATACCTGCGATCTTTCTCTTATCCGGGCTTGGGAAATACTGTACGATATCATCCAACAGATTCATAACACCCTGGAAATTCACAGGAGAACCCATTGCTACCGGTACGATAGATCCGTCATCAACGTTCATGGTCAGTGCAGCCATGATCTCTGCCGGTGAGAATTCTTCTCCCGCAAAATAACGATCCATGAATTCTTCTGATGTCTCTGCTACTGCTTCCAGAAGATTCTCTCTGTACTTCTCCAGATATTCCATAGAGTAATCCGGGATATCACAAGGCTCCTTCTCGCCCTTCTCCAGCCAGCGTCTTCCTTCCTGTCTTACTACGTTAACGTAACCGACAAACTTCTCATTCTCACGAATCGGGAGATGGATCGGTGCGATCTTCTTTCCATATAATGCAGTCAGATCCTCTACTACCTGACGGAAGCTGGCATTGTCCACGTCCATATTGGATACAAAGAACATACGAGGCAGCTTATACTTCTCACATAAATCCCATGCCTTCTGTGTACCAACTTCTACTCCATTCTTACCGTTGATTACAATTACTGCTGCATCTGCTGCCGCTGCCGCTTCTTCTGCTTCTCCAACAAAATCAAAGTAACCTGGTGTATCCAGTACATTCACCTTGATATCACCCCAGATAATCGGCATTACGGTTGTATTGATTGAGAATTTTCTCTTAATCTCTTCTTTATCATAATCACTTACGGTATTTCCTTCAGAAACACTTCCCATTCTGCTGGTAACACCTGATAAGTAAGCCATTGCTTCTACCAAACTTGTCTTTCCTGATCCGCCATGTCCTAAGATTACCACGTTACGGATCCTGTCTGTTGTATAAACCTTCATATGCCTTCCTCCAGTTCTAGTTTATTGAGATGCGAATCATCTCACTATGAAGAATTAATTATGCTTTTCAGCACCATGGGTATATTTTACTAAATATTTTTAAAATTTTCAAGTAATTTATTCATTTTTACCATATTATTTTTTCTTTTTTTCAACAACTATGTTAGTATTTTCCAAATTTTGTATTCAATTCACACAATTCATCACAATTTTGTGATTCTATGGTATTTTTGCACTTTAAAGTGTAAAATCGTTGACATCCATTCCTGCCAATAGTAGAATGAATACTATCGGGGTCAGAAGGCTCCAGGAATCATACATTTATATTACAGAAAGGAACGAACCATTCCATGAAACAACCACTTACCATTGGCTTTATCGGACTGGGACTGATCGGCGGTTCCATCGCAAAAGCCATCAGATACTATTACCCGGACGCTACGATCCTTGCCCATACCAGAAGCCATATCACTCTGGATTATGCATTAAAAGAGCAGATCATTGATATTGCCTGTGAGCAGGTGGATGAACGTTTTGCGGACTGTAATTATATCTTTTTATGTGCGCCGGTGGAAGCCAATGCTTCTTATCTTCAGATTCTGAAAACGCTAATTAAGCCAGAGTGTATTATTACCGACGCCGGCAGCACCAAGACAGATATCCATACTCATGTAGCCGAACTTGGTATGGAAGCTCAGTTTATCGGTGGTCATCCAATGGCAGGATCTGAAAAGACCGGTATTGTCAATGCCAAGCGTCATCTTCTGGAGAATGCTTACTATATTATCACTCCAACCTCTCAGGTTCCGCAGGAAGCCGTGGAAGCATATGTGGAACTGGTACGAAACCTGAAAGCACTCCCCCTGGTTCTGGACTATCACGAACATGATTTTGTAACCGGTGCCATCAGCCATCTGCCTCACCTGATCGCTGCCGCTTTGGTGAATCTGGTGCATGATGAGGACACGCCTTCTGAAACCATGCGTATGGTAGCTGCCGGTGGATTTAAAGATATTACCAGAATTGCATCTTCTTCTCCAGAGATGTGGGAACAGATCTGTATGACAAACTCAGAAAATATCCTGAAGGTACTGAATGATTATATCCGCAATCTGGAAGAAATTCGTGGCGCTCTGGAACAGAAAAACGGTTCTGCCATCAACACCTTCTTCCGTGAATCCAGAGATTACCGTAATTCCTTCTCCGATCTGTCAGCCGGACCGATCAAAAAAAATCACCGTCTTTACTGTGATCTGGTAGATGAGGCAGGTGGTATTGCCATTTTATCTACAATTCTTGCAAGCAGAGGCATTACGTTGAAGAATATTGGAATCGTGCATAACAGGGAATTCGAAGATGCGGTTCTGTTGGTGGAATTCTATGATGCCGAATCTAAAATACGGGCAGCAGAAGAATTGCGCAGATACCGATATACCGTGTATGAAGTGTAAATTTTTATCCTGTCTGGAAATTGTAATATCATTATATTTTGAATCGAGGGTCTATTATGATTTTTCATAAAGTAACATCATTAAAAGGTGAAGTAACCATTCCGGGAGACAAATCCATCTCCCACCGGGCAGTCATGTTTGGTTCTCTGGCTGAAGGTACCACAGAGGTAACCAACTTTTTACAAGGAGCCGATTGTCTGTCTACCATCTCCTGTTTCCGTAAGCTTGGAATCCAGATCGAAAATACCGCAGATTCGATTCTGATTCATGGCAAGGGGCTTCATGGTCTCTCAGAATCTTCCGAAACTCTGGATACCGGGAACAGCGGTACTACCACACGCCTGATCTCCGGTATTCTGTCCGGTCAGTCTTTTACCACTATTCTGAATGGAGATGCCTCCATACAGACCAGACCGATGAAGCGTATTATGACCCCATTATCTATGATGGGCGCCGATATCACCAGCCTGAATGGAAATAACTGTGCACCGCTTCGCATCTGCGGCGGTCACCTTCACGGCATTACCTACCAGTCTCCGGTTGCTTCTGCTCAGGTTAAATCCTGTGTACTTCTCGCCGGTCTGTATGCGGATGCACCTACCAGTGTGACGGAACCGGTTCTTTCCCGCAATCATACGGAACTGATGCTCACCGGATTCGGCGCAAAGGTTACTTCATCCGGTACAACTGCAAGCATTGAGCCAGAACCCGACTTAAAAGGCATGAAGATCGAAGTCCCAGGTGACATCTCTTCTGCTGCCTATTTTATTGCTGCAGGACTGATCATCCCGAATTCTGAGATTCTGGTCAAAAATGTAGGAATCAACCCAACCAGAGATGGTATCTTAAGAGTTGCCAAAGAAATGGGCGGTGACATTACGATTCTGAATGAAAAGATCAGTGGCGGGGAACCTGCCTGCGATCTACTGGTTCGAAGCAGTTCTTTGAAGGGTATTACCGTTGGCGGAGAAATTATCCCGACGTTAATTGATGAGATTCCAATGATTGCTGTAATGGCCTGCTTTGCTGAAGGTACTACCATAATCAAAGACGCACAGGAACTGAAGGTAAAAGAAAGTAACCGTATTGACACGGTTGTTACGAATTTAAAAGCTATGGGCGCCCATATTGAAGCTACAGATGATGGCATGATTATCGAAGGCGGCTATCCACTTCATGGTGCTGTGATCGACAGCCATCTGGATCACCGCATTGCCATGAGCTTCGCTGTCGGAGCATTGGGTGCAGATGGCGAAACCACCATAGAAGGGGCTGATTGTGTGAAAATCAGCTATCCGAAATTCTATGAATCACTAAAAAAACTGATACAATAATAGATAATTATAAAATCCAAGGGATCATGTTCCTCGGCTTTTTCCATGTTTAACCTCGATGTTATGTTGCATTATTTTTCACTTTGTGATATTCTATTCAAACAGTTGGAAGGATGCGGTACCACTCGTTTCTGAGTCTTGCAGAAAGGAGTGGGGCTTATGAGTACATATGAAGAATTCATGGTTATTTTGACAACAGAATTATTCATCATCGAAATTCTAAATCTGAAAAGTAAGAAATAGCATCCCCGCTCTGACAAAAGTAGGATGCTATTTCTCTAATTTCTATTAATGCCAGAAACGGATAGGTTTCAGCTATCGTTCCGACTGTCTTGTGCTATTATTATATTCTCGTCGGCTATATTTGTCAATCCAAGAATTCCATTACAATATCAACATGGCATCTCCAAATGAAAAGAACCTGTACCGTTCTTTCACTGCCTCTTCGTATGCTGCCATAATTTTGTCTTTTCCAGCCAACGCAGACACCAGCATCAGCAGTGTGGATTCTGGCAGATGGAAATTAGTGATCAGGCGATCGATCATCTTGAACTTGTAACCTGGGTAAATAAAGATATCTGTCCAGCCACTTCCTGCTTGAAGAATGCCCTGATCATCGGTTGCTGATTCCAGTGTACGACAGCTTGTAGTTCCCACAGATACGATCTTTCCACCTCTCTGCTTTGTCTCGTTGATCAGTTTTGCCTGATCTTCTTCCACGATATAAAACTCAGAATGCATATGATGGTTGGTCACGTCTTCTACTTTTACCGGGCGGAAGGTTCCCAGACCTACATGCAGGGTTACATGGGCAATATTCACACCTTTCGCTTTGATGGCTTCCAGAAGTTCCGGAGTAAAATGCAGTCCGGCTGTCGGTGCTGCTGCAGATCCGTCATGTTTGGCATAAACAGTCTGGTAACGGTTCTTGTCTTTTAACTGATGGGTAATATATGGTGGCAGCGGCATCTGTCCCAGCTGATCCAGAATCTCTTCAAAGATTCCGTCATAGGTAAACTTAATCAGTCGGT
The DNA here is from genome assembly GCA_900544685.1 of uncultured Lachnospiraceae bacterium. Classification (GTDB taxonomy): domain Bacteria; phylum Bacillota; class Clostridia; order Lachnospirales; family Lachnospiraceae; genus Marvinbryantia. The sequence continues at coordinate 76,460 of UQWA01000006.1, read as the reverse complement.
TGCCATCTTCTACCACATCAATGACTTCTCCTGTCAGAAGTCCGTCTCCAAAGGAGATTCTGGTACCCGGTTTGGCTTTTTTACCAGGTTTTACCAGTGTTTCCCATACATCATTTTCTTTTCGCTTTAATAATAAAATTTCAATCTTTGCTTCTGTTCCTTCTTTGCTTCCAAACAGACGGGCCGGAATGACCTTCGTGTTATTAACCACCAGACAGTCTCCCGGATTCAGATAATCAATCACATCCTTAAAAACGTGATGCTCTGTCTTGCCTGTCTCACGATCCAGCACCAGAAGTCTGGAAGAAGAACGGTCTTCCAGAGGATCCTGAGCAATCAGTTCCTGTGGTAAATCAAAATAAAAATCTGATGTTTTCAATTTAATACCTCCCTATCTCTGTTTTTCATAATACGTTACATTCTCTGCCAACAGTTTTGCCTGCCCATGATGGCTTTCTACAATGGCGACACCACAGTTTGGTGCTACTCTTCCACCCCAGAAGTCTTCCAGCTTCCAGTCTCTAAGACTGTTTAGCAGTCCTCTGGTAGCTGCTCCGTGTGTGGCAATGAGAATCGTCTTTTCTTCCAGTTCCGGACGGTTACAGATATCCTGTATAAAGTCTGCACACCGCTTTGCCAGATCTGTCAGGCTCTCTCCACCTTTTGGCGGTATATACTGATCCGGATGATGGAAAAACTGATAAATATTCTCATCTCCCGGAAAATTTTCTGACTTTCTCCATGGCTTTCCTTCCATTTCACCGAATCCGATCTCTTCGATTCTGCTGTCCGTGATAAACGGAATGTTCCTGTCACCAAGTACCAGCCTGGCAGTCTCTCTTGCACGTTCCAGTGGGCTGGTAAAGACCAGATCAAAAGGAATATCCTTCATTCCCTCTGCGGAAGCCTTTGCCAGTTCTCTACCTTTATCATTTAAAGGAACATCACTCTTCCCCTGCAGCAGTTTGTTTTTATTCCAATCCGTTTCTCCATGACGGAGAATGTATAATTTCATGTTCCATACCTCTTATTTCTGCATGCCGGACTGCATTTTACGCATTCCATTTCTGCCTGCATGTCACTTTATGCTCATACTTTTATATTCCATCTGCTATCATAAAGAATTTCCTGCAAAAACGCAAGTACCGCCGGCATTTTTTATCAAATACCGGCGGATTTTCGTTTATAAAATCATGCGTACGCACATCTGTACCCAACTTTCGAGTGACGTATTCCCCTACTGTCTCAACACAATACCCATGGATTCCAGACCATTTAAAATCTTCTTCATTGCAGAAGCCACATCGCTTTCTTCCAGTGTCTTATCCTTTGCACGGAAGGTGATGGAGTATGCCATAGACTTATAACCTTTTTCGATCTGTGCACCTTCATACAGGTCAAACAGATGATAGCTTTCCAGATGCTTGCCACCACGCTGTGCGATCATTTCTTCAATCTGTCCTGCAAGGATCTGCTTCGGTACTACCATACTCAGGTCACGGGTTACTGCCGGGAATCTTACGATTCCTTCATATTTACGGTCATAAGTTGCGAAAGATACGATGTTCTTCATATCCAGAACAGCCACATAAGCTCTTTCACCAATACCGTAATTATCTGCAACAGCCGGATGTACCTCACCAATATAACCAACTACCGTTCCTTCATAAATGATGTTTGCCTGACGTCCTGGATGCAGATATGGCTTGCCTGCATTTGGATCGTATTTTGCAGTTTTACGAAGTCCGACTTTTTCGAAGAATTCTTCTATCACACCCTTCATGGTGAAGAAATCTCCTTCTCCGTACATACCCAGAGTGAACTGCATTCTCTCATCCGGCAGTTCTGTCAGAGGAAGTGCCTTTGGCAGATATACGTTACCCAGTTCGTAAAGTCTTACATTCTTATTTCTGTGATTATAGTTAAATGCCAGAGAATTCAGCATACCATTCAGAGAAACAGTTCTCATAATACTGAAGTCTTCTCCCAGAGGATTGGAGATGCTGATTGCCTGACGAAGCTGGTCACCCTGTGGAATCAGCAGCTTGTCAAATACCTTCGGGCTTTCAAAGGAATAGGAATATCCCTGTGAAAAACCACAGAATTCTGCGATATCTCTTGCGGTCTGTTCAATTCTCAGATAGAATGGCAACTTTCCTGTGGTCGCTTCTCCCTTCGGGAGTGTGGTAGGAATATTGTCATATCCATAGAATCTTGCCACTTCCTCTGCCAGGTCGGCAGTACGGAATATATCATGGCGGAAGGTTGGTGCTACGATCTCATTTGTTGCTTCATCGTATGCCAACTCAATCTTATCAAAATATTTCAGCATATCTTCTCTGGAAATATCGGTTCCCAGAAGAGCGTTGATCTTTTCCGGCTCAAATGCCACACGGACAGGTTCTTTTTTCTTGCTATATACATCTACCATACCGCCTACTACTTCGCCTGCGCCGAACTCTTCGATCAGCTGGCAGGCACGATCAATCGCTGCCTGCGCATTGTTTGGATCCAGTCCCTTTTCAAACTTACCAGATGCATCGGTACGAAGTCCCACTCTCTTAGAAGAAAGACGGATATTGGTTCCATCAAAGCAGGCTGCTTCAAACATCATCGTCTTTACATCATCAGTAATCATGGAATTCTCTCCACCCATGATACCTGCAATACCGATGGCTTTTTCACCGTCGCAGATCATCAGGACGTTCTCATCCATAGTACGTTCCTGTCCATCCAGTGTGACGAATTTTTCATCTTTTCCGGCTCTTCTCACCACGATCTCATGACCTGCAATGGTGTCATAGTCATACGCATGCATTGGCTGACCATATTCTTCCATAACGTAGTTGGTAATATCTACGATGTTATTAATTGGACGAATACCACAGGAAGCCAGTCTTCTCTGCAGCCATACCGGTGAAGGTGCGATCTTGATATTCTTTACCACTCTTGCAGTATAACGAGGGCAGAGATCGGTATCCTGTACCGTTACTTTTACATAGTCATGTACATCTTCGCTATTTCCTGTTGTAGCTACAACTGGCGGGCAGAATGGCTTGCGGAAGGTAGCTGCCGCTTCTCTTGCAATACCAACCACGCTGTAGCAGTCTACACGGTTGGATGTGATCTCATATTCAAATACCACGTCATCCAGTCCCAGTGCTTTTACTGCGCTTTCTCCAACAACTGCATCTTCCGGGAAGATGTAGATGCCGTATTCCGGTGCTTCCGGATACATGTCTCTGGAAGATCCCAGCTCTTCGATGGAACACATCATTCCGTTAGATTCGATTCCGCGAAGTTTTCCTTTTTTAATCTTAATACCGTCTTCTGCCATCTTTCCATCATGACCTCCGGCAACGCTTCCGCCGTCCAGAACAACCGGAACCTTATCTCCTTCTTTCACATTCGGAGCGCCGGTTACGATCTGAATGGTCTCTGTTCCGATATTTACCTGACAGATAATCAGCTTATCTGCATCCGGATGTTTTTCAATCTTTTCAATCTGGCCAATCACGATCTTATCCAGATTCTTATCCAGTCTTTCAAATCCTTCTACTTTTGTACCTGTTAATGTCATGGCATCCGTATATTCCTGTGCTGTGCAGTCCAGTTCCGGAACATACGCTTTGATCCAAGATAATGAAGTATTCATAATAATCCCCTTTCGCTATTTACCAATCAGTATTTTCCTAGAACTGTTTCAGGAAACGGATATCGTTTTCATACAGCAGTCTCATGTCATCAATTTCGTACTTCAGCAGTGCAATACGTTCCAGACCTACACCAAACGCAAATCCGGTGTATTCATTTGGGTCAATGCCACACATCTCCAGTACGTGAGGATGTACCATACCACAGCCCAGAATCTCAATCCATCCGGATCCCTTACAGAAACGGCATCCTTTTCCGCCACACTTGAAGCAGCTTACATCCACTTCCGCACTTGGCTCTGTGAATGGAAAATGATGTGGACGGAACTTCGTCTTTGTCTCCGGTCCGAACAGTTCTTTTGCGAACTCTTCCAATGTTCCCTTCAGGTCAGCGAATGTAATGTTCTTATCTACTACCAGGCCTTCAATCTGGTGGAAGGATGGTGAATGGGTTGCATCCACTTCGTCAGAACGGAATACACGTCCCGGAGAAATCATACGGATCGGCAGCTTACCTTTTTCCATAGTACGTGCCTGTACCGGAGAAGTCTGGGTTCTCAGTACAATGTCTTTATTAATATAGAAGGTATCCTGTTCGTCCTTTGCCGGATGGTTTGCAGGAATATTTAATTTTTCAAAGTTGTATTCATCGTATTCTACTTCCGGTCCTTCGATGACTTCATAACCCATACCGATAAAGATACGCTCTACTTCTTCCAGAGCGATGGTATTCGGATGTCTGTGACCTACATTGTTCTTCTTTGCAGGAAGTGTAACGTCAATGACTTCTGCCTTTAACTGTGCTTCTCTTGCCTTTGCTTCCAGTTTCTTCTTTGTCTCATCCAGGACTTCTTCAATGGCTGCTCTGGTCTCATTTACCATCTGTCCTACCTTCGGACGATCCTCCGGAGCAACATCCTTCATACTCTTTAATACAGCAGTCAGTTCTCCCTTTTTACCAAGGAATGCTACTCTTACGTCATTTAATTTTTCCAGAGCATCAGACTGTTCAATCTGTTTCATGGCTTCTTCTCTGATCGCCTGCAGTTTATCTTTCATCTTTTTTCTCCTTCTTTTTGAAATTCATATGGGGGACTCCCATACGATAAAAAAAGCTCCATCCCAAATAGGGACGAAGCTGTATGATCCGTGGTACCACCCTGATTCCTGTCATCTGACAGACACTCGGCATGCGTAACGTGCAAAATACGTCATTCCCTAATCAATCACTTCAGGAATGCAGCTCCGGTGTGAAATTCGAATCCTTATCTGAACCTGAGCCAGCTTCCAGCCGATGACTGTCTCTCTCTGTCGGAAAACAAGGTTCTACTGAACACTTTCATTGCCTTTACATTTTACCAATATCTTCGACTATTCTATACCTGTTTCTTCTTTTTTGTCAAGTCTATTTTGTACGAGCGCACAGTAAACAGTACTCTATTCCATCTGATCAATAAAAGAATCCGGATATTCCAGATAACAATTTACCTCTGCTCCCAAAAACAGCAGCCACATGCAGAAATACAGCCACAGCATCATCATGGCCACCGTGGTCAGACTGCCATATATACTCACTCTGTTACTTTTTGCAAAATAACTGAAATAGATAGAAAATCCATAGGACAATATTGACCATGCCGCTGCCGTGAAGACAGCGCCAGGTATCTGCCTGATCACTGACATCTTACAGTTTGGCAGTGCCGTATACAAAGATAAGAATATCAGTGACAGGATTCCAAGGGATGCCACTGCCCTGAAGCTGATAATCAATCCTGTCAGTTCTCCCAGTACCGGAATATACCGCAGCAGACGGTCCTGAATCCAGTTACCAAACAACAGCATGACCATGGCCATAAAAATCGCAATTACCAGAAATACAATATATATCCCAGAACGCATTCGCATGTAGATATAATTCCTGTTCTCTCCTACGTTTCTCACAGAATTCAATCCATTGGTAATGGCCAGAACACTGCGACTGGTGGCCCAGACCGCTGCAATCACAGTTCCAGACAATAATGCTGTAGACTGAGTAAACAGGTCTTTTACAATCTCTGCGATCAGATCATAAAAACTTGCAGGCAGTACCTCCATCAGTATCGACATCATCATCTCAGGAGACAGCTCCGTATACTGAAGCAACGTCAGAAGAAGCATAAAAAAAGGCACAAAACCCATTATCACAAAAAAAGCAGATTCTGCTGCCGCTGCACTGACCCGGTCTTTTTTCATTTTTTTCATAAAACGCATCACGATTTCTTTGATGCTCTGAAATTTCATCATTCTTTCCTCTTCCAGATCGGTAATGTTTTTCATCGTTTTATCTTATCATGTTTTTCCCTGTTTCGCAATGACACATGCATGGCTGTGTGTCACTTTACTTTATTGATTGTACAGATTTGTTATGCTAATATTATAGTATAGTTATCAGTTTTCGCAGCTGTTCATCATCTTTACAGTTACCGGGAGCAAAAAACGATATTTATCATTTATAAAGGAGTATGTACATGAATACAAAAGATCAGGCAGCTTTACCTGCATCACAGATTTTCAAAGAATATGTCATTATCACTGCGGCAGTTCTCATTATGGACATTGGAATCTATGTATTTAAGTTCCCCAACAATTTTTCTTTCGGCGGTGTATCCGGTATGGCTGTTGTTATCTGCCGTTTTCTTCCATTTACTGCGGCACAGATGAACCTGTTTATCAATCTGCTTCTGCTACTGATTGGATTCGCTGTACTCGGCCGCAATTTTGGCATCAAAACAGCCTATGTAACAGTGCTTTCTTCTATATTACTGAATATTTTTGAAAAAGCATTTCCAATATCTCATCCGCTGACTGATGAGATTATGCTGGAGCTTTGCTTCGCTATTATCCTCCCGGCCATCGCAGCTGCTCTTCTGTTTTTTGAAAACGCTTCCGGCGGAGGTACGGACATCATTGCCATGATTATCAAAAAATATTCTACTATGAATATTTCTACTGCTTTACTGTTTACAGACCTGATCGTTGTGATTATCTCTTTTCTGGTTTTTGATACCATCACCGGTCTGTGTTCCATTCTGGGACTGATGGCAAAAACTCTATTGATTGACAAGGCCATTGAACGCATGAAACTGAACAAATTTTTTACCATTGTATCCAGCAATCCGCAGCCAATCTGTGATTTTATCACGCAGGATCTGAATCACAGTGCCACTGTTTACCAAGCTGTCGGTGCCTACTCTCATCAAAACCGTACCGTGATCCTTGCTGTTGTTGATGTAAAGCAGGCTATTCTTCTTCAGCGTTTTATACACCGCACGGAACCTACCGCCTTTACGGCTATCACAAAGAGTAGCGAAATCGTAGGGAAGGGATTCATGAGCTATATCTGACAATCTCGATTGCTCCATAATAGTTTTTCAGAATCTCTTCACAGTTTTCGCCCTGCTCAGCCATATGTTTCGCCCCGTTCTGACTTAAACCTTCTCCGTGTCCATATCCGCCTCCCAATATCTCATATCCGGTAATATTTTCCTCTTCTATTACCGGATTCAGCAGAATAAAAGCACTTGGCAAAAGCTTCCATCCTTCCCGGGTGCTTTCATCCTGCAGGGTAATCACAGGATCCGCCATTGCCAGAAACTGGCGGATCTGATATTCTCCTTCTATTTTTTCACACACACTTTCTTCTCCTGTATTTTTTTGTCCGGTCACTTCCAGACAGACTGCCATACCTCTGCCATCTCTTTCTGTAATTTCCAGGCTCGTTATCTTTTTCCATTCTGTTTTCTCCTGCAAATCTGCAAGTCGGATACTGGTTTTCCAGCGATACATGGGCTCTTCTGCCTCCACAGAACGCATCTTATCTTCCTGTAGAAATGCTGCAAACACACTGTCTTCTGACAAATCCATGTGAAGATCCAGTCCACAGGATGTAGAATAATAACGGGCATCGGCAAGCAGCCCATCCTGCATCATTACCAACCCTGTTGTCTCTTTTACTGCCCGATCAGTCTTCGTCCCATGACGCCGATTGTTATAGACCTGATAAGATGTACTGTCATCCAGATCCGCCCCGTACTCTTTTGCCCGCCCATTTTCCTGCTGCTGTATGGCATAGGTCCGTGCACAGACTGCCTGAGCTTTTAATGCTTCCAACGGAAAAGATTCTGACATCTCACTTGGCAATACTCCACAGAGATATCTTTCCATTGGCAATATATTCACAATAAGCAGTCCTTGATCCGTCTTTCGTATCTCCAGACTTCCTTCATATCCGATATCCTCTTCCGCCCGCTCCAGTTCCGGGAAATAAAACATACCATCATCAGAAAACACCTGCAGAACATCTTTTTTTGCAAAGAGGTCACTCTGGGGTGTAATTTGAATCTTCTCCCCGGCTCTGTACAGGCTGCTATTTTCCTCAGTTCGGATCTTATAATCTCCGTCACTGGTAAGGCAGATATCCGTATGGTATTCCGATGCATATCCACCACTTTTTAAGAGGACACGGATCTCTTGGTCTGCTCCTAACACTGTCTGTACCACATTTTCCTTCTGTGTTTCTGTGTCCTCCTGTATCCCAGTTCCCGTCTGTTTCATATTTTCCTGCTGTAACGCAGTCATAAGCTTCTTCCAATTCTCTGTATGGCTCCCACACTTCAATTCCAGTATTCCCCAGAAAAATGTCAGGAGCAGCAGTCCACACAGTATGATAATTTTCTTCATATTCCTGTTTTCTCCCAGAAAAAAAGAAACGGCATACTATCTGTATCCGTTTCTTTTATCCTATGTTTCTTTTTCAGTTTTATGATTGCTGCTTATTCTGCACTGAATTTATAAATGGTTGTAGTAGAATAAGTATCTCCTGCCTTCAGTATCGGAGATGCAAAATTCTCATGATGAATCGCATCCGGGAAGAACTGGGTCTCCAGACACAGACCACCACGTTTCTGATATGCCTTGCCATCCTTACCAATCCAGGAATTCTCAATGAAATTACCTGTGTAGAACTGTACACCCACACAGTCTGTAAATACTTCCATCTTTCTTCCACTAACCGGAGCTTTTACCTCTGCTATCTTTTTCACAGTTCCGTCCGGTTTTAACGCAAAGTTATGGTCATAGCCGCCACCCATCTTCAGCTGCTCATTATCTTTCTCAATATCCTGTCCGATACGCTTTGCTGTGCGGAAATCAAACGGTGTTCCCTCTACGGATCCGATTACACCGGTAGGGATCGCTTCTGCATCAATCTCTGTGAAACCAGCTGCATCCAGCTGCAATGTATGATCCAGAATACTTCCGTTATCATGTCCTTCCAGATTAAAATAGGAATGATTGGTCATATTGGCAATGGTATCTTTGTCTGACTTGCCCTCATAATGAATCTTAATCTCATTGTCATCTGTCAGTGTATAGGTAACAGACACTTCAAAATTACCAGGATATCCCTGTTCCATATCCGGACTCAGTCTGGAAAATGTCACAGAAGATGCTGCTTCATCCGTCTTCATATCCCATATCTGAGAATCGTATCCGTTATTTCCACTATGAAGATTATTCTTATTCTCATTCTGATCCAGATGATAAGTCACACCGTTGATCTCAAAAGCTGCTCCACCGATACGATTGCCGCTCCGTCCTATGCAGGCTCCAAGAAATCCACCATTCTTCGCATAATCAGTTACATCTGCATAACCAAGGATTACATCATCATGTCTGCCATTCTTATCCGGCACTACTGCCCCTACCAGTGTCGCACCATAATTGGTTACTTCAATTGACATACCATTCTTGTTAGCAATGGTCACCAGCTTTGCCTCTCTGCCGTCTGACAGTCTGCCAAAATCACTCACTTTCATTCCCATCTTCCCCAGTCTCCTTCTTATTTCATTATATATTATGATCATTTTATAATGAAAAAAGGACCCTGAGGTCCTTTTTTAATACCCAAAATGCCGGTTCCTACCTTTTGACTCCTAGCGAAGCTAGGTGGGTAACCGCAACCGCTCTTCTGCCTTCCCCTGACAAATGGGGGCCTGACATCCAATTGGCAATATAAGAATCCCGTTTAAAGTAATGTAGGTTCAAAACAGTAGAAGTTGTCGAACATCCCAGGCAAATGATCAACTTCTCTTTACGATTCATCTTTTATTATTATCGCATTCTGTAACTTAAAAGTCAAGTCCGAAACTACTTTGATCATTTAATCTGTAATTCTTTTTATGGAACTTTTGATTGTCTTTTTCAGCCCCTTCGGGGTCTTATTCAAGACTGAAAACAGTGCTTTTTCTATCTTGGCATAACGCTCCAGATTATGGAGAGATCCGTATTTTTCTCCCACGTACTGGTAATATGCATACAGTCTGTCAGACTGTTCCTGCACATCCTGCAGGTTCAGTGCTGTAATTCCCTGCGGATAACTTCTGGATTCTATCAGTTCATCAAATCTGGTTCTGCAGTCTGTCCGTTCTGTTCCAAATACATGCTGCAGACCATTGGTTTCCAAAAAGTCCAGATAATGATAGAATCTCTCTTTATGCCCCTTTTGTACACTGGTAAAATCTGCTGCCTCGTATACCTTGAAAATATCCGTCTCATCTGTAATATTCTTTGCCGGCATATGCTGAATATTATGATAGCGGGCAAGCTCCAGTATTCTGGCATCCGGTGCGAAAATATAGGCTGGGACCCCTGCCATCACTGCCGCCACATTACCATGTATCCTGGATCCAAAAGAAAAATCTCTGGTCTTCAGAAAATCCAGCCAGGATGGAACGTTGCTAAAACCGATCTCATGTCCCTGTGCGCAAATGGGATGATCCATCTTCCACGGATAATTATCTGGAATCTTCGGATATTTGCTCCTGTCAATGAATTTGCCCGCATACAGAAGAAGAAGATCATCGATCCCCTGTGGAACAAACATGGCATCTGTAAATCTCTGACTGGAATCATAGATAAACTGATGCAGCTTTGCCGGCATGTTAATCTTCCGGTTCACACTGACTTTCGACTGTGGGGTCAGTTCCCCAATCTCCTTCAAAGGAACGGTATCACCATGCAGATACATGGATGGGCACCCGATTACTGTGAAATCCTTTTCTTCGGCAAACCCCAGCTTCTTCATATACTGTGCCGTGATCTCACCGCGTACACCTATCATGGCAGACTTTTCCAGAACTGCCTTGATAAATCTGGTGGAAGCATCATCAAAATCAAACTTCTTGTTGACACTTTCGTCCACCTTAGCCTGCACACCTACACCGATTACGATACAGGGAATTTTTAACTTTTTGATGAGTCTGGTCATCATATCCAGTTCATCCTGAAAATTCGGACGAAAAGCATTGGCAAGCGGTATCAGCAAACAGTCATACTCTTCATTAATCCGATCCACATCTGCCCTTGAAAAATTCTTGTTGGTCTTCGTCACATGAAGCACAGTATCATCTAGCAGCAAAGCCCTTGTCAGACCATGCACAAACAACATATTCCCGGTATTTTCATTCATCACATCCTGTGTGATTGCCTCCGCATGGCTGATTACTTTTAAAGGATCCATGGCAGACCTCATGAGTATTCTGCTCATTTTTTCACCTTTTTCGTTGTCTGCGGCCAGTACTTTTCACCTGACTTTTTCACAACCATTGCAAACCAGAATGTCACTGCCAGAAATACCGCAATCACTACCAGATACCACTTACCAAGTAAGCCAGTCTGTGTCTCCAGAACACCAAATCCACCACAGATCAGTACTGCAATTCCATACAGCAGTATTTTATTCTCTACTTCTTTTGTATATGCAGCCTTATCGGTACACTTCTTCACATTCGTACCCTTAGGAAGTAACAGACCTTCTTTAATTTCACCTTTAAATTTTAAAAGATAATAACAGTATAATACATATGCACCCGATCCAAGGATAATCAGGTCCATCAGTGAAAACATTGAATCCATGTTCTCTTCCTCCTAATTGATCCCAAGTATCTTCTTTACAGCATTCTTCATATCCGCAGTCTCTACTACCATATCATGCAGCACCGGTGCTGTACGGATCTCTTCAATAGCTGCCGGAACCTTCACACCTGATATTCTGGACAGTTCGTCAACCAGTTCAAAATCTGCCATATTAATGCTGTCTTTGTGCAGAGCATCCATCACGCTTCTAGTGAACTTATAAGGACTTGCTGTAGAAGCAATCACAGTCTTTGTATGGTCACCAGTCTGCTCTTTGTACTTATGATATACGCTGGAAGCAACGGCTGTATGAGTATCCATCACATATCCACAAGTCTCATACATTCTGGCAATCTCTTTTGCCACTTCTTCTTCAGTAGCAAATCCACCTGCGAAATCTTTTAATTTTTCCTTCATCTCCGGTGTGATCTCATATCTGCCCGTTGTCGTCAGTGACTGCATCAGAGTCTTGTTCTTATCTGCATCTTCTCCTGCGATCTTATAAATCAGACGTTCCAGATTGCTGGAAATCAGAATATCCATGGAAGGTGATGTCGTCAGGATGAAATCTCTGTTTCTGTCATACTCTCCGGTCTGGAAGAAATCATACAGTACCTTATTATCGTTGGATGCACAGATCAGTCTGGCAATCGGTACACCCATGTTCTTTGCATAATATGCTGCCAGAATATTTCCAAAATTACCGGTAGGAACCACTACATTCATTGGTTCATTCTCTGCCAGTTCCCCTGCTGCACGAAGCTTTGCATAGGCATATACATAGTAGACTACCTGTGGAACCAAACGTCCAATATTGATGGAATTGGCCGATGAAAACTGGAAACCTGCCTGATTCATCTCTGCTGCAAGTTCTTTATCTCCAAACATCTTCTTTACGCCTGTCTGTGCATCATCAAAGTTGCCCTTAATGCCTACTACATAGGTATTCTTTCCCTTCTGCGTCACCATCTGTTTTTCCTGAATTGGGCTGACACCATTCTTCGGGTAAAATACAATGATTCTGGTTCCCGGAACATCTGCGAATCCTGCCAGGGCTGCCTTACCTGTATCCCCTGATGTGGCAGTCAGAATTACGATCTCATTTTCCACATGATTCTTTTTTGCTGAAGTAGTAAGAAGGTGTGGCAGAATCGAAAGTGCCATATCTTTAAACGCAATGGTCGCACCATGAAACAGTTCCAGATAAAAGACGCCGTCTTCCTTCTTCAGAGGTGCAATCTCCTTCGTATCAAACTTATCATCGTAAGCTTTTGCAATACAGTTTTTCAGTTCTTCTTCTGTAAAATCTGTAAAAAACAACTTCATTACTTCAAAGGCTGTCTCCTGATAGCTCATGCCTGCGAGCTGATCCATTGTCACATCCAGTGCAGGAATCTGCAGTGGTACAAATAAACCTCCATCTTCTGCCAGACCTTTTAAAATTGCCTGTGATGCGGTCACTGTTCCCTCCGGGCTTCTTGTACTTCTATATAATACTTCCATTTTCTCACCGTTCCTTTTCTTATTCCTATCTGTTAAGTGTCCTTCCAGATAATGCCTTATTCCAGACATTTTTACCAAGTATAGCACACCTTTTTTTGTCACGCAACCCTGTGACGTAAGAGTTGCAGTCACCCCTCCATCATAACAGCAAGAAGGGCAGCCTGCGCTGCCCTTCTGTTAAGATACCTGTTTATCTTCTGATAAAGTATAATATTCATGTCCACCATGCACCATCAGTGGTGTCAGATTTGCTTCAAACCATCCTATACTGGATGCATCGGAGCCGCTTCTTGCCATAAAGTACAGTGCCCCCTGGGACTCATCTTCTCCTGCAAGGACTCTGTCCACTGCTTCGATGGTAGACTGTGTGATTTCCACGGTATTAATTCTCCCGTCAATGGTCGGCTGAAACTGCGCAGAGCCATCGATCTGCTGCCAGACAACCTCTTCGATCGTATCCGGGAATCTCGGATCCCTCACTCTGTTCAGAATAACATTGGCAATCAGCATTTTCCCTTCCAGGTCTTCTCCTGTTGCTTCTGCCTCTACAATCTGCAGCAAAGTGTAATACTCGCTCTCCGGCATCTGGTAACTCTTTACCACCTCTCTGGCACATACAAACACACTCTGTGCTGACTGTGCACTTTTTCCGAGGCTGGTACGTCTCCTCTCTGTACGGCTTGCTCTCGCAGCACCTACCAGTATGTTTTCATTTGCACTCGCAGTGTCTATCTCACTCGCTGCCTGGGAATATGCGTCCATAGTGATTGCACCATTTACGACTCCCATCAGTCCTGCCTGAAGCTGCGCTGCCGCTTCGGTCTCTTCCACCTCTGCGGCCTGAACTTCTATTATTCCTGTCTGCAACCCGGATGTCTTACCCATCCCTGCTGAAATCAGTATTCTGCTTCCCCCGCTGACCCCCAAAGCGCACAGAAATACGATTGCTGCCAGAAATACCACACGGACAACAGCAACGTGCTTCCGATATACACGTCTGGTTCGATGAATCATACGACACATAGCCGCCAGAAGTATATTTTCTACTTCCATATGCTGTTTTTCCTTCCTTTCTCTGATAGTTACTCCCATCTTTTGATATTTTATTTCATTTCTGTTTCTTTGTCAACAAGTTATTCACATTTTTGTAATATTTATGTTGATATTTTTCATATTTTTTCACATTTTTGTGACAAAAAAGGCGTTATCCCGCTATTTTGTGTGGATAACGCCTTTTTTCGTAACATTCACTTTATATTATTCTACATCATTCAACATATTATTGATTGCTGTGACAAGGGCATTGTAGGAAGCCTTGATAATATCCTGATCTACACCTGCTCCCCAGAAACGCTTATCCTGTTCATCCCGGATACCCACATAGGCAATCGCTCTGGAACTGGAACTCTGCTCCAGCGCATGTTCCTGATAAGTCTCCAGACGATATTCCAGACGGAACTGTTTCTTCAGCGCATTACTGATCGCATCAAGACGTCCGTTTCCGGAAGCAACTGCCATCTTCTTTTCTCCATCATGCTCCACCATCACTTCTGCAATAATTCCATTATGCTGTTTAAAGTGTGCCTCTGTAATATTGAATGGTTCGGTAGTATCTTCATATCTGGACTTGAACAGTTCAAAGATCTCATCCGGAAGCAGTTCTTTTTCCTTCTCATCAGATGCTGCCTTAGCTGCATATCCCATTGCTTCACGCATCTTAGCCGGAAGATTTAATCCATAGTACTGTTCCAGAATGTATCCTACGCCGCCTTTTCCGGACTGGCTGTTAATACGGATGACATCTGCTTCATAATGTCTTCCGATATCTGCCGGATCAATTGGAAGATACGGTACTGTCCAGTGTTCACAGTCATGTGTCTCTCTATACTTCATACCCTTTGCAATTGCATCCTGATGTGATCCTGAAAATGCAGCAAATACCAGTGCTCCACTGTATGGGCTTCTCATATCAATCTTCATACCGGTATATTTTTCATACTGCTCACAGATATCAAGCATATCAGTAAAATCCAGCTCCGGATCTACACCCTGTGCATACATATTCATTGCCAGGGTTACGATATCCACATTACCGGTACGTTCCCCGTTTCCAAACAGGGTACCTTCGATTCTGTCTGCACCTGCCAGAATACCCATTTCTGCATCACTGACACCAGAACCTCTGTCATTATGTGGATGAAGGGAAAGTACTACATTTTCACGATACTTCATGTTCTTACTCATGTATTCAATCTGACTTGCATACACATGCGGCATGGAATGCTGTACTGTACTTGGAAGATTGATGATGACTTTATTATCTGGCGTTGGCTGCCATACATCCAGTACAGCATTCACCACTTCCAGTGCATATTCCGGTTCCGTTCCTGTAAAGCTCTCAGGACTGTATTCAAAAGAGAAGTTGCCTTCTGTCTCATCTGCCAGCTTCTTCAGTAAGGCTGCACCATCCACCGCAATCTTAAGAATCTCTTCTTTAGTCTTTTTAAATACCTGCTCTCTCTGAGAAAGTGATGTAGAATTATATACATGCACTACTGCTTTTTTCGCGCCTTCTAGTGCTTCAAATGTCTTCTTAATGATATGTTCTCTTGCCTGAGTCAGTACCTGAATGGTTACATCATCCGGGATCAGATCCTGTTCAATCAGTGCACGAAGGAAATGATACTCTGTCTCTGATGCTGCCGGGAAACCAACTTCAATCTCCTTAAATCCAATCTTTACCAGTAATTTAAAGAAATCTATCTTCTGCTGCAGATTCATTGGAACAATTAATGCCTGATTGCCGTCTCGCAGGTCTACACTACACCAGATTGGAGCTTTGTCAATGTATTCTTTCTTTGTCCAGTCCATACATTCCACTGGCGGCATAAAATACTGTCTGGTATACTTCTTAAAGTTCTTCATGTGTTTTTCCTCCATTTTCACTGTTTTACATCTCTTACTGTGAATTTCACATATATTGTGAAATAAAAAAAATCCTTCATCCCGTGACTGTAAACGGTCACTAGAGACGAAAGACTGCTGTTGTCCTACGCGGTACCACTCTAATTTATGAAATAACTTCATACACTCATTCGATACGGATCTGTCTGGATCTTATATCTTACCCGGATAACGGTCAGGACTCCGTCTGCGTCTACTCACCATCTGTCTGTACTTCTCCGTACTGAACTGTGGCTTTCAGGCAGCCGCTCTGAGGCGAGTTCCTGTTATTCTCTCGACTGTCTCGCATCACCCGGCAGCTTTCTGTATCCAAGAACAAAAGTACTATTCCTCTTCATAGCTTTTTCTGTTTGACGTAGGTTTAAAATAACACTTTTCTATTGAAATGTCAACCGGATGAACAAATTTTTTCCGGTTTTGTGTAAATTATCTGTCATTGTTTACGATGGCTTCTCAACCATTAATACTTTCTTAATTTTTTCATTTTAGGCTTTTTTTATGGATTTTCTTTTACATTTATGTTAACATATATGTAACATTTTATAACTGAAAGGGGAGAAGTATTATGCACAAACATAATCAACTGCTTGCAAAATGTGCTTCAGGAATCCTGTCATTTTCTTTAATTATGAGCATGATCCCTTCTGTTCCTGCATGGGCAGAAGAAGATTTTTCCGATGATGGATACATTGATGAAGAAACACTGGATGAAGCTGAAGCAGGAACCGAAGAAGAAAGCTCTTCGATTTTCTATATTACAAAATTTACTGATTTTGACAAAGATAATGAAGGGCATTTCACCAATGAACAGACCAGAGAGAAATACGGTGATCTGAAGGCTGAGCCCGGAACTGCCCTGGAAGATCTGAATCTTCCGGAGAAGCTGACTGTTGAAGGTTACTGGGAATCTGATGGCAGTGATGTAATCTCTTCCATGACACTGGACAATGTTATCTGGAAACTGAAGTCAGATACCGACGAAGAATATACCGAAGCCTCTCCGGAAGGTACTTATACTTTTGTTCCTGATTATGAGGCTTATGTCATGGAATATGAGGATCTGGATGATCTTCTTCTTGCAGATGGCGTCAAAGATCTGACCATTGATGTACAGATTGCCGCTGTCCCTGAAGAAACCGAAAGTGAAACAGAAACTGAATCTGAAGATTCTGATACCACTATCGACAACAGTAACGATGCTGATCTGAATGGTTTTGTTTCCAGTGATGACTTATCCGGAGATGTGGATCTGGGCGACTTTACTTCTAGCAATGATGGTTCCGAAGATGTTACTCTGGATACTTCTGATTCGAATACCGAAGATTCAGGGGACACTGTTCTGGATACTTCTGATTCGAATACTGAGGATTCTGGTAGCGTCGTTCCGGATACTTCTGATTCGAATACTGAGGTTTCTGGTGACGTTGTTCCGGATACTTCTGATTCTGCCACAGATGAGGGTGATGTGAATATCTTCGATAATCTGGATGATTCACTTATTGATGCAGGTAATGAGTCAGAATATAAGGATTCTGAAGACGGAGTAGTTGCTCTTCTGCCTGAGAATTCAGATTCCCAGCCAGTCGTTTCCGACGACTCTGAGAATTCTGTCTCTCAAGACGCCAACACCGACGTTTCTGATACTCCAACACAGGATGCTAATGCAGATGCTTCCGGTAACATCACTGCACAGGACAGTACAGTATCTGATTCCAATAACATCGTTGCACAGGATACCAATGATGATATTTCCGGCAATGATACAGCCCAGGACGCCAACGCTAATGCTTCCAGTGATATTCCACAGGAAAACGTCGCACAGACGCTGACAGGATCACTTGTATTCCGCAATGTCGGTGATGACACAGTGATTTATCAGTATCCTTCTGATAACAGCAATACCATCAGCTTTACAGCCGGTGAGGTAACTTCCATTACTTCTGTTCAGTTACCGTGCAGTGCGGTATTGAACAGCCTTTCCATTAAATTTGTTCTTTCTGATGGAACCGCTTATGATCTGTCTCAGGCTGACTTCACTGATGGGTCTACCAAGCGGATTACTTTTACCGATGGAACAAATACGTATTCTCTGGATCTTGCTCTGGCAAAAGCTGCTCATAACTTCGATGCTGCTACCTGTCAGCATCTTGCCACCTGTCAGAACTGCGGTGCCACTACAGGTGATTATGCAGATCATGTATCTGCCAATAATGAGACCTGCACTAAGAACGCAACCTGCCGTGTCTGCGGTACTGAATTGGAAGGAACCGCTCTGGGACATGACTGGGAACCTGCTACCTGTACTACACCAAAGACCTGTACACGCTGCAATGCAACAGAAGGAGCTGCTCTGGGACATGATCTGAGAGATGACTGGGAAACCGTTGAGGAATCTACTTACTCCTCACATGGCTATCAGGAACGTTACTGCCATCGTGATAATTGTGACTACAGTGAATCCCGTGATCTGAATATCATCGGCAATCCGACAGATAATACCATTCAGAACTTATCTGAAGGTGCTACTTATGATATCAATTCACGACTGACTTTCAGCGCATATGGTGCTGCCAGTGAAAATACCTCACCAATTGATAATGATATCCGATATATTCCTTCTACCTGGTCCATCCAAAGCACAGCAGGTACCTGGCTTGACAACTACAGTGGCGCTTTCTCCATTTCCAAAACTGGTACTTACACCGTTACGGTTACTTTCCAGAAACAGGTATATGGGGATGGAAGCTGGCAGAATACAGACATTGCTGACAGTAAGAGTGTTACCTTCTCTATCGGAGGTGTTTCTACTGACGGATCTAATGACGCTGTCCGCATTAATCCACGAACCGGTGATCAGACACAGATCCTGCCATTTGTCATTATTCTGGCAGGCGCTGCAATTGTCATTATTGTTATTCTGGTTCTTCGTAAAAAGAAAAAACAGTAATCTGTTCTCTGTCAAAGAATATATTGATTACTGATTAAATTAAGAGGGCGTACGGCATGAACCGTATACCCTCTCTTCTTTCGTCCTTATTTATTATTGATATAATTGATCAGACCTTCTGCCTGAATGATCTTCTGCATAAATTCCGGGAACGCCTGTCCCTTAAATTCAGTGCCCTTGGTACGGTTGTAAATCATACCACTGTCAAAGTCCACCTCTACTTCATCTCCATCTTCAATTCCTTTTGCAGCCGCCGGACATTCAATAATTGGCAGGCCTATATTGATGGAATTACGATAGAAAATTCTGGCAAATGTTTCTGCAATGACACAACTCACACCTGCTGCCTTGATAGCGATCGGTGCATGTTCTCTGGATGAACCGCAGCCAAAGTTCTTATCTGCTACGATAATATCTCCCTTGTGTACTTTATTGACAAATTCTTTATCAATATCTTCCATACAATGTGTTGCCAGTTCTGCCGGATCTGAGGAATTCAGATATCTTGCTGGAATGATTACATCAGTATCTACATTGTCTCCGTATTTGAATACTTTTCCGTGTGCCTTCATCTTTCTCCTCCTTATAATCCCAGTTCATCCGGTGTGGAAATCTTTCCTGTTACTGCGCTTGCTGCTGCAACAGCCGGACTTGCCAGATATACTTCTGATTTTACATGTCCCATACGTCCTACAAAGTTACGGTTGGTAGTGGAGATACAACGTTCACCTTCTGCCAGAATACCCATATAACCGCCAAGACATGGCCCACAGGTTGGTGTACTGACTACTGCACCTGCTTCAATAAAGATCTTAAGCAGTCCCTCTTCCATTGCCTGAAGATATATCTTCTGTGTAGCCGGAATCACGATACAGCGTACTCCCTTTTTCACTTTACGACCTTTTAAGATCTCAGCAGCGCATCTCAGATCTTCAATACGTCCATTGGTACAGGAACCAATCACTGACTGGTCAATTACTACATCTTCTGTAATCTCATCCATAGTCTTCGTATTTTCCGGCAGATGCGGGAACGCAATAGTCGGCTTCAGTTCACTTAAATCAATGGTATATTCTTCATCATATACTGCATCTGCATCTGCTTCAAAGATCTTGTATGGACGTTTGGAATGCTCTTTCATATAAGCAATTGCAAGATCATCCACAGGGAAAATTCCGTTCTTACCACCAGCTTCAATTGCCATGTTTGCAATAGTGAAACGGTCATCCATTGACAGATTCTTAATACCTTCTCCTGTAAATTCCATGGAACGGTACAGTGCACCGTCTACTCCGATCATGCCGATAATGTGAAGGATTACATCCTTTCCACTTACCCACTTAGATGGCTTGCCAATCAGATTAAACTTTATTGCAGATGGCACTTTGAACCATGCTTTTCCGGTTGCCATACCTGCTGCCATATCAGTACTTCCCACACCGGTGGAAAATGCTCCAAGAGCACCATAGGTGCAGGTATGGGAGTCTGCACCGATGATAACGTCACCGGCAACTGTCAGCCCACTTTCCGGAAGTAATGCATGCTCAATACCCATCTGTCCTACATCAAAATAATTAGTAATATCATGTTTTGCTGCAAACTGGCGTACACATTTACAGTGTTCCGCTGATTTAATATCCTTGTTTGGAATAAAATGATCCATTACAAGAGCAATCTTATCCTTGTTAAATACGCCTTCCTTAGTAAACTTATCCATCTCATGAATTGCTACCGGTGATGTGATATCATTTCCCAGTACCAAATCCAGATCTGCTTCAATCAACTGTCCTGCTTCCACAGATGGAAGTCCAGCTGCTGCCGCCAGAATCTTCTGTGTCATCGTCATTCCCATGATTCTTTCCTCCTCTATCAGCACAAAATCCGGAACAACCTGTATCTGCTGTCCCGGATTCTCATTTCTACACTCTCTTCATCATATCTGATTAGTTGTTAATCAGTTTATCTTCGCCATTCCAGCTATACAGTTTACGGATCTCTGCACCAACTTTTTCTGATGGATGTTCAGAAGCCAGTTTTCTCATAGCTTTGAAATGTACCTGTGAACCTGCGCTGGACATATCTAACAGGAAGTCTTTTGCAAAAGTACCATCCTGAATATCAGACAGGATCTTCTTCATTGCTTTCTTAGTATCTTCTGTGATGATCTTAGGTCCTGTAATATAATCACCGTATTCAGCAGTATTGGAAATAGAATATCTCATTCCTGCAAATCCTGACTGATAAATCAGATCTACGATCAGCTTCATCTCATGGATACATTCAAAATATGCATTTCTTGGGTCATATCCAGCTTCAACCAGAGTCTCGAAACCTGCCTGCATCAGTGCGCATACGCCACCACAGAGAACTGCCTGTTCACCGAAAAGGTCTGTTTCTGTCTCTGTTCTGAATGTAGTCTCCAACACACCAGCTCTTGCTCCGCCGATTGCCAGTGCGTAAGCCAGTGCGATCTCCAGAGCTTTGCCTGTAGCATTCTGATGAACAGCTACCAGACAAGGAACACCTTTACCAGCCTGATATTCGCTTCTTACTGTGTGTCCTGGTCCCTTAGGTGCGATCATAGTAACATCTACATTTGCAGGTGGTACGATACATCCGAAATGAATATTGAAACCGTGAGCAAACATCAGCATGTTTCCTTCTTCCAGATTCGGTTCGATATCTTTTTTGTAAAGAGTTGCCTGCTTCTCATCATTGATCAGGATCATGATGATATCAGCTTTCTTTGCAGCTTCTGCTGCCGTATAAACTTCAAATCCCTGTGCTTCTGCTTTTGCCCAGGACTTGCTTCCTTCATAAAGACCGATAATAACATGGCATCCGGATTCCTTTGCATTTAATGCATGTGCATGTCCCTGGCTGCCATAACCGATTACTGCAATTGTCTTTCCTTCCAGCATGGAAAGATTACAGTCTTCCTGATAATAAATCTTTGCTTCCTCCATTATGTTTCTCCTCCATAGAAAATGTGCTCTCCGGTACTCTTCTCATACCGTAAATATGTTAAAGGTCTTTCACCTCTAGCAAACTTTTATAAATATCTGACATCATCTGCGCCACGTGACAGTCCTGTCATACCGGTTCTTGCCAGCTCCAGAATCTCATAGTCACTGATCAGCTCCAGAAATGCAGATAACTTACCCTGATCTCCTGTCAGTTCAATAATCATGGATGACTTCGCTACATCCACAACCTTGGCACGGAAAATATCGCAGATTGCATTGATGCCCTGACGATCCTTCGCATCTGCACGAAGCTTCACCATAATCAGTTCTCTGTTCACACTGTCACCAGGCTTCAGAGTCTTCACATCTGCCACATCTACTAACTTACGTACCTGCTTTTCGATCTGATCCAGAATCTGTTCATCACCATTTACCACTACTGTCATTCTGGAATATCTCGGATCTGCCGTCACGCCTACTGTCAGGCTGTCAATATTATAACCACGACGGCTGAAAAGCCCTGCAACACGGCTCAGAACACCGGATGTATTGTCTACCAGCATGGATAACACTCTCTGATTCATTTTTTCACTCCTTTGTGTAACCTTCTATCTGCTCAGTATCTTCACAGATTGAAACTTTCTATATTCTACCAACTATATTTTTGTTTGTCAACTTTAATCGCTTTAACGTGCTAAATTCTCTTTTTGTACCTGATCATAACAATACTGAATAATATCCCTGCGGGTCACAATCCCAATAAAAATCTTCTTATCATCAATTACCGGAACAAAATTCTGATTCATGGATGTAGTAATCAGATCCTCAATCTTACAATCAATATTAACTGGTTCATTATGCCAGTAACGTCTGATTTTTGTCATTGGAATGTCTTCCATATCCTTCAGTTCCTGAAATCCGGTAGCTTTTAAATGCCACAGCAGATCGCCTTCTGTCAGTGTCCCCACATAATTTCCATTCCGATTAATAACCGGAACTGCACTGTATCTGTGCTTCTCCATCTTCTCCAGAACCTGGCGAAGGGTAAAATCATCATAGAGATAGACGATCTCATTCTTCGGCTTCAAATAAAATAATATATTCATCCTTGTGCCTCATATTATTCTTTCTCTTCCACAGTATTTTTTACTACAACTGCGTATTTTCCTATTTCATCATAGATACGCTTGAATTCATCATAGTCTCTGTCTACGATACCCTCCAGCGGATCATTGATCTGTACCGTATTATTGTCCAGATCATATCCTGACAATACCACACAATGTTCCTGATAATACCAGCGATAAGTTTTCCCCTCATACTCGGCAGTATCTTCCGTAAATTCCGGTTCTGCCATATACATGGTCGTCCAGAGAACCACTGGTGTGTCCGCCTGCACGTAACTGAGCAGTTCTTCCATCTCTGTTCCTGAAATATCATAAGCCACATAATCTGCTTCCTGATCTTCAAAGAAATTATCTGCTGTAGCTGCGATTGCCGGAGCAAAACAGCCTGCACCATCTTCACTGAATGGATCTCCAATATAACCGATTGCCATATTATCTGTCTCTTGATTATAAATCAGAAATTCTCTGGCAATGGTCGTCTTATACAACATGAATCCTTCGTATTCCAGTGCCATAGTCAAAGCCACAGACTCACATCCTGTCGGCAGTTCCGGTAACTGAAGCACTGACGGAACTTCCAGACTGACAGCGCGTGGGAGTTTGTCAAAAGCCAGAAGATTAAAATCTTTTTCCGCATCTTCCTTTGTCAGAATGTCATAATCCTCTGCAAATTTTACTTTATCCGTCTTACGAATTCCAATATACGGATCATCCTTATAATATCTTCTTTCCTTCTCTGATTCACTCTCTGTCTCTGATGTATCCTCTACATCGTCACTGTAAGTTTCCGTATAATCATAATATTCTGCTGGTTCACTGTATTCTGTTGCTGATGAATACTCTGTGCTGCTGTCATAACTCTCTGTGTAATCCGGTGTCCAAGTTTCTGTTGCAGTCTGTGGTTCCTGTACAGTATCTTCATAAGCCGACATGTCCTGGTTCATCTGTGCAGCGCCTTCATAGGTTATATTCTGATCCACCTGATCGGTACCATCCCAGTATCCAGTCTCACCGGTATCATATTCCATTCCCCCATCCATCTGCTCCGCAAAAACAGGCGTACCTAAAGCACACCCTGCGCTCATACATCCTGCAAGCATCAGGACTGAAAACTTCATTTTTGTCATTCTTATACTCCTTAAACCCCTATTCTCTTCAGAGTCTTTCTACCTAACTTTATTCTCCAACTTAATTTATTATACCTAAAATAGCTATGAATTTCAACTAATGGTGGCATATTCACAAAAACTTCAGAATTGCGTCAGACAGGAAAAACCGGAGACTCTTCTTCAAATCTCCGGTTTTCTCTGTAACATTATTTTATTTCCCGTATTGATTTATCAATCATCATCACCAATAGATGCTGTCTCAATGATGAACTTCACATTTCCGACACTGTCCTGATCACCATCTGTGAAGAGCTGATATGCATCACCTGCATCACGGATCTCTTTCAATCTGTCAATCATATCCTGAAGATCTTCATCTGCAAAGTCTACAATTTTCTGAATTGCTTTTTCGTCAAATTCTTCCATACCATCTTTCAGCTCATTTGCACCGTCTAACAAT
Organism: uncultured Lachnospiraceae bacterium; assembly: GCA_900544685.1. Taxonomy (GTDB): domain Bacteria; phylum Bacillota; class Clostridia; order Lachnospirales; family Lachnospiraceae; genus Marvinbryantia. The sequence continues at coordinate 51,778 of UQWA01000006.1, read as the reverse complement.
TCATCTACACCAGAATCCAGATCCTGACCGCCATCTCTTAACTGAGAAGTTCCGTCTTTAAGCTGTGCGCTTCCGTCTGCCAGCTGCTGTACACCGGCTGCCAGTGTATTACCACCTTCTTTTAACTGATTACCTCCGGCGGCCAGCTTCTGTACACCATCGGCCAGTGCGCCTGCACCACTCTGCAGGGACTTGGTTCCTTTCGCCAGTGCACTGGTTCCTTCCTTCAGGGAATCCGTACCATTCTGAAGCTGGGATGCTCCTTTGCTCAGGCTCTGGATACCATTATTCAGAACCGGAAGTTTCAGACTCAACGTATTAAATCCCACATTCAGGGCATCAATACCATCATACAGAGCATTCACCCCGCTTGATAATGTGTTTGCACCGGTAAGCAGGTCTCCTCCTACAGATGCTTCCAATTCTGTCAGACCGCCGCCAATCTGTGTCAGCACACCTGATTTCGGATCTTTCTTATCAAATACTAAAATAGAATTTTCTAATTCGGTAAGTCCATTTTCAATTTCACCAAGATAACTGCTGATCTCCTGCATACTGCCGACAAGTCCAGGATTCTCTTTTGTTCCATCTCCTTTTGCCGCCGCATACAGTCCGTTTCCAAGTGCCTGCAGCTGCTGGTAAGCATTTGTTTCTCCACCTGTCGTTCCAGATCCTGCAGAACCGCCTTCTGTACTGCCGCCTTCTGCCGGCTTATTGCTTTCATCTGCCTGTACAGCCACTTCCTGTGTAGTGGATACTGTCTGCTTCTCTTTCAGAGCTGCCAGTACAGCTTTCTGATTGGCAATATCACTTTCCAGCTGTGCAATACAGTTTTCCAGCTGTCCTGAATAGGTACTGTAAGCACCTGAATATTCTTTTAACAATTTATCCGGTACACTTTTCTCTTTGGACTGTACATCCTTCAGGCTTGCCAGTACTGCTTCATTACCTGTAATGGAGCTTTCCAAACTTGCGATTGCATCCGGATTTGCATCTGCAAATGATACATCCACACTTACATTCACCTCTGCAGACTGTGTTCCTATACTTTCTGTTCCTTCCGATGTACCAGGAGCCGTTGTTGTTCCGGAACCTGCCACCTGTCCGATAATCGCATTTGCTTTCGTAACATAAGTATTCAGATTAGAAGTAAAAGTTGTCAGTTCATCCTGCTTTCCATCTACATTCTGCTTTAATGTATCTACGTATAATTTCAGCTTCTCAATTCCCTCTTTTACGCCTGCACTCAGAACCTGTACTGTACTCTGCAGTGTCTTCAGTGCATTATCTGCATCCAGCACACCTGCTGCCACTTTCTGCGCACCGCCGGTCAGCAGTGTTTTTTTCTCTTCCATCTTGCTGACACCATCCATGAGCTGCTGCAATCCACTCATCAGTGCAGGTCTGTTCTGATCCAGCGTGGTAATTCCGTCCGCAAGCTGATCCATGCCTTTTTTCAGAGAATCTGCTCCGCTATCCAATGTAGATGCTCCATTTGCCAGCTGATTTATCCCTTTGACCAGATCTCCTTTTTTGCTGTTCAACTGGTTCAGTCCATCGGATAACTGCTTGATTCCGCCAATCAGATCGCCCTTCTTATTGTTCAGGGTCTGTACTCCGTCATTCAGATCTCCGGCGCCGTCATCCAGTTTATTAATTCCATCTATCAGATCGGTACAACCATCCTTTAATTCCTGTACACCATCTGCCAGATCACTGGTACCGTCTACCAGATCAGTTGCTGCATCTGAAATCTCATCAATCTTATCCTTCAGATCATCTTCATCATCAATACTGTCCAGATCCAGATCATCCAGACTCAGCGGAGTTGCTACTGTCATCGACATGGACAGTGAAAAATCTGTCACATCCGCTTCCACTTCAAAACTTTCCGGAATGTCCAAATCAATATCCATGTCATCCAGAATATCAGATCCTTTAATCTTCAGGCTGTCTTCCAGTCCCGGAAGTCCTACACCGATGACAATATTCTTGTCACCATCGGAAATGGATTTACCATTGTTTACTTTCACATTAGAGAAATTATCTCCAGGAAGGATCATTCCTGTGAATAATACGAATGGGGTATAGATCTCACCCTGTTTCATATGATTGGTATACTGATATACCATTTTTACATGACCGCTCTTGCCTGCCAGATCATCTGCTGAGATCTCTTTACCATCCAGATAATAGGTCACATTCACGGATACCGGCAGAGATTTGGTACTGGTTCCCTGATAATAAATATCACTTCCATTGGCATCCCAGGTAAGAGTATCACCATCCTGTGAAAAAGTCTCATCACCTTTTACATTCTTAATATCTGTCAGGTCAGATTTATCTGAAATAGAAGTATTACCATCTGTATTCTTCAGCCAGTCGCTGACAATGATCTCCTGTGTTTCACCGGCTGGAGATGCTTTTACGTAAACGGTTTCTTCCTTGGTGGATTTCTTTTTCTCGGTCTCTGTTTCCGTTTCTGTCTCTGTTTCTACTTCGGTTTCTGTTTCTTTTTCTGTTACTGCTTCTGTCTCTTCTTCCACTGAAGCTGCTGCCGCATCAGATGCATACACGCTTCCCATTCCGGCATTTGCAACCATGATTCCTGTCATTGCCAGTGCCATTGCCTGTGTAATCTTCTTGTTTCTATTCATAATCTGTGCTCCTCCTCTAAACTCTCTATAACTCTTTATAATTCTTTGTAATCAACATCTATGACATTTCTCTTGGACACCTTCACGGTATAAATTCCAACCCAAAGATTCTGTATTCCGTCTATCAGAAGCGTAATACCCAGCAGAATCATCATTGCCACTGCACTCTCAAACGGTTTGAAAATCAACAGAAGACCGCATATACAAGTTGCCATCGCAAGCAGGATAATCATCCACCATGTGGTCAGTCCAAATGTCTTCGCATCCAGTGCTGTCTGAATCTTCAGCACACCGTCAACCAGAACAAAGATTCCCATTACGATTGGTAAGATGGATATAATATGTTCCGGATGGATGATGAAAACAAGGCCGAGCAAAATGGACAGGATTCCAAACGCAAAGTCAAACTGAAATGCCAGACGGTATAAATCCTTTGAAAAATACCCGATTAATTTGACAATTCCCCCAATCACCAGCATTGCTCCGATCAGATAGCACAATACTGATAAAGACATCTCAGGCCAGATCACAAGCACCAGTCCCAGAATTACCATGACTAAGGAAATGGTAATATATGCATGTTTTGCTTTCTTGATCAGATCCATAACTGCCTCCTTTCTGACTGTCTTTTGTCCTTCTCTTTCTTTTTTACGTGTTACAGCTTATCGTAATTCTTTTTTTTATTCTACGGTCAAAAAAAGCTCCCTGCACAATTTTTGTGCACGAAGCTCGTTTTGCCCAAATATCAGACAATTTAATTTATTTTCTGTCATTTCTTTCTGCCGCATTTTCCAGCATATTCCTGGTGCTGCCCTCCAGATAAGAAAAAATCTTATCTACTATGTACTCTGGATCCTGCTTCATACCACTGTCCAGCCACTGCAGGATCAGTCCCACAAAAGCGCATTTATAAAAATCCGCAATCAGGTGCAGATCCTCATCTTTCACCGAAAGTCCTTCTGCCTGCATCTTCACAAAATCATACATGATACGTCCCATGACCTGATACAGATAGGCATCGATCTTTCTTCTGCTGAGAGAATTATAGATATGATAAATTCCCTTCTTGTTCTTCAAAGCAAAAGAGCAGGACTCCAGAATCGCATCTCGCCAGGACGATTCCGTCAGATTCTCTGTCAGCACACGCCTTGTCTCATTCTCCAATATCTCATCCAGCAATGCATAGATATCACTGTAATGATAATAGAAGGTATTCCGGTTCACACCACAGTCTTCTACGATATCTTTCACCGTAATCTTATCAAATGAAACCTGATTGATCAGTTTCATAAATGATTCTGTAATCGCTCTCTTTGTCAGTTGAGACATTCACACATCCTCCGTTGTCCGGTCTGAAAAGGCATTCTTCAGATTCTGCTCTGTTAGACCGATCTAATACAGCGTGATTATAGCATTATTTTTTCGGGTTCACCAGACATTTTTTAAGATTTTATTGATTTTTATAATTATTTTAGATTCCAGTAATTCAGTTTTTCATTTAACTTGCAGTAAATATGTTCCTGAAACCAGGGTTCTGTGGATGCTGCAACTGCCTCCTCCAGCGGAAACCATGCCACATTACTGTTTTCATCCTCTTTTATATGCAATGCATCTGTCTCTTCCGCCTGAAGCAGATAAGTCACATTCAAATGCAGGTGAGATGAGACATATGCCCCCTTTTTCACATGTCCGTCCACTGTCAGCACTTCTAAAGAATAAAGTTCTTCACTGACTGGCTTCACATGCAGGATCCCACTCTCTTCCCGCGCTTCCTTTAACGCCACCTTAAGCAGATCTGTTTCTCCATCTGCATGGCCACCAAGCCAGGACCATGACTTGTAAATATTATGATACGCCATCAGTACTTTTGTACGCTGTTCATTGACAATCCACGCCGAAGCCGTCATATGTGCCAGGTGATTCTCTCTGGTAAAAATATCTTTTTCCGTCTCCAGACAGCGAAGTATCAGTTCTTTATCCCGCTCTTCCTGTTCATTCACCGGTCGATAGGCCCGAATCTGCTCTTTTAATCTGTCGCTCATTTCTCTCACCTCTACAGATTTTTCTTCTTATATAAAAAGGCAAATGCCAGTGCACCAAATACCAGCAGATAGACTCCCAAAATCAGAATGCCCGTGTATCCGCAGCCTTCTCCTGCCGCAATACTGCGCAGCATGGCACTGGTCTGGGAAAGAGGCAGCGCCCCAATCACTTCCCGCAGTCCGTGTGGCATCTGTTCTGTAGAAAAGAAGGTATTACACAGATATGCCATCGGCATAATAATATAATTGGAAAATCGCGGCACATCTGTATGATTCCTTGCATAAAAGGATACTACCACTCCAATGGTAGAGAATACTGCTCCGTTCAAAAACATAATCAGAAAAGAATATCCGTTAAAGACCAGCCCGGTTCCAATTGGAATCGTCAGCACCAATATTACAATCCCTGCATACAGTCCACGCAGGCTTCCCCCAATGATCTGCCCTACAATAAACTGCCACAGAGGAGTCGGAGAAATCATCACCTGATCAAATGCTTTCTCATAGAGTCTCTGCACATTCAGATTCTGTGCAATTGCATTAAAGCTTCCATTCATGGTGGTAAGTGCCACTACCCCCGGTATCAGGAAATTCAGATAAGGCTGTCCGTTGGTAACCGTCTTAATTCCCATACCAAACACTACCAGATACATCAGTGGTGCAATCATGGCAGCAAGTGTAATCTTATAAAAATCTCTGCGGAATTCCCGCCACTTTTCCCAGAGTATTGTTATGATTCCCATTCATTCATTCTCCTGCTTTTACTTCTTCTTATCTGCTCTCTCAATGAACGCATCTTCCAGTGTGGTATCACGCAGAGTACATTTGCCTTCCAGCGATGAAAGATAAGTGATGGCATCAGAACGTTCATGAAAATACCTGCTGACAGTTCCTGCTGCTGTCATCTGATCTACCGTATAACAGCCAAGCGCCTCTATCATACCCTGCGGCGTATTTACCTCTTCCAGCCGTCCATGATTCATCATCGCAATTCTCTCGCACAGTGACTGAGCTTCTTCCATGTAATGAGTCGTAAGCAGAATTGTAAGGTTCTTATCATTCAACTGGCGCAGCAGATTCCACATCTGTCTTCTGGATAACGCATCCATCCCGGCCGTCGGTTCGTCCAGAAGCAGTATCTCCGGATCTGTCAGAAGTGCACGGCAAACCATCAGCTTCCGCTTCATTCCTCCAGAGAGATGGCGTACAGTTCTTTTCCGAAATGGTAGAAGATCACAGAATTCCAGCAGTTCCTCTGACTTTTTCCTGATCTTCTTCACTGGCATAAAATACAGTCTTCCCTGATACTCCATAATTTCATCCATAGTCATATCCTGCCGCATGGAATACTCCTGGGTAATGACACTGATTTTACGTTTCAATGCCGGATTCTTACGGGTCAGACGTTCTCCGTCAATCAGAATTTCCCCTTCCGTTGGAAGCAATAAGGTGGACAGCATACTGATCGTCGTGGTCTTTCCTGCTCCGTTTGGTCCAAGCAGCCCGAAAAATTCTCCGGTCTCTATCTTCAGATCCAGACTGTCCACGGCCGTAAAATCATCAAATTTTTTCGTAAGGTTTTTTATCTCAATCATTTTTTATCTCCATAATAGCCATATCGTTTTATTATACTCTTTTTTCTGTTCTTTTTCAACAAAAGAACGGGCTGTTCTTTACACTTCAGATGGCATATGTTATCATAAAACAAGTACGTTTTTACCAGATAACGTACCTATTTTTATAACAAAGAAGGTTTGATTATGAAGTACCCTACCATTATGAAACGAATTTTTCTTCCCGTTATTTTCTGGGCTGTAGTCTGTCCCGGCATCTCTTCCGATGCGCTTACGGCAGCGGCAGCCACTGATACTTCTGTTGATCCCGTGACAAATGATAATACCTATTCCGTTACGATTGGAGATGGTTCCTCTTCTGTATCTCTGAATGATGCTTCTGTAAGTGTAGACGATGGACAGCTGAATATCACTCTGAGTCCGAATCAATATCAGGAGCTAGCCTCTGCCATGGCTTCCTTTACTGATGCTTCAAAAGAGGATTCCAATCTGGAGGCTCACACCTCATCCGATCCTGTCACACTGGATCTGGCAGATGGAGAATACTCCATTGAGCTTACCATGAGCGGCGGAAGCGGCAAAGCAAGTGTGGTATCTCCGACAATCCTTACCGTAGAGAACGGTCAGGCATATGCAGATATCACCTGGAGCAGTTCCAATTATGATTATATGGTTGTTGCCGGGGAAACCTATCTGAATGAATCAGAAGATAATATGGCGTCCAGCTTTCACATTCCGATTACCAAAATGGATGAAGAAATGTCGGTGATCGCAGATACCACCGCAATGGGAACGCCTCATGAAGTAAATTATACATTTACTTTTTATTCAGAATCCATTGGTTCCACCAGCCAGATGCCACAGGAAGCATCAAAACGTGTGGTGATTATGGCTCTGATTATTATTATCGGCGGCGGTATTTTGAACCATTACGTCAACAAAAAGCGAAAAAAATAATCTGAGTCCGATTATCTTATATGCAAAAACAGTCCATAAGAAGCTTCCAATATTGATCTTCTCATGGACTGTTTTTCTTACATATGAATCATTTTCTTTATACGTCAAATACCTTTTTGATACTGTCGTAATGCAGGAAAATTCCCTGATCAGCCAGTTCTTTGATCTCCTGTGCTGTTGCAAGGCGGTATCCGTCTGTCTCCTCTGTCTGAAGATGCAGGTCTGATTCCTGAAAGTCTACGGTATAACGATAAATATCTACAAAGTAGTTGTCTCCCTCTCCTGGATTCTCTCTCTTGTAGGAAAACTGATATCCCCCATCACAGTCTGACACATCAAGTCCTGTTTCCTCCTGAATCTCTCTTCTGACAGCCTCCTCTGATGTCTCTCCCGCCATAGCAGCCCCGCCGGATACTTCCCACCAGCCTGGTGCCCAGGCTTTCGTCATGACCCTTTTGGTAATCAGAAATCTGTGATCCGGACGCATAATCACACCTAATACCGTCAGATGATACTCTCCGTCCTTCAGACACCAGTCATTACGCTTCATGGTTCTTCCTGTTTTTTTCTTTTCACTGTCATATATATCCCAGAATTCCATTTTCTCCTCGCTTTCCCGGAAACGCATCCTGTCGTCTCTGGCTGTTCTTTTGCTGTATTCCTTCTGTCTACAGGCATCCGTGTTTAAATCTGCGGATCATTTCTCTGGTCAGGCTGCTGTAATCATCAATTTCCGGCACTTCTTCCGGCGTCAGCCATTTTGCCAGCCCCAGTTCCGTCTTGTCCAGATGAATCTGATCACTGCCATCCAGTTTCGCTGTAAATCCAACCATCAGATTGCCCACACATCCCCATGGCTGGCTGGCATAATAACGGATATCCTTTACACGGATACCAACTTCTTCCATCAGTTCACGCTGTACACATTCTTCCAGTGTTTCCCCGATCTCCACAAATCCGGCTACCAGTGCATACTGATCCGAGGTTCTTCCTGCATATTTTGTTACCAGCAGACGATTCTTATCATCTGTTACTGCTACAATAATGGCAGGTGAGATCTTCGGGAACATCGTATTACCACAGGACGGACAACGCATCATCCGCTCTTTTTTATCATGAACTGTCCTGGCACCGCAGCATCCACAGTACTGAACCGAATTATGCCACTGACTCAGATGCATGGCTGTCATTCCTGCAAACGCTTCTGCCGTAGGTTCTTTATCCCGGATATCTCGCCAGTCCATCCAGATGGCATCCGAAATCTCTTTTTCTTCCTTACCTTCTGCCAGAAAATAGTCTTTCCCGCTGATCGAAAACAGATAAGTGCACTCTCCTGCCTGGTCTTTCACTTCACGGTATAATGGCCATACCAGTTTGCCATCTTTTATACGTGCCAGTATTTTTCTTCCGGTACAGAAACAGATTCTGCTGTCATCCTGCACTTCTTTTTCATGATACTGATTATCAATATATTCCGGTGCAATCTCGTGAATCATGCCTCGTCCCCCATTTCATATACTTCATCCAGAATGGCTGCCACTTTGGAAATCGTCACAAAACAACGTTCCTCTTTGCTGTAGAACTGAGGTCTCAGATCCTTGCAGTCCTCCGATCCAAAGGCTTCCCGTACTTTACGAATATAGGTTCTGACCTTTTTCATCATTGCCGGGCTGGTATGGCCTCCATCGCCTTCTACAAACTTGTAACTGAGAGCAGCACTTCCGCCTGTCACTGCACCACAGACAATGGCGCATCCCATTCCGCCGCCAAAACATCCCATGGTACGGATCACATCATCAGAAATGTCCATGTCCCACGCTTCTGCTGCTGCGCTGAAAACTGCTTCTGCACAGTTATAATTGGTCTCTTTATAATACTTCTCAAGATAATCTACTACTTTTCCCATATTCCGTCTCCTTTTGCATGTATCTTAATACCTTTTCTATTTCCAGATTGCCTGTGGCACCTCTATCTTTAATTCTGCCGGAAGACAGTCGATGCTTCGCACATCTGTTATACCGCATACCTGACAAACTCTTACTTTTTCCCCCTGCTGCTGTACTGTAGGCTCTGTTCTTGTTACCCAGTCTGACCAGGCATGACCATTACATGGCACCACCTGTTGTTCTGTCAGAACTTCTCCACATACTTCACAATGTTCTCCTGCCGTCAGTCCCATTGTCGTACAGGTCGCTATCACCGGTTTATCGGTTACCACTGAGTGATCCAGTACCGGTGCATCCGGATTATAATACTGATACACCTGATCAATGGAATTGTAGAAGCCGTCTCCCACTGTCATCACCCAGGTAGAATTCTGTGCGCAATCCAACACCAGATATTCCGAATCGGATACTTTTCCGATCAGCACTACATAATGTCCAAGCTGGGAATACGTCGGCAGATGCACAATTAATGGACTGTACTGTCCCTGTCCATTCACATACTGCTCCATTCCTCCTGCTACATCCGGTGACAGATCTGCAACTCCCCATCCGGTAAAACAGGTCAACCCACCGTGAGCATCCAGAATCTGCTGTGGTGTCAGGTTCACTCCAATATAAGACATTGCCATAGAGATACTGGCGGTTCCGCATTCGATACCAGCCTGATTGCCCCAGCTTCCCCAGTAATTCCAGTCAAACAGACCGCTTCCTGCAATCTGAGAAATATAACGAATCGTTCCAACCTGTACTTCCGGTGTATACCCATACTGTAGTCTTGCAAATGAGGTACAGGTTGCCTTCTCTCCATTGACAGCAACCCATTCTGGATCCGGTATCTCTATATTCCGTATCTGTTCATGCGCTTTTTCACCAAGATACTGCCATATATTATTTCCCAGAGGGCTTGGATCCTTCTCAGGCTGATATTCCGGTTCCAGAATCAGTTCCTGTTCGCTCTCCATTTCTTCATTCTGATCCAGGATCTCTTCTGTCACTTCTTCCGATTCTATTTCCGTAACAGCTTCCGATCCTTCCGGAAAGTTTTCTGCAATATCCCGATCATTTTCTTCTACCATTTCTTCTGATATTACTTCAGGTTCCGTATTTTCCTCTTCTTCATTCAGTGTCTGTAGCTCCAGTTCTTCTTCTGTATAACTTTCCTGTACTGACTCTGCTGTATTCTGTGCAGATACATCCATTCTGTCTCCTGACAGCATAACAGAAACAGCCAGCGCGGCTACACACGCTGCCTGCATTCGTTTCCTATTCTTCATATTTCTTCTCTTCCCGTAACTGATATCAATTCATTCCAGAAAATGATATCATACTATTCTTTTAATTACAACGTTTCCTGACAGAAAAAGAATCCCACCAGCGGGATTCTTTTCTGTTATATCTTATTGTACCGTTTTGTTTTCCGGTGCATAGTTCTCATATTTTGGAACCTTGTGTGTCTGGCTTGCCCAGACTGCTTCTGCTTCTGGCTTCCAGGTATCTGCATAAGCCTTACACTTCTCGCAAAGATGTTCCACACTCTCCGGTGACTCCAGATTCGTTCCGTGAGCGCCGGTCTCATGTACCATCTTCTGCAGCAGTTCTGGATTTTCCAACATTGGGCATGGTCTTAAATGATTGCGGTTAAATGGCTGTCCCTTATGGTATGCCATAAATAACGGACTCTGTAAAATCTCCAGAATAGATGACTCATGAATATTCGCATTGGAGAAATGAATGAATACACACGGCTCTGCATCTCCGGCAGAGTTGATATGGAAGTAGTTTCTTCCACCTGCAATACATCCTCCCACATATTCTCCGTCATTTTGGAAATCCATCGGGTAAAACTCAATGTCAGATTCCATAGACCGTACATAACGAATCCGGTCAATCATATATTTTCTCTGTTCTACAGTCGGCATCAGTTCCGGAACAGCATTGTTACCGACTGGCATATAATGGAAATAAAATCCAAAGCGGGCTCCTTTTTCAGAAATCATCTTGAAAAACTCATCACTGGTAACTGCTTCGATATTATTTCTGGTGTAGCAAATAGAGGTGCCAAATACAATACCGTACTTTTTCAGCAGATCCATAGCATTCATAACTGCTGCATAGTGCCCTTTTCCTCTTCTTGCATCATTAGTCTCCGGTGTTCCCTCAATGGATAACATAAATGTGATATTTCCCAGTCTGACTACTTCCTGACACATCTCGTCATTGATCAGAGTAGAATTGGTATACAAAGCAAAATACGCATCATGATGCTTCTCTGCCAGACGGAAAATATCCTTCATGCGAACCGTCGGCTCTCCACCTGTCAGCATATACAGATACGTTCCCAATTCCTTTCCTTCTGTCACTATTTTATCCATATCTTCAAAACTCAGGCTGTACTTATGTCCATAAGTACCTGACCAGCATCCCGCACAATGCATATTGCATGCGCTGGTTGGATCAAATAAAATCAGCCATGGAATATTACAGTTGTAAATCTCACGATTCTTACGAATGGTCTTTGTTCCATGGATAAATGCCTCAAATCCCAAGTTCATCAAGGTAACCTTTGCCACATTCTTATCTGTCTCATCCAGAATCCGGTTGATATAACGCATCCACTTGTTGTCTGGATCTCTCATTGCATTCCATACTTTCTCATATGCTTCATCTGTAAAGTTTTTGCCCCAGAACTGTTTGATAATATCCAGGATCTCTTTATAAGCTTTCTCCCGGTCCTTATCAAATTTGTTCAACATAACATCAACAATTGCTCCGACTGCCTTTCTCTGAATGGCATGTGATGCTTTATCTAATGCAGTATTCATAATCCATTACCTTCCATTCCATTCTTTTTATAATACATATGTATCATATTTCATTATTAGGGATTATATCACCAAAGAATTTGTGTTACAATAGTTTTTGAAATACAAAACAAAGGAGCTAAAAATGTACCATATTAAACCTGATAAGCGTTCTCAGACTTCCGCAAAGCTGATTTGCAATGCCATGTTGCACTGTCTTGATGAGAAGCCTTTTTCTGAAATCACTATTGTAGATCTGCAGAAAGAATCCACCGTAGGACGTTCCACTTTTTACCGTCTCTTCGACCGCACCCAGGATGTTCTGGAATATCTCTATGAGCAGCGCATCAAGGATATCTACAATGGATATCATCTGCTTCCGGAAGACAAGCGGCCATCATTTACTCTATTCATCCTGAATGAGCTGTACTACAATTCTGCCGTTCTGGAAGTATTAATCAAGAATAACCTGATCCAGCCAATGCAAAAGGTACATAACAAATATATTCCGGTTTATATCCGGAATGAACTGGGCAATGATAACTTTCTTTCCGTCACAGAAGATTATGCCTGCAGTCTGTTCAGTTCTCTGGTGGTTGGCATTATCTCTGTGTGGATTCACCATAACAAACGTGAGACACCAGAAGAACTCTATCATATGCTGCATATGTATCTGCATACTATGACACGGATCAACTAAGCGGCTGTAACCCCATCTGCCGGGCAATTGTCTCCAGTAAATCCCCCTGAAGATAATAAGTAGTCTCAAAATGCAGATAAGACATGGACACTTTATCCCACAAAATCAATATCTTGGCCGGGAATTCCTCATCCGCATCCCAGTACTGGAACAATACTGAAAAATATGACACCACCGGCATCTCAAAAGTCAGATCTGCTCCGGCCAGTCTCGGCTGTTGGATGCCTCCAAGGTGAATACATGCCTGTCTGATTTTCTCTGCCTTTCCGGTAAAAACTTTTTCATACTTTTTTGCAAATACTTCCGCAGATGGACTGCTTCCTGCTGTGACAAATCCTGCCACAGGCTGCCACTGCCCGGTAAGAGGCGGAACCGTTTCTTCTCCTGAATAGCAAAGCAGATCATAGATCGTCATGACAATGGTATATTCTTTGCACATTTTCCATTTCTGACCATTTTTATATTCTATTGCTCCATCTGCCCGCCGAATGCGATATTCAGTTCCGATATACTTCAGATACAGATACTCCTTGTCATACTCCAGTCCATATTTCTTTATCAGCATATTCTGATCATATTTCAAAAAATATTCTCTTCCCATATATACTTGCTTTTCATAATTAGATTCCACAATCTTCTCTCCATTCTTTTTATGCTCCTATTCTAACACAAATATATTATTTTTCTATTATCAATACCTATTATACAAAAAAAAGCATACCAGCGAAGCTTTTGTAATTGCCCCTCTGATATGCTTTTCATTAAATCTCTGTTTATTCTGCGGTCTCTTCTGTCTCCTCTTCCGGTATCTCTGCATTACGTGGTGCAATGACACTGACAACCGGTGCATCCATATGTGTAGTAATATCAATATCTTTGTCTTTTGCGATATCCAGATCTGCTACCTTCAGGGTATCACCAAGCTTCAATGTACTACAGTCTACGATGACTTTTTCAACCAGTGCGGATGGCTCTGCCTTGTAAGCAATCTCTGTCAGGAGCTGGTCAACAACTCCACCGACTACCATTTCTTTATTGTGTAATACGATCTCTGCTACGGAATGTACTTTTTCACCTTTGACCAGTGCCTGGAAATCCATCTCCATGATCTCATTCTTCATAGAATTGTAATCCATCTCTTTGACCAGTACATCGTATGTGGTGCCTTCCAGATCCAGTAACACCTGACTGCCCTTCATACATTCACGTAAAAGACGTTCTGCTTCTTTGCGTTCAATCTTCAGTGGAATCGATTCTTTAATCTCTTTTCCAAAAAGATTTCCTGTAACAAAACCTTCTCTTCTCAGTTTTTTTGCCTTAGTTTCCATGTCTCTTTTTTGCACTTTGTAAGTATTCATTTATCTTTTCCTCCATTGATACAAATAGTAAACAGGGATGTTTTGCGAAAGAGTCATTACTGAGTGACGTTTCGTTTTCTCTTGTTTCGCTTCGCATTGTAGTCCTTTTTTTTCTATTTTGCAATAGTTTTCTGATAATTTCACAGAATATTCACAAAGTGCGTGGCTCTGAACATCTATACATATATCTTCTTTACAACATCATTCCGATTAGTCTCACCCCAAAGGCTGCTGCCCAGGCAATTACGCACTGCCAGATCACTACCGCAATAGCCCATTTTCCGCCAAGTTCTCTCTTAATCGTGCTGATTGCCGCCACACATGGCGTGTACAGCAGACTGAACACCAGAAGGGATGCTGCCGACAAAGTGGTCAGTGCACTTCCCACACCTCCGGCAAACAGAATGCCCAGCGTGGACACTACGCTTTCTTTTGCCATAAATCCACTGATCAGAGATACAATAATTCTCCAGTCTCCCAGTCCAAGAGGAACAAACAGTGGTGCAATCCATCCGGCTACCATAGCCAGAATACTCTTTGAAGAATCTGTCACCAGATTAAAGGTCAGATCAAAGCTCTGCAGGAACCATACCACTATAGTTGCCAGCAGAATCACTGTAAATGCTCTCTGAAGGAAATCCTTAGCCTTTTCCCACAGGAGCTGCCCTACATTTTTCACTCCGGGAAGCCGATAGTTCGGAAGCTCCATAACAAATGGAACTGCTTCCCCCTTAAATAATGTTCCCTTGAATAAAAATGCTGCAAGTATGCCAATGCAGATATCCAGTACATACAGCCCAGTCATAATGAAGCCACCTTTTCCAGGGAAAAATGCATTAACAAAGAATGCATAGATTGGCAACTTCGCCGTACAACTCATAAATGGTGTCAATAAGATGGTCATTTTACGGTCACGCTCACTTGGCAGGGTTCTGGTGGCCATAACAGCCGGAACCGTACAGCCAAACCCTATCAGGAGTGGTACGATACTTCTTCCAGAAAGTCCGATCTTTCGTAACAGCTTGTCCATGAAAAATGCAACTCTCGCTATGTACCCGCTGTCCTCCATCAGTGACAGGAATAAAAACAGTGTCACAATAATTGGAAGGAAGGATAACACAGATCCTACTCCGGCAAAAATGCCGTCAATAATCAGGCCATGCAGCGCACTGTTTACCTGCGCCGCTGTCAGTGCAGAATCTACCACTTCTGTCAGAGCCGTCACTCCCATCTCCAGGAGACTTTGCAGCCATGCTCCGATGACATTAAATGTCAGATAAAAAACAGCCAGCATAATTCCGACAAAACATGGTATGGCTGTATATTTTCCGGTGAGGATCCTGTCTATCTTTTCACTGCGGATTCGTTCTTTGCTTTCCTTTGGTTTTACTACCGTCTGTTCACATACCTTTTCAATAAAGGAAAAACGCATATCTGCCATTGCCGCACTGCGGTCCAGTCCCCGTTCTTTTTCCATCTGAAGAATCAGATGGTCGATGGTCTCAATCTCATTCTGATCCAGTTCCAGCTGCTTCTCGATCAGGTGATCACCTTCAATTAACTTAGAAGCTGCAAATCGGATGGGTATCCCGGCATGCTCTGCATGATCCTGGATCAGATGACAGACAGAATGAATGCATCGGTGTACGGCACCGTTAAAATCATTTTCATCACAGAAGTCCTGTCTGCCCGGACGTTCCTGATATTTTGCAATATGTATGGCATGCTTCACCAGTTCATCCACGCCCTCATTCTTTGCTGCCGAAATCGGCACCACCGGTACGCCCAGCATGGCCTCCATGGCATTTACATCAATGGAACCGCCATTGCCGGTCAATTCATCCATCATATTCAGCGCCACCACCATCGGCACATTCATCTCCAGAAGCTGCATAGTCAGATACAGATTTCTCTGAATATTGGTGGCATCCACGATATTAATGATCGCTTTGGGCTTGTCTTCCAGTACAAAATTACGAGACACAATCTCTTCACTGGTATACGGGGACATAGAATAAATTCCAGGGAGATCGGTAATCCGTGTATTTTCATATCCCCGAATGGATCCATCCTTCCGATCTACCGTCACACCTGGGAAATTACCCACATGCTGATTGGCTCCGGTCAACTGATTAAACAATGTGGTCTTTCCGCAATT
This sequence comes from uncultured Lachnospiraceae bacterium, assembly GCA_900544685.1. Classification (GTDB taxonomy): domain Bacteria; phylum Bacillota; class Clostridia; order Lachnospirales; family Lachnospiraceae; genus Marvinbryantia. The sequence goes on along the minus strand of UQWA01000006.1, from coordinate 35,585 downwards.
CTGATTACCTACCAGGGCATAGGTCAGTGTCGTTCCTTCCGGGAGCGGATTGCCGTCTCCTTTGGCATGATACTTTCCATCTTCTCCCAGCCCCGGGTGTATCGACTGATTAATGTCGCTTGCTCCTTCATGCTTTCTTGTTCTCTGTTCGATTGGCCGGATCCCGATCTGATCCGCATCTGCCAACCGCAGAGTCAGTTCATATCCATGGATCTGCAATTCCATCGGGTCTCCCATCGGTGCCAGCTTCACCACAGTCACCTCTGCCCCTGGTATCACGCCCATGTCCAGGAAATGCTGCCGCAGGGCACCTTCTCCGCCAACCGTGCAGATTACTGCACTTTGTCCTTTCTGTAACTCTTTCAGTGTCATACTTTTGTCCTTTCTTTTCGCATTTAAGTGAACTTTAGTATATATCTCGTCCATTATAGATACATCCTGTTTTCCTTTCAAGTAATAACAGCAAACTTTTTATGAGATTGGTAAAAGTTGACTCAGCAGATTCCATACCACGTTCATGATACCTGCCAGTACCATCGCCAGAATAGGATTCTTCTTTTTCTTCCAGACCAGCCAGAAACAGATCAGAAAAATTGCCACCAGATGCCATCTGGTAGTTACAGGCTGTATGATTCCTTCTGAACCCCAGAATGTCGCAATCAGTATGGATACACCTGCTGACGCTATCAACGCTACCACCGCAGGACGCAGTGTGCCCAGCACCCCCTGCAGCATATCCATTTTCTGGTAACGCAGATACAATTTTGCCAGAATGGTTACGATGATACAGGATGGCAGAATGCATCCCAGTGTGGCTGCCAGTGCTCCCGATATTCCTGCAATCTTAATTCCAACAAAAGTAGCTGCATTCACTGCAATCGGTCCCGGCGTCATTTGGGAGATCGTGATCAGATCTGTGAATTCTGACATGGTCATCCACTGATGTGTCTGTACTACCTGTCCCTGAATCAGAGGCATAGCCGCATAACCGCCGCCAAAACTGAACATTCCGATCTGCAGGAAGCTTAAGAATAATTGTAGATAGATCATGACTTCATCCTCCTTTTTGAGAATGTAATCAGTATTCCCAGTAAGCCACAGGCCAGAATGATATATACTGTATTGATCTGCCAGATCACAGATGCTGCAAACGCTGCTCCCATGATCAGAAGTGATATTGTATTTCTCTCTTTTACAATTCCGGATGCCATCTCGAAAGTCACTGAAGCAATCACAGCTCCCACGCCTGACTGCATACCTTCCAGCATCCATGCCACCAGTTGATTACTGCGAAATGCCTGATAACAGACAGAGACTGCGGCTATGATCAGGAACGGCGGTATCACCGTTCCAAGCACCGCAGTCAGTACACCGGCTATTCCAGCCAGCTTATAGCCCACCACAATTGCCCCGTTCACTGCAATCGCTCCCGGTGAAGACTGGGCAATTGCCACCAGATCCAGCATCTCCTCCTCGTTAATCCAGTGAAGCTCATCCACAAACTGCTTCTTCATCAGGGTGACGATCACATAACCACCGCCGAAGGTAAGAGCACTCAGGTATAATGTGGAAAAAAATAGTTTTCTTAATAGTTTTATATTCTTATTTTTTAATTTATTCATATGTTATAATCTTAAATTTTCCTCCCACTCAATCTTTTTCTCCTATCATATCACAGAAATTCATTTTCATCTATCGAAACATAATTGTATAAACGCTGCTCATAATACAGACATATGTTTATGTCCTGTGAGCAGCGTACTCTTTTCGATTATTTATTTTCCGTGAGAAATCATGTTTTCTATAAAAATACCATACCCTCTGGTGGGATCTTTGACAAATACATGGGTCACTGCGCCTACAATTTTTCCATTTTGCAGAATGGGACTGCCTGACATGCCTCTTACAATTCCACCGGTGATTTCCAGAAGCTCCGGATCTGTCACCTTAATGACCATGCTCTTGTTGGCATCGCTGTTATTCAGATTAATCTTCTCTATCTCGATCTGATATTCTTTTCGTTCGCCGGTGATCTCACTCAGGATGGTGGCCGGACCGGTCTGGATCTCCTGCCGATAAGCCACTTCCATCTCTTCTATCCCTCTTATTTCTGCTCTCACTCCATCGGCTCCGGCTATGTCCGATTCAGTTGTATCTGCTTTACTGATCATCTCGCCGAATATTCCGATCTCTGAATTCTCTGTAATGGTTCCCAGAATGTTTTCCGTCTGGTAATCAATGATTCCTCCCACTTCTCCCGGACTGCCGTCCATCCCTTTTATAATGGAGCAAACTTTCGCATCATATATATTCCCGCCTTCCAATGTCAGTAATGTACTAGTATCAATGTCATTTATGCCATGTCCCAGAGCACCGAAGGTCCCATCCTCTTCCACATAGGTCAATGTTCCGATTCCCTGAGTATCATCCCGGATCCAGATGCCTGCTTTATACTCTTTTTCCCCGGTCTGTACTACTGGAGCCTGTAGTTCTATGATATCTGAATCCCGCAGTACCGTCAGCTTCACCTCTCCGTCCACTGCCTGATTGATCTGCTGCACCACCTCTTCTTTTTCTGACACTGGAATATCATTCACAGCCAGGATATAATCCCCGGAATGAACCAGATCCCCGCCTGGATTTTTGGGTTCTCCGTTGATATCACACACTTCTCCCGTTCCCACTATTAACACACCTTGCGTTTTCATATAGATACCGATTGGTATACCACAGGGCACAATCTTCTGCCGCTCCACAACATCTACTTCGACTTGTTTTACAGGAATGGCTCCAAACAGACTACACTGCACTGTATAACTATCATTCATATCTCCATCCGCAGTTCCTGTCATTGTCAGGTTTTCGGACGGTATATCTGATTTTCCCTGACTGTCAGCCACCACCACTTCTTCCAGCCAGTCTGGAAATGTATTCTGGAAAATCTCTGTTTTCGGATCATCTGATGCTGCCATCAGACGATCCGGAATTCTCGTATATAGATCAAGCCAGAATAAGACACCGGACAGCCCGGCAATCAGGGTAAGATCCAGTGCCATTTTTCTTCTGACACGCTTCTGCGTAGTTTTTCCCATCTGCTCACATCCTTTCCCTTTTTTGAACTAAAAGAAGGATATCGTTTTGTAATTCGATATCCTTCTTAGTATGTGAGCAATATATTTTTGTACTCTAGTATTTTTTTGTTGCGTCTGCCATTTCCTTCATCTCGCGGGCACTCTTCAGTGTGGTCTCTGTAATCTGTGCGCCGCCCAGGATTCTTGCCAGTTCTTCTTCGCTTTCGGTGTAAGACAATTCCCGGATTCCGGTCTCTGTCACTCCGTCTCTGACATTTTTTTCAATATAATAATGATGATCTGCCATGGATGCGATCTGAGCCAGGTGGGTAATGCAAAGTACCTGACGACTTCTCGCTATAACAGCCATCTTCTCCGATACCCTCTGTGCTGTCCGTCCACTGATTCCCACGTCAATTTCATCAAAAATCAATGTCCCGGTCTGATCCTTATCTGCCAGCACTGTCTTAATCGCCAGCATAATTCGTGACAATTCACCACCGGATGCCACATCACCCAGTGGACGCATCGGGGAACCTGGATTCATGGAGATCATAAAGCATGCTTCATCAAATCCATTTGCAGATAAAGGTGCACTCGAAGATACTTCCAGATCAAATCCTGTTTCCAGAAAATTCAGATCTGCAAGCTGCAGACGTATCTGTTCCGCCAGTCTCTGTGCATATTTCTTACGAATCTGAGACATAGCTTCTGCATTTTTCCGTAAATGCTGCTCCTGCTCTTCATAGTCTTTCCGCAGATCATCCAGATATACATCATAATTCTGCAGTTCTTCCAGACGTTTTTCTTTCTCGTCCCGGTATTGCTGAATTTCTTTAATGGAATTTCCATATTTTACCTTTAAATGATTGATGAGATCCAGACGCTTCTCCAGCTTTTCGAATTCATACTCATCAAATATCAGATCATCCAGATATCCGGACATCTCCCGGTTAAAATCAGAAAGCAGATTCTCGATCTCTGTAAGCTGGCTTCCCAGACTCTGCAGTGGTTCATCGTATTCCTGCACGGTCTGAATACGCTGCAATGCGTTAGAAATCATATCTGCCGCTGTAGCAGTACCACCATTTTCTCCGGTAAGTGCATAAGCCTCCCCCGCACTTCCTGCGATTTTTCTGGCATTGGACAGCTTTTTATACTGTTGCTCCAGTTCTTCATCCTCTCCATTTTTCAATTCAGCCTGATCAATCTCTTCTATCTCAAACTGTAGAAAATCCATCTCTTTTTTTCTGGTACTTTCATCCAGAGCAGATGCTTCCAGTTTTTTCTGAAGTGCCGCATAACTGCTGTATATCTCACTGCCTTTTTCTTTATAAGGTGCCAGTTCTTCTTTTGCATATTCATCCAGAATCTGCAAATGATTCTTTTTATGAAGAAGTGACTGATGTTCGTGCTGTCCATGAATGTCAATCAACAGAGCTGCCAGTTCCCGTACCTGAGACAGTGTCACAGTCTCTCCATTGACCTTACTAATACTTCTTCCACCTGTCAGGCGCCGCGACAGAATTACCTGTCCGTCTTCTACAGACAGTTCCATCTGTTCCATCTTCTCCCTTATGCGGGAATCTTCCACTGAAAAAATCAATTCCACCAAGGCAGAACTCTCATCTTCTCTGGAAAATCCTTTAAAGCTCTGCATGCCCAGAGCCACATTAATGGAGCCGATCAATATGGATTTACCGGCTCCCGTCTCTCCTGTTAAGATATTCAGCCCTTTTCCGAAATCAATGTCCAGTTCCCGGATCAGAGCCATATTTTTTACATGTAAATTTAACAGCATACTATTTCCCATACTCCCGGCGGGGAGCTCCTCTATTTAAAATCCAGTATTTTCTGGATCTTATCCATAACCAGCAGTGTGTCATCGGCACTGCGTATTGCACACATAATTGTGTCATCCCCGGCAATACAGCCGGCGATTTCCTTCCAGTTCAGCGCATCCATTGCCGCTGCCACAGCCATTGCCATTCCAGATACTGTACGGATTACCAGTATATTCTGTGCCATATCCATGGATACAAAGCCATCCCGCAAAATACGCAGATATTTTTCGTCCAATTCGCTGCTTGGTGTATTCATTACCACATATTTCTGCTTTCCACCGTCTACTGCCACTTTGGTCAGCCGCAGTTCACGGATATCTCTGGACACGGTAGCCTGCGTAACACGGAATCCTGCCTGATTCAGGCGTCTGGCCAGTTCTTCCTGCGTATCAATATCATATTGATTGATTAACTCTACTATTTTTGCATGTCGCTGAATCTTCATATACCCTCCCGATCAAGTGCCGCTCATTTTCCTTCTCAGTGTCTCCAGAAAACTAATCTGATCTACTTTTACAAACTGTACGGTACTCTGTGCCTTCTCTATCTCAACTGCATCCCCACAGGTCATCTCTACAGTGGTATCTCCGTCAAAAGATACTTCTGCCACTTCTTCTGATTCCTTTCTCCTGCCAATCACCACTTTTACGTTGGCTGTATCCGGAAGAATCACACTTCTGGCATTCAGTGTATGTGGAGCAATCGGTGTGATCAGAATCAGGGATGCCGCCGGTGATACAATCGGTCCTCCCGCTGACAGATTATACCCGGTAGATCCAGTCGGTGTAGAGATGATAATTCCATCCGCACTGTAATCATTCAGAAAACGGTCATTGACATAGATCTTAAAATCCATAACACGAATCTTGCCACTTCGTGCAATCACAATATCATTCAGTGAGACATCAGAGAGAATCTCCCTGCCTTCCTGCCAGACCACGCCTTTCAGCATCATATGATCTTCTGTGATATATTCATCCAGAATCAAATGATCCAGTGCCTCTTCAACATGTTCCTGATCCACCTCTGCCAGATAACCAAGGGTTCCAAGATTCACTCCAAACAAAGGCAGATGCCGGTCAACCAGATCCCTGGCTGCACGAAGTACTGTACCGTCTCCGCCAAGCACCAGCACACAGTCCACATCTTCTGGAACCTTTTCCGGATTCGTAGACTTGTAGCTTCCAAAAGGATGCTCTTCTTCTCCCTGTATGGTACATGTCACATTCCTGCTCTGAAGATACTCCCGGATCCGCTGTGCCACTTTATGCGTGGGATCCTTTTGTGCATTCGTAATGACGTAAAAATGCTTCATTCTTTTTCCTTCTTATCCAGAGATTCATGTGCCTGACGTACCGTTTCACTGATATCAAACAACGGTTCCTCTATGACACTGCCCTCTGGTTTTTTCTGTAAATGCAGGAGATATTCTATATTTCCCTCCGGTCCCTTGATCGGAGAATACTCCAGATTCAGTGGCTGGAAAAAAATACTTTTAGCGTAAGCTGTCACCATCTCAATAACTTCTCTGTGTACTGCCGGATCTCTGACTACACCTTTTTTTCCGACCTTTTCCCGTCCGGCTTCAAACTGTGGCTTGATCAGGCAGGCAATCTGTCCGGCCTCTGTCAGCAGATTCCTTACCGGGAGAAGTACCTTAGTCAGAGAAATAAAAGAAACATCGATAGATGAAAATTCCACCGGCTCCTGTATGTCTTCCGGTACCACATAACGGATGTTGGTCTTTTCCATACAGACCACTCTTGGATCCTGTCTCAACTTCCAGTCCAGTTGTCCGTATCCCACATCTACGGAATATACCTTGACAGCTCCGTTCTGCAGCATACAGTCTGTAAATCCTCCTGTGGATGCCCCAACATCCATGCAGACCTTTCCATTTAATGTAATATCAAACTTTGCCATGGCTTTTTCCAGCTTCAGGCCGCCACGGCTGACGTATTTCAAGGTATTGCCCTTTACTGTAATCTCTACAGTATCAGCAAACATGGTACCGGCCTTGTCTTCCCGTTCTCCGTCCACCAGCACGCAGCCTGCCATAATCAGAGCTTTTGCCTTTTCTCTGGATGGTGCAAGCTGACGCTGTACCATCATTACATCTAATCTCTCTTTCATTTTGTCAGTCCTATATATTCTATTACAATCTTCTTTATGATGGACTCTGCATCAATTCCACATTCCTGTTTGAGCAGATCCACATTTCCGTGCTCTACATAATCATCCGGCAGGGCAATTACCATAGCTCTGGTCTGGCTCTTTATCTCATTGAGATATTCCAGCACTGCCTCCCCAAAACCGCCGGATTTCACATTTTCTTCCATCGTCACAAGCAATTGATGCTCTGCCTGAAGGGTACGGATTGCTTCCTGATCCAGTGGTTTTACAAATCTGGCGTTCACTAGCGTACATCCGTATCCCATCTGTCTTAAACGATCACGGACTTCTACAGCAGTCTTTACCATGCTTCCCACTGCCAGCAGTGCAATCTCATTCTCATCGTAGATCGTTTCCCATTTGCCATATTCGATCGGCAGACGGAATCTGGACAGTCCGTCGTAGGCTTCTCCTCTTGGATAACGCAGTGCAATCGGTCCGTCATAACGCACTGCAAACTTCATCATATCGGAAAGTTCCCATTTATTCTTCGGTGCCATTACTGTCATATTCGGAATCGAAGACAGATACGACAGGTCAAAAATTCCCTGATGTGTTTCTCCGTCACTTCCTACCAGACCGGCACGGTCTATAGCAAAAATCACATGTAGATTCTGAATACAGACATCATGAATCACCTGGTCATAGGCGCGCTGAAGGAACGAAGAATACACAGCTACCACAGGCTTCAGTCCTGCGGCTGCCAGTCCTGCGGCAAAGGTCACCGCATGCTGTTCGGCAATGCCCACATCAAAAAAACGATCCGGGAACATATTGTGGAACCGCTTCAATCCGGTTCCATCCGGCATCGCTGCTGTAACAGCCACTACATCCGGCTCACGGTCTCCCATCTTCCGCATAACTGTAGAAAAAATATCTGTATAATTGGCTTTGATTCTCTTTTTCTTTGGCAGACCGGTCTCAATCACAAATGGCTCTGCTCCATGGAATCTGGCCGGATGACGCATCGCCGGTTCATAGCCCTGTCCCTTCTGTGTACAGACATGCAGTACAACTGCACCGTTTACCTGCTTTGCTTCTTTAAATGCCCGCATCAGCTGATCGATATTGTGTCCGTCATACGGTCCCAGATAGGTCAGACCCATCTCTTCAAACAGCATGCCAGGTACAAAAAACTGCTTGATGCTATTTTTCGTCTTACGAATACCACGTATTAACTGCTCTCCACGGCCAGGCAGTCTGGATAAAGTATTTTCCACTCCTGCCTTCAGATTCTGGTATCCTTCTCTTGTGCGTACCTGATTCAGATATTCAGAAAAACCGCCCACATTTTCTGCGATAGACATATTGTTATCATTCAATACAATAATAAAATTCCGTTTCAGCCGGGATGCATTGTTCAATGCCTCCCATGCCATGCCACCTGTCAGAGACCCATCTCCGATAACAGAAACCACATAATTGTTATCTCCCTTAAGCTGACTTGCCATGGCATAACCTAAGCCTGCTGAAATTGATGTGGAGCTGTGCCCGGTATCAAAGGCATCGCAGGCACTTTCTTTCCGCTTCGGGAAACCACTCATACCGCCATACTTACGCAAGGTATCAAATCCGTCTTTTCTTCCTGTCAGAAGCTTGTGTGTATAAGACTGATGTCCCACATCCCAGATCATCTTATCTTCCGGCAGATGAAAGGACAGATGCATTGCCATCGTTAATTCCACTACCCCCAGATTAGATCCCAGATGTCCACCATTTTCACTGATCTTTTCAATGAGAAAAGTACGGATCTCCTGTGCAAGCTGAGGCAGATCCTTATTGTCTATCTTCTGTATATCATTTTCCTTTTGAATACTGTCCAAAATCATATTATTTCTCCCTGGTGACCAGTTCCAGAATCAGTTCTCTCAGGAATGGATTTTCCCGTTTTAACTGATCCAGAGTATGAATTGCCCTTTCTGAGATCTCTTCCACGTCTCTTCTGGCTTTCTCCAGACCTTCCATGGTCACGTACGTTGTCTTATGATTCTTTTCATCACTGTTTACCGGCTTACCAAGCACCTGACTGGAGCTGGTTACATCCAGAATATCATCCTGAATCTGGAATGCCAGTCCCACATCAGAAGCCACCTGTTCGATCTGTGCAGTCTCTTCTTCACTGGCTCCTGCAAGAATAGCTCCTATCATCATAGAACCTTCAATCAGCGCACTGGTCTTTAACCGATAAATAAAATCCAGCATTCCACGGTCCAGTGGATTGCCTGACTGTTGCACATCCACAGACTGACCCCCGATCATTCCTGTAATTCCTGTCTTCTTTGCCAGCACTGCCACGGCTTTTCCCACCGCAGGATTGCACGGTTCTATCTCAAATCCTCTGCTGGCAGTCTCATATGCCAGATTCAACAATCCGTCCCCGGCAAGAATCGCCATTGCTTCTCCGTATACAATATGTGTGGTCTTTCTACCTCTGCGATACTCATCGTTATCCATCGCCGGAAGATCATCATGAATCAGAGAATGAGTGTGAATCATCTCCATTGCCGCCATAAATGGTTCCACCACCGATGAAGTTCCACCAAACAACCGGTAGGTCTCCTGCATCAGAATAGGACGAAGCCTTTTCCCGCCAGCCATCATACTGTAATTCATTGCCTCCAGCAGTGTCTTCTGATATCCGTTCTCTTCCGGAAGATACCGGTATATGATTTCCTGTACTTCTTCTGTTCTCTTTGCCAACTCATCTCTGAAAGTCACTGTATTCACCCTCTTCATTTATGATCTGCATCTTTTTTTCCACTGTATCCAACTTCTCATTGCAGCTTTTGATCAGTTCCATCCCCTCTTTATATGTCTGAAAAGATGCTTCCAGTGTGGTATCTCTGTTTTCCAGGATAGAAAGCAATTCTTCCAGTTTTTCAAAAGATTCTTCCAGTGTAAGATCTTCTTTTTCCTTTTCCTGTCCCATCATCAGCCTCACTTATCTGCTTTCTTTGTGTCTTTTACTTCTGCCAGAATCTGTCCATCTGATACATAGATCTGTAATAAGTCTCCTTCCTGTACCTGATCTACCTCGGTCACCTTGTGTCCATCTTCGTCTGCGGTATAGGAGTACCCCTGCTTCAGCTTGTCCAGTGGGGACAAACCTTTCATACGTTCTGCATATAACAGCATCTGGTGTCTCTTATTCTTCAGCACCAGTCTCATGAAATACTGCAGTTTTTCTTCTTTCTCTGTCAGAATCTGGTACTTTTCCCTGATCTGGTTCTGCGGACTTAAGACATTCAGTCTGGACTGAAGATGACGTACTTCTCTTCTTTCGTCCTCGATACGGTCAGTCATCCGTGTCCGAAACCGTTCTTCCATCTTCTGTAACTGTTCCTGAATTCCAATTATATCTGCCACAGCAAGCTCGGCAGCAGCGGATGGTGTGGGAGCCCGCAGATCTGCCACATAGTCTGCTATGGTAAAATCCGTCTCATGTCCCACTGCGGATATGACAGGCGTGTTACACTGAAAAATAGCCCTTGCCACTTTTTCTTCGTTAAATGCCCAAAGATCCTCCATGGATCCACCGCCTCTTCCGACAATGATCACATCCACGCCACTCTGATCCAGTATCTCAATTCCACGCACAATGCTGTCTGCCGCACCCTCGCCTTGTACCAGTGCAGGATATAATATAAGCTGTACATAGGGATTCCTCCGATAGGAAATATTCATGATGTCCCGGATTGCCGCACCTGTCGGTGCAGTCACAATCCCCACACGTCTGGAAAAAACAGGAATGGGCTGCTTATATTCCGGGGCAAACATCCCCATATCCTCCAGTTCCTGCTTCATTGCCTGAAACTTCTCATATAGCAGACCAATGCCGTCCAGCACAATCTCCTTTGCATATAACTGATATTTACCGTCCCGCTCGTACACACTGACATTTCCCAGAACGATTACGCTCTGTCCGTTCTCCATGTGAAACTTCAGACCACTTCTGCTGCCCGCAAACATGACACATGCCAGACTTCCGGAATCGTCCTTCAGTGAAAAATAAATATGGCCGGATGTATGATACTTGCAGTTAGATACTTCTCCCTTCACATAGATCCGGTTCAGCATAAAATCCTGGGTAAACATGTTGCTGATATAGCGGTTTACCTGCCTGATGGTATATATGTTTCCCATAAATTCTTCTGACTAATCTGCCAGTTTTGCCAGTACACCGTTTACAAATGCCGGTGAATCATCTCCGCCAAACTTCTTTGCCAGTTCCACTGCTTCATTGATTGCAACCTTAACCGGAATGTCTTCATCCATCTTCATCTCATAAACAGCCAGTCTCATGATCGCAAGATCCACTTTGGACATACGGTTTACCTTCCATCCTTTGGATGCTTCATTGAGCATCTTGTCCAGTTCCTCGATCTTTTCTTCAATTTTGTGGAATCTGCCGCGGATATAAGCTGCTTCTTCCTCTGTCGGAACTGCTTCTTCTACTTCATCCAGGTAACGCTCTGCCTGTTCGTTCAGCTCTTCTCCCTTATAAAATTCCAGTAAAAATAATAACTTAAAGATATGTTCCCGAATTTCTCTTCTGCTCATCTTACACTCCTTTAATTCTCTGATAAGAAAAAGAATCCTGCATGCAGGATTCTCCACCTGCGGTGGGTTGCCACCGCAACGTATTTATTTTCCGTTCTCCATTGTCACATTGGCAATCTTAATGTTTACATTCTCCACTGTAAGACCTGTCATGCTCTCAATGGCGGTCTTTACTTTTTCCTGAACCTTCTCACAGGTCTTTGGAATACTGTAGCCATAATCAAGATTCAGTGCAAGATCTACGCTTACTGCATCGTTCTCAATGGCAATCTTCACACCTTTAGAAAGATTCTTGATACCAAGCTTGCTGACCAGTTCGTTGGTGATATTGCCAACCATGCTTGCCACACCTTTTACTTCTGTGGCCGCCAATCCTGCAATAATTGTCACTACTTCATTGGATATCTGAACCTGACCCATTCCGTCAATGCTGCTTACTGTATAATTCTTCTGAACTTCTTCTTTTCCCATACCGGAGACCTCCTTTGCGGCGTTTCCTGATCGTACCTGCTTTTGTACTTTCACAAATCGAATCAGGCACTCCTAATCAATTCTAACACACAGTATAACAAACTTTCCTGTCTTTTTCAAGTCGAACGTGATAACTACTGGCGTCCGAATTCAGCCAGTTTTAATCCCGGGTTACGGTCCAGTGTCATGCCGATGCTCCAGGAATTTACCCAGATCAGCAGTGGATTACCCTTCATATCCTTGACCTTCTTCATATCGGATGTACCTACCAGCTTATTCAGATCAAAGTCTTCATTTTCGATCCAGCGGATATGCTCATAAGGCAGATTTTCCAGACGAATCTCTACGTTATATTCATTTTCCAGACGATACTTCAGTACCTCAAACTGCAGTACACCGACTACACCCACAATAATTTCTTCCAGTCCGGTATTGTACTCCTGAAAAATCTGAATCGCACCTTCCTGTGCAATCTGAGTGATCCCCTTTACAAACTGTTTTCTCTTCATGGTATCCACCTGGCGTACTCTTGCAAAATGTTCCGGTGCGAATGTCGGAATTCCCTCATAACAGAACTTCTTGCCTGGCATACAGATAGTATCACCGATAGAATAGATACCCGGATCAAACACACCGATAATATCCCCTGCATAGGCTTCATCCACCACATGACGTTCCTGTGCCATCATCTGCTGCGGCTGAGAAAGACGCTGCTTCTTGTCTCCCTGCACATGGTATACTTCCATACCTGCATCAAATCTTCCTGAACAAATACGCATAAAAGCAATACGGTCTCTGTGTGCCTTGTTCATATTTGCCTGAATCTTAAATACGAATGCTGAAAAATCTTCCTTAATCGGATCAATTACGCCGATATCTGCCACACGAGGAAGCGGAGATGTGGTCATCTGAAGGAAATGTTTCAGAAAAATCTCTACCCCGAAGTTGGTCAGGGCTGACCCGAAAAATACAGGGGAAAGTTCTCCCTTGTCCACCAGTTCCTGATCAAACTCTGCGCTGGCACCATCTAACAGTTCAATCTCGTCCATAAGCTGTCCATAATGATCTTCTCCTACAAATTCCTTCAATTCCGGTGAATCTACAGAGATCTCTTCTGCCAGACCTTCCTTTGTTCCTTTTTCGGTATCTTTAAATATGGTCACCTTTCGGCTGCCACGCTCGTATACACCCTTGAATTCTTTGCCGGAACCAATTGGCCAGTTAATCGGGCAGGTGGCAATACCCAGTTCTTTCTCAATATCATCCAACAGTTCGAAGGTATCATTTGCATCTCGATCCATTTTGTTGATAAAAGTAAAAATCGGAATATGACGCATCACACATACCTTAAACAATTTTCGGGTCTGTGCCTCCACACCTTTGGAAGCATCAATAACCATGACTGCGGAATCTGCAGCCATCAGAGTACGGTAAGTATCCTCCGAGAAATCCTGGTGTCCCGGTGTATCCAGAATGTTGATACAATAGCCATCATAATTAAACTGAAGAACAGAGGATGTGACAGAAATACCTCTTTCTTTCTCAATCTCCATCCAGTCTGATACTGCATGACGGGCGGTTGCCTTTCCCTTTACAGATCCTGCAAGGTTGATGGCTCCTCCGTAAAGCAGAAATTTCTCTGTTAATGTTGTTTTTCCTGCATCCGGGTGGGATATAATCGCAAAGGTTCTTCGTTTCTTTATCTCACTTGTAATATCTGCCACTTTCTTCTCCTCCATATTCAAGAATGCCTCGGGTTTCCAGACTGTTATATACCCGGCAATTCACTCTATAATCATCTTAACCCGTAAATTCTACCAGAGGAAAGAGCCGCTGTCAAGGCGGCTCCACGTTTTGTTGCATTCTCTTATTCTGCACTCACTGGAGTGATAATAATGTTTTCTCCCGGTATCTCTGCTTTTCTTTTCACAATGTCTTCTATCTGGGCTCTCTGACTGTCAGATATCTCTGCCATGTTAATCACTACATCGGCACTGTTATCCGTAATACTTACCACACTGTCTTCAAACCCTTTTGCATCTAACAAGAGTTCCGCTGCCGCTTCGCGCTCCGCTATGTCGGTAAGAGACGTGATGCTGTCGATAGCAGTCTGTTTCTGCTCCTCGGCAATGGTGTCATTGTTGATCACTTCCATCAAGGTCTCTTTATTCTGGGCACGAAGCTGTTCTCTTGTCAGTTTTGCGGATGCGGAAAACTCCGAGCCGTTTACACTGGTGAGTACCGCTTCTCCCGGTGTATCCGTCACCTCCCCTTCCGGAGTCACATCATAGCCATTCTCCATCAACACCTGTTCTTCCTGGGATGTCTGTCTGGATACTGCTTCTTCCAACTGAGTTCCTGAATAATTCAGGTATCCTGCCACCGCAATCATTACTGCCAGTGCGGTGATAATCATCTGGTTCTTCTTTACCATATGTTTCACCTTTTTTCCTCCTTTAATACATCATCTTCATTACTTTGATTTTATGCGCTTCAATACCAAATAATGCCATAACTGCTTCGGTTATATTGGCAGATACTACTGCGTTATCTCCGCCTTGTGCCAGAACCAGCACCCCTTCAATCTGGGGCGCCAGTGTCTTTTTCACATATGGTGCTTCCTTTCCCTGGGCATCTCTTTCATATACGGTGCTTTCCTCCCGGTTTTCCTGCTGGTTCTTCGTTCCATTCTCCTCATCGGTACCGTTCTGACTCATCTGGATAGTATAAGGTACATCCTTTTCTACCACATTTTCCCGACTGGCAGATTCAGTAATCATCACTTTCACTTTTCCTGCGCCTTCCATCTGTCCAAGCAGTGTCTCCAGTTTTTCTTCGTACTGTTCTATCTCCCGTGTCTGTGCCGTGCTTTCTGTATCCGTCGTGTCTGGTTCTGTCAGTACGGATACCCCGGTATCTTTCTCCGACGGAAAAACTACGGTCATAATCAGTATGCCCACCAGCAGCAAAACAATCCAGTATTCTTTCTTGATTTCCCTCCACTTTACCGGTATCACCTGCTTTTTTTGTTCTCCTTCCCACTTTTTCACGATTACTCCATTCTGTTCAGGACTTGCTTTCCCCTGTCACACGGATCTGTATCTGGGCAAGTCGCAGTCCATACGCCACTGCCAGTTCTTCCCGCAGTCTGTTTCTCCCAGGTGGATTCTCCATCAGGCAGATTTTCACTTTTTCTATCTGCATGTTCTCCCCCTGACTGAGAGTAACCTGTACCCTCTGTACTTTTCCCCCACAGTATTCTATACTGTCCTGTATCCGTCTCTCCAGTTCCCTGCAATAACTCTGACGGATCTGTTCATTCTGGAGCTCCTCCAGTTCTTTCTGTGCTTCCTGAAGCTGCACACTCTCTTCCCTGATCTGCCACTTCCATGCTGCCTGTTCCAGTTTCCCGTCAAGAGAAAAAACCTGTAATACCGGTTGAAACAGCACCAGGACAAAAACCAGCCCTCCGGTAAATTTCAGATATTTCTGCCATTTTTTTCCTGGAAGAATCTGATACAGGAATTCCAGAAAACAGATACAGAATATCACCTGTTTCAGCCATTCACGCCAGCCACTCATACTACGCCTCCCGCAGTTGTTACAATGGCAATGGTCAGGAAGAACATCACCCCGGTAACTGCCACCGCCATCAGCAGAAGCGCCACTGCATCTGCCATTTTGTCAATACATTCTGCAAATCTGGGATCTGCCACAGGCTGTATCACCGCACCAGCCAGTTTATACAGAAGCAGACAAAGCATAAGTCGCAGCACCGGACGGATGCAGATATACAACAGCACCAGCATCCCTCCTGCTCCCACTGCATTCTTCAGCACCGCTGCCGTACTTAAAATCATTTCTGTTACACCACTCAGAGTATTTCCCACAACCGGAATGGCGCTCCCTGCCTTGATCCAGATAGAGTTTTTCATGGTATCCAGTACCGGAAAAATCAATTTCTGTATAGTCTGCACCCCGATTACCAAAGCAAACAGTGATCTAAGTATCCAAGTCACCACATCTTTTAACAGTTCTGTCATTCTGGACAGATAAGATTCCCTGGTCACATTGTTTAATATAGCAAGCATTACATAGCAGTTGATGCCCGGAAGCAGCACATACTGGATCAGACTCTGCACCATGGTAATCAAAAACAATGTCACCTCATAGAAGCCCACCGCTGTAAGCTGCTTTGCTGCCAGTGACGCTGCCAGCAGATACACAGGTAAAAGAAGGCGCATAAATTCCAGAATATTCCCCATCGTTTTTTCTGCAACCTGGCTTAATTCTCCAAAACTCTCCAGCAAAAATGTCAACAGTAACAGATAAACCATATAAAAGGCAATTTCCTGTATTCTGTTCTCGGAAAATGCTCCCATAAAATTTGAAAAAACAGAGGCCGCAATTGCCAGAATCAGAATCTGTACAATTCTTGTCCTCTGTTTGTTCATTTCCGAAAACAGTGTATTTTCCATAATTCTCCATACATTCTCCAGGGAAAACGGCACCTTTCCCTGACAAAGCTGCAAGACCATATTTCGGATATCCAGATGATCCTGTGGCAGCATCTCGTCCACGCTCTGCTGCACGGACTGAAGATTCAGTTCCTCCACATAAGTTTCTATCTGCGTTTCCTGTGCATATACCCTTCCAGACAAAGCTGACAAAAGAATGCACAGCAGCACTATTTGCATTCCATATCTTCTCATATCAGGCAAGAAATTCTGTTACTGTCTGAAATAATGCCAGAATCACTGGCATGCTGACCGTCAGAATTGCTATTTTTCCAAAGATCTCTATCTGTCCTGCAATCGCATGATACCCCGCGTCTTTACAGATTCCGGATGAAAACTCTGACACATAGGAGATGCCCACAATCTTCACCAAAATCAAAAACCAGGAACTGCGGATTGCTGTATATTCTGTCAGATTTTCCAAAAGCTGAGAAATAGTTTTCAGCCGGAAAATGGCATTATAACTGATCAGAATTCCCGCTGCCAGACTGACCAGTACGGCAAACTGTGGTTTCTGTTCTTTTACCGTCATGGCACAGATCACTGCTGCCAGACCCAGAATTCCTGTTTTTATAATGTTCATGGCTGCTCCTTTCCAGATACCGCTTTGGTCCGCTACAGTGAAAACAGATTTTTTATGGTATCAAACAGTTCATTGATATAAGGCAGAATCCAAAGCAGTACCAGTATGAGCCCTGCCAGGGATGTCAATGATGCCAGATCCTCTCTACCTCCGTGCTTTAAGACCTGACAGATTACAGATACCAGAATTCCCACCGAAGCTATTTTAAATATCAGATTAACGCTCATCGGTTCCTCCATCTAAAGTGGCGTTAATACAGCAGTACCGCAAAAAACAGTCCACCCATGAATCCAAGACACCGGTACATATGCTCTTTCTGTTTCATCTGTTCTCCTGCATCTTTTCCTTCCTGACGCAATTCATACTGATATTCTTCCAGTGTAACATTCTGGGTCATCCGGTCTGCATGTCCAAGAATACAGCAAATATTTACCAGCTGCTCCTGTTCTCTGACTGTCAGTCCCGATCCCTTCAGGCACTGTTCCTGTTCTTCTTTCAGAATTCTCTGCAGTGATGCTTTTTTCTGCTGTTTTATAGTTTCCGATGCTCTTCTGAAAAAAACACCAATACAGCTTTCACTTCTTTGAGCCAGTCTTTCAAAGACCTTTTCCAGCGGATCTGATCCGTAACTAAGTTCGCCTTTTAAAAATCCCATTAACAGATTCAGTTCCATTAAAATTCTGTATCTTTTTCTCAGATCATTTCCGACGCTGTTTCCAAGTGCAGTTCCTGCCATAATAATCAGCAGCATACCCAGAGCCTTCACAGAAGTCTACGGAATGTACCGTCATATATAGCCTGAATCTGTCCATTGCCATAATCTCTGTTCAGAACTACGTAACGTTCAAAGATGTTTTCCTCACACAATCGTCTTATACCTGGATTCCTCTGAACATCTTCTACAGAACTGCCATGTACCGTTGCAAGAACCTTACACCCACAGCAGACTGCTCTCTCTATGGCACTCTGGTCTTCCTCCGCTCCGATCTCATCCACAGCAATCACTTCCGGCGCCATAGAACGGATCATCATCATCATACCTTCTGCCTTAAGGCACCCGTCCAGTATATCAGTGCGTATTCCCAGATCATTCTGCGGAACTCCGTAATAGCTGCCTGCCAGTTCACTGCGCTCATCCACTACAGCCACATTCTTTCCTGCACATCCCGTACTGCCATTGGATATCTGACGAATCACATCCCTGAGCAGCGTTGTTTTCCCTGCCCCCGGCGGTGATATGATCAGTGTATGGTACACATTTTCTTTTTCCGTCAGATAAGGCATCAGCGCATCTGCACAGCCTGGTATCTGATGACAAAGACGGATATGGATAAATGCAATATGACGTATATTTTTCACCTTTCCATGCTCCAGAAGAACTTTTCCTGAAATTCCTATCCGGTGTCCTCCCTGAATGGTCAGAAACCCCTGTCTCAATTCTTCTTCAAATGCATACATAGAATAGCCAGATACACATTCCATGATCTGCATCATCTCCTGACTGCCTGGGCAGTACCCATCCGCACTGTACACAGTGGCTTCACCGCTTTTCTTCACAAAGTATTCCTTACCGTCCCACAACACAGCAATCGGTCTCTCTGATCGCAGCCGAATCTCCTGTAACTTCTCATAATTCAGATTCAGTCTTCCCAGTACTTCCCGGATGCCTCCCGGAAAAATATGTAACAGCGCCTGTCTGTTTTCCATCCCACCACCTCTTATGTTAATATATGAGGTCCTGCTGTATTTATGACTCAAAACCATTTAAAGTCACTTGCTATTTTTTTGAAAAAAGTATATGATAAATACACTTCGAAGCTGTATGTATAAAGATACTGAACAGTTATTTTGAATACTACTTAACAGAAAAGGAGATCTATCATGGTAAGAAAAACAACAGTAGAATATGCCGAAAATCCTTCAGGCGGAACAGGTAGCCTGGAAAAATATCATATTGTATCCGCCGAGGAATTAAACGGTCACGGTAAGATGTTTGCAAAAATCGTTCTTCATCCACACAGTACTATCGGATGGCACCAGCACGTAGGCAATACAGAACCTTATTACATTCTGGAAGGAAAAGGTATTTTTGTAGATAACGACGGAAGCAGAACCGAAGTCGGACCTGGTGATGTATGTTACATTGAAGTAGGACAGTCCCATTCTCTGGAAAATCCTACCGATGAGAATCTGGTATTCATCGCACTGATTTATAATGAGTAATTCGTTTCAAAATAAAAGCCCGTTCAGCTTATCCTCTGAACGGGCTTTTCGTATATCATATAAGTTTTTCTCTTTATGAGATATGTGTACCACCTTTTCCGGCTACTGCTGCTGCCGCATGTTCCAGATTGGTAATAATAGCTTCTCTTCCTTCTTTCTGCGTCAGGAAATCGATGGATGCCTGAATCTTTGGAAGCATGGCAGCTTCTCCAAACTGGTTCTGTGCCACATGTTCCTTTGCTTCTGCTACAGAAATAGCGCCAAGAAGAGTTGGATGATCCGTATCGATGTCAATATCTACCTGTTTGTCCGCTGTAATGAACATCAGCACATCTGCATCTGTCAGTTCTGCAAGCTTTCCTGCCGCATAATCTTTTTCAATGATCGCACTTGCGCCTTTTAATGTATTGCCCTGTGCCATAACCGGAATACCACCACCACCACAGGCAATCACAAGCTGTCCGGCATCTACCAGTGCATTGATGGCATCGATCTCAATAATATCCTTCGGACGCGGTGCAGATACAATACGGCGGTAGCGTCCACCGCTCTCTTCTACTACATAATTCCCCTTTGCTTCTTCCTTCTGGGCTTCTTCCTTTGTCATATAGCGCCCAATCACTTTCAGCGGATGATAGAATGCTTCATCATAAGGATCCACCAGAACCTGTGTCAGAATGGTGCTGACTGTCTTGTAAATTCCTCTCTTTACCAGTTCACTGCGAAGTGCATTCTGCAGATCGTATCCGATATATCCCTGGCTCATTGCAGAGCAGACAGACATCGGTGCACCAGTAAAATCACTATGAAAATGTGCAAATTCATTCATAGCTGTGTGAATCATTCCGACCTGTGGTGCATTGCTGTGTGTAATAATCAGCTGACAACCCTCTTCCACCAAATCGGCAAGTACCTTTGCAGAAGCTTTAACAGCCACCTGCTGTTCCGGGAATGTTGTTCCCAGTGCGCTGTGTCCCAATGCGATGACAACCTTCTTTTTCATGGTAAATACCTCGTATCTTTTTATTTTCTATATTACTATTTTGCAGGTCAAAATTCAAGATACCTTTCATAAAACCCCTTTAAATAATCATTTGCATTTTTAGTATTCTCTTTTTATACTGGTAACAGATTACTGACCGAAAGGAGTTACTGTTTATGAAAATATCTGATTTTACACCTCATATCCGTCTGTGTACTCTGGCGGATCTGGACGATATTATGAATCTGCAGGAACGGATCTGTGCATCCATGCCGCGTCCTGACCTGTTCGTCGCCACCTGCCGTGAGGAAAATGCTTCCTATCTGACAGAACCAAACGTCATCTTCGGTACATATGAACATGGCAGGCTCATTGCCTATGCGTCCCTTGCCTTTCCTCTGGAAGCATCTGATAATCTTGGATGGGATCTTGGATGGAACGCAGATACGGTGCGAAGATGCGCCAAGTTAGACACCATTGTGGTAGATCCAGATTACCGCGGTCACGGACTACAGCGCACCCTCATCTCCCACTGCCTGTCTTATGCAAAAGCCCCGGATCCAGACTGTTTCGTACTTACCACAGTTTCTCCCGAAAATATATATAGTCTTCGCAATGTACAAAGCGAAGGCTTCCAGATTCTGAAACGTATGCTCAAATATGGCGGCAGAGACCGCTATGTTCTGGGATATCATGCCTCCGGCTATTTCCCTGAGATATATTAATACCTTATCAGCAACCCTGACCAAAGACTTTCGTGCAGTCAAAAAGACAGTGATTTCATGATTACATGAAGTCACTGTCTCTGGAATCGATTGCTTTTTAATTCAAAAATATTTTTTCCGTTTCCACCTCGTAAGAAGCAAATCCCCTTGTCTCTGACTCGATTTCCCCTGACTGATTATCATATGGATCTATTGGCATAAATTGCTTTTTCACTGCAAATTCCTGCTGGAATGCATGGTTGGCTGTCATGCGGTATGGATCCAGATTACCAAAATAGAATCTGCGCCGGTTCTCGTCTCCGGACGCATATGCAGATCCTCCAAAGGATGGATCTGCATACAGCCATCCGTAGGGTTCCACATAGAACATCGCCCAGTCATGAGGACCTACATACCCAGGATTGGCATACAGGCCTGACTGCCAGCCTGCCGGAACGCCGCAGATACGGCACAGGGTAATGAACAATAGTGCCTGTACCCCGCAGTCTCCCCGCAGGTTTCTGGCACAATACTGAGGAATATCCGGGATCAGGGAATACGCCTTCATATAGGAATACTGCACCTTTTCTGTAATATAATCATAGATCTTCCGAGCAATCTCCAGCGGACGTTTTTCTTCTCCCACAATCTCTTCTGCCAGTGCTTTCAGATAAGGGGTGAAACGGATATGTGGATACTGCTCACACAGGTACTCCTGCTGTTCTTCTGTTGTCAGCTTCCAGTCTTCGCCTTTTCTTTTCGGAATTTCACTGTTTTTCTCCCACAGATCGATATAATCTGCCTGTATTTTATACTGATATTCCACATAAAAGGCCCGGTTTTCTTCCAGAGTGTTCTCAAAGCAGATGGAACGGTATCTGGATCTCTCATCATCTATGGTAACCTTTCCATCAGCATGATCCAGAATCTCGATCTCCGATGTCTGATACCACTGTGCAGGAAGGGGCAGATGCACTTTCACCTTCATGCCTGGCTGAAATACTTCATCCTTTAACCGGATGGAAGTGCGCAGATGAATCTTCTCTGTCACTGTCTTTTTCTCCTGCAATTCTCTTACTTTTGCCAGAAGCAGTTTCTTATCTTTCGTCAGTTTTCCGTAAACTCCCAGACGTTCCTGTACTTCTTCGTCTTTGTCACAGATATTGCGCAGAAGGTTGTGTATATAGTGTTTCTCTCCATTTAGATAAATCCATTCAGCGAGATTCTCTTCCTCGATACGTTTCAAATCTTTGTCTGAGAAATCAGGGAGCTTTTCCTGAAACAGTTCCATGATCTCTTCTTTTGTGTAAGGGAATTCCTTCGGCAGTTCCTCCAGAATATACTGCTCATATCTGAGCCGGACTTTTAAACTTTCTGCTATCGGTTTTTCCATCCATCTCTTGATGGCTTCCTGTGCTTTTGTAAATTCTCCTGCCAGCTTATACTGCTGTATCTCTTCCGGCAGTTCCATTGCCAGAGATTCTAATTCTTTTGTTTCAAACTGTCTCATGCAAATATACTCCCATATCCTGTTATTTTCTCTGCCAGATCTGGCCGGTAATCCGGGTCTGTCTCTTGCAGGCTGTTAATCGTTACATAAGGTGTTTTGACATATCCGGTTGCATGGATATATTTTTCTGCACCAAGATACATGGCCACATGCCCCGGGAAAAAAAGCAGATCTCCTTTTTTCAGTCGCTCTCTGCTAATTTCTTTTACCGGATATTCTGTCAGAATCTGTGCGTCCCGGTAAAGTAATATACCGTGATCGAGGTAACTCATAAAAACAAGGCCGGAACAATCGATTCCCTGGGAAGACTTTCCACCCCAGCGATACTGGGTTCCAAGGAATTCTCTGGCACTGTCTGTCAGTTTTTTGCGTAATACCTCTTCTTCTCCATATAAATTCTTCCAATTCTGAAAACAATTTGTTTTTTCTGTCTCTTCCTGAAACAGATATTCATCACTGTCCCTTCTTTTTTTCAGATTCTCTGTATGAATATAGCCTATCTTTCCTGATGCACTGCGCACACGGCTCCATCCTTCTGTTACATCCCTGTCCATAAGTTCCACGATACTGTTTTTCAGAAGCAGTTCCAACGGAAGCCCCTGCACCTTGGGCTGATCCAGCAGATCTGCTTCACTAATGCCAATGCGCAAGAAGCGTTCTGTATTCTGATACTGTACCAGTTCCTTTCTGGTTACATTCTTCAGCTCTCTGCGGTTCACATAACCGGTATATCCATAGTGAGTCTCCACTTTGACATACTGCTTTGTTTTTTCTTCATCCAGTATCCTCACTGCCCATCCGGAAAAGATTTCATCCTCAATCCCACTGCTGTTTCTTCCATCTTCTCCTTCTGCTGCTCCCCGGATCCATGCATGTTCCGCAGTTATTATTCCAAACTGTTTTTCCATATCTGATCTCCTGTTCAGGCTTCTGCCTTATCTGCTATTTCCGGTTATCTGTCACTTAATTGTCTCAAATCTTACCGGAACCTTTGTAATGCCAATGCCCGGATCTTCCGGCAGATAAATCTTCGGACCCATGAATTGGGGTCCCCCCTCATACGGATCTGTCTTGCAAAGAGAAGGACCGTCCAGATCTGCCATGGTAACACAGGAACGGGCTGCTGCCAGGTGTACTCCGGCACTGACAGATACTTTGCTCTCCAGCATACATCCGATCATACATTTTACACCATGTTCTTCTGCTGCATCACAGATGCGGACCGCTTCATGGATACCACCTGTCTTCATCAACTTAATATTGATCAGGTCTGCTCCCCGCTCTTCCATAATACGCACTGCATCTTCATAAGAGAAAACACTCTCATCTGCCAGTATCTTTGTCTCTACATTAGCAGTTACATACTGCATACCTTTGAAATCATGATAGGATACCGGCTGTTCCACCAGTTCAATTCCCAGATCTTCCCTTTCCATGGCACGAATAGTAGATACTGCTTCTTCTCTTGTCCATCCCTGATTGGCATCCACGCGGATTACCACATCCTTTCCAACTGCATTCCGAATCTCACGGATACGTTCTACATCCTTACTGCCGCCTTTTCCTACTTTTACCTTCAGAATACGGAATCCCTGCTCCACAGCTGCCAGACTGTCCCGCACCATTTCTTCCGTATCATTCACGCTGATGGTTAAATCCGTCTCCAGTTCTGTCTTTACTTTATCTGATTTTTCCTCTCCCAGCAAGCGAAATAATGGTTTTTTCTGCATTTTTGCATATAGATCATACAATGCAATATCTACTGCTGCTTTGGCACTGGTATTCTTTGCAAGGCAATGTTCCAGTTTTTCCATAATAGACGGCAGATTTTCCAGATCAATCTTCCGGATGGCCGGTGCTATATAATAACGGATTGCCGCTTCAATGGACTCTTTGGTATCCCCGGTGATTACAGCTGTAGGCGGTGCCTCGCCAAATCCTTCCGTTCCGTCATCTGCAGTAATTCTCACAATCAGGTCATTGACATTGTCCACAGTACGCAGCGCTGTCTTAAATGGGGTTACCAGAGGGATACTGATGTATCCGACGGCTATTTCCTGTATTCTCATGAATTTATTCCTCTTTTCTATTCGTTCAGGAATGCAGTGAAGCCATGGCCACGGTGATCCCGCAGTCATGGCTCGCTGCACATATTTATTATTTCGATGTCCCACACAGGGGCAATTAACTGTCTTTTTCAAGACTCACTTCTGACCCACCACCTACACCTTGTTTAGCGGTGGGAGATGTCTCTGTTATAATGCTTTCAGATAAGTGAACACAAAGTTTCCGCAGGAATATACCAGTCCGTCATAATTGTTATCATCAAACAGATAGGAACTCATTGAATGGAGAATGACAGATACCGGCAGATCTTTTGCAAGAATAGCATCACATTCTTTGTATGCTTCCCACTGTGCATCCTGTGTATCTGCGCTGATGGCTTTCTGGTATGCTGCATCATATTCATCACTCTGATAGAAAGAGTTGGCATCACCGGTATTGATAAAGGTTCCATACATATTGGACAGATCGGTGTAATCCATAAACCATCCATAATATGCAATATCATAGTCACCGGATCTTCTTGCAGCAGAGAAGTTCTCTACTTTTTCCACTGTAATGGAATCAATACCAAGGATTTCTTTCCAGTCATTAACGATGGATTCTGCAATCTCTTTACGGCTGTCATTGTTAACAATATAAGTCAGAGCCGGGAATCCTTCTCCGTTTTCATATCCGGCTTCTGCCAGAAGCTGTTTTGCTGTCTCACAGTTATCCTCATATGCATCTACATCTTCCCATGGATCACAGTAGTCTACAAAATCTGTGCCTTCTTCATTGGTATAGCCACGGCCAATCAGTGTCACACCAACTTCATCATTTAAACCACGAATATTGATGACTCGTTCACGGTCAATGGTCAGGGACAGTGCCTCTCTGACTTTTTCATCTTTCAGAACCTCATTGCCTTTATCACCCAGATTAAACATAACGCAATAGTTGTTATTACCTGCTGTATAGGTCAGTCCATTTCCCTCCATACGAGGTTTTTCTTCATCTGGACAAAGATCTGAATATACATATTCACCGCTTTCAAAAGAAGCCAATGCAGAACTTTCTTCTGTAATCAGCTCCCAGTTAATCGTTCCCACATCAATGTTATCTGCATCATAATAATCATCCCTCAGTTTCATGACAACTTCAGATTCATGAGCCCAGTCCGTCATCTCATAAGGACCATTATAAACAGCCTTATCCGGATCTGTTGCATAGGCATCACCGTATTCTTCCACATAATCCTGTCTTGCCGGATAGGTAGACGGGAATGCCAGAATCGATGGAAGGTATCCACATGGCTGCTTCAGATGAATAATCAGAGTCTTATCATCCGGTGCTTCATAGCTTTCTGCCACATCGGAAAGCAGAGAACAGTAATCACCACCCTGTGCTGCCAGATTGTCAAAAGCAAAAACGAAATCTCCTGCTGTTACTGCCTGTCCGTCTGACCAGGTAATATCATCTCTTAATGTAAAGGTCCAAGTCAGTTTATCATCGCTTTCTTCAGCAGAAGCAGCCTGGCCAAGTACAACTTCTCCGTTAGCATCCAGTTTATAAAGTCCCTCATACAAATGGCGCAATGCTGACAAACCATTTAAAAATCCGCTGGTTGCCGTATTTAACTGCATGGAATCCTCACCGCCGCCGGTTACAGAAATCTCCAGTTTTTCTGCATCTTCAGCAAACACTCCTGATGAAAATGCCATCGTTGTAAGTCCAATTACTGCTGCGGCCAGAGCCATTTTGTTTCTTCTTCTCACAATTCTTCCTCCTTTTTTCATGCAGAATTCTGCAAAACTATATAAATCCGTTTCCGGATATATATCTACTTTTTCATCTTCGGATCCAGTGCATCTCTCAGACCGTCTCCGAACAGGTTAAATGATAAAATGATCAGGCTGATCAGTACTGCCGGAAAAATGACACGGTACGGATAAGTCGTGATTCCGTTCAAAGCCTCGGATGTTAATGATCCAAGACTTGCCATCGGAGCAGAAACACCGATTCCCAGATAGCTTAAAAATGCTTCGGTAAAAATCGCTGACGGAATCTGAAGCATCACTGTCGCAATCAGCTGCCCGATACAGTTTGGCAGGAGGTGTTCCCGGATCATGGTTGCCTTTCCACATCCAAGTGCTTCTGCCGCTGTTACAAAATCCAGTGTCTTCAACTGCAGGATCTGCCCACGGACAATACGTGCCATGCCAACCCAGTAGAGACATCCATATACAATAAAGATCGCAATCAGACCTGATCCAATCTTCTGCAGTCCATGAAACATCGGTACAGTATCAATCAATGTCTGCAATGGTTCACTGATGACCATCTTAATTACTACAATCAACAAAATCTCCGGTACAGAATAGATAATATCGACCACGCGCATCATAATAATATCTGTTTTTCCACCGACCAGACCCGATATTGCTCCGTAAATACTTCCTACTATCATAACAATGACTGCTGATACCAAACCTACTATCATGGAAATACGTGTTCCGATCATACACCGAACCAGAATATCTCTTCCCAGACGGTCTGTACCAAAAGGATGTGACATACACGGCCAGAGTGCTTCGTCTCCTCTGACCTGCTGGTCATAAGAATAAGGAGACAACATCGGTCCGATAAAAGCAAAGACAAACATAAGTACAATAACCACCAGTGCTGCCATGGCAATCTTATTGGATTTCAGACGGATCCAGCTTGCCTTCCAGTATCCGATTTCTTCAGTATCCAGACTTTCTTCTTTGAAATAATCTGCATCCAGCGGTGCAAAATCTTCCGGTGAAATTTTATTTTGTAAGGTTAATATATTCTTCATGACTTCTTCCTTTAATCCAACTGTATTCTCGGGTCTACGATTTTATACAGGATATCGCATACCAGATTCATTATAACAATCAGCGACGAATAGAAAATGGTGACGCCCATAATCATCGTGTAATCCCGGCTGCTGATGGAACTTACAAAATAACGTCCCAGTCCAGGTACACTGAATACACTCTCTGCTACAAATCCTCCAGTCAGAATAGATGCAGTCAGTGGTCCCAGATAAGTAATAACCGGAATCAGAGAATTCTTTAATGCATGAATAAATACCACCACAAATTCAGACATTCCCTTTGCCCGCTCTGTTCTTAAGTAATCCTGATTCATAACTTCCAGAATGCTGGCCCTTGTCAGCCTGGTCAGATAAGATGTCGGATAGATTGCCAGCGTAATCATTGGCATAATCCATCCTCCAGGTTTGTTATAATTTACCGGTAAAATTTTCAGATTGACTGCCAACAGCATCATCAGTGCGGATGCGATGACATATCCCGGCATGGATATACCGACAGATGACAATACACGAATAATGGCATCCGGCAATTTGTCTTTACAAAGTCCTGCAATACATCCCAAAATAATACCGCAGATCACAGCAAGGATCAGTGCTCTTACACCAAGTCCCATGGATACTTTAAAAGATTCTGCAATGATATCCTTTACTGCCCTTCCTTTCTGTAATACATAACTGGTTCCCATATCTCCATGAAACAGGTTCTCCAGATATCTTCCATACTGTACATACACCGGCTGATCCAGTCCATATTTGGCAATCAGGATCGCACGATTCTCTTCTGATGCTTTTTCTGACATAAATGGATCTCCCGGCATCAGATTCATCAGAAAATAGGTAATGGTTATAATTGCAAATATGCTGATAACAGCCAGAAGAATTCGTTTAAGCATATATCTCCAAGTCTGCATTTCTTCTCTCCTCTCACCTTATACATGATGGCATGCCACATAATGTCTCGGCACTGCTTCCGTCAACTGTGGCATACATTCTGCACACTTTTCATCTGCCCTCGGGCACCTGGTGCGGAATGGACATCCTGACGGTGGATTCAAAGGACTCGGAATTTCTCCATCCAGCCGGATTCGTTTCCTTGCAGCGGAAAGATCCGGGTCCGCAATCGGAATAGCAGACAAAAGCATCTCTGTGTATGGATGAAGCGGCGTCCGATAAAGTTCTTCGCCATCTGTCAGTTCTACCAAATGTCCCAGATACATAACTCCAATCCGATCACTGATATGCTTTACAATCGCCAGATCATGTGCTATGAACAGATAAGTAAGCTGCCTGGTTTCCTGTAGTTCTTCCAGCATATTGATGATCTGTGCCTGAATAGATACATCCAGTGCGGAAACAGGTTCATCACAGACGATAAATCCAGGATTCACTGCAAGTGCTCTGGCAATTCCGATACGCTGTCTCTGTCCTCCGGAAAATTCATGAGGAAAACGATTATAAAACTGTGTATTTAATCCCACCAGTTTCATCAGTTCCAGAATTCGTTCTTTCCGCTCAGCTTTGCTGCTACACAGATTCTGAAGATCCATAGCTTCCCCGATCAGATCTGAAACAGTCTTTCTCGGATCCAGTGATGCATACGGATCCTGAAAAACAATCTGCATCTTTGTACGGTAATCTTTCATTTTCTTACCGATAATCGAATTTCCCTCATAAAGAATATCACCGGATGTCGGTTCTTCCAGTCTTAGGATACTTCTTCCCAGTGTGGTTTTTCCGCATCCGCTCTCTCCAACAATTCCCAGAGTCTCTCCTTTTTGAATAAAAAAGCTGACATCATCTACTGCTTTTAATTCTGTTTTTTTAACAAATCCGGTACGTACCGGATAATATTTTTTCAGGTTTTTTACTTCCAGCAGGATCTCATTCTTTTCCATTTGCTGTCACCTGCCCTTCCATTGCTTTTTTTATGATCTGCCAGCAGGACACATTATGTGTTTCATTCAGTTCACATTCCGGTGCATCTTCTCTTACGCAGATCTGCATGGCACATCCGCATCTGGGTGCAAATGCACAGCCTGGTTTTACACAGCTCATATCCGGTGGATTTCCCTTAATTGGCTTCAGTTTTTCGCCGGAATCCGTATCCAGCTTTGGTACAGAAGCCAGAAGGCCTTCGGTATATGGATGCTTTCTTTCATAAAAAATCTGTCTGCTGGTTCCTTCTTCTACAATTTTTCCTGCATACATAACAATAATTTTGTCGCATATTTCAGAAACCACGCCCAGATCATGGGTAATAAATATAATAGCCATTCCCAGCTTATCTTTCAGTTCTTTCAGCAATTCCACAATCTGTGCCTGAATGGTTACATCCAGTGCTGTAGTAGGCTCATCTGCAATCAGCAGCTCCGGGTCACAGGATAGCGCCATGGCAATCATTACACGCTGTCTCATGCCTCCCGAAAACTCATATGGATACTGCTTCACTCTCCGCTCCGGCTGATTGATTCCCACCAGAGTCAGCAGTTCAATCATCCTCTTTTTTCTTGCCTGTGCATCCAGCTTTGTGTGTTTTTTCAAAGATTCATCCAGCTGATACTCTACCGTGAACAATGGATCCAGTGAAGTCATGGGATCCTGAAAAATCATGGCAATTTTATTTCCCCGTAGCTCCTGCAGTTCTTTTTTTGACATTTTCAGAATGTCTTTTCCATGAAATAATATCTCTCCGCTTTTTACTTTTCCGGTGTCCGGGGTCAATCTCAGGATTCCGTGACTGGAAACGGATTTGCCACTTCCGGATTCTCCTACAATCCCAAGTACTTCCCCTTTATGTAATGTATAGGTAATTCCGCGAACCGCCTGTACTTCCCCGGATTTGTTATAAAATGAAATTGCCAGGTTGTTGACCTTCAGCAATTCTTCCTGTTTTTCTGTTTCCATACTGCCTCCAATGTTTTATATCCTGTAATTCCTCTGAAAATAAAAAAGAGCGCAGATGTCGATCTGTTCGACACCTGCGTCCTTTTTCATTTTGTCTTTTGTTTTATTTTCCCTATACTAATCCTGATTATAAGATCTGTCAAGCTTTTTTTCTAACCTCGCATAAACCGACTGAGGAAATCTTTTGTTTTCGGACTCTGTGGGCTGGTAAAGATCTGATGAGGATCTCCTTCCTCTTCAATTACTCCATCTGACATATATACCACATGATTGGATACATCTCTTGCAAATGCCATCTCATGGGTAACAATGATCATAGTCAGTCCCTCTTTTGCCAGCTGCTTCATAACATCCAGCACTTCCCCTACCATTTGAGGATCCAGTGCGGACGTTGGTTCGTCAAAGAGCAGCACTTCCGGTTCCATAGCCAGCGCACGGGCGATGGCCACACGCTGTTTTTGTCCACCTGAGAGCTGACGTGGCTTGGCATTGATATAAGGTGCCATACCTACCTTTTCCAGATATGAAAGAGCACTTGTCCTTGCAGCTTCTTTCTCTTTTTTCATAACCTTGGTTTGTCCGATTATACAGTTCTGCAAAACCGTCATATTGTTAAACAGGTTAAAGCTCTGGAATACCATACCTACCTTTGCCCGGTATCCGGCCGCATCCGTACGTCCGTCGGCAATATTTTTGCCATGATAGAGGATCTCTCCGGTAGTTGGTGTCTCCAGCAGATTCATACAGCGCAGCAGAGTCGATTTGCCGGATCCGGATGCCCCTATAATACAGGTCACATCCCCGGTGGATACGGAAAAATCAATATCCCGCAGAACCACATGTTTCCCGAAGGACTTGCTTAAATGATTCACCTTTATAACTTCTTCGCTCATTCGTCCTTCTCCTCCTTCTTGCTGTAGCTGTACATGCCACTGGTATGTGCCAGTGTATCTGACGTTGCCAGATCATAGTTGTCACTGCCGTCCATCTTCTTTTCCCAGTGACGTAAAATCCTGGAGCAGGTAAAGGTCAGCACAAAATAGATCACCATCGCAATGGCAAAAGATTCAAAATAGGTATACAATGCGCCTGCCACACTCTTGGTTGCGTAGAACAGCTCTACAATACCGATAACAGACAGTACACAGGTATCTTTGATATTAATAATCAGATTATTGCCGATCTGTGGCATAATGTTTCTCAGGGCCTGTGGCAGTATTACATACAGCATGGTCTGAAAATGTGTCATTCCAATGGCTTTTGCTCCTTCTGTCTGGCCTTCATCAATAGACAGAATTCCTCCACGAACTGTCTCTGCCATATAGGCTCCCGTATTGATAGAAACGATAAAAAATGCGGCAAACCACATAGACATGTTAATACCAAATACTGCAGAAGATCCAAAGTAAATAAACATGGCCTGAGCCATCATAGGTGTTCCACGGAAAACTTCTACATACACACCCAAGATAAACTTGATAATTCCTAAGATTCCCTTTTTCCAGACAGAATCCTTTTTACTCACCGGTATCGTCTGGACAATACCTACTGCAAATCCGATCACGCAGCCAATAAAGGTGCTGACCAGAGCAATGATCATGGTATTTAACGCTCCCATCGCATAGGAACTTCCTCTTGTCTGAAGCAGATAAACCACTCTGCCCCAAAAATCCTGTGGCATAGTAACACGCTCCTTTATTCTGCGTCAGAAAGCGGCTGAACAGCAATTGCCTCGTTCATCATTTCCTCATAGTCATCTGCAGTCATTTTTTCCAGAACACTATTGATAGCATCTTTCAGTTCCGTATTTCCTTTCTGAAGGGAAATGCCGATATTGATGTCTTCATCAGATACTTCAAATGGATCATCAGAATCTGAAAAATCCAGTAATGTAAAGTCTGGGTAAGCTACACATGCAGCCAGTCCTGTTGGCTGGTCTGTCACTACGATATCACATTTATCTGCTTCCAGCGCTACCAGCATAGCAGGTGCAGATTCCTGTGCAGGCAGGATATTAGCGTCCTTGATCTGAGGCAGACAATTATCATACCAGATAGTATTCAGCTGTGATGTACAGGTGGCACCTGCCAGATCTGCTACTCCCTTGGCATCTGCGTACTTACTGTCTGATTTTGTCAGTGTAATAATCGATGCATAATAATATGGATCTGTAAAATCTACCACTTCCTGACGTTCTGATGTGATAGACTGACCTGCGATAACACAGTCAACCGTTCCGGATACAACGGCCGGTACCAAAGAATCCCAGTCCATTTTTACGATCTCCAGATTATATCCCAGTTCTTCACAAATATGTTTTGCCATCATAACATCATATCCGTATGCATATTCGGTACTGTCTGAGATCTGTACTGCACCGTTCTCGTCTGTTGGCTGTGTCCAGTTATATGGTGCATAGCCACACTCCATTGCCACTTTTAATGTCTTTGCATCTTCTGCAAATACACTGTTACTCATTGCCATTACCATAGCGGTTGCACACATGACGCCTGCTGCTGTTTTTACACTTTTGTTCATTTTTTCTCTCCTCTTCTCTTAAAAATAAAAAAGGACAAAGCTATCTCGTTGTCGAGAGCGCCTTTGTCCTCTAATGTTCTATACTATAGCATATTCTTTTTTAAATTACAACCGCTGTTGCAGTATTTTCATAACCACTAATAATATTTACTAACCCAATCAGTGCCCAGGAGCACATCTCCATAATCCAGCGACAGTCATCTGCCAGATTCTCTCTTCTTTTTAAATAAGTGCGATGCATTTCTTCGATATAATCAAAGAGCTGAGCCGCTGTACGGATCTGATTCTGCTTCTTCTGCTGATGTTCAAAAATCTGTACGGCCTCTTCCGTATGAATTCTGACACGCAGTTCATGCTTCATATCTCTTTCATACAGGCAGTGATCCTTCAGATTCCCGCCAAATGTAGTGTTATGCGGAAACGTAAAATAATCTGCCAGATAATGCATCACCACTCCCAGTCTGCAGAACAGTGTCCGTTCCTTACAGGCATGTTCTCTCGCTTCAGACAGCAGCTTTGCAATTTTCTTCTTCAGTTCCAGATAAGATGAATCAAACTCATGCGGGTCAGTAATCATCTTTGGCGTCAGATCTGGCAGTATGGATCCAAAATAAAATGCCTTCCAATGCTTCTGCATATTGGGATCATCCATCTCCCGTACCAGATAGCCTGCCAATGCTATATGTGATTTTTTACGCATACTCTATCCTCCGATAAATGAGCCGGGTGTCTCTGATCACAGTTCTTGTACTCCCAGCTGCACTTTCTTATTTCTTAAACAACTTCGAGCACAGTTTACTGCTTTTTCTTCTAATATACAAGTATTAAAATATAAAAGTTCTGTGAACACTCCACTGGACCGTCCACAGAACCATCTCATAAACTATTTACTTTTTGTTATAACCAAGATCCGGATTCTCGTAATCTCCGCGGTTCTTTTTCTTTTCTACATAGGTTCCCCATACATTAGCTTCATCCTGAATTCCGACGGTTTCAGGGTCAAACAGAGGATCCAGTCCTGCTTTTTTCTGATTTTCATAATCTTTCACAATTCTGATTACCTGTGGTGTCAGAAGCAGAATACTGAAGGTATTGACCCAGAGCATACAGCCCACTCCGATATCACCCATTGGCCAGATGGTATCTCCATCGATAAGGATTCCAAAGAGGCAGAACACCAGGAATAAAATACGTACAATGGTTACTACCACTTTATTCTCCCCCCACAGATATCTGCAGGTAGATTCCAGCTGATAAGAATAAGACAGCATCGTAGTAAAGATAAAGATAAACAGCATCACAGCCAGGAACATGGCTCCTGCTTTTCCAATCGATACACGCAGCGCTTCCTGCATAAAGGAAATACCATACTGAATGCCTGGTGCCTGTTCTACCAGCAGCACTGTTCCTGTTCCGTCTGCTGCTACATTATAAGTACCTGCCAGCAGAATGCAGAATCCGGTACAGCTGCATACCAGCAGTGTATCGATATAAACCGACAGTCCCTGTACCAGTCCCTGTTTTACCGGATGAGAAGTGTCCGTAGTTGCAGAAATCAGTGGGCTCATTCCGTTTCCTGCATCATTGGAGAAGAATCCTCTCTTGATTCCCCATGCCACTGCGGATCCTACGATTCCGCCAAATACAGCATCCTTTCCAAATGCACTGGCAAAAATAGAACCAAACATGCCCGGGATCTCTTTATAATTCATTACAAAGATAACAATGGTAATAAAGAAGTAAATTCCGCACATAATCGGTGCCAGAACTTCTGCTACCCGTCCGATACGCTTGATTCCTCCCATCGTTACCACACCAACAATAATTACCATAGCAATTCCAACTACGATAAACGGAATTCCAAACGCTCCTTTAATCGCAGTAGCCGCTGTCTGCGTCTGCATGGCAGGAAGAAGGAATCCAGGTCCAATGAAAACAGCGATACAAAACAATACTGCCAGCACTCTTCCAACCTTTTTATTTTTGATACCGTTCGACATATAATAAGCCGGACCACCGGTCAGTTCTCCCAGGTTTCTGGTCTTATAAGCCTGACCAAGAATACATTCCACAATACCTGTTGATGCTCCAAGGATCGCAGTTACCCACATCCAGAATAATGCACCAGGACCTCCCATAAATATGGCTGTTGCAGTTCCTGCAATATTACCGGTACCGACTCTTCCCCCTACTGTGGTCGCGAATGCCTGAAACGCTGACAGACCAGTATCTTTTTTATTATCACCCTTTTCTACCAGACATTTTACCATGTCTTTGAACCTGCGCACCTGAATGCCTCGCAGACGAACCGTAAACCAGATCGCTGCACACATCAGGAACACACACATCACCGGATGCCAGATGATGTCATTCACAGCGTTCATAACTGTTACAAATAATTCCATTTCTCTTTCCTTTCGTTCTCATATCCTTAAATTGCCCTGTCTTTCAATTTACTATAATCTGATATTTTTCGCAAGTTTTTTCCATATAAAACCCTTTGTTTTTTACAGAAAGACATAAGACAGAATCTCGCTTGCGAGATTCTCAGACTGTAGACAAACTTGGTGTTGGGGATTATGCCCAGCACCATTTTTCTT
>UQWA01000005.1 GCA_900544685.1 uncultured Lachnospiraceae bacterium | reverse complement strand
TCGGCAGACCAAATGCATCCCATCCCATCGGATAAAGTACATTGTATCCCTGCATTCTTCTTTTTCTTGCCACAATATCCAGTGCGGTATATGGTCTTGGATGTCCTACATGAAGTCCCTGTCCTGATGGATATGGGAATTCAACCAGTGCATAATATTTTGGTTTTGTGTAATCATTTGTTGCTGCAAATGCTTTTTCATCATCCCAGATCTTCTGCCACTTCTGTTCAATGGCTCTGTGATTGTATGGTACAGCCATTCCTTTTTCCTCCTATATTTCATACAGTTTCCTGTAAATTTTCGCTTTTTTAATTCTATGCTTTTCCCCGTAGTTTGTCAAGCACTGCGCAGGTTTGAGCCTACTGATAATCAGATATGACAATCTGAATGCTTCTCTGCCCCCGGTATTCATTAATCGTCGGATAGTATATCACAGAAAGTGTGATACCGGTCTTCCGGTTTTGGAACAACTTCTCTGTCTCAGCATATCCATATTTTTCCTCCAGATAAGTCCGAAATTCTTCCACATCTCCAAAATACAGAGCGTCCATTACGATACCGGATGTGTTTGTCACTTGCATTTTTATTACATTCCGATTCTGTCCCAGGATTCTTGCACCAAGGATACTTACATCTTTCTCAGCAAAGACCGGTTTTTTATTGGCAGTGCCAAAAGGTTCCAGCACATTCAATTCTTCAATCAGATGTTCTGTAATATAACTGATCGGCATTGGCACATCAATGCAGATCTTTTCCGTCAAATCTTCTTCTGTCAAATGTGCGGCGATATTTAAGCGTTCCCTCAAAGGCTGGATATTCTCCCTCTCCAGAGAGCAGCCAGCAGCCATAGGATGTCCTCCATAATTCAAAAACAGGTCATCACACTTCTGCATCTCTTCAAACATGGAATACCCTTCTATGGATCTTCCAGAACCCTTCACTGACTTTTCTCCATTTGTCAGTACAAAAACAGGACGATAATAGCGTTCCCTGATTCTTCCTGCAATGATACCGGCAATGCTCTCATGACAATCCGGCAGATATACAATCAATACCTTATCATCTTTTAAAGAAGTACTCTCAATCTGTTTTACTGCTTCTTCGTACCCCTGTCTGGTCAGTTCCTTACGCTCTGTATTCAGGCTCAGCAGTTCTTCTGCCAGAACTTCCGCCCTTTCCCCGGATCCACACAGAAGCAGTTCCAGTGCCTTTTTTGCGGTAGTAAGACGGCCACTGGCATTGATACATGGGCCGATTACAAAACCAATGTGATAGGAATTAATCTCTCTGTCTTCCAGTCCATTGACACGAATCAATGCCTTTAGTCCTATATTCTGCGTATGATTCAGCCGTTTTAATCCCTCTTTCACAATAATGCGGTTCTCACCCGTCAGCTTCATCACATCTCCCACTGTGGCAATAGCGGCATACTCAATCAGATTCTCTATCTCTCTGTCTGGAAAGCTCTTTTTCCGGTATAATTCCTGCATCAATTTGTAAGCCACTGCCCCTCCGCACAGATCTTTATATGGATAAGGACAGTCTGGCTGATGAGGATTCACTACAACATCTGCATCCGGAAGGATCACCTGAACTTTTCCATCCTCTTCTCTTGTTCGAAGTTCATGGTGGTCTGTCACAATCACTGTCATACCCAGCTTTTTGGCATACGCAATCTGGTCTATGGCAGAGATCCCATTATCACAGGTCAGTATTGTATCGATTCCATCCTCCCACGCATTTTGCACAAGCTGTTCATTGATCCCATATCCGTCGCGGATGCGATCCGGAATCTCATAATCTACCATCGCGCCACACTTTTTCAGTCCTGTATACAGGATATAGGTAGCCGTCACCCCGTCTATATCATAATCCCCAATAATTCGAATTGCCGCCTTTTCTTTGATTTTGAAAAGAAGTAGATCTGCTGCCTCCACAATTCCTTTCATCTCTTCTGGATCATGCATATCTGCAATGGTCCCGTAAAGATATTCCCGAAGAGCATCATCACCTGTCACATCACGGTTACGGATCAGTCTGGCCGTCACCTGGTCAATATGATATTTCTCACCGATTGCCTTAAAATCTGCCCGTTTGGCAGCTACTACCCACTTTTTCATATTTCTCCTCGCTTATCTCTCGTCTGATCTTTTTCCAGTCAGGACGCTTCTGATAAACGTAAATATCCTTCACATTTATCAGAAACGCCCCGGCATTGCTGTCGGGGCTGTCTGTTTACTGCTTATTTTTTCTTTTTGTCTTTGATCTTTGTCTTCATTACATACCACAATGGTCCAGTAATGCATACAGATGAATAACCACCACAAAGCACACCTACCATCAATGGAAGTGCGAATTCACGTATGGAACTTACGCCCATGATAAACAGGATCGCAATCATAACAAAGGTTGTAAATGAAGTATAAATACTTCTGGTCAGTGTCTGTGTGATACTGGTATTTACAATATCCTTATAATCCTTGCCTTTCATCAGCTTCATGTTCTCTCTGATACGGTCAAAGATAACAATGGTTGCATTGATGGAATAACCTACCAGAGTCAGCATGCAGGCAATAAAGGTATTACCTACACTGATCCACAGTACTACATAGCACATCAATACTACCAGCACATCATGTATGAGAGCAATTACTGCACTGGTTGCAAAACGTACATCTTTGAAACGGAACCAGATATATAACAGCATACAGATGGTTGCAATGATAACTGCTACTATTGCATCTGACTTCATCTCAGCACTTACAGTGGAGGAAATACTTTCTTCAGAAATAGTTGTCTCGTCTACACCGAATTCATCCACCAGCTTCTGTTCCAGTTCCTGTCTCTCGTCTACCGATAATTCTCTTGTCTTAATAATAACCTGATTGCCACCTGTTACCTTCTGCATCTGAATATTTGCATCCTTGGTTACCTCCTGAACAACCGGTGCAACCTTTGCATCCAGTTCTTCAATAGAAAAATCTTCATTGAATGTAACCGTAGTAGAAGTACCGCCCATAAACTCAAGGCTGTAATTCAGAATTTTGCCGTCATTCTTTTCATGCATCAGCATTCCTGCCGGTCCGATCAGAATCACTACAATAGAAAGAATAAAGAAAATCTTGCTCTTTCCAACAAAGTCAATTGCCTTTCTTTCCTTGGCTCTTCCATAGAACTTCTCATCCTTCACGCCAAGTGTATAAACCGCATTTACAATCAGTCTGGATACTACCAGAGCCGTGAACATGGATAAAACAATACCAAGTGCCAGAGTCTGTGCAAATCCCT
Organism: uncultured Lachnospiraceae bacterium; assembly: GCA_900544685.1. GTDB lineage: Bacteria > Bacillota > Clostridia > Lachnospirales > Lachnospiraceae > Marvinbryantia. The sequence goes on along the minus strand of UQWA01000005.1, from coordinate 116,923 downwards.
GTACACTTCCGGTTCCCTTATATGCCAGAATAGCTGCCGCAATCAGTGTGGTAATGTTACCATCCAAAATAGCAGACAGTGCCTTCTGGAAACCAATCTTAATGGCAGTCTTGACTGTCTTACCGTCTGCGATCTCTTCACGGATACGTGCGTAGATGATAACATTGGCGTCTACCGCCATACCAATGGAAAGAATAATACCTGCAATTCCAGACAGAGTCAGCGTCAGGTCAAAGGCATTCAGGCATACCAGAATCAATCCTGTATAAATCAAAAGGGAAACACTGGCTATAATACCCGGTACCAGATATACGATGCACATAAAAATCATAACGATCACCAGACCAATTGCTCCTGCCTTGATGCTGGTACTGATTGCTGCAGATCCAAGCTGCGCTCCTACTACATTAGAACGAAGTTCTTCCAATTCCAATGACAGGGAACCAATACGGATCGAAGATGCAAGATTTTCTGCTTCCTCACGGTCCGCCATACCAGTGATCTGTGCCGTACCTCCGGTAATGTGGGCCTGTACAGTCGGTGCGCTGATCACCTGATTATCATAAACAATATAGATGCGTTTGCCGATGTTCGCTTCAGTAGCATCTGCGAACTTCTTTGCTCCTTCGTCTGTTAACTGAAGTTCTACTACATTCTGTGAATTGCCAAGGCTGTCTGCAGAGGTCGCTGCCTGAGCAGTCTGCACATCTGTTCCATCAAGGACTGTTGTTCCGTCTTCTGTCTGGAATGACAGGGAACCCGGCTTACCAAGTTCTTCCAGAATCTTGTTGGCATCACTTACACCAGGAATCTCGATATTGATACGGTCATCCCCTTCCTGGTAAACCTGCGCTTCTGTACTGTATCCGGCAACACGCTGCTGCAGTTTGTAAATGGTATCCTTCATATCTTCAGATGAAGGTGTTCCATCGCTGATTGCACGATATGTAATGCTGACACCACCGGACAGATCCAGACCGGTAATAATATTTCTGGCTGCACCGGTTCCGGTCGGACCGAATCCAACAATGGTGGTAAATGCCAGTAATATCGTAAGAACAACGGTGCCAATCACCACTGCAATTGATTTGTTCTTATTCATGTTCTTTTCCTCTTTTCTATTATTTAGAGACACACAAGCACCGGCTTATTCTGCATCTGCCAGCGCTGCCTTAATCATGATGGCACATTCGATTCTCTTCTGCTGGAGCTTGCATCCGATATCATATGCATCATTGATACTTCCGTGGAAATTGTAAGAATTAGCTGCACAGCCACCGCTGCAGTAGAATCTTGCAAAACAGTCACGGCACTTCTCTTTTGCATAGACATTGCAGCACTTAAATTCATCACGGATATCCAGTCTCTTAAGTCCTTCGTCTACATTGCCCATCAGGAATTCTTCCTGCCCCACAAACTGGTGACATGGATAAAAATCTCCCCATGGAGTCACTGCCAGATACTCTGTACCCGATCCACATCCGGACAGTCGTTTGTAGACACATGGTCCACCGGTAAGATCAATCATGAAATGGAAGAAATTAAATCCTCTTCCTTCTTTTTCACGCTTAATCATCTCTTTTGCCAGCTTATCATATTCCTCACAGATCTTCGGAATATCTTCTTCACGTATACTGTAGTCTTCGGATTCCTGGGCTACTACCGGTTCCACGGAAATCTGTTTAAATCCCAGATCCGCCAGATGAAGCACGTCTTCTGCAAAGTCCAGATTGTTGCGGGTAAAAGTCCCTCTTACATAGTACTTTTCCTGATTTCTGCTCTCTGCAAACTTCTGGAACTTCGGAATGATCAGATCATAGCTTCCCTTACCGCCACGGAAAGGACGCATGAGATCATGAATCTCTTTTCTTCCGTCTATGCTCAGTACCACATTTGCCATCTCTTTGTTACAGAATTCCATAACCTCATCATTCAAAAGTACACCATTGGTTGTCAGTGTAAAACGGAACTTTTTGTCATGAAGCTTTTCCTGTTCCCGTCCATATTTTACCAGATCTTTTACTACCTGCCAGTTCATCAGCGGTTCGCCGCCGAAAAAGTCTACCTCCAGATTTCGTCTGCTGCCAGAATTGGCAATCAGGAAATCCAGTGCTTTTTTCCCCACTTCAAAACTCATCAGAGCTCTTCTTCCATGATACTCGCCTTCTTCTGCAAAGCAATACTTACAGGCAAGATTACAATCATGTGCAATATGAAGGCACAGAGCTTTTACCACAGTCTGGCGTGCCTTAAAATCAATGATGGCATCCCGGTAGATATCCTTTGTAAACAGCTGACCGGCTTCTTCCAGTTCATGGCACTCAGTGATAGCTTCTTTTATATCACTTTCCGGATAGGCACTTTTCAGTTCCTGACAAATGGAATTGCTGTCTTTCCCCTGGTCAAGCAGTCCGATGACATCGTATACCAGATCATCCACAACATGCACTGCCCCGCTGTTGGTATCCAGCACAATGTTATATCCATTATTTTTATACTGATGTATCACTATTTGTCCCCTTCCATTATTAACCGATAATAAGCAGCGAATAAACATCCGCTGCTTATCTCTTAAATCTTATTTTTCTTTTCTTATTTTGCGTTCTCGCAGCTCTGATTTCCTACTGTACAGGATGTCTTACATGCTGACTGACAGGAAGTCTGGCATTCTCCACAACCGCCTTTTTTCAGTGTTTTCTGCAGGCTCTGTGTATTTAATGTTTTGATGTGTTTCATAAAACTTGTCCTCCAAACTTATATTTTTAGCTAATTTAGTATACCATGCTTTTTATGGAATCTCAATATTTTTTTTCATTTTCAAAAAAATTCACACAAGCTTCACTTTTTTATGATATAGTTGATTTAAATAATTGTGTAACAGAAAGGATTAGTTTATGAAGAAAAATTATATGATTCCATTCGCTGTCCTTCTCAGTGTTGTATCCCTTGCAGGATGTGGCAAAAAAGATGAGAATCCGTACAGCAAATACGTAACCCTTGGTGAGTATACCGGTATGACTGTAGACCGGATTGTTTCTACGATTTCAGATGAAGATGTTCAGAGCGAGATTCAGAATGATCTGTATGCTGATGCCGATTTTAAAGAAGTTACAGACCGCGGTGCCCAGGATGGTGATACCGTTAATATTGATTATACCGGCACCATTGACGGTGAAGAATTTGAAGGCGGTTCCGACACCGATTATGATCTGGAGCTCGGATCCGGTACTTTTCTGGAAGACTTTGAATCCGGTATTATTGGTATGAAGACAGGTGAAACCAAGGAGATCTCCGTCACTTTTCCTGATGAATACGATGGTACTCTTGATGGACAGACTGCCGTCTTTTCGGTTACAGTGAATTCTATCTCTGAAGTTATTCTTCCAGATTACAATGATGCATATGTAAAAGAAAATTATGGTTTTGATACAATCGCCGACTTCGAAGCATCCGTCAAAGAAGATCTTCAGTCTCAGTATGACGATGACGCTACCTATACTGCCTGCGCTGATGCCCTTTCCATGGCAGTTGACAACGCTACTTTTGATGGCTATCCTGAGGATATGTATAATACCGCAAAGGAACAGATGGAATCTGAAAACCAGGCTTTTGCTGAACAGCTCGGCATTGAATGGGCCGATCTGGCAGGTGACGATTATGATATTGAAGAAGATGTACTGAACAACGTTCACGAAGAACTGGTTGTATACGCCATTGCGGCAAAAGAAAAGCTGGAAGTTACTGACGATGAGTTCAATACTTTCGTAGATGATAACTGGGAAATGTACGAATATGATACAAAAGAAGATTTCCTAAAGGATAACAGCGAAGAGGATCTCCGCTACAGCCTGCTTTATCAGAAGGTTCTGGATTTCCTTGGCGAAAATAATACTTTCAATGATATCGACGAAGATGAGTATTATGCGGACGAGGATTCCCTTGATGATGCATATCTGGATTCGGAAGATGACTCCGATACAGAATTAGACCCGGAAACAGAGACTGCTAATGCAGAAGCTGTATCTGAAATGACTACAGAGACAGAAAGTGAGAACAATGCATAACAGAGTTTCCTCTCCTGTTTCCATAACAGGAAGCACATTAAAATTGATTGCTGTTATTACTATGCTGATTGACCATATGGGGGCTGCGCTTGTCGGTCCCCTTCGTCATAAGTTTCCAGATGGTAATGCCATGGGTGATTTCTGCGTTATGATCTACCCTCATATGCGCAATATTGGCAGACTTGCTTTTCCTATTTTTTGTTTTTTGCTTGTGGAGGGTTTTCTTCATACACGAAATGCCCGAAAATATGCGTTTCGTATGTTTGTATTTGCGTTGATCTCTGAATTACCGTTTGATTACGCTTTTTCCAATCAACTCATTCGCAGTGCCCATCAGAATGTTTATTTTACTCTCCTCATTGGGCTTCTGGTTATGATGGGTATGTCTTATTTTGAATTTCAAACGCCCAGAACAAAAGCCGGAAACTATCTGAATCTTTTGATACAGATCTTCATTGCCGCTGCCGGTCTGTGGCTGGCTGGTTTTCTGCACACAGACTACAATTACAAAGGTGTATTTCTGATTATTGTCCTGTATTCCCTGCGGCTTGACCGTCGGCTACAGGCCATCTTCGGCGCCATTACGATTTCCTGGGAAATGTATGCTCCCCTCGCTTTTGTTCCCATTTGGTTCTATAATGGGCAACGAGGGCGGCAGATAAAGTACTTTTTTTACTGGTTCTATCCAGTTCATCTGCTTATTCTGGGATTTCTCAGACATGTGGTCATCCCACATTTTCTCATCTGACCGTTAACAATAGTTCCTGATCATTCTCTGGTCAGGAATTTTTTTCTGCAAATTTCTTCTGCCTGATCTTTTCCCATAAGAATTTCGGAAAACTGTGTGCCGATCCGCTCCATTTCTCCCAAAACTGTCTGAATTCCTCTCTTCTGCCGAAACCAGTTTGTCTTTGTAATTCCCTGCGTCTGCACAGGACAGATCAGAAACTCTGTATCTGGGAACATATAATTAAAATACATTCTGGAACGTGCCCCATGAAATGCCTGACATACAATCAGTACTTTGTCTGGCATATCTTTCTCCCGATAACCCAGTTCTTCCAGAAGACAACGTATATAAATCGCATTCTCATAGGTAAATGTTGCCTGTTTCTCCTGCCAGATATCTTTTTCCCTTACTCCATAATCCATCAGCACAGTTTTCAGAAAGTCACTTTCCGTTGCAAATTCCCTGTCACAATAGCATTCTGGCGAAACCGCTCCTGCAAATTTTTCCTGCAGAATGCTGTACTTTCCGGAAACAATAATTTTATCAGCAAAGCCTTCTTGATAAAGCTGTGCCGCCCGCACTGCAAGTTCACCATATCCACTCCCCGGAATAAAAATAAACTCGCACTTCTGCGGCTGGTCTTCCTGAAATATAAAATCTGTAATCTGATCGTAAAACATATGTTTCTCCTGCTTCTGGAATTTTATTGAAAAAAAATTTGTCACATGCTATACTGAATTGTAATTGAATTCTATGGAGGTACTATGAAACATCAAATTATGGAAGCTGAAGTGTGCAGTGAGCACCATCATCATATGAATCTGCATGTTCCACAGATCAGTCCTGAGAATCTGTATCAGTTAGCTGATCTTTTTAAGGTATTCGGAGACCCTACCAGACTCCGTATTCTGTATACTCTGTCAGAGGGCGAATTGTGTGTCTGCGATATCGCTGACAGTCTTTCTATGACACAGAGCGCCATTTCCCACCAGCTTCGTATTCTGAAAGAAAGGCATCTTGTAAAAGCACGCCGGGATGGTAAGACTATCTTTTATTCTCTCGCAGATACCCACGTAGCTACGATTATTTCTCAGGGACTGAACCATGTACTGGAATAATTCCTCTGCCATCCAATTTGTTTTGTCTGCCTATAGTGAATGCCCTGTTCCTTCTTTTACTGAATGGACAGGGCATTTTCTTTTCTTCTATTTTGATGCAGGTAATTTGAAAGAACTCTTCAAGGATACGATACGGTTAAATACTGGTTTCTCCGGTGTGGAATCATGGGAATCTACACAGAAGAATCCCTGTCTTACAAACTGGAAGCTATCATAGGCTTTTGCCTCACCCAGTGCCGGTTCTACATAACATTCTTTTAACACCGTCAGAGAATTCGGGTTCAGATTCAGGGAACCATCTTCATTATATACTCCCTTTTCCTCATCTATAATATTCTCGTATAATCTGACTTCTGCCTTCACTGCTGTCTTTGCTGCTACCCAGTGGATTGTACCTTTTACTTTTCTTCCATCCGGACTGTTTCCACCCTTGGATGCCGGATCATAGGTACAGTGGATTACCGTTACATTACCATCTTCATCCTTCTCATATCCGGTACATTTTACAAAATATGCATTCATCAGACGAACTTCATTATCTGGGAACAGGCGGAAGTATTTCCTTGGCGGTACTTCCATAAAGTCTTCACGGTCAATATAAAGCTCTCTTCCAAATGGAACCTTTCTAGAACCCAGTTCCGGATTCTCCAGATTATTCACTACATCCAGATACTCAATCTGATCTTCCGGATAATTATCAATTACCAGTTTCACCGGATTCAGTACTGCCATCATACGAGGTCTCTTCAGCTTCAGATCCTCTCGGATACAGTACTCCAACATAGCATAATCTACAGAACTCTGTGCCTTAGATACACCGCACAGTTCCACAAACATCTTAATGGACTCTGGTGTAAATCCACGTCTCTTTAATGCCGCAATGGATACCAGACGAGGGTCATCCCATCCGTCTACAATCTTCTCTTCTACCAGCTTCTTGATATAACGCTTTCCTGTTACCACATTTGTCAGATACAACTTGGCAAACTCAATCTGTTTTGGTGGATGCTCATATCCTACCTCACGCACTACCCAGTCATACAATGGTCTGTGGTCTTCAAATTCAAGGGTACAGATAGAATGTGTCACGCCTTCGATCGCATCCTCGATTGGATGTGCAAAATCATACATTGGATAGATACACCATTTGTCTCCGGTATTATGATGTGTCATATGAGCCACACGGTAAATGATCGGGTCTCTCATGTTGATATTCGGAGAAGCCATATCAATCTTCGCTCTTAATACCTTTTCTCCGTCTGCATATTTTCCGGCACGCATCTCTTCAAATAACTGAAGATTCTCTTCCACGCTTCTGTCACGGTATGGGCTGTTCTTGCCAGGCTCTGTCAGTGTTCCTCTGTATTCACGGATCTGGTCTGCAGTCAGGTCGCATACATATGCCTTACCCTTTTTGATCAGGTTCACAGCAGCCTCGTACATCTGGTCAAAATAATTCGACGCAAAAAACAGACGGTCTTCCCAGTCTGCACCCAGCCATGCCACATCTGCCTTGATGGATTCTACGAATTCCATTTTTTCCTTGGTAGGATTCGTATCATCAAATCGTAAGTTAAACTTACCGCCATACTTTCGTGCCAGTCCATAATTCAACAAAATGGACTTGGCATGTCCGATATGCAGGTATCCGTTTGGCTCCGGCGGGAATCTGGTACATACTGTCTCGCAGTGCCCCTCTGCAATATCATTGTCTATAATCTGCTCAATAAAGTTCTTGGAAACCGTTTCCTTTTCCATAAATCTGCCTCCGATAATTAATCTCCTCGCGATGTAATCGCATACTTCTTCTTTTATACCATAATTTTCGATGGAATTCAACGTATTTAGATTTACTTTTTGGCTGGAATATACTATGATAGTGACAGAATCTATCAGAAGCATTCTGAAACTAAGAGGTTATTACATGTACTATTTTATTGTAAACCCGTCTTCCAGTTCCGGAAAAGGAATGAAAATCTGGAAAACGATTGAAAAACAACTGCGTGTTGAACACGTTCCGTATCATGTATTTTTCACCAGCCGCCGCACGCAGGGAAGTGAGCTTGCAAAGCTGATTTCCACACGGCACGCGCCATGCACCATCGTTGCGGTCGGTGGTGACGGGACAGTAAATGAAGTAATCAACGGACTCACTAATTTTGATAAGATACAGTTTGGATATATTCCATCCGGTTCCGGGAACGACCTTGCAGCAGGTCTTGATCTGAAGACTTCTCCTCTGGCAGCTCTGCATGCCATTCTTCATCCAAAATGTATTCGTCCGGTCACCATCGGATGTACCCACACGCCCGAAAAAACTTATCGTTTTATTGTCAGCAGTGGAATTGGGTATGATGCAGCAGTGTGTCACGAAGCCATAAATTCCGGTATGAAAAAGCTGCTGAACCGTTTTAATCTTGGCAAGCTGACTTACCTCAGTATTGCATTAAAGCAATTAATTCTGCTTCATTCCACACCTGTCAGTATGCTGCTGGATGACCGCAGACAATTTGAATTCGATGATATCTTTTTCATTGCAGGAATGAATCTGAAATACGAAGGCGGCGGCTTTAAGTTCTGCCCGGATGCAGATCCATGTGATGATTATCTGGATCTCTGTCTGATTGAAAAAATGCCAAAACTGCGTATTTTACGTCTTTTGCCAACTGCATTTAAAGGAGATCACGTGAACTTTGATGGTGTACATATTTACCGCTGTAAAAAAGCAGTCATCCGTACAGCGACTCCTCTGGCGGTGCATACAGATGGGGAAAAGGCAGGTTTCCAAAGGTTAATCACCTGGGAACTGGAACCTGAAAAATTATCTTTTATTATTTCCTGATCCCTTATTTATCACTATTTTTCAATATTCTTACAACCAAAAAGGTCTTTCCTTTTCCTGAGAATTGCAGGAGGGAATGACCTTTTTCGTCTCACTTATCTTTAGTTAAATCCATAAAACTTCTGTGTAATCCGGTAAGCTGCCACGGACATTTTTCTACCGCTCTTTCCTGGAATGTTGCAGGCTCTTCCCAGCAGTCCGTGACGAATCTGCAGATACAGTCCTGTATCCGCATTTTTCAAATAATTCCAGAGCTCCTGCTTTTTCTTAAAGTTCTCTTCTGTCCCTGACTTTAACAGCAGCATAGAAGAGACTGTCATGATGATATCCAGATAACTGAGCATATAGCGTCTGCAGTTCTTGTTCGTCCCACGGATTCCAGCCATGGTATCAATCATCAGCTTATTTACCTTGATCTGCTGGTCAATTCTTCCAATCATCACCTGTTCATTGACAGACTGATCTTCTCTTCCAATGTAATAATGGTAAAACAAATCATCAATATAATACATCTTCTTCACTGACGGCAGTGGCTGGAATACAAACAGATTGTCTACGTAGAATGTATGCTTTGGCAGCTCCAGTCCGCATTCTCTCAAAAGGTTGGTACGGTAGATCATAGAATGCATCAGAATATATTTTCCGGTACGCATCTTTTTCAAATCCTTCCATTCAAATACAGTATCCGTCGGCATATACTTGCGATACTGCATCACTTTTTTATGCTTTGCTCCCACCTTATCATAGACAAAATTACTGATTACCGCATCTACTGTATCAGGTCCTGCCACCAGCTTTTTCAGCGTTGCAATCATCTTCGGCAGAGTTCTCTCATCCACCCAGTCATCACTGTCAACCACTTTAAAATACAGTCCTGTTGCATTTTTCAGCCCTGTATTGACAGCTTCTCCGTGTCCTCCATTTTCCTGATGCACTGCCTTCACAATGCCAGGATATCTGGAGACATATTCTTCTGCAATCTCTCCGGTACGGTCCTTTGACCCATCATTAACAATAATGATCTCTATATCATCTCCACCCGGAAGCAGTGATTCGATACACTTTCTCATATAGTCCTGCGAATTATAACTTGGTATGGCTACTGATAAAATCTTCATTTACGTTTCCTCCCTGTATTTCTCCTGCCCCAGTCTGATCTCCATATATCTTGCATATGCTGCAAATGCCGCCGGTATCGGATATTTTTCTTCTGTAAGTGATGGTTCTACAAACAGGTATTCTCCTGTATATACCGGATCTTCAATCCAGACCAGGTAAGCAGACATATGCCATTCCACGTGGCTGAAAATATGTTTTGCCGGTTCCAGAGGGTGAATACGGATTGGTGAAAAGCCTTTTTCCTTTACCCACTGCACTGCCTCATCCTGTGTCAGAATCCCAGGTGTATTTGGCAACTCATACAAGCCAGAAAGCAATCCTTTTTCTGGTCTTTTGTGAATAGCCAAATGTTCCCCGTCTCGTATAATCAACACTGTTTTTTCTTCAATTCTTCGTGACTTCTTTGCTTTTTTTACCGGGATCTCACCGGTTGCATTCTGAAGGTGTGCCTGACAAAGCTCTGCCAGCGGGCAATCTGTGCAATGTGGTTCTCCATTCGGGACACATACCATTGCTCCCAGTTCCATCAATGCCTGATTAAATGCACCCGGACGGTCTGCCGGCATAATCGCAGTTACCTTTTCTTCCATTGCTCTTTTTACAGACTGTTTCAGTATATCTTCTCTGCTGAACAGCACTCTGGAAATGACCCTCAGAACATTTCCGTCCACTGCAGGCGCAACTTTACCATAAGCAATGGATGCAACTGCTCCTGCCGTATAACTGCCAATTCCCTTCAGCTTCTGAAGTTCTGCATAATCATCCGGAATCTTCCCGTTATAGTCCTTCATGACTGTCTGTGCTGCAATCTGCATATTCCGTACACGGTTATAATATCCAAGTCCCTCCCACAGTTTCAGAAGTTCTTCTTCCTGACACTGTGCCAGAGACTGCACATCCGGCAATGCCTTCATAAATCTTTGGTAAAACGGTTTTACTGCTTCTACTCTGGTCTGCTGAAGCATAATTTCAGACACCCAGACGCGATAGGGTGTTGGCTGATCTCTCCAGGGTAATACCCTGGCATTCTGGTCAAACCATTCCAGCAGCGGTTTAACTATTTCTTCCAGTTCTTTGTTCATATCATTCCTTTTTGTCTCTAATAGTAGCAAATAATTGGAATGCCATCATATACTCTGTCATAGATCTCTTTTGCTGCGGCTGGAGGAAGATTTATGCATCCGTGAGAACCATTTGTCTGATAAATATTCCCGCCAAAACTACTTCTCCAGTTTGCATCATGAAGACCAATTCCTCCGTTAAACGGCATCCAATATGTTACTTTTGTTTCATATTCATTATTTTCACCTTTTAATACTGATGGTGATTCCTTGTAATACAATGTATATGTGCCTTCCGGCGTCTTTCTGGATGGATCAGATGCCAGACCCGATACACAATCTGTAGACACAACTTCTTGCCCGTCAATATACAGCCATACATGCTGGCTGCCAAGATCTATCTCCACGTAGCTGCCTCCAAGATCACTGTTATCCCAGCTCACTGCAGTCTGTGCATACTCTGCATAAGTATCTCCCGTGTTGCCTGCCCAGATAGCATCAATCAGATAATCGCAGGTAGCATCCTGATCCATCAGCCAGCCATATGATCCTCCATCCACTGTCATTTCATTGCCAGAATGAGTCTTGAACGTACGAGGGCGATCCGCAGTATCATACTTCTCTGCCATCTCAGCAACAAAAGCTTTTATAGCATCCTTATCCAGTTCCACACTGCCAGTATCATCATACGATAGCCATCCTCTCACTCTGTCTGCATCTACTTTTTCGGAATGTTTTCCAAACAGATAGGTCAGATCTGTACTAATACATGTATTCAGTTTCTTAACAGTCTGTGCCAGTACTTCATCATTCTGTCTTCTGGAAGGTTCTTCATAACAGTCCTTTTCTTCCAGAGAAACTTTCACTCTGGCAAAATCCACAGCTTCCTGTATCAGCCCGGCAACTTCATCTTTCTTCAACAGATTACCTTCCACTTCCGGCATAACCTGATATTTTCCTTCCAGGAAATCAATATAAGCATCTGCCGGTCTGGTTACCTGATTTTCATCCAGACACTGGAGCTGGTCCACTGCCTGCTTTAACAGTGCTTCATCATACTGTGCACTGGAATCAAAGGTATAAGATATTTCTCTTTTCAAATACAGAGGCCACTCATACAGCTTCTGACTGTCTTTAAATGCCTGTACCTCTCCCTTGGATACATAATGATAATCTATCAGGTCTGCAGTAATGGTCTCGGTATTGCCTCCCCGTTCGTCAATCTCCAGACTGTATCCTGCAATCACTGCTGCAATTCTGGATTCTGCCTCTTCTACTGTCATCTGCGATGCATCAAATCCATTGATTGTCGTATGCATAAAAAAGTGATCTTTAAAATAGACCATCCCATAAATATACACACCAGCCACAGCCAGTAATACCAATATAATCAGGGAAAGAAAAATGTTCCGCACAATCCTGCCTGCAGACATCTTTTTTTCCCCGTCTCTTCTTTCTTCTCTGCGTGTTCTGCGTCTCTCCTGTTGTACCTCAGAATGTCCCCCTTTTTCTGTCATGTCCCCGTTATCCCCCGAAAATTATATTCTTCCAAATTATAGCACACTTTGGATTTTGTGAAAAGCGTCTTATTTAAGGTTCCTTTTATTTCAATAAAATATTAAGGATTTCTTCATGTGGTGATGTAAGTCTGATAGCCATTTTCTCGCAGGGCTGCCTCCATACGGACTGCATTTTCAAGTTTTTGGAATGCACCTACCTGCACCAGATAATAACCGTTATTCTCCAACAGAAATGCCGGATATCCTTCAGCAGACAGTTTTTCCTGTTGCCGCAGCGCATTCTCCTGATTACGAAAAGCACCTGTCTGCACACGGTAATATACCTCTTCTTTTTCCTGTGCTCCGTCTTCATTTTTTGCAACTGTCTGAAAAACAGCATCTGCTATCGTATCTGCAATTCGATCAAATTCTTCGTCAAAAAGCATATTATCTTCTTCGCTGTTTATAAATCCCGTTTCCACCAACACCGCCGGCATTCTGCTTCTTCTTAATATAACCAATCCCGGACGTATCTTTACACCATTATTACGAAATCCAATATTTTCCAGACTGTTGTTAATTTCTTCTGCTACCTCCACCTTTTTTCCGTTATTATCATAAACCAGTGTTTCTACACCAGTATACTGATTGGGATATTCACTGGAATTACGATGAAAAGACATCAGGAAATCTGCATTCGACTCATTTGCAGCCATAGCTTTCTGATAAGGTGTCTGATAGATATCCTCTGTTCTCGTATAAAACACATCTACTCCCGCATTCTGCAGTCTTTCGCCCACCGCCAGTGCAAGTTTCAGGTTATCATCTTTTTCCTGACGTCCCTGATAGACTGCACCAGGATCTGTGCCTCCATGTCCTGCATCAATTGCTATTTTTGCCATAAAAATACTCCTGCATTATACTGTCTCTATAGCATATGCAGAAGTTTCTTAATTGGAAAATGATATGGCACAAATGTACATCACCGGCTACAATCCCTACTGTGCTGTACGGCGTTTAACGATACCGGTTTTAGCAGATAGTCATTAATAAACAACTTCCATGCATCCAAGGCATATTCTTTGGTATCTGATATAAAATTAATCTGAATATTTTCTTCCTTTTTCTTTAGTTCTTTTGCCAGGGCAATGCCGGACATTCTCTTTAAAACCACTTCAGTGTAACACACATCAATATGTCTGTCTTTTGCATACTCTGCTGCATCTTCTGCCGTCTGAAATGTGCAGATCTTCTCTTTTCCATATACACTTTCTACTTTATTTTTCAGATCAAGCAGTTCATCATGATCCTTCATAACCAGAATTATTTCCATGTTTTTCAAACACTCCCTTTGAGAATTCTGCCCAACTGTAATTCGCCATATATTCTCCATTATAAGAATTCACCGCAATCGGGTCGCCTTTCATAAAATCGTAAGCATCACACCGTAATTTGCTCACATCAATAGCAAGATGATTCCAGGTCTTAAGATACAGTTCTCCAATCCCCCTTTTTTTCAGGTCTGACTTGAGACTGTTCATGATCACATTTGTCTGACTTTTCAGATTCCGGTCATATTCCCTGTCTTCAAAAAGAATTCCTGCAATCTCTGCCGTTGTCACAGACGCCCCCCTGCGGTCAATGAGATAGGCAAACAGTTCCTTTGCCTTCGCCCGTTCAAACACCATGGGTTTGCCATCCACAAACACCTCGAAATTTCCAAAAGTCTGTACCTTCACTTCTTTTACATGCTTTTCTTCTGGCTGACTGCTCTCCACCCAGCTTTTATCCATATTACGCAGTGTATTTCTGATATCTTCCGCTTTAATCGGCTTGAGAAGGTAGCCAAGGGCATATACTTTATACGCCTCAAATGCATATTCACTGTAAGCTGTACAGAAAACGATCTTTGCCTCCGGGAAAGTTTCTTTTATCAGCTTTGCCAGTTCGATTCCCGTAATCCCACGCAGTTTCATATCCAGAAAGGCATACTGAATCGGCGTTTTTTCTTCACTGCATTTTTTCAGAAACTCCAGAACATCACCGGTCTTCTGAAAACCAGAGATGGATTCATCAGGAAATACTTCTCTGAGTGCCCGCATCAGTGCATTCAGTTCCAGTTTCTCATCATCAACCGCCAGTATCTGCATGGTTTCTCTCCCTCTTTCTTATTTTCGTTCTGCCTCCAGCGTAATCTGAACAATGGTTCCCGTCTCCCTGCGACTGTGTATGGTCATGGTTCCGTTTACCATTTTTTCAAGACGATGTTTCACATTAGACAGACCGATATGGGTCCGTCCATCTTTCTGTACCGGTATATGCTCTATTTCATCTACGTCAAATCCAATTCCATCATCCTGAACGGTAATTACAATCTTTTCCCCTTTTCTGCGCGTACTGATCCTGACTGTCCCGCCTTCTTCCTTATTGCCCACCCCATACTTAACTGCATTCTCCACAATCGGCTGTATGGTCAGCGTCGGAAGGAAAAAGTCTTCTTCCTGAATATCATACTCAATATGAAGTTCATCCCCAAACCGAATCTGCTCCAGATGCAGATAATGCTTCACATGTTCCAGCTCTCTGGAAAAAGGCACCGGCACTTTACTTCTTAGAGAATCCATATTTCCTCTCAGAAATGCAGAAAATTCCTCCAATGCCCGTGGTGCTTCCTCCGGTTCTTCCAGACAGAGTTCCCGGATGGCAGACAGAGAATTATACAGAAAATGGGGCTGAATCTGACTGAGCATAATGGACATATCCGTCTCCCTCAGCCGTTCTTCCATTTTCTGATTCTTTTTCTTTAGTTTTCGGATCTGGCACCATTGTATGACACCCACTGCCACCAGTCCCATAATAAGAATTGCTGCCATAATCATCCATCCGGAAGTCATTGCCCGCCTCCCTGTTTCTTACTTTCTTTATCCTGATTACTGTGTTTTCTTCTTCCCCAGTTTGCTGTCAATCCATTCCAAAATATAAGTGAGTCCCTGATTCAATACGCATACCATACAGATCATCGGCAGCAAAAACAGACTCTGCCAGCAACCCGGCTCATGAACACCTAAAAATCCTGGTGCAACTACAATTCCTGCCGCGAAAATAGCTGTCAGGCCGGCACAGAGAACCTTATGGTATCTTGTCATCGGCATGCACACACGATATACCACAATCAGACTGACCATACCGCCCAGTACCAAATGGTACAGAGATGACAAAGAACCCTCATGGTTCCAGAATGGTGACAGCACCTCCGTCAATATCAGAGTTGCAACCATGGTAAGTGCTGCCGGAAGTGCCACACGCATAACATGACGCAAAAATCCACTGGATATACTGTTCTGATTCTGTTCCAGCGTCAGAAGAAAACTTGGTACACCAATTGCTACTCCACTGATCCACGAAAGCTGGATCGGAATAAACGGGTATTCCTTCTGCCAGAAAATAAAGATCAGGCACAGCAATACTGAATAGATTGTCTTAGTAAGGTAGAGAGAACTGACCTTTTCGATATTGCTGATAATCGTTCTTCCCTCTCCCACAATATTAGTCATGCTGGCAAAATTAGAATCCAGCAAAACAATATGTGCCACCTGCTTGGCAGCATCACTCCCCGCTGCCATGGCAATACCGCAGTCTGCATCCTTTAGTGCCAGCACATCATTCACACCGTCTCCCACCATCCCGGCAACCTTTCCATTTGCCTGACATGCTTTAATGATATTCTGTTTCTGTTCCGGACGCACTCTTCCAAATACAGAATATTTCTCTACTATTTCTCTCAGTTCTTCAAAATCTTCTGGAAGGTTCCTTGCATCCATATACTGCTCTGCCCCTTCCAGTCCGGCCTTGCCTGCGATCTGGGATACCGTCACCGGATTGTCACCGGAAAGCACCTTAATATCTACCTGCTGCTCTCTGAAATATGCAAAAGTATCCTTTGCTTCCGGGCGAATCTGATCTTCTATCACAATCAGTGCAGCCGGTTTCACTTCTTCTACTCTGCCTTCTTCCAGAATCTTCGCAGAAGCAAGAAGCAACACTCTTAGTCCCTGTGTGGAATATTGGTTCACCTTTTCCATCAGTTTCGTATCTTCCGGTGCCAGAAATTCTGGTGCTCCCAGTGCGAATCCCCCATGTTCCTCAAAGGATACTGCACGGTATTTACGGTCGGAAGAAAACGGAATCTTCTCCAGTGTTTTCCAGTTCTGTGCCTTTTTAAACTTCTTTCTCAGAGCATCCTGAGTGCTGTTCACATCCTCAAATACCCAGGTCAGTTCTCTCATTATCTCCGTAACTTCTTCACATGTATATTCCTCCAGGGGAGCCACTTCTACCACATCCAGTTTACCGGTGGTAATGGTTCCTGTCTTATCAAGACAGAGTACATTCACTCTTGCAAGCGCTTCGATTGCTTCCATTTCCTGTACCAGCGCTTTTTTCCGTGCCAGTCGTCCTACACCGAGGACAAAAGATATACTGGTCAGAAGAACCAGACCTTCCGGGATCATGCCAATCACACCTGCCACTGTATTTACAATGGCATCTGAAGTTGTCTCTGCAATGCCTTTCTGAGACAAATATAGCAAAATTCCCACAGGGATCAGTAAGACACCGTCAATCTTGATAATTTTCTTAATAATCTCCTGCATCTGGGAAGATGCTCTTTTCTTAATTCTGGCTTTTCTGGCAAGGGTTGCAGCATAGTTATTCTCTCCTACGTGAAAAACCTTCGCCACACCATTGCCAGATACCAGATAACTTCCTGACATCAGTTCATCACCAGTCCGCTTCTTCACAGGTCTGGACTCTCCTGTCAGCATGGACTCATTTACTTCCACCCCTGTGCTGTCTAACAGCCTGCAGTCTGCACAGACCTGTTCCCCACTCTCCACCAGAATGACATCATCGATGACCACATCATTGACATCAATTTCCTTAGTTACTCCCTCACGGATCACTTTTATCCTGGAAACCGTCATAACGGAAATCTGGTCAATCAACTTCTTTACTTTTAACTCCTGCACAATACCGATTGCTGTATTGATAATAATGACTCCCATGAATGTCATATTCTTGAACTGCCCTGTCAGAGCCACCAGCACTGCCAGAAACAGGTTCAGGAAATTAAAGTACGTAAGGGAATGCTCCTTGACGATATCCGATACCGACTTAGACGCACTGATATTGGTACGGTTTGTATGCTCCATACGAACCCGTTCTTCCACTTCTGCGGAAGACAGACCGTGAAATTGCTTTTCTTCCATGTTGTCTCCTGTTCTGCTTATTCCTTTCCATTCCAACAATAAGTGCAAAGCTGATCTGGATCAATTCCCACTGACTGAATCATATCATCCAGCCTATGATAACGCAGAGATGAGAAATTCATCTCTCTTCCGATTGCTTCCACCATATCATGATACTTATCAGAATCTGGATTAGTATATTCCTGCAGAATCTCTTCATCCTGCCGTCCCTCCAGTCTCTGGATAATACGCCTTGTAATCAGATCCATATCAGACGAAGATCTGGAAAAATTCAGGAATCTGCATCCATAAATAAGCGGTGGACATGCCGGTCTGATATGTACTTCCCGCGCCCCACTGCGATACAGGAATTCTGTCGTCTCACGAAGCTGTGTACCACGTACAATGGAATCATCAATCAGCAGAAGCCTCCGTCCCTTAATCAGATCATGTACCGGTATCAGCTTCATCTTGGCAATCTGATTACGCTGGCTCTGTATCGTTGGCATAAAAGATCTCGGCCAGGTTGGCGTATACTTGATAAACGGTCTGGAAAATGGAATTCCAGATTCATTTGCATAACCAACTGCATGAGCCGTTCCAGAATCTGGTACTCCTGCTACTGTATCAGCCTCCACATTATCTCTGCGGGCAAGAAGTTTTCCGCAATTATAACGCATCTGTTCAACACTGATACCTTCATATGAAGAAGAAGGATATCCGTAGTATACCCATAAAAAGGTACAGATTTTCATCTTTTCCCCTGGTTTTACCAGCGTTACCACAGCTTCTGGCGTCATAACCACGATTTCACCTGGTCCCAGTTCCCGATACTCTTCATAACCAAGATTCAGGTAAGCAAAACTTTCAAAAGATGCACAGTACGCCCCGTCTTTCCTTCCAATTGCCACCGGTGTACGCCCCATTTTATCCCTTGCAAGGTAGATTCCCTTCGGTGTCAGAAGCTGAAGCGTAAGTGATCCGTCAATCTTTTCCTGAGCATACTGAATTCCGTCTACAATGCTTTCTTTCTGATTAATCAAAGTAGCTACCAGTTCTGTGGCATTGATCTCTCCTGTTGTCATCTCCATGAAATGGGTATGTCCAGAACGAAACAGTTCATTCTCCAGTTCTTCCATATTATTAATCTTGCCTACTGTGGAAATTACATAGGTTCCATGATGAGAACGGATCAGCAACGGCTGTGGTTCATAATCAGAAATACAGCCAATTCCCATATACCCCTTCATCTCATTTGCTTCTTTTTCAAACTTGGTACGAAACGGAGAATTCTCAATATTATGGATCGCACGGTCAAATCCGTTCCTTCCGTATACCGCCAAACCTCCACGTCTCGTACCCAAGTGAGAATGATAATCCGTTCCAAAAAACAAATCAAAAACACAATCCTGCTTCGATGCTACTGAAAAAAATCCGCCCATATATCCTCCTTTTGTCTGCCACAATGCAGTATCTCTCTGCCTCTGGTCATTGTTGCCTCAGACAGGTACTTTTATCTCTGATTCTACTGTATCTGCCATTCATACACAAATACAAAAATTTCCATATCATGTACAGTATACAAAACTCTTTTCGTTTTCACAAGTAAAATAAAAATAAACACACGCAAGACGGCGCTATTGGTCCGGTGGACCAATGCTCAGCGCCGCCCAAGGAGGACTTTAGGTCCTCCGAGACCTCGAACAGCATTCATAGGATGCTGTTTGAGCCCGGCAGGGCTCTTTTTGCACAAAAAATAGGCATCCGATTGGATGCCTATTTCTGTGCAAAACAAAAGCGCGAGACGGGACTCGAACCCGCGGCCTCGACCTTGGCAAGGTCGCGCTCCACCAACTGAGCCACTCGCGCATTTTCTTGTCACTTCCTCAGTGACAAGAATGATTATATATGACATAATTGTTTTTGTCAACACTTATTTTGAAATTTTTTCAAAATTATTTTAATAATTCATATTGTTTAAAAAATTTGCACGATTTCTCCTGTCTTAATACCCAATATGAAAACGTAATACCAGCAGGCGACTGTTCTCTCTCTCATTGATGATTGCTTCTTTTTCCACAATATATGCAGGATAATTATGAAGCTGTTTTTTCAGTATCTCTGGAACTGTCGTATAAGCAACCACAATACCGTTGTTTTCCAGCATCTTCTGTGACTTCTGAAGAAAACGATCATACAGAATCTGCAGGGATTCTGTATCCTTGCTCTTGCCCATTCCCGGAAGATTAGTTACAATCTCATCAAAATGATATTCATGTCGAAAATCAAAATAGTTGCGATTGATATAATGAATCGGTATATTCGCCAGTTCCGTATTCACTTTTGCTTTCTGTATTGCCTCTTCCAGGATATCGATGCCATATAATGTATTACAAGGAAGAAATCTGGCTCTCTCTATCAGCATTGTGCCGGTTCCACAGAATGGATCCAGCACCCTGGCATCCTTCTTCAAAAATGGTCCTGCCAGAGCCATAAATAAGGCTGCATTTGCCGGAGTCACGGAAGTAGGAAGCACCTCTTTACGATATGCGAATTTCCAGTCTGGAATCGTAGAAAGTTTCAAAAGCGGAATAAACCTTCCTTCTTTATTGGCCACCAAGCGGATCTCAAGTTCATATCCAGATGTGGTGTTCACCATTTCTCTGGCAGACTCCCGTTCAATAGCCAGTGACATCTTCTTCACAAGATCGATTCTCCGATCTGCCGCCATACTGCTCTTGATTTCCAGTCTGAAATAGAATGGTGGATTACCTGCATGATTTTCATTCAGAAACCGCAACATACCGCCATGCACAAGCTGCTTTGCCATATGATCCGGGCTTCCTTCCAGAAGACGAAGTCCTGGAATCGGAAACAGCATTTCTGTATAGGTGCGTATTTTCAGTACATCATCCAGATGTGTAGTACAAAAACGGATGCCGCCTGAAAGCATCTTTATCTCTGTCTCAGCAGGAAGCTGTGCAGCTGTCATTTCCCGGTGATTGCGATTGGTCATCAGAATTAGTTCCAGTTCATGGTCAAAACCTGTAAACTTATGATGCTTCGGGCGGTTATATTTCAGCACTAATGCCTGCAGTGCAAAAATCTCAGCACGTACATGCTTCTCTTCTTCCACAGTCACCTTCGTTTCAGAAAGTTCCTTTAATCTGGCCTTCAGCTTCGGAAGCAATTGTCTGCATTCGCATTTGGAAAGGCTTTTAATATAATCTGCTTTCACAAATAACGTCTGTTCTGCCTCATAAGCATCCCAGATCTGATCTGCCAGATCATCGCATTCCATCTCTCCGAGAATCAGCACCGCATTTTTTCGTACCTTTGGATCCTCTTCTTTTAAAAGAACCGTAAAGTCAGAGAAATCCCCTGCTAATTCATAAGCAAGGGCTTTCTTCTGATTGTCATCTCGAATTAACTGCTTTAATTCGATAAGGTTCTGTCTTACATTATTCTTTTTTCGAATCTGCTCTAAATAATTACTCGTCAACACTATAGTTCGGTGCCTCTTTGGTAATATGAATATCATGAGGATGTGATTCTTTTAAAGATGCAGCAGAGATCTTAACGAATCTGCCACGCTCTTTCAGTTCCTCAATTGTCGGTGTACCACAGTATCCCATACCGGAACGAAGACCTCCAAGCAACTGGAATACCGTATCTTCTACACTGCCTTTATAAGCAACACGTCCTTCCACTCCTTCCGGAACCAGCTTCTTTGCATTGGACTGGAAGTAGCGGTCTTTGCTTCCATTTTCCATGGCTGCGATAGATCCCATACCACGGTATACTTTATATTTTCTTCCCTGGAACAGTTCAAAGGTTCCCGGACTCTCGTCGCATCCTGCAAAAATGCTTCCCATCATGCAGACATTGGCACCTGCTGCAATTGCTTTTGTCATGTCGCCGGAATACTTGATACCACCATCTGCAATGATTGGAATACCATATTCCTTTGCAACGTTATAACATTCCATAACAGCGGTAATCTGAGGAACACCTACACCGGATACTACACGGGTTGTACAGATAGATCCAGGTCCGATACCAACTTTTACAGCATCTACACCTGCTTCTATCAGAGCCCTCGTTGCTGCTCCGGTTGCTACATTACCGGCAATCAACTGAAGATCTGGAAATTTTTCCTTAATCATTTTCACACATCGTAATACATTTGCTGAATGACCATGTGCACAGTCCAGAACCACAACATCTACATGCGCTTTTACCAGAGCTTCCGTTCTCTCCAGGCAGTTCGCAGTGATTCCTACTGCTGCACCACAAAGCAGACGTCCCTGTTCATCCTTGGCAGAATTTGGATACTTGATCTGCTTCTCAATATCTTTTATGGTGATCAGCCCCTTCAGATTAAAATCATCATCTACGATCGGAAGCTTTTCTTTACGCGCCTGTCCAAGAATCTTCTTTGCTTCTTCTAAAGTAATTCCTACTTTTGCAGTAACCAGTCCTTCAGAAGTCATACAGTCCTTGATCAGCTTGGAATAATCTTCTTCAAATTTCAGGTCACGGTTGGTAATAATGCCGACCAGTTTGCCGTTCTCGGTAATCGGAACACCGGAAATGCGGAACTTTGCCATCAGATCATTGGCATCCGCAAGCGTATGTTCTGGTGATAAATAAAATGGGTCAGAGATGACTCCGTTCTCGGAACGCTTTACCTTGTCTACTTCTTCTGCCTGTGCTTCAATAGACATATTCTTATGGATAATGCCGATACCCCCCTGTCTTGCCATTGCAATTGCCATTCTGTGTTCGGTAACCGTATCCATACCAGCACTCATCATTGGAATATTCAGTTTAATTTTCTTGGTCAGATGCGTATTCAGTTCCACTTCATTTGGAATTACTTCTGAATATGCCGGAACCAGTAATACATCATCAAAGGTAATTCCTTCACCTATAATGCTGCCCATTTGTATTTCCTCTCTTTCTTCCTTTTATAGTTATGACTTTTGCACGATATTTTATCAAAAATAAAAGTGTCTGTCAATCGTTTCTGAATGGTTACTGAAGATGTACTTCTCTTGGTGCCATGCGTTTCATATCATTGAGCATAACATCACTTGGTTCAAATACAACCAGTTCCATCCCTTTCTCTTTTTTCAGGATCATGGTATAGGTTCTGGCATCTTTCTTCCCGGAAGAGAAATCATTCTTCTTAATGTCAGATCTGCTTCGGTAATGATCCAGTTCATGAGACTGTGTAGGTGCCAGAAGTTCCAGAGAAGATACATCACCAGAAAACACTCTTTTTCTTTTCTGCTTAGACATAATCTTGTCAATATCAATCTCGCCATTCACATACAGATATTCAAATTCCAGATCCAGTGATGGTAAAATAAAATAATCTGCCACACCAAATGCTGCAATCAGGATCAGTGAAATCCAGCCCAAAACCATGAGGGAAAACACCGACAATGCGGTTCCTGCTATCAGAAGCACTTTAATCAGTGTATCCTTCCCCGTCTTTTCTTTTTTTACAATCTCTTCTGTGTATAAATCGCTCATCTGTCCGCTCCTTTATTTTTTCGTATCTGTTCAGCCTCTTAGCAGCAGCTTCTGAAACGTTACGTCTGTTTATTATACCATACCCAGACACAATGTACCAGTCTTTGTACAATTTTGTCTTATATAAAAGAAAGAATCCTGCAAAAACAGGATTCTTTCTAAAACTTTACTTTGTGTAATTACATCATTCCAGGATTCATTCCTGCACCTGCCGGCATAGCAGGTTCTGGTTCCTTGATGTTGGCAACGCAGGATTCTGTTGTAAGGAATGTGGATGCTACGCTGGTTGCGTTCTGAAGAGCGCTTCTGGTAACTTTTGCCGGATCAAGGATACCAGCAGCTACCATATCTACATATTCTTCATTATAAGCATCAAATCCAAATCCTACTTTGGATTCCATTACGTTGTTTACAATAACTGCGCCTTCAAGGCCTGCATTCTGTGCGATCTGTGTCAACGGAGCATTCAGAGCTTTCAGAATAACCTTGGCACCTGTCTTCTCGTCGCCTTCCAGCTCATCTACCAGTTTGGCAACTTCTTTTGCTGCATGGATATATGCAGATCCACCACCTGCTACAATACCTTCTTCTACCGCTGCACGTGTTGCATTCAAGGCATCTTCCATACGCAATTTTGCTTCTTTCATTTCTGTCTCTGTAGCTGCACCAACACGGATAACAGCAACACCACCAGCCAGCTTAGCCAGTCTTTCCTGAAGCTTCTCTTTGTCAAATTCAGATGTTGTAGTAGCGATTGCAGACTTGATCTGTTCTACTCTTGCCTTGATCTCATCTTTGTTACCCAGACCATCAACAATAACAGTATTTTCTTTTGCGACCTTTACAGATTTTGCACGTCCTAACATCTCAAGTGTTGTATCTTTCAGTTCCAGACCAAGTTCTTCTGAGATAACCTGTCCGCCTGTCAGAATTGCGATATCCTTCAGCATTTCTTTTCTTCTGTCACCATATCCAGGTGCTTTAACAGCAACAACACCGAATGTTCCTCTTAATTTGTTTACGATCAGAGTAGTAAGTGCTTCTCCTTCTACGTCTTCAGCAATAATCAACAGCTTTTTCCCCGCCTGAACGATCTGTTCCAGTACTGGCAGGATATCCTGGATAACAGTGATCTTTCTGTCTGTGATCAGGATATATGGATCATCCAGAACTGCTTCCATTTTTTCCATATCCGTTGCCATGTATGCAGAAATATATCCTCTGTCAAACTGCATACCTTCTACCAGATCCAGTTCTGTCTTCATGGTCTTGGATTCTTCAATGGTGATGACACCGTCTGCAGATACTTTTTCCATTGCATCTGCAACCATGTTTCCTACTTCCTCATCACCGGCAGAGATTGCTGCAACTCTTGCCATCTGGTGTTTACCGTTAACCTTACTGCTCATATCAGCAATTGCTTTTACTGCTGCTTCTGTAGCTTTCTTCATACCTTTTCTCAGAACGATTGGGTTTGCACCTGCTGCCAGATTCTTCATACCTTCCTGAATCATAGCCTGAGCAAGTACAGTAGCTGTTGTAGTACCGTCACCTGCTACATCATTAGTCTTGGTAGCAACTTCTTTTACCAGCTGTGCACCCATATTTTCGAATGGATCCGGCAGATCGATTTCTTTTGCAATGGATACACCGTCATTTGTAATCAGTGGTGCGCCATACTGTTTATCCAGTACTACGTTTCTTCCTTTCGGTCCAAGTGTTACTTTTACTGTATCAGCCAGTTTGTTTACGCCTTCTTCAAGAGCTTTTCTGGCGTCTGATCCGTATTTGATTTCTTTTGCCATTACCTTTTCCTCCTGCTAATTTATTCAACAATTGCCAGAATATCATTCTGTTTTACAATAATATATTCTTCGCCATCCAGTTTTACTTCATTTCCCGCATATTTGGAGTAGATTACTTTATCTCCTGCCTTTACCTGCATAGTTACTTCTTTTCCATCAACCATTCCGCCAGGACCTACTGCAATAACTTCTGCTTCCTGTGGTTTTTCCTGGGATTTTGCTGCAAGGATAATACCTGATTTTGTTGTCTCTTCTGCTTCAACCTGTTTTAAAACGACTCTGTCGCCAAGTGGTACTAACTTCATAAATAAGCCTCCTTTGTCGAACTATTCGAACTGTTTTATTAGCACTCTCTTCAACTGAGTGCTAACTACGATCTTTATATTAGTAAATATATGTGAAATATGCAACTTTATGCTTTTTGATTATTTACAGGATATCTTCTATTTTCTATGAATATCTCTTTTTTTCTCCTGTTTTCTCATTTTTAAATTATTGTGTGTAAAAAAGAGAGTTTCTAATGAAACTCTCTCTGCCTTCTAATCTCGTCCAGTTCATCAAATACCATCTGGTTGACTACTTTGATATATGTTCCCTTCATACCGGAAGATCTGGATTCAATTACCCCAGCGCTCTCAAACTTACGAAGTGCATTGACAATCACAGAACGGGTAATACCAACTCTGTCTGCGATCTTGCTCGCTACCAGAATCCCCTCATTGCCGTTCAGTTCATCAAAAATGTGGAGAATGGCTTCCAGTTCCGAATAAGACAATGTGTTAATGGCAGATTTAACAATCTGGATCTTCCGGTGCTCTTCCGCACATTCCTCATTCACAGAACGCATCATCTCCAGTCCTACCACTGTAGTACCGTACTCACTCAAAATAATATCATCAATGGTATAAGGCTCTCTTACCCGGTACATAAACACGGTGCCCAGACGCTCTCCTGCAATATCTATAGGATTGATAATAGCCTGATATTTTTTCACGCCTTCCGGTTCAAAGCCAAGAGTCTCCAGGTTTACATTCTCTTTAGTAGAAAGCACCCCCAAAAGACGCTCATTCAGCATTGGATCAATAAAAGTTCCTACTTTATTCTCCATCAATTCATGTATCTCACCGATCTCACTGCTGATACTGACTCCCAACACCTTTCCCTTTTTACTCAGTACCAGAATATTGGAATCCATAATATCTGTCAGTACATTGCAAATATCATTAAATACCACTTTGCTTGAGCTGTTATTGTGTAGCAGTTTATTAATCTTACGTGTTTTGTCCAACAGTTGAACACTCATCTCTATCCTCCTATGACTGCCATGCAGAAAAGATT
Organism: uncultured Lachnospiraceae bacterium; assembly: GCA_900544685.1. Lineage (GTDB taxonomy): Bacteria > Bacillota > Clostridia > Lachnospirales > Lachnospiraceae > Marvinbryantia. The sequence continues at coordinate 90,560 of UQWA01000005.1, read as the reverse complement.
GAATTTATCTTAATATGTTTTTATGCTATCATATATTATTCATAAATTCAATAAATTTTCAGATAATATCGATATTATTTTTATTTATCTGAAAAAAAGAGAAATCACAGCCATTTCTGTAATTTCTCTTTCCTCATTTTATGAATCTTCGTTTTTCTTTTCCATGTTTTCTACATACCCACACTGCTCGTCGGCACATACCAACTTATTGCCCTTCTCCAGCATATATCCTCCACAGTTCGGACACTTTTTCTCTGATGGCCTCTGCCAGGACATAAAATCGCATTCCGGATTGTTCTCACATCCGTAGTATTTTCTGCCCTTCTTGGTCTTGCGGATCACAACTTCTTTTCCGCATTTTGGACATGCAATACCGATTTTCTCGAGATATGGCTTAGTATTACGACAGTCAGGGAATCCAGGGCAGGCAAGGAACTTGCCGTGAGGTCCGTATTTTACTACCATATTGCGACCACACTGTTCACAGATCACATCTGTCACTTCATCTTCAATCTTTACCTCTTCCAGTTCCTTCTCTGCGTTCTGAACTGCTTCATCCAGATCCGGATAGAAATTGCTGACTACGGTCTTCCAGTTCACCTTTCCTTCTTCTACCATATCCAGAAGAGATTCCATATTGGCAGTGAAATTCACATCCACAATACTTGGAAATGCTTCTTTCATCATATTATTAACTACTTCGCCTAACTCTGTCATATACAGATTCTTATTTTCCTTTGTCACATAACGTCTGGTCAGGAGTGTGGTAATCGTCGGCGCATAAGTACTTGGTCTTCCGATCCCAAGTTCCTCCAGTGTCTTTACCAGCGACGCTTCTGTATAATGGGCCGGTGGTTGTGTAAAGTGCTGCTTTTCCTGCATATCATTCAGTGTAAGTCTGGTATCCTTTGTAATCTTAGACAGTAATGTATTTGATTTTCCATCCTCATCCCCGTCTTGGGTATAGACAGACATAAATCCATCAAACAATACTCTGGATGTTGCCACGGTAAATCGATACTTTCCTGCCCCAATCTTCACAGAGGTTGTCTCATATCTGGCATTCTCCATACGGCTTGCTGTAAAACGTCTCCAAATTAACTGATACAGGCGGAACTGATCTCTGGAAAGGGATTCTTTTACAAACACCGGTGTTCTGGTAATATCACTTGGACGAATGGCTTCATGTGCGTCCTGAATCTTCTGTCCGGAATTCTTACTTTGCGTCTTCCCAGCCACATATTGTTCTCCATACTCTTCCCGGATAAATGCACGTGCTGACACATCTGCCTCTTCCGCAATTCTGGTAGAATCGGTTCTCAGATAGGTAATAAGACCCACTGTACCGTTACCCTTAATATCAATACCTTCATAGAGCTGCTGTGCAATCCTCATGGTCTTCTGTGTGGAGAAATTCAATACCTTGGCAGCTTCCTGCTGCAGTGTACTGGTGGTAAACGGAAGAGGTGCCTTTCTGGTACGTTCTCCTGTCTTGATCTCTTTTATCTGAAATGGTTCCTTTTCGATCTCTGTCCGAATCTTCTCCACTTCCTCTTTGGAGTGAATTGTGATCTTCTCATCCTCTGTTCCGTAAAACTTGGCTTCCAAAGCCTTTTTTTCTCCAGCCACCTTCAGATGTGCATCCAGACTCCAGTATTCATCTGGAATAAATGCATTAATCTCATCTTCCCGGTCTCCGATCAGACGCAGTACAACAGACTGTACGCGTCCGGCACTTAAGCCTCTCTTTACCTTTTGCCACAGCAGCGGACTGATCTTATAACCCACCATACGGTCAAGCATGCGGCGTGCCTGCTGTGCATCTACCAGATCCATATCAATGGCTCTTGGGCTTTTCAGGGATGCCTTTACCGCATTCTTGGTAATCTCATTGAAAGTAATACGATAAACCTTCTTATTACCGTCCAGTTTCAGTGCATGGGTAAGATGCCAGCTGATTGCCTCTCCTTCCCGGTCCGGGTCAGTTGCGAGGAATATCTTGTCTGCCTTTTTTACTTCCTTTCTCAGACCGGCAAGCAGTTCCCCTTTCCCCCTGATTGTAATATATTTTGGTTCAAAGTCATGTTCTACATCAATTCCAAACTGACTTTTTGGGAAATCGCGTACATGACCATTGGATGCTGCAACTGTATAGTTAGACCCCAGAAATTTCTTAATCGTCTTTACCTTCGTCGGGGATTCTACAATCACCAGATATTTTGCCATCTAAAAACTCCTCCGTGGAAAACCACTGCATTTCGAAAACTTCTTTACTTCTGTCACATCTGTGCAGTCTCTATTTTTTCAAAACGTAATAATTCTTCGATATTTCTTCGACCAGTCCTCTCATCTGAAAATCTGTCAGTATTCTCATAACCTGCTCTGGTGCCATCTCTGCAGATCTGACAATCTCCGTCAGACTCTTTGGTCGAAAATCCAGACAAATATACACCATATTTTCTAAACTTGCAAGCTTAATGTTATTTTTTTTGTTTTTTTTCACTTTTTCTACGGTAATTCCAAGGTACTGCCTAAGATCCTCAAGAGATGTAAGAATGCCTGCGCCCTGTGAAATAAGATGATTGCAACCTTCACTTAAAGGATCCGACACTCTTCCCGGAACCGCCAGCACATCCCTGCCCTGTTCCAAAGCAAGATCTGCGGTAATCAGAGAACCGCTCTTTTTCTTTGCCTCTACGACCACCACACATTCACACAGACCGCTGATCAGCCGGTTTCGCATAGGAAAATGCAATGGTTTTGCAGGTGTTCCAGGCGCATACTCACTGAGGACTCCACCGTTCTTTTCCAGATCCTGATAGAGCATCCGGTGATCCTTAGGATAGCAGATATCCGGACCACATCCCGTCACTGCATAGCTTCTTCCGCCCGATTTCAGACAGGCAGCCTGGGCAATCCCGTCCACGCCATATGCCATGCCGCTGACTACTACAATCTGATGTGCTGCCAGTTCTTCTGCAATCTGCATGGCAATATTTCTGCCATAGTTTGTACACATTCTTGCACCCACCACAGCCACGCAGCGTTCCTGCGCTTTCGGAAGATCTCCCAGATAAAATAATCCAAAGGGATAATCCGGAAGCTCCAAAAGCTTTTGCGGATAGTTTTCTTCCATGTAACTGGTAAACTTTATTCCGCTCTCTGCTGTCTTATTCCTTATTTGCGAAGGTTTCTTTCTGTTCCACTCTTTCAGGATCTCTTTCTGTTTTTCTTTCAGAAAAGGCAGCATGGCAATCTGGCTGTCCTGAGCACGCCAGATTCTCTCCGGTGTCTCAAAAAACTGTAGCAGTCTTTCCAGATCCTTTCGGTAAAATCCTGGCAGACTGCACATCCATAACCATTCATCCATTCTCTCACCCTCCCTTCCAGTACATATGTACCGTACTTCGGTAACACAGTGCTTCCTGAAGATGTTCCAGTTCGATTTCCTCTGCCCCTTCCAGATCCGCAATTGTCCTTGCCACTTTCAGAATTCTACCATATCCCCGTGCGCTCAGTTTCATCTCATCAAAGGCTTTTTTCATAAATTCTGCACTTTTTCCGTCCAGTCTGCAAAAACATTCCAGTTCTTTTGTTTCCATCTGGGAATTGAAAAGCTTCCCGCTGTCAATCATTCTCCTTTTCTGGATTTCTCTGGCACTTTCAACTTTTCTGCGCATTTGTATGCTGGAAGTTCCCGAGTTCTCTTTTTCCAGATCCAGAAACGGGACTCTTGATACTTCAATGGTCATATCCATACGATCCAACAGTGGCTGACTGACCTTTCCAAGATATTTTTTCACTTCCGTGCAGGTACACTGACATCTTGACAAATCTGGATAATAACCACAGGGGCATGGATTCATTGCCCCAATCAGCATAAACTGTGATGGGAACGTATACTGATATCCCGCCCTGGCAATCTGTACTTCTCCACTTTCCAGAGGCTGGCGAAGTATTTCCAGTGTTTCCCTATGAAACTCCGGAAGCTCATCCAAAAATAATACGCCCTTATGTGCCAGGCTGATCTCCCCAGGTTTAGGTACATGCCCGCCACCACAGAGTGCTCTGGATGTAATAGTATGATGAGGTGCCCGGTAAGGCCTTTGTCTCAGCAGGGATCCATTTGCCGGTATCATCCCAAGAACACTATATACTCTGGATAATTCGATGGATTCTTCCATGGTCAGCTCTGGAAGAATCGTTCCGATTCTTCTGGCAATCATCGACTTCCCTGATCCGGGCGGTCCGATCATCAGAAGATTGTGAAAACCTGCTGCCGCGATCAATGCTGCTCTTTTTACCGTCTCCTGCCCTTTCACTTCTGAAAAATCCACCTGATGTTCTATCTGTATTTCTTCTCTTTCTTCTGCCTGATTTTCTGGAAGTTCCTCACTTTGAAGATATTCTAATACATCTTTTAATGTCCCGGCTCCGATTACTTCCAGCCCCTGTATGGCTTTTGCTTCTCTTTGATTCTGGCAGGGTACAATCATTCTGCTACAATGAAACTTTCCGGCATCTGCTGCTATCGGAAGAATCCCTGACACAGCATTCAGCCTTCCATTCAGACTCAGTTCTCCTACAATGATGGTATTTTCCAGACTTTCTTTTGGAACCATTCCGTATGATGCTGCAATAGCCACCGCAATGGGCAGGTCAAATCCGGTTCCCGATTTATGGAGATCCGCCGGGGACAGGTTCACTGTTATTTTCTTTGGCTGCAGGTAGATACCGGAATTTTTCAATGCTGTTCTTACACGATCCTGTGCTTCCCTTACCTGCGTAGACAAATAGCCTACCATAGAAAAAGAAGGCAGTCCTTCCATACTATCCGCCTCCACCTGCACCAGTCTGCTCTGCACGCCATATACAGCGGCAGATAACACTTTACTAAACAATCTGCTTCCTCCTGCTATGCAATTGTAATGTTAGAAATTTCCCCAGAAGAACTCTGGAGCATGAAGCGCCTGATCAGCGCAGAATTAATATATCACATTTTCAATTCAAATACAACACATTGTTTTATTTATCTTCTGGTCACCAAACACAGAAATACATTTTCTGCAATTCTGAATACTCTCAGCATACAGAATCACCTTTGTTCCGTGATCCCATACTTCCTTCTGTTCTGACTGGCTTTCCAGCACATCCAGCATATCAATCTGACTTAAATTTGTACGGATTCCCGTTCCGGTATATTTAACATAAGCCTCTTTCAATGTCCAGACTCTGATCCACGCCAGATCTCTGTCTTCCTGCTTTTCGAGCCAGTTCCATTCCCTGTCACAGCAGAATCTCCTGGCCGTCTGCTCATGAAACGGACGTATCGTTTCTATATCAATGCCTGTTCTGGCACTGCTTAACACACAGACAGCCACATCTCTGCAATGGCTGTAATTAAAGTGTATTTCCGGATAATCTACAAAATATGGCTTCCCTTTCTCCGTTTTTTCAATCTGCGGAAGAATCAGCATCTGATATTCTCTTTTCAGTGCTTCTGCCAGAAGCTGCTGTGCACAGGCTGTCTGTTCTGCTTTTCTGCAGCCTTCCGGCATAACTCTCCAGTATATCATGATCCGTTAATTTCCTCCTGAAATTTTTCCCTGAGCTTTTCTATGGCTGTTTTTTCAATCCTGGATACATAAGATCTGGAAATTCCAAGCTCTCCTGCGATCTCTCTCTGCGTCATTTCTTTCTCCATGCCAAGTCCATAGCGCATCTGAAGAATCCGCCGCTCCCGCATGGTCAGTTCACTTTGCAGAAGCCTTCCCAGTTTTCTGGTGTTTTCTCTGACCTGTATCTGTTCAATAACATCCACGCTTTCGCTTTCTAATATATCCAACAGATTGATCTCGTTCCCCTCTTTGTCTGTCCCAATGGGATCATAGATAGAAACATCCCGGTTTACTTTGCGGCGGTTTCGAAACAGCATCAACAATTCATTTTCTACACATCTGGCCGCATAAGTAGCCAGCTTATTATTTTTCTGATGATCGAAAGTCACCACAGCTTTAATGAGTCCTACCGTTCCCACTGCTATCAGGTCTTCTGTCTCCTCGCCCTGATTTACATATTTCCTGGCCACATGTGCAACCAGACGGAGATTCCGTTCAATGAGAATGCGTTTTGCATCCATATCACCTTCCCGGAATCGACTCAGGTAATAGGCTTCTTCTTCCGCTGTAAGTGGCTTTGGAAAGGACTTCATAAAAAGCACCTCAAAGGGGGTTTCTATTAGTTTATGTACCTCATACCTTTTTAGTGCTTTTCCAACTCCTTATTCCTTTCTTCTTAAAATGTCATAGTGATCCGCTCTCTGATCCAGACGTATATATAAAACTTGTTTCGGATGCGGGGCACTTTCCTGCTCTTCTCCGTCTTCATTGAAAATCTGTAATACCTTTGTAGTAATATTTTCTCCATCTGGCTTCATGATCTCGATTTCTTCCCCTACAGAAAACTTATTTCGCTGCTCGATACGGCACAGTCCTTCATCAGTTACTTCTCCCACAATTCCCAGATACGTATATTCTTTCACATAGGTATTGCTGTCATAGATCTGCGTGTTTTCATCTGGTTTTCCATAGAAAAATCCAGTGGTAAACTGGCGGTAAGTACAATTGGAAATCTGTTCCAGATACCACGGCAAATTTTTCTCATACAATTCTCTGGACTGCAGACAGTCATCAATGGCTTTGCGGTAAGTACGAGCAACGGTAGCAACATAAAGTGCTGTCTTCATTCTTCCCTCAATCTTCAGACTGTCAATTCCGGATTCCAGTATTTCCGGAATGTGTTCAATCATACACAGATCTTTGGAATTGAAAATGTAGGTCCCCCGTTCATTCTCATAAACCGGCATGTATTCTCCCGGTCTTGTCTCTTCCACAACTGCGTATTTCCATCTGCATGGATGGGTACAGGCTCCCCTGTTGGCATCTCTTCCTGTAAAATAATTACTGAGAAGACATCTTCCGGAATACGAAATGCACATGGCACCGTGAATAAATGTCTCAATCTCACAGTCATCCGGTATATTGGCGCGAATCTGACGGATTTCTTCCATTGATAATTCTCTGGCAGAAACCACTCTTTTTGCCCCAAGTTCATACCAGAAACGGTAAGTCTCATAGTTGGTATTATTGGCCTGTGTGCTGATGTGTCGTTCAATCTCCGGACACACTTTTTTTGCAATGGAAAATACTCCCGGATCTGCAATAATCAGTGCGTCAGGATGAATCTCTCGAAGTTCTTTAAAATACTCTTCCACTCCTGCCAGATCATAGTTATGTGCCAGAATATTCGCTGTCACATATACCTTCACTCCACGTTCATGGGCGAATTCAATGCCTTCTTTCATTTCTTCCATGGAGAAATTCTTCGCCTTTGCTCTCAGTCCAAATGCTTCTCCTCCAATATATACTGCGTCTGCTCCAAAAATAACGGCTGTCTTTAATACTTCCAGACTGCTCGCCGGTATTAATAATTCTGGTTTTCTCATATTGCTGCCTTTCCTGTTCACTTAAAGTTCCAATGTGCCTGTTTCCTTTCGGAAACTGACTGCCGCTCCGTCTCCCACAGGAAGGATCGTCGTCTCCAGGCGTTCATCGTGTTTTAATAGATAAAGGTAATCCCGCATTCTTTTATAAATCGTACGGTTTCTACGTTCCACTGCAAAATGTGATTCAATAAGATCCCCCTCCTGCAGGACATTGTCCGAAACCAATACTCCTCCCGGTTCCAGCAGACGCATCACTTCCGGATAGAAATGAATATATTGTCCTTTGGCTGCATCCATAAAAATAAAATCAAAAGTGTCATTCATGTCCTTCAGGATCTCCAGTGCTTCACCTTCCATAAGGGTAATGCGATGCTCCATCCCGCCTGCCCTGAAATTCTCCTTTGCTATGGGAATTCTCTTCTCATATTTCTCTATGGTTACAATTCTGGTCTCTTCTGGTGTGTATTTTGCCATCAGAAGGGCAGAAAATCCTACAGCTGTTCCTACTTCCAGAATTCTTGCAGGTCTTTTTATCTGAAGCAGAACCTTCAGAAAACTCTGCATCTCATGTCGTATGATCGGAACGCGGTCTTTTCTGGCCTGCAATTCCAGTCTGTCCAGGAATTCGCCGCTTCCGGTATCCAGAGAATTGATATAAGTCACCATTCTCTCATCTACTATCATATCCTATGTCTCCTTATTGCCTGATTCCTCTGTATGTCCACTCAAAATTGCTATCATGGTATTTCCACTCTGGGAAGTATTCAGCACATAATTCCCAGGTTGAATCTGTCCATGATATCTGGAAAGCCGTTCCTGCACCATAAATACATATGCATTACGGATCAATCCGAACCGCTCCAGCATCTGTGCAACTTCCTTTACACTTTCCCCTTCAGACACCACAACGGCAACATCTTTACCAGGTGCTGCCGTCATGCCTTCTTCGCTGTATATTTGTCTGCCAAAATCAAATGCATACGTACCAAACTGATACAAGCCAAATGTAATGAGTGCAATCAGCAGAACCTTTAGCAGCAATAAGGACAGATGTTTCATTACACGTGCCAATCTGTCATCTGCCTCCTCATATTGAAATACTGCCTCTGCTGTATCTAATTAATCTGATCTGCGATCTCATCCAGATCCAGTTCCACAGATTCTACAACCTTGCTGGCAATCTGCTGAAGCATACGGCAAATCGCCAGCTCACACCGCAGATATTCTTCTGCCAGAGGATTCTTCAAAAATTCTTCATACTGCCCATCAAACTTCTGAGTCCGTTCAAACAGAGACTCCACATCTCCGCTGTTCTGAAGCTGATAGCATTCCTTGCGATACTGATTAATCTGACGCTTCAGTTCCGGCTCCTGTGCAACTCTTTCTCTGACAGCCTTATACTCTCTGTATGCGTCACTGTCATGGATCACACGGATCAGTGCCAGCGTATAAATCTCTACATTATCTTTCATTAAAATCCTTCCATTAAGCCCTTTCCCACATTTGCCGGATCAACGTTGTCTGCGTTTTTAGATCTCCATAATAATCGGGAGAATCATCGGGCTTCTCTTTGTTCTCTTCCAGATAAAGCTGTTCAAATCATCTTTAATGGTATTCTTGATCTTACCCCAGTCTGTGATATGCTTTGCGCCACAATACTCCAATGCATCCAGCACTACCTGTCTTGCATCTTCCATTAAATCCTCTGATTCTCTGACATATACGAATCCTCTAGATACGATATCCGGGCCTGCCAGAAGCTGATTACTGTATTTCTCCAGAGAAAGCACTACGATCACAATACCGTCTTCTGCCAGATGCTGTCTGTCACGCAGTACAATATTGCCGACATCACCTACCCCCAGTCCGTCTACCAGAATACCGCCGGTCTGTACTTTATCAACAATTTTGGCATCTTCCTGATCAAGTGCCAGTACATCTCCTGCACGTAAGATAAAAATATTCTCCTTCGGAATACCGAGGCTTGCCGCCAGTCCTGCCTGAGCCTTCAGATGGCGCAGTTCTCCATGCACCGGAATCGCATACTTTGGATGTACCAGGGAATAAATCAGTTTAATCTCTTCCTGGCAGGCATGTCCGGATACGTGGGCATCCTGGAAAATAACGTCTGCTCCCTTGGCAGTCAGCTCGTTAATAACCTTGGATACTGCCTTTTCATTGCCCGGAATCGGGTTTGAACTAAAAATAACCGTATCACCCGGCTTGATTGTCACCTTGCGGTGCATATCAGCTGCCATTCTGGACAAAGCTGCCATGGACTCTCCCTGGCTTCCTGTCGTTATCAGTACCATCTGCTCGTCCGGATAATTCTTCATCTGTTCAATCTCAATCAATGTCTGATCCGGGACATTCAAATATCCCAATTCTGAAGCTGTTGAGATAATATTCACCATGCTTCGGCCTTCTACAACTACTTTTCTTCCATACTTATATGCTGAGTTGATAATCTGCTGTACACGGTCTACATTAGATGCAAATGTTGCAATAATGATACGTGTATTCTTATGCTCTGCAAAAATATTGTCGAAGGTCTTTCCAACGGTTCTCTCGGACATGGTAAATCCCGGTCTCTCTGCATTCGTGCTGTCACACATCAGTGCCAATACGCCCTTTTTACCGATCTCTCCGAATCTCTGCAGGTCAATGGCATCTCCGAATACCGGTGTATAATCTACCTTAAAGTCTCCGGTATGCACCACAATACCCGCCGGTGAATAGATAGCAAGGGCAGATGCATCCTGAATACTGTGGTTAGTCTTAATAAACTCAATGCGGAACGCACCAAGATTAATGGACTGTCCATGTTTTACTACTTTTCTCTTCGTAGTCTTCAGCAGTCCGTGTTCCTTAAACTTATTTTCAATGATACCGATGGTCAGCTTCGTCGCATAAATCGGCGCATTGATCTCTTTCATAACATATGGAAGTGCCCCTATATGATCTTCATGTCCATGGGTGATCACAAATCCCTTTACCTTATCTGCATGTTCCTTCAGATATGTGATATCCGGAATTACCAGGTCAATTCCCAGCATATCATCTTCCGGGAAAGACAATCCACAGTCTACTACCACAATACTGTCCTCAAATTCAAAGGCAGTAATATTCATGCCAATCTGTTCCAGTCCTCCAAGAGGAATAATTTTCAATTTTGAATTATTAATATTTTTCAACCAAATCTCCTTTCTGTTTAGAACGTCAAATCTACGTCTTCCAGCATTTCGCCAAAGATCACAGATAAGGCCTCTAACTCATCATCGTCTTCCACAATCTCATAAACTGCTTCCTGTTCTCCGTCCTCTGACAGATCTTTTAAAATCAGCGCTTCACCGTCTCCATCTTCCGAATCTGTAACAAGAATATAATCTGCCCCGTTAATTCTTGTTTGTTCCAACACAAAAAAATCTACCGTCTCATTCGAATCCGGTAACTGAAATCCAATCTTTTCCATTCAAATGCTCCCAATTCTGCTATATGGCAGCCCCATTCTTCGTCTAAACAGACTGCCCTTCGTCCTCTTTGTCTTCCTGCATGTGACAGTAATCCAGATACCCCTGTAAAATGTATTCAGCCGCCAGCATATCTACATAATCCTTGCGATGTTCTCTGCGGATACCTGCTTCCATCATTGTACGGTCTGCTGCCACAGTTGTCAGTCTCTCATCCCAGGTCACAATTTCCAGACCCGTTCTGCGCTCCAGCATCTCTTTGAACGCAAGCGTCTTCTCCACCCTGTCTCCCAGAGTATTGTTCATATGCTTCGGCAGACCAAGTACGATCTTTTTCACATCATATTCATCAATAATTGCTTCTATTCTGGCACAAGTCTGTCTGAGCTTGTTCTCCGATGTTCTTCTGATAATCTCCAGTCCCTGTGCCGTAATACCCAGTCCGTCACTGACAGCAACACCTACTGTCTTAGAGCCGAAGTCCAGTCCTATCATTCTATCCATATTCCGATCCATTATGCCCTGTTCTTAATATATTCTTTTAATAATTCTTCTACCAATTCATCTCTCTCTACCTTCATAATCATGCTTCGCGCATTCTTATGGCTGGTAATATACGTAGGATCTCCGGACATAATATATCCTACAATCTGGTTCACTGGATTATATCCCTTCTCTGCCATAGCATCATACACGGCATCCAGAATATCTTTTACGCTCACTTCTGTATCCAGATTAAATTTAAAATACTGTGTATTATTCACTTTTCCCATTCTCCACGCCCCATCTTGCTTGTTTAGATTTATTCTACATCAGACTCCTGTAAAATACAATCACAAATTTTGTTGTGCAGATCCTTACCCTTATCCGGGACTGTTACTTTCAGGTACTCTCTCGTATGTCCCTGATAGCATTCTATACCGTCTCTTTCTGTTTTTTCTTCAAAAAGGACTTCCACCGGTCTGCCAATATAATACTCTTCAAAATGCTTCTTGTTTTTCTCATGCAGCTTTTGAAGGACATGACTTCGCTGTGCCTTGATCTCTTCCGGAATCTGTCCCTCCATCTGATCTGCCCTGGTTCCCTTTCTTCTGGAATATTTGAAAATATGGGTCTCATAAAAGTTCACTTTTTCCAGGAACTTCTTCGTAGTCTCAAATTCTTCTTCACTTTCCTGCGGGAATCCCACAATCACATCCGTAGTCAGTGCAGGATGATCAAAATACTTACGCAGCAATTCACATTTCTCATAATATTCTTCTGCTGTATATCGGCGATTCATCCGCTTCAATGTGGCATCACATCCACTCTGAAGCGATAGATGAAAATGTGGGCACATCTTTTCCAGGCTTCCTATGGTTCTTGCAAATTCTTCTGTGATAATTCTTGGCTCCAAAGATCCAAGACGAATGCGACGAATGCCATCAACTTCGTGTACTGCCTGTATCAGAGCCAGAAGATTACAGTCATCCTCTTTGTCTACACCGTAGGAACTCAAATGGATCCCTGTCAGAACCACTTCCTGATAACCGGCAGCTGCCAGTTGTTTTACTTCCTCTATCACATCTTCCAGATCACGGCTACGCACTCTTCCCCTTGCATAAGGAATGATACAATACGAACAGAACTGGTTGCATCCATCCTGTACCTTGATGTATGCTCTGGTATGCTCCGCTGACTTATGAATAGAAAGGGACTCATATTCTTTTGTATGATTGATATCGATCAGTATGCCATCCGCATGGGACTCTTCATAGGCACTGAGGATCTCTGCCAGATGCTGCTTCTGATTGTTGCCTATTACCACATCAATTGCCTCATCCAGCTTCAGTTCTTCTCCAGCTGCCTGTACATAGCATCCTGCCGCTACCACGATGGCATCCGGATTCATTTTCTTAGCCTTATGAAGCATCTGTCTGGACTTACGGTCTGCAATATTTGTTACCGTACAGGTGTTGATAATATAAATATCCGCCCCCGGTGCAAATGGTACTATCTCATATCCACTTTCTTCCAGTATCTGCTGCATGGCCTCTGTCTCATATGCATTTACTTTGCAACCAAGATTATGGAGTGCTACTTTTTTGTTTTTCATCTTGACTTTTTCCTTTCCGAAAGGTAATATCAAACTTGTATGGTAGTATATTTTTACATAAAATTCAAACAAACAGTAAGGAGACGTTTTTATGAAAACAGTACAGATTTCTTTAAATTCTATTGATAAAGTAAAATCCTTCGTGAATGACATTACCAAATTCGATTATGATTTTGATTTAGTATCTGGAAGATATGTGATCGATGCCAAGTCCATCATGGGAATCTTCAGCCTTGATCTCTCCAAACCAATTGAATTAAACATTCATGCAGAAGATGATGTAGATACTATTTTAGATGTTCTGAAACCATATGTGATCGAATAATCACTGGACAGATACGAATCCTGCTTTTCAGCAGGATTCTTTTTTATCTCATTTTTGTTACGCTTTTGCTTCTACCCAAATAGTCTCTGTGGTATCGATAGCTTCTTTTACCAGTTCATCAATCTTTTCTTCCAGTTTTGTTTCGGATCTCTTAATGATATTGATATTCGGCTTGGTAACCGGATGCTTTGCCACAAAAATCGTGCAGCAGTCCTCGTACGGCAGGATAGATGTCTCATAGGCATCAATCTTCAGGGATACATCTACGATCTCCTGCTTGTCAAACCCGATCAGCGGACGATATACCGGCATGGTACATACTTCATTGGTTGCTGCCAGACTCTGCATAGTCTGACTGGCTACCTGTCCAATACTCTCTCCGGTAATCAGTCCCAGAGAACCGGTCTCTTTTGCAAAATGTTCTGCAATCCTCATCATATAACGGCGCATAATAATCGTCAGTTCCTCGTGTGGGCATTTCTCATAGATATATAGCTGAATATCTGTAAAATTCACCACATGCAGATTGATTGGTCCGGAATACCTTGCTACGATGCTGGCCAGATCTACCACCTTCTGCTTTGCACGTTCACTGGTATATGGTGGTGCATGGAAGTAAACTGCATCAATCTTCACACCACGTTTGGCAATCATGTATCCTGCTACCGGGCTGTCAATTCCGCCGGATAACAGCAGCATAGCCTTACCATTGGTACCTACCGGCATTCCACCTGCACCCGGAATGATACGGGAATAGATATAGATTTTTTCCCGTATCTCCACGTTCAGTACCATCTCCGGCTTGTGTACATCTACCTTCATCTCAGGAAATGCATCCAGAATCTTTTCACCCAGGTCTGCGTTTAATTCCATGGAATTCTTCGGATAATTCTTTCTCGCTCTTCTGGAATCTACCTTAAAGGTCTGTGTATGACTGTCATACTCTTTTTCCAGATAATCGGTTACAACCTCTGCCAGCTTCTCAAAGCCTTCGTCTTCTGTCACTACTACCGGACAGATGCCAACGATACCAAATACCCGTTTCAGTGCTTCTACAACTTCATCAAATTCATAATCTGACAATGTATCTACATAGATACGTCCCTGTTCCTTGCGAACCTCAAATTCTCCCTCCACATGCTTCAGTGCATGCCGGATCTGCTTTACCAGGGCATCTTCAAACAGGTATCTGTTCTTTCCCTTGATACCAATCTCTCCGTATTTAATCAAAAATGTTTTAAAAATCATAGTCTCCTCCCGACTAATGTCTTGTGTATTTTCTCAGCATCGGGACAATCCGGTGCAGTTCCTCGATACAATAGGCTACTTCTTCGGCTGTCGTCTGACTGCTGAAGCTGAAACGTACCGTAGACTCCAGCAAATTCTTCGGCACATGCGCTTCTTTGAGCACTGTACTCACCGGAAGCTTCTTATTGGATGAACAGGCTGATCCGGATGAAATGTAGATCTGCCGGTCCTCCAGTGCATGAAGCAATACCTCGCTTCGTACATCTGCAAAGCTCACACTGACAATATGCGGTGCCCCGCCACCTTCAGATGCCTGTCCCTGAATAAATACATCCGGGATATCCCTCAGTCCATCTATCAGCTGCTGCTTTAATCCCTGCAAATGCGCTACCTTTTTATCCAAATCCTGATAAGCTTCTTTGGCTGCCATCCCAAGACCTGCGATACCCGGAACATTATCTGTACCGGAGCGCATGCCTTTCTGCTGGCCTCCGCCCAGAATAATCGGGCGAATCTTAGCTTTTTCATTCACATACAGAAATCCGCTGCCCTTCGGTCCATGAATCTTGTGTCCGCTGACGGACAACAGATCAATTCCCAGCTTCTTTGGATGAATGCGGTACTTTCCATAAGCCTGAATGGCATCAACATGAAACAGAATATTGGCATTTTTTTCTTTTATGATCTTTGCTGCCTCTTCTATTGGTTCTTCAGTACCTAATTCATTATTTACATACATCATGGATACCAGGATTGTATCCTCACAGATTGCTTCTTCCAACGCCTTCAGATCGGCCACCCCACGGTTATCTACCGGAAGATAAGTGATCCGAAATCCCATCTCTTCCAGGAATCCCATAGGCTGCAGTACCGCTGCATGTTCCACTGCTGTGGTAATCAGGTGATTGCCTGCTCTTCGATTGGCCAATGCACTTCCGATCAACGCCCAGTTGTTGGACTCTGTTCCACCAGAGGTAAAAAAAATCTCTTTGTCCTGTACCTTTAACGTTTGCGCAATTTCCGTTCTGGCCGCTCTCACGTAATTCTCCGCATCCAGACCTTTCTGATGCTTGGAGGACGGATTGCCGTAATCTTCTCTCATGGTCTTTTCCATGATATCAATCACACTGTCCAGGCATCTTGTGGTTGCGGAATTATCTAAATATGCTTCCATGTTATTCTCCATTGTTTTTATAACGAAAACAAAAGCAGTCACAACTAGACAAGCTAATCAGACTGCTTTATTGTCTGTCACCTTTCAAGATTATACACTAACATTGCCAGTGTGACAAGACCTGCTGTTTCAGTTCTCAGAATTCTTTTTCCCAGTGTGACTGGCTGTACACCAATCTCCATGGCTTTTTCAATCTCACTGCTTTCAAATCCGCCCTCCGGACCGATAAAAACGGCTACTGACTGTCCTGGCTGGATACTGCTCATGATTGCTCTGGTCTTCTCCATGCCTTCAGCCAGCTCATAGGGAATCAGACGAACATCCATCTTCCCGGCCATCTCCAGTGCTTCCTTGAAAGAAACCACTTGTGTTACTTCCGGAATGCGCAGTCTGCCGGACTGCTTAGCTGCACTTTCTGAAATGCTCATCCAGCGCTTCCTTTTATTGGCTTCCTTCTTCGCATCCAGCTTTACCACAGTACGGTCTGTGGATACCGGAACAATGGTATGCACGCCAAGTTCCACTGCTTTCTGAATGATCAGTTCCATTTTGTCACTCTTTGGCAGTCCCTGAAACAGCACTATCTCATTACCAAGTTCCTGATCAGATTCCCGGATCTCACAGATTCTGGTATCTACCGCATCATTTCCAAGTGCAGTAATCTCACAATAGTACTCTTTGTTATTCTGTCCGTTAATGACACAGATTTTGTCGCCCACAGACATGCGGAGTACATTTTTTATATGATTCACATCTCCACCGGTAATAGTGATGCCATCTGCTCCCATAGCCGGTTCTTCCACAAAAAATCGATGCATATTATCCTATCTTTCTGGCGGTTACAGATACCCATTCGCCCTGATGTGTCACTTCCAGCACTTCCAGTCCGGCAGCCTTTACTGCAGCTACCACGCTCTCTTCCTTATCATCAATGATACCAGAAGTGATATAAAGTCCTCCCTTTTTCATCTGATGTAAGATTACAGGGGTCAGCGGAATCAGCACATCTGCCAGAATATTTGCCACTACAATATCATACTTTTCGTATCCTACTTCATCCTGAATTGTCTTGTCATCAATGATGTTGCCAAGAATCATATTCATATCGGTAACCGGTACAGCATTGGCTTCCAGATTCTCTTTTACTGCTGAAATGGCACATGGATCCAGATCTGTTCCCACTGCGTGAGCTGCTCCCAGCTTCAGTGCTGCAATGGATAAAATACCACTTCCGGTTCCCACATCTAAAATCTGTGTATCTTTGTTGACATACTTCTTTAACTGCCTCATACACAACTGTGTGGTTTCATGCATACCGGTTCCAAAGGCCGTGCCCGGATCAATATGAATGATCATCTTGTCTTTGTCTTCCGGTTTTACTTCTTCCCAGGATGGGATGATCAGGATATCATCTACATAGAACTGATGGAAATACTGCTTCCAGTTATTGATCCAATCCTTGTCTTCTGTCTGGCTTTCGGTAATCGTACATTCTCCAATATCCATAAACATACGCAGTTCATCCAATGCTTCTTTCACTCTGTCCAGAAGCGGCTGCGGATCCTGATCTTCCTCTACGTAGAAATTCAGGTAAGCAATTCCATCATCTGCCGGTCCATCTGGCAGAATATCTACAAACATCTGTTTTTTATCTGATTCTGTTAAAGGCACCTTATCCTCAATCTCTACGCCTTCCACGCCCACATCTGCCAGTGTGGAGATCACGATGTCTTCCACCTCTGACCTGGTTTTTAAGGTATATTTATTCCATTTCATTTACAGGATCCTCATTCTTTCCTATCTGACTCTAATCTTCAAAGGTTTCTTTTAATTTATCCATAAAGCCCTTTTTCTTTGGCTTTTCCTCTTTTTTTGTCGTATCTGTATTCTGCTGATTCAGACTGTTGCCAGTTGCTGCATCAAATGCTTTCAAGGCTTCTTTTGCCTCATTATTCAGCTTGGTCGGTACCTGAACAACCAGTGTTACATAATGGTCACCTCTGACAGATTTATTTCTCAGAGATGGAACTCCTTTTCCTTTCAGACGAATACGGGTGTCCGTCTGCGTACCTGGCTTCACATTATACATCACATCTCCGTCAATGGTACTGATCCGTACATCACCGCCAAGAGTAGCCTGTGCAAAACTCATTGGTGCAGTAGAATAAATGTTCATATCCTGTCTCTGGAATATCGGATGTCTCTGGACAACCACTTCTACCAGAAGATCTCCTCTTGGACCACCATTGGTTCCAGGTTCTCCCTTGCCTGCAATTCTGACACACTGACCATTATCAATACCTGCCGGGATAGATACCTTAATCTTCTTCCGGCTGGAAGTATAGCCACTTCCACCGCAGGAAGTACATTTTTCTTTAATGATCTTTCCGGTTCCGCCACAGTCCGGACAGGTTGTTACATTCTGTACCATACCGAACAATGACTGCTGAGTCATCACTACCTGCCCACGACCGCCACACTTCGGGCAGGTCTCCGGGCTGGTTCCTGGCTTGGCACCGGTACCGTGACAGTTGGTACATTCATCCTTCAGAGAAAGCTCCAGTTCTTTCTCACAGCCAAATACAGCTTCTTCGAAGGTAATTCTCACAGAAGCACGTAAATTTGCACCCTTCATCGGACCATTACTGGCTCTTCTTCTGGATCCACCGCCAAAGAGATCTCCGAAAATATCTCCGAAGATATCTCCCATATCTGCTCCATTAAAATCAAATCCGCCGGCGCCACCGCCGCCCTGTTCAAAAGCAGCATGACCAAACTGGTCATACTGACGGCGCTTATTGTCATCAGACAGCACAGAATACGCTTCTGCTGCCTCTTTAAACTTCTGCTCAGCTTCTTTATCTCCAGGATTCATATCTGGATGATACTTCTTGGCCAGCTGTCGGTATGCTTTTTTTATGGTAGCTGCATCGGCATTCCGGTCAACGCCCAGCACTTCATAATAATCTCTTTTTGTTTCCGCCATTTTTCTCTCCTAGCGCCCAAAAGACGGGGGATATGCTCCTCCGTCCCCTGGGACTTTCTATTTAGTTCATAATGCAGTTGATAAAACCTGCAACGAAGTTTATTTTATACTTCTTTATAGTCTGCGTCAATGACATCATCATCATTATTCTGTGCTGTGCTGCCCTGGCTGTACTGAGCGCCGCCCATATCAGGACCTGCCCCCTGAGGTCCGGCCTGTGCTCCCTGGCTCTGCTCGTAAACCTTAGCGAATACCTTCTGAGCACTTTCCATCAGTTTTTCTTTAGCTGCCTTAATCTCAGCTACCTGGGCATCTGTCATTTCTTCCGGATTGCTCTTTTCTACCAGTTCTTTCAGTGCTGCGATATCAGCCTGAACTGCTGTCTTATCGTTAGCATCCAGTTTGTCACCAACTTCTTCCAGAGCTTTTTCTGTCTGGAATACCATAGCATCCGCATCATTTCTTGCGTCGATGGCTTCTTTTCTCTTCTTATCCTGTGCTTCGAATTCAGCAGCTTCTTTGACTGCTTTATCGATATCACTGTCGGACATATTAGATCCGGAAGTAATGGTAATGTGCTGTTCTTTTCCTGTTCCCAGGTCTTTTGCAGATACATTTACGATACCATTGGCATCAATATCAAAGGTAACCTCGATCTGTGGCACACCTCTTCTTGCTGGTGGGATACCATCCAGTCTGAACTGTCCAAGGGACTTGTTATCTTTCGCAAACTGTCTTTCACCCTGTACTACGTGGATATCAACAGCTGTCTGGTTATCTGCTGCAGTAGAGAATACCTGACTCTTCTTGGTTGGAATAGTTGTATTTCTCTCGATCAGTCTGGTAGCTACACCGCCCATAGTCTCGATAGACAGTGACAGTGGAGTAACATCCAGAAGAAGGATATCACCTGCACCTGTATCACCGGCCAGGTTACCACCCTGAATTGCTGCACCGATGGCAACGCATTCATCCGGGTTCAGAGTCTTGCTTGGTTCTTTGCTTGTCAGGGCTTTTACTTTATCCTGTACAGCCGGAATACGTGTAGATCCACCAACCAGAAGTACTTTAGACAGATCAGATGCTGTGATACCTGCATCGCGTAATGCATTCTGTACCGGGATAGCTGTTCTCTCTACCAAGTCATGAGTCAATTCATCAAATTTTGCTCTGGAGAGATTCATATCAAAGTGCTTTGGTCCTTCTGCTGTTGCAGTGATGAATGGCAGGTTGATATTTGTGGTTGTTGCAGAAGAAAGCTCTTTCTTTGCTTTTTCAGCTGCTTCTTTTAATCTCTGAAGAGCCATCTTATCTACAGAAAGGTCTACACCTTCTGCTTTCTTAAATTCATCAATCATGTAATTTGTGATCTTCTGGTCGAAGTCATCACCACCCAGTCTGTTATCACCGTTGGTTGCCAGAACTTCAATGACACCATCACCAATCTCAATGATAGATACATCAAATGTACCACCACCAAGGTCATATACCATGATCTTCTGTTCTTTTTCGTTATCAAGACCATATGCAAGTGCTGCAGCAGTAGGCTCGTTAATAATACGTTTTACATCCAGACCTGCGATCTTGCCGGCATCTTTTGTTGCCTGACGCTGTGCATCATTGAAATATGCAGGTACAGTAATTACTGCTTCAGATACTTTTTCACCAAGATAATTCTCAGCATCTGCTTTCAGCTTCTGAAGAATCATTGCGGAGATCTCCTGTGGTGTATAGTTCTTTCCATCAATAGATACTTTATAATCAGTACCCATATGTCTCTTAATAGAAGAGATTGTCTTGTCTGCGTTAGTTACTGCCTGACGTTTTGCAGGTTCACCAACCAGTCTTTCACCTGTTTTTGAAAATGCTACAACAGACGGTGTTGTTCTTGCGCCTTCTGTATTTGTAACAACAGTAGGTTTTCCACCTTCCATAACTGCTACACAGCTGTTTGTTGTACCAAGGTCAATACCAATAATTTTACTCATAATTTTGTCCTCCTATATACATAACTGTTAATGAAATATACTAATTTGCTACTTTTACCATACTGTGTCTCACAACCTGGTCTTTGTAAAGATATCCCTTCTGGAACTCCTCTACCACCACGTTCTCTCCGGCTTCTTCATCTTCCACATGCATCACTGCATTATGGAAATCCGGATTAAACTCTGTGCCGACTGCTTCTATAGGCTTTACATTCAACTTATCCATGGTATCCATGAGCTGTCTGTAAATCTTCTCCATTCCGGCTATGAACGGATCGTCCTTTGCATCCTCAGGCACAGCTGCCAGACCGCGTTCAAAGTTATCAATCACTGGCAGAATCTGTTCGATTACGCTTTTGGCTCCCATCTCAAACATTCCGGCTTTTTCTTTCTCGGAACGTTTACGGAAATTCTCGAACTCCGCCATCTGACGTTTAACCCTGTCAGTCAGTTCTTCGACTAACTCTGTGTTTTTATCTTTCTTTTCTTTTTTCCAGAACTTTTTGTCTTTTTTCTCACTCTGTGCTGTCTCTTCTTTTTCTTCTGTTACAGATTCAGCAGCTGCATCTTTGCCTTCCTGATCCGCCTCTGTGTTCTGGTCGGTCTCTGTATTGTTATCAGTAACCTCTTCTGCAGCTTCTTCCATGTTCTTTTCCATGTTTTCTTCTGCCACCTTTCATCGACCACCTTTCTGTTCTATCATTCTCTGACTCTACTGATCCTCAAACACATTGTCAAGCTGTGTCTTCAGAGTCTTCAACGAATCAACAACTTTTTCATAATCCATTCGCTTCGGTCCGATAATACCTATCGTTCCCTTAATGCCGCTTCCCAATTCGTAGGTTGCCGTAACCACACTGCAATCCTTCATATTCTGAATGGGAGCTTCATTACCTATATAAACCTGAATTCCTGTATCAGAAGTCTGTGCCATGCTTTCTGCCACCAGACTGGCCAGTTCTTTTTTTTCTTCAAAAGCATTGATTAACTCGCTGGCTTTGGAACTGTCTGACAGTTCCGGATACTTGAAGATGTTCGTTGCACCGCTTGTGTAAATCTCCATCTCGTCGTCCATCTGAATGGTCTCTGCCACGGTATCCAGCACTTTGCTTACCACATCACTGTGAATGCCGGCCTGTTCCTTCAGCTTTGTGATCAATCCAAGATTGATCTCCTCCATGGCCAGGCCATTGAGTGCTGTATTTAACAGGATATTCAGTTTTAATAGCATCTCATTGTTCAGCCCATGCTCAAAATTCAGAACTTTGTTCTTAACGATATTACCCTCCGCTACCACCACAGCAAGAAGTTGTGTCTCATTGATGATGGAGAGTTGTATGAACTTCAGCTTTGTTCTGTGATACTGGGGTGCTGAAATCATGGTAGCATAATTCGTATTGTTCGCCAGTACCTTTACTACCTGCTTCAGGACTGCTTCCATACGATCCTGCTTCTGGATCATCATGTCCTGCATTTCTTTGACTTCTTTGTCCTTCTGTTCCATCAGGTAGTCTACATACATTCGATAGCCTTGATCCGATGGAATTCTTCCTGCAGATGTATGAGGCTGTACAATCAGTCCCATCTCTTCCAGATCCGCCATCTCATTTCGAATCGTTGCTGAACTCAAGTTTAAGTCTGCGTATTTTGAAATGGTTCTGGATCCTACCGGTTCCCCTGTCTCCAGATATGTTTTAATGATAGCATTAAAGATTTTCCATTTTCTATCATCCAGACGCATCCTCATTCCTCCTTTGGTTGTTAGCACTCATCACTCTTGAGTGCTAATTTCCATGACCTTAAGATATCACCTGTGTTTGGAAATGTCAATAGGCTTTTTACTTTTATTTGACTTTTTTTGGAAATATGCTAAACTTTGAATGCAGTATCAATTACAAAAATTTAATAAGAAAGGATTCCGTGATGAAAATTAGAAATTATATCACACTTCTGTTTGCAGTTGTCTCCATTTTTCTGCTGCTTGCCCTTGCCGGTTATCTGACTTTTGAAAATGTAGATGATGCCAATCCGGTAAAGCAGTCAATTGCAAACCTGATTCCTGGTCTGTCGATTTCCACTGAAAAACAAACAGATTCCGTCACAGATCAGTCAGAGACTCCTGTAGTCCAGTCCGCAGCTGCTACAGCAGTTCCTGCACATTCCATTATCTTTGTCGGCGATTCCAGAACCGTTAGCATGGGGAATGCTGTACAGGACAATTGTACTTATATTGGCAAAGAAGGTGAAGGATATCGGTGGTTTTCTTCCGATGGTGTCATCGAACTTACCTCTACTCTGGAAAACGATCCTACTCAGACCGTCGTTTACAATCTTGGAGTTAATGATCCTGAAAATGCTTCTCTCTACGTAGATCTCTATCAGAGCATTGCAAGGCAGTATACCGACACACCTTTTTATTATCTGTCTGTAAACCCTCTTTCTGATGACGCAGACTGCAATACTACGAACGATATGATTCAGGAATTTAACCAGACATTAAAAAATGCTTTTCCTGAATATTATCTGGACTGTTACAATTATCTGACCGATCAGGGATTTACAACTGTAGACGGACTGCACTATGATGATAGTACTTCCAATATGATTCATAATTATGTAGTAAATCAGATTAGCAAAGCAGCTTAAACAAAAAGTGCCGAAGATAAACGGCACTTTTTAATATAATAAGATACCCCGGCAGTTTCCAAACCGCTGGGGTATCTTATATGCTTATTTTCTTTTATACCAGATAAATATATCCAAGGACCTGTCTTCCACCAGCCCAGTTGTAAATACTCTGGTAACGGAATATAATATTGGACTTATCTGACTTCGGCATGGTTGCTCCTACCGTATAGCCAGATTCAGATACATATGGGACACCGTTCACAATATTCTCTACAACAGCAATGTGTGCATCTCCTGATGAACCATAATTGAAGATTGCCAGTGCACCGATCTTCGGTGTTGTTCCATAACTGAAACCACCTTTTCCTTTTGCAATCAGACTTGCATTGGTATTGTAAATACCTACAGGGTCACCACCGAAAATTGCTTTTACATTCGCAACATTTCCTCCGGCATTCGCTACAATCTCCATAGCTCTTCCACATGCATACCAGGTACAATTACCGAGTACATACTGGTTCGCATAATATACTTTTCCAGTTGGTGCAAGGCCGTTATATTTATAATAAATATTGTAAGATCCGCTGTAAAAATACTTATTGGATGCAGATGGTCTGCCTGTTCTTGCCCTAAATCCGGAAGGCTGTGTTACAATGCCATTATAATCCAGGTAGTTAAAGCTTCCGCTGTTCGTATTACTTCCTGTTGATCCCTGATTCACATTTGTATTTGTATTCGAAGAATCAGACTTCACGGTAATGGTCTTCTTAACCAGAGTTACATTATTTTTCTTCACATCCACTGCATTCAAATAAAATGTATATGTTCCATCTGTCAGCTTGTCAAATGCCATAGCACTGTCCAGTGTGGAATTATTCACTTTGTATTTCTTCTTACTTGTTTTTACCGTCTTCTTGTACTGCACTTCATTACTGTTATTCAGGATACGTGCCGTTACACTCTTGAGATTATAAGTAGAAGTAATGGTTCCACCGATAGAATAAGCCGTTCCATTATTAAGAATCACGTTTTGTGAAGGAACTGCATTACTGATCCTGATGCTTCCCCTTGTCGTTTTGGCTGCAGTCACGGTAAACTTCTTATTTACTACTCTTCTCTTGGTTCCACTTGCATTATATACACAGATTCTGTAATAATACTTACCAGCTGCCAGCTTGTTAAACTCCAGATACGGATCCGCTGCCTTCAGATTGAACTTCTTCGCATATGGTCTTGCGTCATATCTCTGCAAACACTTCTTACCTGTAGAATTATAGATGGTACAACTGATCTTGGCAATTGCTTCATTTGTCTTAATGGTTCCTTTTACATTGAAAAAAGCACCCTTTTTCATTGTAGTCGGTACAGACACTCCAGTCTTGGCAGTCACCTTAAATGAAGCCTGGGCGCTTACCGGCATAGCCATAATCAACAATGCCATAAACAGCATCACAATCATTTTCTTTTTGCTCTTCATACTTCCTCCCCTTCTATGTTCTGGTACGTTATGAAGTAAAAACGCACAGATTGTTACCAATCTTTTGCAAATACTGGGATTAGTATACTATACAGTGCCTTTTAATGCAATATCTTTCAACAGTTTTTTAATATTTTTGTAAAAAATTGCCAAATTTATTCTGTAAGCAAAAAGTCAGAAAGGATTACATTACTGACAGAAATACCATTTTCTGTCAGACATATGCGACCATTTTCTTCTTTTAAAAGTCCCATTCTGGTATATTTTGCAACCACATCACCATAGATCTGCTGTATGGATACCTCATACTTATTCTGGAATTCACAGATACTGACCCCCCGCATCATACGCAGTCCAAGTATCATGGTTTCTTCCATTTCCGCCGATTTATCCAGCTTCTGCCATTCTTTTACCGGATCTGCTGCTGTTAGATATTCTTGCATGGATTCTGTATTTTTGTACCGTCCATGATGCAGGTAAGAGGCAGCTCCCAATCCGAAGCCTTTGTATGGCACTCCAGACCAGTAACCGCAATTATGGCGGCATTCTCTCCCTGGTCTGGCATAATTGGATATCTCATACCGGTGATAGCCGTGTGCAGCCAGCATCGTCAGTGTATCCTCATACATCTGTCTTTCTTCCTCTTCAGAAGGCAGAAGATTCTGTGGTTCATCTGCTGCGCGCTTCTGATCTGCTTCAGCAAACTGTCCATAAAACGGAGTTCCCTCTTCAATAATCAGACTGTACGCAGAGATATGCTCCGGTTCAAGATCTAACACTCTGCTCAGCGTCTTATGCCAGCTCGATAATGACTGTCCCGGCAGCGCAGACATCAGATCTACGTTTAGATTTTCAAAGCCTTCCTTCCTTGCCAGATACCAGTTTTCCTGAAAATCCTCCCAGGTATGAATTCTTCCCAGCATCCTTAGTTCCCTGTTATCTGCCGACTGAAGCCCAAAACTAATTCTGTTAATTCCGCTGTTTTTCCATGCCCGCAGCTTTTCCCTGTCAGCCGTTCCCGGATTGCATTCCATTGTGATCTCTGTCTCACTTTCCATTCTGGCGTAACGGTAAATGGTATCCAGAATCCGTTCCATCTCCCTGACAGGCAAAATCGACGGGGTGCCCCCGCCGATAAATACAGTACTGACTATGCCATTTCCATACCCTTCCCAGTCTGCGATTTCCCGGCACAGAGCATCTGTATACTGCCTCTGTACCGTCTCATCTGCTGCAAAAGACAGGAAATCACAGTAATTGCACTTTCTGACACAAAATGGAATATGAATATAAAGTTCCAGTTCTCTTTCTTTTCCCATTAATTTTCGTCTAATTTCAGAACACTCATGAACGCCTTCTGTGGAATCTCTACATTTCCTACCTGGCGCATTCGTTTCTTACCTTCCTTCTGTTTTTCAAGAAGCTTTTTCTTACGGGAAATGTCACCGCCATAACATTTTGCCAATACATCCTTACGCATAGCCTTGACAGTCTCTCTTGCAATAATCTTGCTTCCGATCGCTGCTTGAATCGGAATCTCAAACAACTGTCTCGGGATCTCTTCCTTTAGCTTCTCACACATCTTCCTTCCACGCTCATAAGCCGTCGCTGCATGTACAATAAAGGACAGTGCATCTACCTCTTCTCTGTTTACCAGAATATCCAGTTTTACCAGTTCGGATCTCTGATAACCTTTCATCTCATAATCAAAGGACGCATATCCTCTGGAACGGGACTTTAGGGCATCGAAGAAATCATAGATAATCTCATTTAACGGCAATTCGTATTTCAGAAGCGCACGGGTCTCTTCCATATATTCCATACCGAGATAATTGCCGCGACGTTCCTCGCAAAGTTGCATAATAGCACCAATATATTCTGTCGTCACCATAATTTCGGCTCCCACAATCGGTTCTTCCATATATTCGATTTCTGATGCATCCGGCAGATTGGACGGATTCGTCAGGTCTATTATCTCTCCATTTGTCTTATACACCTTATAGATAACGCTCGGTGCTGTAGTAACCAGATCCAGATTATATTCCCGCTCCAGACGCTCCTGAATGATTTCCAAATGAAGTAATCCAAGGAAACCACAGCGGAAACCAAATCCCAGTGCCAGAGATGTCTCCGGTTCAAATTGCAGTGCCGCATCATTTAGCTGAAGCTTTTCCAGTGCATCCCTCAAATCCGGATATTTTGCACCGTCCGCCGGGTAAAGTCCGCAGTACACCATCGGATTTACCTTCTTATAACCCGGAAGCGGTTCACTGCAAGGTTCTTCTGCATTGGTTACGGTATCTCCTACTCTGGTGTCCTTTACATTCTTCAGGCTGGCTGTAATATACCCTACCATACCGGCACTCAGTTCTTCACATGGAATGAACTGTCCCGGTCCAAAATATCCTACTTCCACCACATCTGCCACTGCACCGGTTGCCATCATGCGAATCGGCGTTCCCTTGCGGACAGATCCTTCTTTGATCCTGCAGAAAATGATAACACCCTTATACGAGTCATAGACAGAGTCGAATATCAGAGCCTGCAGAGGTGCCTTCGAGTCTCCTCCCGGCGCCGGTATCTTTTCCACAATCTGTTCCAGAACCTGATCTACATTCAGTCCTGTCTTTGCCGAGATCTGCGGTGCATCCTGTGCCTCAATTCCAATCACGTCTTCAATTTCATTGATCACTCGCTGGGGATCTGCGCTTGGAAGATCAATTTTATTGATCACCGGCATAACATCCAGATCATGATCCAGTGCCAGATAAACATTGGCAAGTGTCTGTGCCTCAATTCCCTGAGCAGCATCCACTACCAAAATGGCGCCGTCACAGGCTGCCAGACTTCTGGAAACCTCATAGTTAAAGTCCACATGCCCCGGTGTGTCAATTAAGTTAAAAATATATTCTTCTCCATCTTTTGCTTTATAGACAATACGCACAGTCTGCGCTTTGATGGTAATTCCACGTTCTCTCTCCAGATCCATATTGTCCAGAACCTGTGCCTGCATCTCTCTGCTGGTCAGAAGCCCAGTCATCTCAATGATACGGTCCGCCAGAGTGGATTTTCCATGGTCTATATGTGCGATAATACAAAAATTCCTTATTTTATTCTGATCAATTGCTGCCAATAGTATTTCCTCCTGTTCAAGAGGCATTTTAGCACATGATTTCCCGCTTTGTCTATACCTAACCGACTTACCGACTGCCTTTCAGTTCCTTATTCAGGATCTGTGCAAAAACATCCATGGCATTTTTCTCTTCTTCCAGCGAATTCAGCTGTGTCCCCGCTTCTAAAAGGATACTTCTCGGTCGATAATGCAGATTGAACCGATAAGCCATCAGATAAATATTGCGCATCACTCCCGGCGCATCCATCTCTGCCTGTATCTGCATTTGCAGTGCAAATGCTGTGTTCTCTTTTATGTAAGGATTGGGAAGATAGGTAATATCCTGATGATCTGCTGTCTGACTCATTCCCAGAATAAACATCAGATTCGCTGTCTGTTTCCCCTGATATTCCGTAACAAATTTCTTACCATCTACCCCATCTCTGTGCAGATCAATAATAACCTGTATCTGTGGATACTTCTCCAGCCATTTTTCTACTGCTGCTCCTGCATAATCATATGCTACATTCCGATCCAGCACACCATCCACCAGGTCATACACGCCCCTGTCGTGAATTACTTCATATCCATACTGTTCCATCAGAAGCTGTGTCAGATAATCTCCCACTCCCACAATCGTTGTCGTATCATCCCCCTCCACTGTATCTGTAAAGCCCTCCTGCGAATGGCTGTGGTAGATGAGTATCTGCGGTCCCGCCGCCTGCGTATCCAACGACAGATCCATGTCCAAAAGACTGTTATTCAACCTGCTGCTGTCTATGGTTGTTGCCGCATCCATGGAAAAATATGTATTCAGAAGTGCGGCAAATTCCTCTTCTCTGGAGCCTTGTATGACCTCTTTTTCTGATTCATCCTTCTGCAATCCTTCCATTTGCTTCTGATTTGCCATCCACTCCTGCAAGTCCAGTGGCTGTTTTTGTTCTTCCGCTTTTGCCTCTGCTTCCAGAATCAGTTCATATTCTTCATCTGGTTCCTTTTGTCCGCGCTGTTCCCCTTGCCTGTCCACATAACAGGAATATGGAATTACCGTCTGGCTGACGCTATCTTCCAGATCCTGCTGCCATACCTGCGCCGTCTCATCATAATACAGCGCAGGCACAAAAAACTGTTCACTATACGTTTCCAGTTTCCGGTAAAGAGCAGACAAAAGCGGCGTATCCTGAAATACACCGTTTTCCCCTGCAATCGTCACTGCCCGTATCAGAATATATCCGCTTAATACTGTCATACAGACCAGCAGTACTGCTCTGATGATTCTGTCCAGTAATCGCATTTTTTTCACCTCTGTACCAGTCTATGACAGGTTCCTTATGTTTATGATGAAAATGCGATATTCAACGCTTCTGAAATGGTATAACTGACTTTTTTGACTGTCTCGTCAATATCCTTCGGGGTAACAAACATTGTATTTAATCCGGGAGCCATCTGTTCGCGCAGATCCTGTACCTGATCTTCTTCCAGCTCTGTCTGACCAATGGCATCATAAACAATGGTTGCCGCATCCACCACTGTAGGCACACCAATAGCAATTACCGGTACCCCAAGTGTCTCATGATTCAGCCTGCATCTATGATTTCCCACACCAGAACCTGGATGTATCCCGGCATCCGAAATCTGTATCGTCCGATTCAGTCTTTTAATACTCCTTGCTGCCAATGCATCTACTACAATTACCATATCCGGTCTGGTTTCATCGACCACCCCACGTATAATCTCCAGTGTCTCCATTCCTGTCTGTGCCATAACTCCAGGAACCAAGGCACTAACCTGATTTTTTCCCTCTTCTGTCAGTCCAAACTCTTTAAACAGATGTCTGGTGATCTTCAGATTATCCATTACCAGGGGTCCAAGAGCGTCCGGTGTTACATTCCGATTACCGAGCCCCACCAAAAGTACTGAGCCGACTCTGTTCTTGCGAAGACTTTTTAACCTCTGTGCCAGTACTTCTGAGATCTCTCTATGATACCCTTCATCTTCCGATCCCAGATCTGGAACCTCCATGGTCACATAACATCCCACCGGCTTTCCAATAGCTTTTGCACTGTTTTCTGTTGTTATAGTTACTATTGTTGTATGAATGTTATTCTGCGAATCCTCTTCTTCCTGAATCTGAATCCCGTTCAGTTCTTCTCCGGATTTATCCAGATTCTCTCTGGCCTCCAGTGCCAGGTCTGTGCGCACTTCGAAAAATCCTAACATTACTTCCCTCTCTTCTCTGATTTACTTCTTTTCTTCTATTTTTCTCATTTTTTTCCGAATTATGTATTGACACAACCCTCTTGTTGCACTAAAATAGAGAAGTGTGGTATCTGTGAACGTACAAAACAGATACGAAGTATATTTATGTTAGAACGTCCGTGTCCGAGTTTAACATAAAAGATGAAAAAGAGAATAAATTGGAGGTGTCAGGAATTGGCTAACATTAAATCTGCAAAAAAACGTATCTTAGTTAACAGAACAAAAGCTGAACGCAATAAAGCAATCAAGTCTGGTGTTAAGACAGCTATCAAGAAAGTTGAAGCTGCTGTTACAGCAAAAGATAAAGATGCTGCTGTTGCTGCTCTGCTGAACGCTACAGCTGTTATTGATAAGGCTACTACAAAAGGTGTTTATCATAAAAATAACGCTGCAAGAAAAGTTTCCCGTTTAGCTAAGCTTGTTAACAATATCTAATAAATGAGAACTTTAAAAGACCATCGGCCCGTCATCCGATGGTCTTTTTTATATCCAAGCTACGTATCTGTTCAGTACCATCACAGATACGCAGCTTATCATTTGCTCATCTCTACGATTACCAGCTCAACTGCCAGCTTTTCGTCTAATTTTCCAGTCTTGACATCTGTCTCTGTCTGAACAGCTGTCTCTACTGCATAGCGGAGCTGTTCCTGTGAAAAACTTCTGGCATAACGAAGTCCGTTCCGTACAATAAAGCTCTGTATCCCCAGTTTTTCTGCAATTGCTTCTCGCCCAACTCCCTGACTGCTCAGTTCACTGATCTGCATAATCTGGTTAAACTGTCTGGCAATCAGATACAGTATTCTCATAGGTGCTTCTTTTAATGCCAGCAGATCGTAATACAGATCCAGTGCCCGTTTCTGATTCTTCTGTGCCATGGCATTGATCATTTCAAAAATCTGATTCACTGTCTGGGTCGTGCATACTGCCTCCACATCCTCAGCCGTAATAATCTCCCGCCCTATCGTATAGGAAAGCAGCTTTTCCAGTTCCATGTTAATCTGATTCATGTCTGTACCGGTTTTCTCTAAGAACAATTCCATGGTGGAACGGGTGATATTTTTCTGTTCCTTTTTGAGAATTCCAAGAATCCAACGCATCAGTGTATCTTCCGTCTGGCTGGAGAATTCAGCAATGCCTCCGTTTTTCTTTACTGTCTTATAAAGTTTCCCCCGTTTGTCTACATCATTCTCTACAAAAAGGAAATAAGTCGTATCTGGCACCTGTTCCAGATACTCTGCCAGTTCCGGTGATGCACTTTTGAAAAATCCACTGTCCTCAATAACCAGTAGACGTCTCTCTGAGAAAAAAGGCATGGTTTCTGCCTGGTCAATCAGTTCCTGCACTGAGATCCCCTTTCCCTGATAAAAATTAATATTCACCGTATCCTCCGGTGAAACAAGCGCCTCCTGCAGCTTCTTCTTATATTGGCTTCTCAGATAGACTTCTTCTCCTGTCAGAAGATAAATATGTTTGAAATTTCCTGTTTTTAAATCCTGTACTAAATTTTTCATGTTCCCAGTATAACACAGGGACTTTTCCCCTGCAAGACCACTGGTTCGTATCTGTCCAATGCCCTTTACAGATAGTGGTTTCTAAACAGTTAAGTTACATTGTTTTCTTTTTCTCTGCCTCACGCATCCGTCTGGTCATAATTCCTCCGATTCTCCCGGTCTCTTTTGCAGAGAGTGATTTCCAGCCATCTTTCTTTACTCTGTCCAGAAGTCCCAGTTCCTCTGCAATCTCATATTTCATTTTATCCTTCAGTGTCAGATTCTTTAAATCTATTGTTTTATCCTGTTTTTTCATTGAAAAAGGTCATACTCCTTTCTTTTTCTTAGAGTATGACCTGCTTTTTTGGTATTATACATTTTTATCTTCATTGGTACACGGAAAATGATCCCATGCGCTTTACTGCTTCCGCTCTCCGGGCTTTATATGATATATGCCAAGAGACACACCCGCTCCAAGCAACACGATTCCAATGATCATGATAGCGCAGTGCATAAAATACTCATCTGGCAGCACCAGTATTACAGGATCTGTAACCGGGTCAAAAAGCCAGTAATCATTCTGAAACACCAGTTCATGAAAGGTAATAAAGACTTTTTCCCAGTTCAGCGCTATCATTCCTCCCAGCACAGAGGGAATCGCAATACTGCAGATACCGGTATACTTCAGGAACAACCAGTCCTTCTTTTTTGCCATACAGATCGATATGATCACAAAAAGAATTCCACCAAATACCATGAGGTACAGAAAGCCCTGAAAAATCACCTTCACCTCTTTAAAATGAATTCTCGCTTCTTCTGACATAGGAAAGGTTGGAAACTTCAGTTCTTTATGAAACGGAGACAGATTATAGTCAATCAGCTCCTCATAATTTGCCAGTATCTCTTCCTCGGAATAACCAGTCTTTTCTGTCAGGTGGAGATGTCTCATATCCGCTTTATAGAGACTTTTACAGGACAATGTCAATATCACTGCCACTGAAATCAGAAACATCATTCCCACTACCCCAGAAAATAACGCTTTTATTTTATTGCGGCACAGCATGCATCGATCACTTCCAGTGTCTTCTTTAATTCTTTTTCTTTTGTGTGGGCACCGGACAGGAAAATCGCTTCAAACTGAGACGGTGCCATATAGATACCGTGAGTCAACAGATATTTGAAATATTTTGCGAAAGCCTCTGTATCAGATGTTTTGGCGGTCACATAATCTTTTACTTTTTTCTCCGTAAAAAATACGCATCCAAGGGACCCCACATGATTCAGGCAGTGTGGGATCTGATGATCGGTCAGGATCTTATCCATCTCTGTATAGAACCAGTCACCGTTTGCATTCAGTTTTTCATAAAAATCCGGTGTATCACGTAAAATCTTCAGTTGCGTCAGACCAGCTGCCATGGCAACCGGATTGCCGCTTAATGTTCCTGCCTGATATACTTTTCCGACCGGAGATACCAGCTGCATAATTTCTTTTCTTCCTCCATAAGCACCTACCGGCATACCTGCACCGATAATCTTACCAAAAGTTGTCAGATCCGGCTGTACACCAAAATAACCCTGTGCACCCTGAAGGCTTAAACGGAATCCGGTAATCACTTCATCAAAGATCAAAAGCGCGCTGTACTTATCACAGATAGCACGAAGGCCTTCCAGAAATCCTTCTTCTGGAGGCACCACTCCCATATTGGCTCCCACCGGTTCCACGATCACTGCTGCAATCTCATCCGGATAGCTGTCAAATAACTCTTTTACGCTGTCCAGATTGTTGTATTCTGCAGACAGGGTATCCTGTGTACATCCTGCCGGAACTCCGGCACTGTCCGGAATACCTGCTGTCATCACACCGGACCCCGCCTTCACTAGCATGGCATCAGTATGTCCATGATAACAGCCCATGAATTTCACGATTTTATTTCTGCCCGTATAGCCTCTTGCCACACGGAGTGCACTCATAACCGCCTCGGTACCGGAATTCACCATACGCACCATCTCTATAGACGGAACCAGGTTGCACACAAGCTGTGCCATCTCCACTTCTGCTTCTGTTGCCGCACCAAAGCTCAATCCTTTTCCGGCAGCCTTAACGACACTGTCCAGAATACGCTTATCGTTATTTCCCAGAATCATTGGTCCCCAGGAACCAATATAGTCCACATAAATATTGCCATCCACATCTGAAATATACGGTCCGTCAGCACTTACAATAAATCTTGGTACTTCATGAACATTGCCATAAGCTCTTACCGGGCTGTTTACTCCACCCGGAATCAGTTCTACCGCCTGTCTGAATAATTCTTCTGATCTGCTCATCCTATTTTCCCCTCATCCATACATTTTGCCAGTTCTTTTGCATAATAAGTAATATAGATATCTGCTCCTGCACGGTAAGCTGACACTGCCATTTCACAGATAATCCGCTCTTCATCAATCCATCCCATCTTTGCTGCTGCCTTGACCATAGCATATTCTCCGCTGACACTGTAACATGCAATCGGTGTGGTCACCTGTTCTCTTACCTTTGCCACCATATCCAGATAGGACATTGCAGGTTTTACCATAATGATATCTGCGCCTTCCTCTTCATCCAGCAGTGCTTCCTTGATTCCTTCTCTGCTGTTGTGGAAGTCCATCTGATAAGTCTTGCGGTCTCCGAATGCCGGTGCAGATCCTGCTGCATCACGGAACGGGCCGTAAAATGCAGAAGCATATTTTACTGCATAAGACATAATCGGTACATTCGTAAATCCAGCTTCATCCAGTGCTTCACGGATTGCAGCTACTCTTCCGTCCATCATGTCAGAAGGTGCTACCATCTGTGCACCCGCTTTTGCATGGGAAACAGCGGTCTTTGCCAGCAGTTCCAGTGTCTTGTCATTGTCTACATCATGATCGCACAGCACGCCACAGTGACCATGGGATGTATATTCACACATACATACATCTGTTACCAGATACATCTGTGGAAAATACTCTTTTGCATAACGCAGAGCTCTCTGTACAATACCATTGTCATCATAAGCCTGGCTTCCTACTTCATCTTTCACTGCAGGAATACCAAACAACATTACAGACGTTACACCTGCATCCAGAAGTTCCTGCAGGCATTCTCCCATACGGTCCACCGTATAACGGTACTGACCTTCCATGGAAGGAATCTCTTCTACTTTATTCTCTCCATCCATGACAAACATCGGATACATCAGAGAGGCTTTATCCATTCTGGTCTCCCGTACCATCTTCCGAAGTGTCATACTTCCTCTTAAGCGTCTTGGTCTTTTTGTCATTTCCATCTGACTTTCCTCCTTGCATGACCTGTATCTATAGGAACAGAACCGTTATTGCTTTACTCCTATTCAGTCCTGTTTCTGGCATAATTCTGCTACTTTTTCCACTACGGAATCCATAGTTGCTTTTTCTGACATCTCTGTCTTCATTCCAAGGGCATCCGCCGCCGCCTTTGTCTGTCTGCCGATGCAGACTGCGTGAACCTTTGTGTAGTCCAGCCCCTTAGTTGCTTCCGCAAAACCTTTTACTGTGGACGCACTGGTAAACACCGCATAATCAATGCTTCCATTTTCAAATTCCTGTTTTTCATCAATGAGAGCAGAGCCCGCATATATGGTATCATATGTAGGGATATCGTCAATAGCTACTTTTCGTTTTTCTGTCAGAATCCGCACCAGTTCCTGATTGCCGATAGATGCCCTTGGAATCAAAATATGATCTCCATCCTGGCACTTTTCCGCCAGAGCCTTTCCAAGCACCTCTCCGTAAAACTCTTCTGGTATCAGATCTGGATAAAGTCCGCGTTTCTTTAATTCTTTTGCTGTACCAGAGCCAATCACAGCCAGACGCACCTGTCCCAGTTTTCGGATATCCATATGCTGTTTTTCCATTTCTTCGAAGAAAATACGCACTCCGGTTGGACTGGTAAATACCAGCCACTGATATGTCTCAATCTGCTCTAATGCTTTCACCAGACGACTCTGATCTTCACATGGCACAGTACGGATTGCCGGAAGTTCCAATACTTCTGCACCGGCACTGCGAAGCTTCTGGGACATCTCAGAAATCAGTTCTTTAGGTCTGGTAACCAGAATCTTCTTGCCTGACAATGGCAGTTTTTCATACCATTCAAATTCTTCTGCCAGGCTGCATACCTTTCCTACTACGATAATAGCCGGTGTTTCTGCACCACGCCGTTCTACTTCTTCTTTTAATGTGGACACCGTTGCCACGATTCTTCTCTGGGCTGCAGTGGTACCCTTGATC
The DNA here is from genome assembly GCA_900544685.1 of uncultured Lachnospiraceae bacterium. Lineage (GTDB taxonomy): Bacteria > Bacillota > Clostridia > Lachnospirales > Lachnospiraceae > Marvinbryantia. The sequence goes on along the minus strand of UQWA01000005.1, from coordinate 54,514 downwards.
AAAAGGGCTGCTGGCATATCCGGATCCATACCTGCCTGAAGCAGTCCCTGGCAGATATCTCCAAGGGCAGATACCCCCATAAGAAATACAAGGGTTCCTTTTGTCTTTACCAGTGCCTCAAAATCAATATTATAACTCTCTCCCTGACGCTTATGTCCGGTAATAATATGAAGAGAAGAACAATAATCCCTGTGAGTAACCGGAATGCCGTTATATGCCGGAACGGAAAGTGCCGAAGTCACGCCTGGAACTACTTCATAGGGAATCCCTTCTTTCACCAGAAGCTCCAGTTCCTCACCGCCACGTCCAAACAGGAATGGATCTCCACCTTTTAAACGCACTACACGTTGTCCTTTTTTTGCCTCATCCACCAATACCTGATTGATCTGTTCCTGCTTCATAATATGTTTGCAGGAACGTTTTCCCACGTTAATCATTTTGGCATCTTCGGGTATCATATTCAAAATACTCTGTCCAACCAGTGCGTCATATACCACCACTTCTGCCTGCTTCAAAATCTGTTCACCTTTTCTGGTAAACAGTCCCGGATCAGAAGGTCCGGCTCCTACCAGCCATACTTTTCCTGTCATGCTTTTTTACTCCTTCCATATTCTGCTTTCAACTGAAGTGCCAGTTTTTCTCCCAGACTTTCTGACTGGTCTGCAGGCCCTGTCAGGCTTCCCTTCAGATACCCGCCGTCTTCTTCATTATAATACAGTCCAAGAAGCAGAATCTGTCCATTCTGAATTCTTGCATGTGCAGCCACCGGTGAAGAGCATCCACCATCCAAAACACGGACAAAAGCCCGTTCACAGAGAGCACAGGCTCTTGCTTCAGGATCATCATATGTCTTCAGGAATCTATAATCCTCTCCTGATCTTCCTTGAATGCCAAGAATTCCCTGGCCTGCTGCAGGAATCATCTCCTCCGGTTCCAGGAAACGGCTGATTCGTTCTTCAAGCCCCAGACGCTTTAATCCTGCTGCTGCCAGAATCAATGCTGAAAAATTGCCTTCATCCAGCTTACGCAGACGGGTCAGCACATTACCGCGCACCGCAGTAAATGTTGCCTGCGGGTGCAGCTCCTGTAGCTGCAGAATCCGTCGCTTGCTGGAACAGCCAATCGGTTTGTCAAACTTCAACTCTGATACACCTTCTGGCAAAACCAGAACATCCCGCGGATCTTCTCTCTTCGAAAAAGCTACCAGTGGAAGATCCTCTGATACTTCCATTGGCATATCTTTTAAGCTATGTACAGACAAATCACTGCGTTTATCCATCAGTGCCTTGTCCAGTTCTTTTACAAATAATCCCTTACCCCCCACCTGATCCAGTGTACGGTCCAAAATCACATCCCCGGTGGTCTTCATGGTCAGAACATCTACCTGAATGTCCGGACAATGTGCTTCAATATATGCTTTTACCATTTCGGTCTGAATGACAGCCAGCTTACTTTCCCGGCTGCCGATGGTTACTTTTCTGCTCATTCCTGAAATACATCTCCCATTGCTTCGATACATTCCCGGAATGTCTGATCGCTGAGTCTGGATTTCATTCCGAAAATCATTTTATTTATTACTTTTCCTGCCGCTGCTTCCACATACTCTTGAAGGCGGTCAATCTGCTCCACTTCCTGCGGTGCTTCTTCTCTGGCAGTTTTCATCAGTTCCTTTACCTGCTTCTGGATTCTTAAATGAAAATCTTCTGTTGCCTGCTTTTTAATAACCTGCACCTGTTCAATGATATCTCTGCCTTCATACCAGTCAAAAAACTCGTGCATCTGCACATCCAGAATGCCTTCCGCTTTTTTGATGTTTTCTTTTACCTGTTCACTGGTGTGATCTGCCTTAAAATAATCAATATCATACAACGTTACATGCTTCAGATCACCTATACAAACTTCAATGTCCCTTGGCACTGCCAGGTCAATCATGACCACGTCATGGTTCAGATGAAGATTCTCTACTGCTTCACAGGTCAGTGTATAATTCGGACTGGATGTGGCACTGACTACATAATCACACTCCGGAAGCAGTTCCAGTCTTTTTCCGTAATCAATCCGGGCACAGCCTTCCGGAATCTGCACCACACCGCTGCGATACTGTCTGACCGTGACCGTAACAGAAGCTCCCTGCCCCCGAAATACATTTGCGGAAAGCTTTCCCATTTCGCCATTTCCGATCACCATACAGTTTTTTCCTTCAAAGACATATCCCTGATCTTTTAATTCCTGTACTGCTTTATGAATAGCAGAACTGTTGGCATCGGAAAGCACCACTTCTGTTTTTACTTTTTTGGCTGCTGTAACCGCCATGCGGAACAGAACTTCCAGTACATTGTCTGTGGCATACTGATCTCTTGCCATGGTCAGCGCATCCTTCACCTGTGTGATAATCTGATCTTCTCCCAGAATTCTGGACTGCAGTCCACAGGATAATTCAAACAGATGGTGCACTGCCTCTCCTTCCCGACGACAAATCAGATAATCACGATATGTATCCGGATCGATTTGTTTTTCCTGACAAAGCATTTCGTAAAGATCTACGTCTTCTTCTACACTGCTGACCCAGATCTCCATCCGGTTACAGGTAGAAAGTATAATGCATCCTGCAATATCCGGACGCTCTTTCCATTTTTCCAGTGTTTCTCCAATTGCTTTTTTCGTAAAGGAAAAGACGGTACGGACATCGATGGATGCCCGTGTATGATCTATTCCTATCATCTGTATACTCATTTTGCTTCCCTCACATGGCGTACAAACATATTCTGGATTCCTTCCAGTTCTCCCAGACCGATGATATGGCATTCCACATCATAACCTGCTCTCTTCAGTTGGCCTCCCCAGGAGTCTTCTTCGTCTCCTGCCATATCATTTTTTGCATGATCTCCTGCTACGATCATAAACGGAGCCAGATGTACCTTCTTCACATCCCGACCGTCAATTTTTTTCATAATCATCCCCAGTGTCGGAAGTGATTCTACCGTACCTACATACATATTTTTATGTCCTGCCGCTTTCAGAGCCTCATCCAGCTGTTCATAAACAACATTGGCCTCATGAGAAGTTCCATGTCCCATAAAAATAATCAATTCATCTTCTGGGACACTGTTCCAGTATTCTCCCAGAATTTTCACAATTTCTTCTTTGTCTTGTTCTGTTACAAACAGGGCATCACCTGTCTTTATTTCTTCAAAATCAGCTTCTGCCAGGTGAACCTGCTCACACATTTTGTCATTTTCAATGGCATTCATCACATGAGTCGGCTGTACCGTCACTGTGCGGATACCATCCTTTTTCATCCGTGCAAATGCCTCCTGCACACTGTCAATGTGTACGTCATCACGCTTTTCCAGCTTTTTCCGTATCATGTCACTGGTCCATGCGCGGTATATCCGGCGCTCCGGATAGCTTTCCTGCAATTTTGCTTCAATCCTGTCAATGGTTCTCTCTCTGGTGTCGTTATGGCTGGTTCCAAAACTAACTGCCAGAATTGCCTCTGTCTGTACTGCCATTCCTCTTCCCCTTTGTTTCTTTTCTGTTAAAACTGATTGATATTATGTGCCTGCTCATATTTTACAATCGTATCTATATTCGTTCTTTCAAAATCATTAAAAACACTGGCTGCATACTCTTCTGTAAAATCCGATCCGCTTACTGTCGGCTGATACCAGGATTTGCTTCTGAAATAGCTGTCCAGATCTTCATTCACGAACATTCTTCCATGTCTTGCATAGATCTCATTTCGGGCCAGAAGAATCTCATAATCTGACAAGCCGGTGAGGTCTTCCTCCGTAATATAACGGCTGCTGCTGTCCGGAATAATATAATCCCCGGATGAAACCGTTTCTGTGGAAGCTGCCTGTTGTCCGGAATCAGAATGTTCCGCCGCAGCTGCAAAATTTTCTTGTCCTTTGTTCTCTCTGTTTTCATTCCGGTAACTGTGGAACATGGTTTCTCCGTATTCCATCATTTCACTTTCCGGATTGCTCTTATAATACATAATATCGTCCATGGACGCTGTGAGATATCTCTGAATGGTACTGATTCTGGTCAGATTATCCACCTGATCCGGTATTGACGTCGTCACAAGCTCTGCCGGATACAGTCCAAGAGAATTCAATGTATCCCTGGCTTCTGCCAGATCTGTATCCTCCCATGTACTTCCCAATATTCCGGTATCTGTCTGCTGTACAAAATCCGCACCATCATAGGTAAACGTTTTCAGATTCCATTCCACTCCATCTGCCAGTATCCCTGCGGTCTCATTTTCCTCACAGCAGAGATAGATTCCATTATCCGTATTGACCAGGAACACTTCGATATCTGCGGCATTCAGAGTCAGAATGTCCTCTGCCAGAGTACACTGTGCCACTCTCTTCAGTTTATCACCTTCATACTGATATACTTCTGCCACCAGATTATTCTGGTTTGTATTCTCATCCGGCTGTTTTACACGGACAGCCAGCAGTTCCTCACTGCCGTCCCAGTTCAGATCCAGCTGATCGAGTGCAAGATATCCGTTATAGTTCTTATATTCCAGAGATGACAGCCATCCGTACAAATAAGCAGACTCCGTATAATCATAAACCTGCGTATCTGAAGAATAAGTATAAAACAGTTCTTCAATATCTACCGCATCTTCTGCTCCTGCTCCCTGTACCACTCCCAGTACTATCATACCGGTCAATGCCGCTGCCTTCATTACATTTCTTCTGTAGTTCATTTTCAAAATCCTCCTCTACATGTCTTACTGTATGTATCATAACATACTGCAGCATTCCTGACATTAACTGGATCTTAAGTTTTTCTTAGTTAATCTCTTCCGCCTGCCATGTAAAGAAGCGCATTACAGATACATGCTGCTATATTGCTGCCGCCTTTTCTGCCCTTTGCCACAATGTAAGGTACCTCTGCCTGCATAATCAGTTCTTTGGATTGTACCACATTCACAAATCCTACCGGCACTCCGATAATCAGCTCCGGCTTTAATTTTCCGTCTTCGATCAGTTCATAAAGACGTACCAGAGCTGTTGGTGCGTTACCAATGGCAAAAATCAGTGGTTTGCTCATCTCTGCTGCCTTGTCCATGCTGGCAGTTGCCCGGGTAGTTCCATTTTTCTTTGCTGTCTCTGCCACATCTGCATCTGACATGAAGCAGTATACTTCTCCTCCATATTTTGCCAGTGCCTTTTTATTGATACCCGACTTTGCCATCTGGGTATCTGTTACAATACAGGCACCGTTTTTCAGTGCTTTCAGTGCCTTCTCTACTACATCCTCAGAAAAACACAAATTCTTTGCATAATCAAAGTCTGCACTGGTATGAATGCATCTCTTAATAATCGGTGCTTCTTTTTCCGGAAGATCATATCCCAGTTCCTCTGTAATGATTTCAAAACTGCGTTTTTCAATGTCCATTGGTTTTACATTCTCAAGCTGTACTTTCATTTATATTCCCTCTTCCAGAATCTCATAGATTTTCTTCATATCCAGATGTTCCCGCAGGCCTGCTGCCAGCAGATCATACTGTGTTTCTTTAAACTGGGCAAAATCCACAGATGTGATCTGGGATACATCCAGTCCCTTTTCCCGTCCGATGGCACGGATCACTGCCTTAGTCACTTCTTCTTTATCAAATACTCCATGCACGTAGGTTCCATATACATGATCTGTATAAGCACCGTCTTCTTTTGTTTTTCCTTTCGTCTGGGCGCCATGGTCTGTAATCTCTGTCAAAGAAGATGCCCCTTCTCTTAAGGTTGAAACACCCATATGAATCTCATACCCCTCCAGTTCTACACCGGAGAGCTCTTTTAATCTTCCTCCAACCTTTGTGAAGGCTCCACTGACACGGGTTCTGGTCTTATCTCCTGCAAAAACAGTATCCATCGGAAGCAGCCCCATCCCCTTCATGGTTCCTCCTCCTTCCACACCGTCCGGATCACTTAAGGTTTCCCCCAGCATCTGATAACCGCCGCAGATACCGAAAATCAGCTTTCCGGATGCTGATGCCTTGAGAATGGCAGCTTCCAGTCCGTTCTGACGCATCCATGCCAGGTCTGACATGGTACTCTTGGTTCCAGGCAAAATGATCAGATCCGGATTCTTCAATTCGGATACACTGCCAACATACCGCAAAGATACACCTTCCATACTTTCAAATGGATTAAAGTCTGTAAAATTCGAAATTCTCGGAAGCCGTATGACCGCAATATCTATCACACCTACTGCTTCTTTCCGGTCAAAACGCTCTGTCAGACTGTCTTCGTCTTCTACCTGAATTTGCAAATACGGTGCCACACCCACAACCGGAATACCAGCCTTTTCTTCCAGCATTTTCACACCTGGATCCAGAATAGATTTGTCACCACGGAATTTGTTAATAATTAAGCCTTTCACCATCTTTTTCTCGTCTTCTTCCAGAAGCATGACCGTTCCGATCAGCTGTGCAAACACACCACCCCGGTCAATATCTCCCACCAAGAGTACCGGTGCACCTGCCATTTTAGCCATTCCCATATTGACAATGTCTTCTTCCTTCAGATTGATCTCTGCCGGACTTCCTGCTCCTTCAATGACAATGATATCATATTCTTCTTCCAGTTTATGATATGCTTCCATAATCTGCGGAACCAGTTGTTTCTTATAGGCAAAATAATCTCTCGCCTTCATATTCCCCAGTACTTCCCCGTTTACAATCACCTGGGATCCAACATCTGTAGTCGGTTTTAACAGAATCGGGTTCATATAGACAGATGGCTTAATTCCTGCTGCTTCTGCCTGCATAACCTGTGCTCTGCCCATCTCCAGTCCTTCTTCTGTAATAAAAGAATTCAGTGCCATATTCTGTGACTTAAACGGAGCCACTTTATAACCGTCCTGCTTAAATATTCTGCACAGTCCCGCTGCCAGCAGGCTTTTGCCTGCATTGGACATAGTTCCCTGTACCATAATTGCTTTTGCCATATCAGTTCCGCCTTTCTGCCTGTTTCAGAATCTTCCGAAACACTCGAATCAGTTCTTTATTCTCTTCTTCTGTCCGGACTGCAATCCGGTAAAATCCTCTGGTCAGCCCGTGGTAATTACTGCAGTCCCGAATCAGAATTCCCTCTTCTTTTGCTCTTTGTGCCAGATCCTCCGGTCCCTGGAAGAACAGATAATTTGCCTTGGAATCACAGACCCACAGATGCAGATCCTCCAGATTCTTTTTCAGCCATCTGCGTTCCTTCTGCACCAGATCCCGTGACTGTTCCACAAACGCATCTTCCTTCAATGCTGCAATACCTGCCGCCTGTGCCGGAATGGATACGCTCCATGGCTGAATAACTTCCTTCATTCGCAAAAGAAGATCTGTATCACTGCTCATTCCATATCCCAGCCTTAAGCCCGCCATAGCATAGATCTTGGTAAATGCCTTCAGGATAAACAGACAGGGAAATTCCTGCAGATATCCGGTATAATCCGCATCTTCTTTTTCTTCCAGGAAATCAATGAAACAGGAATCCAGTACCACGCGGATCTGTTTTTCCTGACATATCTGTAAGATCTTAAGAATCTCTTCCCTGGGAATCAGAAGCCCCGTAGGATTATTGGGATTGCACAGAAAAATCATATCCAGATCTTCAGTTAGATGATCCCAATAGGCAGTTTCATACTGAAATCCGTTTTCCTTTTTCAGCTGATAAAACGCTACCTCACATCCCTGGCTCCTGAGCGCCTGTTCATATTCTGCAAATCCAGGTGCCAGAAGCAGTGCTTTCTTTGGTTTTTCCGCCTGCACAATGGCAAAAATCAATTCTGCTGCGCCATTTCCACAGAGAACGGATTCGCTTTTTATGTGTTCCTTCTCTGCAATAGCACTCTTTAGCGCCCTGCACTCCACATCAGGATAATGGGCACATTCCAGAATGGATTTCTGCGCTGCCTCTGTCACCCGTGCAGGGGTACCCAGCGGATTAATATTGGCTGAGTAATCTATGCGGTACGCAGTTGAATATATGTCTCCGCCATGACGGTGTTTGAGCATCTTTTTCCTCCAGTCGGACAGCTTCTGTTCTGATCATATCAGAACATTAAAATCAGGTATTTCACCAGTGTAAATATCACCAGTGAAACTACTGCTGTCCCGTATAATAATTTATTTGCACGGACAATATCTTCCGATTCCACCGGTCTTATATCGTCCCCAATTGTCTTCTTCTTATGTAATTCTCCAAAATACCAGGCATCCCCTGCAAGCTGTACATTCAGTGCGCCTGCCATCACCGCCTCCGTCTGGGCAGAATTCGGGCTGGCATGATTGTAACGGTCTCTCTTAAAAATGGCAAATGCGTGTGCCCCGTCCAGTCTGACTATAAAAGATGCAAGAATCATCATAACTCCTGCAAGTCTTGCCGGAATATAATTGGCAATATCATCCAGATAAGCCGGAATCCTGCCAAAATACAGGTAACGTTCGTTCTTGTATGCTACCATGGAATCCATGGTGTTAATAGATTTATACATCCATCCCAGAAATGCACCTCCGATTGCCATATAAAGCATCGGTGCAATCACTCCGTCAGAAGTATTCTCTGCCACCGTCTCCACAGCTGCCTTCGTAACACCAGTCTCATCCAGTACTTCTGTATCTCTTCCCACAATCATAGATACCGCATGTCTGCTGCCCTGCAAATCATGCTTTTTCAACTTCCGATATACCTTCATACTCTCGTCTTTCAGAGACTTTGTCGCCAGTAACTGCCAGCACATAATTGTCTCCAGAATCAGTCTGCACACCGGATGAATGCGGTACGCCAGAAGCAGGAGCAGTAACGGTATACCAGATGACAATGTAATCACAATCAGTGCCATCAGCCATCCCATCACCATCTGCCGATTGGATGAGTCCGTTTTTCGATTCATACGTTTCTCCAAAAGTGCGATCAGATTACCAACCAGACGAATTGGATGATAGAGTCCATGAGGATCTCCGATGATAAGGTCCAGTATAAATCCCAGCACAAGTGCCAGAAGTGATAATTTCATTATTTTATCCTCGGTTCTGTTTGTTGATTTTTGTTACTTATCTCTCTTTATGATAATTTCTGCACTTTTGCAGAAATTTCATCAAAAATTCCGGACAGGAATAATAATATAAATGCGGGAATCCTGCCATCAGGGTTTCTGTCTCATGAATGCACCGCCAGCTTCTTTTTCGCAATGGTTTCTTCGCCACATAACTCTCTCCACATGAGGTGCTGTCAAAATAATGGAATTCATGTCCTCTCAGCACTTGTTGTGCTTCCGGTTCTTTGACCGGATACAGTTCTATATAGCCAAATCGTCCCAGTCTGGAAGTCTTATAAGCCACACCTTCAATCACACCTGCCATCGGCCAGGCTGTTCCATCCATATCTTCCATGGACTGATGCAGGTACATAAATCCACCACATTCTGCCATACATGGCATGCCTTCTGCCAGCTTCCTTTTCACATCACTTCGTATAGATGTATTTTCAGAAAGCTGTTTGGCAAATAATTCCGGGTAGCCCCCATAAAACAGGACACCATCTGCCTCAGGAATCTGGCTGTCATGTATGGGAGAAAACGGAATCACTTCCGCTCCAAACCTGCGTAGCAGATCCATGTTAGCTTCATAGATAAAGCAAAATGCCTCATCTCGGCTGACTGCTATACGAAGTGGCTGTTTTCCCGCCTGTTCTGCCTGTATCTGTTCTGTCAGCCTTTCTATCTCCACCTGCGCATGGGTCATTTCTCCCGGTAAACCAACACTGTGTCCCAGTTCCAGCATTGCATCCAGATCCAGAGTATCCTCCAGCACTTCTGCAATACGCTGCAGCTTCTCTCCCAGCTGCTCTACTTCCTGAGGCAGTACCAATCCCAGATGACGGCTCTCCAGAGAGCAGTCTTCCATCCTTGGCACATATCCATATACCCGGATGCCAAGTTCTGCCTCAATCTGCTCTTTCATCTGTGGATACAGCATGGCAGAAAATTGATTTAAGATCACGCCTTTTATCCTGGTAGGCTCCCGATAAGTCAGAAATCCCTTAATATAAGCAAGTACTGACAGGCTCATGCCCCTGGTATTTACCACCAAAATGACTGGTGTATCGGTCACTTCTGCCAGATCACAGGCACTTGCCTTAACAGAGCATCCTCCCAAACCGTCATAATATCCCATCACTCCTTCCATGACAGAAATATCACTCTCTTCTGCACTCTGACAGAAGAGATAACGGGTCATCTCTTCTCCTGTGAAAAAGGTATCCAGATTCCCGGACTTTGTATGAATCACTTTTTCATGAAACATCGGATCAATATAATCCGGTCCGCATTTAAAGGATGCTACCTTTAATCCCCTGTTTTTCAGTGCCTGCAGTATTCCGCAGGTAATCATGGTCTTTCCGCTTCCGCTGGCTCCTGCAGCCAGCATAAATCTCGGATATTCCCTCATTCTGCCTTTCCTCCTGTGCAGGAAATCACGTAAACCGGATTCTGTCCCATCATCATATGGTATCTGCCAATCTCCTTTGACTTTCCAACGGATACTGCTGCAATGTCCACATCCGTTACCGGAAGTGTTTTTACACAATCCAATGCTTCTGCCACTGTCTCCAGTGCAATACAGTTAATCACAATCCGCGTCTGTGGATTCTTCTTCAAAACCAGTTCCAGAATGGTTTTTAAGTTCCCGGATGAACCTCCCACAAATACATGGGTCGGTGACGGAAGTTCTTCCAGTGCCTCCGGTGCCAGTCCTTCCACGATCTCCAGATTATCTGCTGCGAATTTCTTCTTATTTTCCCGCATCAGTTCTACGGCTTCTCCCTTTTTCTCAATGGCATACACATATCCGTCTTCTGCCTGAAGCGCCGCTTCTATAGAGATACTGCCGGTTCCCGCTCCCACATCATATACAACAGAATCCTTTGTCAGATGAAGCTTCGACAGTGAAATACTACGCACTTCACTCTTTGTCATCGGTACTTTTGCCCGTAAGAATACTTCATCTTCCAGTCCATGGGTAATCACCTGATCCGGCTGTGGATTCTCAACCAGTATGACGCAAAGATCTGCGAAGGTCTCATTTTCCAGTTCTGCCGCAGTTCCACTCTGGATCTTTTCTGCCGGATAGGATAAGTCCTGTCCCACATGCAGTATTACCTGATCCATATGATATTCTCTCATCTTCCGGCACAATTCATTGACTGCACTGCCTTTTCCCATAAGAGCAAAAACTTTCTGATTCTTACGGATCTTGCTGATCAGATTGACATATCTTCCATGCTGACTGGTCAGAACCACATCCTCCCAGGCTGTATGGAGTCTGTCACACAGATATACGACAGAAGAGATTCCCGGATAAACCAGAATTTCTTCTCCTGCAAATTTCTCCATAAGTTTCTTTGCGCCACTGTAAAATCCCAGATCACCGGACTGAAGAAGTGCTACCTTCTCATATTCCGGATGACTCATAACGTAATCGTAGATCTCATCCGGTTTGTAAGATACAAAAACAGGTTTTTTCAGTTCCTGTACCTGCTCCAGCATTCTGCCTGCCCCCACCAGAAGATCTGCATATTGACACGCCTTTAATGCTTCACAGGTCATATTCTCCCGGCTTCCCATTCCAATACCGATCACAGAGATCTCTCTTCGCACAGAAATTCCCGCTTTTTCAACCAGATATCGTTCTACTTCTTCCAAAGACAATCCGCTCTCTTGCACGGGACGCCCTACCAATACCACTCTGGCGCCAGCTTTTCTGGCTGCCCGGATCTTTTCTTCATAGCCACCGTTTTTTCCGGCCTCTTTGGTCACCAGCCAGCGGGCATCAAACTGCTTTAACAGGGCAGTATTTAATTCTTCTGAAAATGGTCCCTGCATACAGATCAGATGCTTTCCGGTAAATCCTAAGGCAGCACAGTGCTCCGCCACTTCCGGAGTGGAAAGCACACGGGCAAATACCCGGTCTGCGAATTCCGGTATGGCTGTATATTTATGCAATTCCTTGCTTCCCGTTGTTGCAAGGATATTGCCTTTTGTCTGCTTTAGGAATTCCACCGCTTCATCCACTGACTCCACGCAGACCATACTTTCCTCGCTGATATGTGTCTGTGAACGCAGCAGCCGGATATATTCACAACCTGTTTCTTCACAGGCTCCCTTAATATTGGCAGAAACTTCTGCCGCATAAGGATGAGTAGCATCCACCGTCATCTGTATTTTCTTTTCTGCAATCAGATGCTGCATCTCTTCCTGATCCAGTCTGGTATGACTGACTTCCAGGTATTTATTTTCCTCCAGAAGCTGTCCGCCATATTCTGTTGCCACGCAGACATATGCCTGTACCTTCTGACGGTTTAAAAATTCTGCAAGAAGACGCCCTTCTGTTGTCCCTGCAAAAATAAGAATTCTAGACATTCTTATATCCCCTTGGTGTTACCATTCTGCCACCGATCTCTTTTGTCTGTGAGTTACCGATAAATACTGTAGTAAACATATCCACCTGTGTATCACGCAGTTCTTTTAAGGTCATCACCTTCATGGTCTCGCCCTCTCTGCCGATATTCAATACGATACCACATACTGTGTCCGGTGACTTATGCTGCATGCACAGATCACAGGCTTTCTGTAAATAATCATGACGTTTCTTACTGGACGGATTGTAGAGACAGATTACAAAATCTGCTTCTGATGCCAGTACCAGACGTTTTTCAATCTTTTCCCATGGAGTCAACAGGTCACTTAAACTGATCAGACAAAAATCATGAATCAGTGGTGCCCCAAGTACTGCAGCGCCTCCTGTGGCTGCTGTCACACCTGGAATCACTTCTACTTCAATCTGTGGATATTCTGTTCCGATCTCCAGCATCAGTCCGGACATGCCATATACTCCTGCATCACCACTGCAGATCATTGCCACATTCTTTCCTTTGGCAGCTTCCTCAAATGCCAGACGGCAACGATCCACTTCTTTTTTCATCGGAGTGGTCAGGAACTCTTTATCTGCGAAATGTTCTCTCACCAGTTCCACATATACCGTATATCCCACAATGGTATCACAGCTTCTTAATGCATTGGCCGCCCTCATTGTCATCTGTTCATATGCTCCCGGGCCAATTCCCACTACATAGATTTTGCTCATTGTATTTTCCTCTCTGTCTGTTTATTTATAGGGTAAAGTCAATCATATATTCTTTCACTGCCAGTGCTACGGTTACGCCATCCTCTGCCGTCTTCGGACAGAGCAGTACTCCATAATCACTGCCAAGTACTGCACTTCTCTCACATACATTGGACACACCTGTGACTGATGCCACAAATGCAGATTCTGTAAAATCGCCCTTTACCTTCTGTAATTCTTCCGCTGAGTATGTCACAAATTCCGCATCCAACTCTCTGGCAGCCTGTATCAGACCTGCTTCTTCTGCCTTCAGATCAATGCTTGCCAACATACAGATACTCTTCTCTGAAATATGATGCTGTGCCAGTACTTTCCGTATTTTTTCTTTAATCCGGTCTGCCGTTGTTCCCTTTTTGCATCCTACACCTGCAACCAGAATCTTCGGAATCAAATGCAGAGTCTGCTTATAAGGTTCCCTGTTGTCATACACAGAAATGCAGATACCATTGGTTCCTTCAAATACTTCTTTCGGATCCCATACCTGCAGTTCTTCCGGGATCCTGCCAATCACCGGATAATCTGAATACAGGCCGATCTTCTTTTCGTCCAGCACATCTGCTGAGATCTCCTTTGCATACTTCATATTGGAAATATACAGTCCGTTTTTCCGGGCAAACACATCGACGGCCAAACGGCCGTTCACGTCCGTTGCCGTGGTAATCACCGGAATAGCACCGGTCAGATTGGCAAGAACACCAGTCAGCTCGTTAGCTCCTCCCAGATGTCCGGACATCAGTGATATGGCAAACACACCTTTCTCATCCATCACCACAATGGCAGGATCCTTAGTCTTGCTCTGTACAAAAGGAGCAATGCTGCGCACGGCAATCCCGGCAGCTCCGATAAACAGAATCCCGTCTTTGTCTGTAAACATCTCACCGGTCCATTCCTGCAATGGCTTCTCCAGGTCCTTCAGTCCGTACATGGATGCGTATTTCTTTATGGCATAACTGTCACAGTCATATCCCTGAAGAGACAGTGCCTGGCTGACCATCTGATTCAGCCTGCTCCCATGCTGGGTAAAACTGATCACCGCCAGTCTCATTTGGTTGCCTCACGAAACTCTGTAGTAAATGCCGGATTGTACAATTCGGAACGGTTATAGTGGCTGTGTGTCACTACATCTCCGATAATCATCAGGGCAGTCTTAGTAATATTGTTCTTCTTCGCCGTCTCCGCAAGAGTACCTACAGTGCAGACAAATGCTTTCTCATCTTCCCAGGTAGCCTTATAGACAATGGCTGCCGGAGTATCTGCCGTATATCCGCCTGCAATCAGACGCTCTGAGAGCTGTTCCAGCAGTCCGGTACTTAAGAATACTACCATCGTTGCTCTATGAGATGCCAGTTTGGCAATCTCTTCTTTTTCCGGTACCGGTGTCCGTCCTGCCATTCTGGTAATGATCACCGTCTGCGACACATCTGGAAGAGTATATTCCAGATTCAGGGCAGATGCCGCTCCGCAGAAAGAGCTGACACCCGGTGTGTAATCATACTCGATACCTTTTTCGTCCAGCACATCCATCTGTTCACGGATGGCACCATACAGACATGGATCTCCGGTATGAAGCCGTACAGTCATCTTTTTCTCTTCTTCTGCTGCAAACATCACATCCAGCACTTCTTCCAGGGTCATCTTAGCACTGTTGTAAATCTGACATCCTTCTTTTGCATAATCCAAAAGCTGAGGATTCACCAATGATCCTGCATAAATGATCACATCTGCCTGCTCCAGAAATGTCTTTCCTCTTAATGTAATTAAATCCGGTGCTCCTGATCCGGCTCCTACGAAATGAATCATCTTATTTCTCCTTTACAATAATCAGTGAATAGTAACTTGCATCTTCCGGGATCTCTTCCGCAGATCTGTGAATCTTCTCTCCTGGCATTCCGCAGTTCTCGATCATAACCACATCCTGACCGCATTCCATGAGCATCTTTTTCACTTCTCCCATTTTGCTGGCAGCCTTCATAAGGACTTTTGTTCCCTTCAGCTTTAACGCTTCTTCAATCTGATAAGAGGCAGGAATCACATGCAGTTCCTCAGCCTTTTCCACCAGTCCGATGTTCAGTCTGGCAGCCACTGCACAGAACGACGTGATACCGCTGACAATCTCAGCTTCATATCCCATTTCCATAATCTTGGTATGCACATACAAATAAGTAGAATATACGCTGGTATCTCCCAGTGTCAGAAATGCTACATTCTTTCCCTCTTTTAATACGGCCTCAATCTGCATGGCAGCTTCCGTATGACATCTTTCCAGAACCTCCGGATCTTTGGACATCGGGTAATATACTTCCAGACATTCCTTCTCTGCGATCTCCGGTACAGCCTGCACCGTAATCTGATAAGCCACCGTCTCTGTCTTTACCTTTCCAGGTACGGCAATCACATCTGCCTCCCGTATCAGGCGTACTGCCTTCAGTGTCAGTAATTCCGGATCTCCCGGTCCGATTCCGATTCCATATAACTTTCCCTTCATATTTCCCTCCTGTATCTGTTCTCTAATTATTTTACTATAAATCTCTTTAGCATCTCCTCAGCCCCTTCTGTCTCTCCCAGAT
Source organism: uncultured Lachnospiraceae bacterium (assembly GCA_900544685.1). GTDB lineage: Bacteria > Bacillota > Clostridia > Lachnospirales > Lachnospiraceae > Marvinbryantia. The sequence continues at coordinate 38,755 of UQWA01000005.1, read as the reverse complement.
ATCCATGGGCATTGGAAAAAATAACTGCCTCTGTCTCAAGTGCACCCCCGCATCGGTGCTGTAAATAATAATGAATCTTCTCTGTCACCAGTTTCATCACCTGATTCGTCAGATTCTTTTCATTCAAGATATCGATGGCTTCTTCTGTCGTGATGGTATCCAGAAGCCGTCTTGCAGTCTCCAGATCTGCTCCTGCACGAATGGCAGCCGCTGTCATCAGTTCCGCGCGGCTGTCTGCATGACGGGAGTGGGTATTCATAATTCCTCCGGACACCTTGATAAACTTTCCGATATGTGCAATAAAGAGAATGCCTTTTACGCCCATCTCCACAGCCATGTCCAGCGTCTCTCCCACATAGTTACTGCATTTCATGGAATTCTTCAGATCAATCTCCACATGCTCACGCAGGAAATCTTCTCCGTAATTGCCCGGTGTAATAATCAGATATTCGTCTCCGTTCGCATGACGCATCTCCATCTCCAGCCGAATGCTGGCAATCAGTGCTGCTTCACTCATAGGTACCACAATACCACTGGTTCCCAGAATGGATATGCCTCCCTCTATACCAAGTCTTGGGTTAAAGGTCTTCTTCGCCACTTCCTCACCGCCAGGTACCGAGATCACCACTGAGATTCCTCCGGCATAGTCCAGATCTTCACATACAGACTGCACTGCCTCCCGTATCATCTCTCTTGGAACCCGGTTAATGGCCGCTTCTCCCACAGGCTGCCACAGACCTTTTTTTGTCACCCTGCCGACACCTCTACCACCGTCAATCTGCACTCCCGGTGTACTGCTTTTCCTGACGGATGCATAAACCAACAATCCATGAGTAGCATCCGGGTCATCTCCCCCATCCTTACGCACTGCACAGACTGCCTGCTCTTTTTCCAGAGAAACATCCTCCGGAAGCAGATGCAGCAGAATGCCTTTTGGCGTCATCAGATCCACTTCTGTCAGTTTTTTCTGTAAAAGCAACATAGATGTGGCTGCTTTTGCCGCAGCTGCCGCACAGGAACCCGTGGTATACCCACATTGTAATTTTTTACTGTTTTTAATGACATAACAGTCTTCCAGACCATTCTTATGTTCCATGAATCCGTCTCCAAAAAAATACTGCCGCTGGCATATTAAATGACAACGACAGTATCTGATTTTCTAAAAAATAAAATAATCATACGTTCTGAGAACCGGTTGCCGCAGCCTCATGAACGATTTCAGTCTGTCCCGGTCTCTGACTTTTACAGTAACGGACTTGTGGAGGATTTGCACCCCGCTTCCCAGTATAACAAACCTAAAAAAGAGTATATCTTTTTTTGCTCTTTTTGTCAATCTATGCCTTTCCGGTACTTCCGAATCCGCCACGGTCTGTTTCTTCCAGTTTTTCCGTTTCTTCGAATTCAATCACCGGCTGATGTTCCATAATGCGGAACTGACAGATCCGGTCATTTACATGAATCTCTGTGTCACGCATAGCTAAGACCGGCACAAACCACTGGTCATTGTCTCCACAGTAAGACTCATCAATCACACCATAATGATTGGTCTGAATGACACCAAAATTCTTAAAAGTAGAACTTCTCGGCACCACATGTGCCTCATATCCTTCCGGCAGCTTCATAGCAATTCCCAGAGGGATCAGTTTAAATTCTCCGGCTTTTAACACCACATCCTCTGCCGCCCGCAGGTCAATCCAATCGGACTTACCGTCGATATAACGCAGATGCTCAATCTTGTCTGAAAAATATTTAATCTGTATCTTTTCTGTATGCTTCATATACTCTCCTATTCGTCGTGTAATATAATCTGTCCGGTTCTCAGGCTCTCCTGTACATCAATCACTCGCTGGTTGGCACTGCCTCTCCAGTGAAGCTGTGTATTTTTCAACTCTTCCACATATGTTCCATCCACCAGCACATCCAGATCCTTCACCACTTCTTTTTCCTCCACCTGTTCCCAGGTATAACCGGTATAAAGCCAGATCGTTTTTTTGGGAAATCTGTGACGGATCTCTTTTGCCAGCCTGGTGATCTCCGGTTCATTAGAAGGCAGCAGGGGATCTCCGCCACTGAAAGTAATACCGGATATATAGCTTTTTTCCAGTTCCCTGAAAATCTCTTCTTCCGCCTCCCGGTCAAACAACACACCGTCCTGCGGATCCCAGGTTACAGGATTCTGACATCCTTTGCAATGATGTTCGCAGCCCGATACCCAGAGCACTACCCGCAGCCCGTCTCCATTTAACATGTCATCTCTGGTAATATTATGATAATTCATATAACTCCTTACTTCGAGAAAAGAATTCGGTCATTGTCCAGTTCTTTTCCGGCGCCTGTATTGAATTTCTCCAGAAGTCCGTCCACTGTCAGTCCGTCTCTTTCCTTTCCTTCAATATCCAGAATGATTCTTCCGCTGTCCATCATCAGTGTCCGATTTCCCAGTTCCAGTGCAGAATGCATATTATGGGTAATCATCAGGCATGACAGGTGATTTTCTTTTACAATCTTCTTGGTCAGATCCAGTACTTTATCTGCTGTAGCCGGATCCAGTGCCGCCGTATGTTCATCCAGCAGCAGCAGTTTGGGCGGTACCATAGTTGCCATCAGAAGTGTCAGTGCCTGACGCTGTCCACCGGATAAGAGCCCTACCGGTTGCTTCATACGGTCTTCCAGCCCCATATTCAACACTGCCAGACGCTCACGGAACTGTTCTTTTTCTTTTCTGGATACTCTGCTTAAGAAAGCATTCTGACTGGTAGATGTCCGAAGATAGGCAATCGCAATATTCTCTTCAATGGTCATATTCGGTGCTGTACCCTTCATCGGATCCTGAAACAGATGACCGATATATTTTGCTCTCTTATGTTCCGGAAGGAAAGTAATATCCTGTCCATCCAGTTCCACGAACCCCTCATCAACATAAAAGCCGCCGCATATAGCATTAAACATGGTAGACTTGCCGGCTCCGTTGGAACCGATAATGGTAATAAAATCACCGTCTTTTACTTCCAGATTCAGGTGATTCAGTGCTGTTTTTTCATTTACCGTTCCTTTATTGAAGGTCTTGCAAATATCCATCAGTTTTAACATGTTATCTGCCTCCCTTCTGATATAATTCTCTGTGCCGAAGCATTGCTGCATGTTTTGTTTTCTGCAGGGCAATAATCTCCTTGATTGCCGGAATCGATATGGCAATGGCAACAATCAATGCGGAAACCAGTTTCAGTGCCGATGCCGGCAGATTAAATCTCAGCGCAATTGCCACGATCACACGATAGAGACAGGAACCGATGATGACTCCCACGATTCTCACTTTGATATTTTTTCTTCCAAATATAGTCTCTCCGATAATCAAAGATGCCAGTGCTACGGTAACCATGCCAGTTCCCATATTCACGTCCACAGACTTCTGATATTCTCCCAGAAGACATCCTGCCAGCGCCGTCATAGCACCGCCAATACATAAGCCCACAGTGGTAGTCATCGCCGGGTTGATGGATGAACTTTTTACCATGGCAATATTATTTCCGGTTGCACGAATCGATAATCCCAGTCTTGTTCCAAGGAACAGTGCAAGCAGTATGGCAATGATCACCAGAAAAATCAGCGCCACAATCATCTTACTGTAACTCTCTAGAAAAGTATCCTTGGTCAGATCTTTCATCATGGAGAATACCGTCTCGGTGGTATTCATGTTTAAATTGGACTTTCCCATGATACAGATATTTACCGTATAAAGTCCGGTATTCACAATGATTCCGGCAAGCATACTCTCCACTTTCATCTTCGTCTGTAAAAATGCATTCACCAGCCCGGACAGGACTCCGGTTCCCATTGCTGCAAACAATGCAAGAAATGGATGACCTGCCAGTGCCACTACCGCACCTGCTGCTGCTCCCATTGTATAACATCCGTCTGTTGACAGGTCACAGACATTCAACATGGAATAGGTCAGGAATAATGCCAGGGCAATGATTCCATATATAATACCCAGTTCCAGCGCACTCTGTATCAGGGACCACGTAATAAACATGTTCTTTCTCCTTTATCCTTCTTTAATCAGCACAACTTCCGGACCAAAGCCCGGAAGTGTTTGTGAATCTTTTTTCTTATTTTTATTCAAAGCTTTCTGCTGTCTGAATCTCTACAAAATCTGTGCAGTAATCACTGAACGCTTCTTTGATGGTATCCAGATCAAATCCAATGGCTTCACAGGTCTCTGTATTTACGGTTGCAATACCATTGTCAAAGGTCTGCACCGGAGTTTCTGCTACATTCACATCCCCTGTCAGCACTTCTGCCACCATATCTGCTGTAGCCACTCCAAGGTTCGCATAATCTACACCGTATCCGCAGAATGCTCCATTCAGTGCGAAGGAATCTGCACCTGTATAGTGTGGTATTCCTGCATCATTGAGCAGTTCATAGATAGAAAGTTCTGCTGTCATGATGGTATTGTCGGTTGGGGTGAAAACTGCTTCTACTCCGTCTGCAATCAGCGACTGTGCAGCCAGGATCACATCATCGGTAGTAGAACCTGTCTTTTCCTCATATTCTATACCATTTTCCTCACAGAATGCAATAGCATCCTGGATGGCATTCTGAGAAGAATCCTGTGCGGTATCATAAAGAAGTCCCACTTTCTTCAAATCCGGATTTGCTGCCAGCATCAGCTTCATAATGGTTGCCGTATCCAATGCATCGGAAGTACCTGTGATGTTCCCACCAGGAGCATCCATAGATGCTACCAGACCTGCCCCTACCGGATCGGATACTGCCGAAAAGATCACTGGAATATCGGTATCTTCTGTTGCAGACTGCATAACCATAGCTACCGGTGTGGCAATTGCAACTACCACGTCAACCTGATCTGCCATAAGATCCGATGCGATCTGATTCAGTACGGAAGAATCTGCCTGGGCATTAGAGAAATAATCTGCATAATTAAATGTAACTCCCAATTCTTCTGCCTTGGCATCCAGTTCTTTTTCAATGTTCTCTGTGATTTGATTCAGAGATGCATCATCTACATACTGTACAATCCCTACCTTGTAATCTTCTGCCATTGCGGTTGCTGCCATTGCGGATGTAATTGCTGCCATAACTGCTACACTTGTGAATACTTTCTTTTTCATGATACTTTTCTCCTTTTCATTAAAAAAATAATTTTATAATACTGAAATCACTTTTTTATGAATGCAGTGCTGATGGCAGTTTGTGAAATGAGAATTTTTCAAGATAACAAAAACCGTCTCAAGCTATCTGATGCTTGAGACGGTAATAAATTCTTATTATCGCGGTACCACTCAACTTAACGTCCATGACGTTCTCTTTCGCATGTACATTCATACACTCCTGATTGATAACGGGTCCGGTTCCCGACAACGCCTACTCTGAAATCTGATCTCTTCATTTCGGGCTGCCCTCGAAAGTCCATTCAGCTAACTGCTCTATACTGTAATCCCACCATCTACAGTTCTCTGTGATATAACAAGTATGCTTACTCTTCTTTCTCATCGGTTTTGTTTTGTGATTTGTTGTTGACAGTTTAGCACTGCGCAGAGAAAATGTCAAGTGCTATTTTTTCACTTTTTATCATCCTGTTTCCACCTGACAAATCCTGTCTGTTAATATACCCGGATAATTGCAGATATTTGTTTAATCATAGACATTGTCTTTAAAATCTTTACAGAATCATCAAAGTTCTTTTCCATGACTTCTTCTGTGATGACCACAATCTCTGCCAAATCATCATTCTTTCGCTTTTGAATGAACTGTTCAATGCTGACTCCATTATTGCCAAATACGCTGGTAACCGCTGCCAGCACTCCCGGTCTGTCTTCAACTTTTATTCTCATAAAATATTTGCTGACAATATTTTCTCTGTTTTTCATAGGAATCTGCTTGTAACAGGTACAGCCAATTCTTCCGGTACATCCAAAGTGCATATTCTTAATTACGTCAAAAATATCTCCTACTACTGCACTGGCTGTCGGCAGTTCTCCGGCACCTCGTCCATAGAACATGGTATCTCCTACTGCATCGCCCTTTACAAATACTGCATTAAAAGAATCATTCACAGAAGCCAGCGGATGTCTGCTGTCAATCAGCATCGGATAAACACCTACCTCAATGCCCTCTTCTGTATTGCGAGCTCTTCCCAGAAGCTTGATCCGGCATCCCACTTCTTTTGCATAGCGGATATCACGGGCTGTAATTTGGGTAATACCTTCTGTATAGACATCTTTGAATGTAACTCTGGAATGAAAACCGATAGAAGCCAAAATCGCCATTTTTCTTCCTGCATCCAGCCCTTCTACATCAGAAGTAGGATCTGCCTCGGCATAGCCCAGATCGGTTGCCAGCTGAAGTGCTTCCTGGAACTCCATCCCTTCTTCAGTCATTTTGGTTAAAATAAAGTTGGTCGTTCCATTTACGATACCAACAATCTCTTCAATGTAATTGCCCTGTAATGCCTGTTTCAGCGGCTGGATAATTGGAATACCGCCGGCTACTGCTGCTTCAAATAAGAAATCCTTATTGGCATCTTTTGCCGCATCCATTAAAGCATGCCCATCTGCCGCGATCAGATCCTTGTTGGCAGTTACCACATTCTTTCCTGCATGAAGCGCATCCAGAATATAAGTGCGAGCCGGTTCCATGCCACCCATAACTTCCACGATAATGTCAATGGTATCATCGGAAATAATATCTTCCCAGTTATTCGTCAAAATAGATGGATCATCCACTCTGGAAGCCGCACGTTCCAGATTTCTCACCAGCACACGGCTGACTTCTACTTCGACTCCCAGCTTTGGCAGCATCTCCGGCTGTTGCTTCTTTAATACCTTATATACGCCTGTTCCTACAGTACCCAGGCCAAGTATTGCAATCTGTATCTTATTATCTTTCATGATTCCTCCTGTAAAATCCATTCGGTTAGTCTGGTATTCAGCTTAAAACAGAATCCGGAGCCTGTCAATAGCAGACTCCGGATTTCTGTTTGCATTTTAATTCACGCTTTTCTTCTTTGCTTTTCCAAGATATGCCGCTTTGATCTCTTCATTTGCTGCCAGTTCTTTTCCAGGGCCAGACATGGTGATACGTCCAGTCTCCATAACATAGCCCAGATGGGCTGCATTTAACGCCATATTGGCATTCTGTTCTACCAGTAGAATCGTAACACCCTGCTTATTAATCTCTCTGATAATATCAAACACTCCCTGCACAATGATTGGCGCCAGGCCAAGAGACGGTTCGTCCATCATGATCAGTTTTGGCTTACACATCAGTGCGCGGGCAATGGCCAGCATCTGCTGCTCTCCACCTGATAAAGTACCAGCTGCCTGCCAGCTTCTTTCTTTTAATCTTGGAAACAGATCATAGACCCACTTCAGGTCTTCTTCGATACTGTCCTTTCGCATATAGGCACCCATCTTCAAATTCTCCAGTACAGACAGGTTGACAAAGACACGTCTTCCTTCCGGAACAAGGGTAATTCCTTTGGTTACAATCGTTTCCGTTCCCATTCCCACCAGATCCATGTCCTGAAACTTGATGCTTCCGGCTTTCGGCTTTTCCAGACCCACAATAGAACGCAAGGTAGAACTTTTTCCCGCTCCGTTCGCTCCGATCAGCGTTACAATCTGTCCCTCAGGTACATCAAAACTGATTCCGCGTACTGCTTCAATTCCGCCATATGCTACTTTCAGATCTTTTACTTCTAATATATTACTCATCTTCCTGTACCCCCAGATATGCACTGATAACCTTCGGATCATTCTGGATGACTTCCGGTGTTCCCTGAGCAATCAGCTTACCAAAATCCAGTACATAGATTCGGTCAGAAATGCTCATAACTAATTCCATATGATGTTCAATGACCAGTACAGTCAGATGAAAATCATTCTTAATCTTTAAAATAAATTCGCTGAGTTCGTCCGTCTCCTGCGGATTCATACCGGCTGCCGGTTCATCCAGAAGCAGAAGCTCCGGCTCTGTCGCCAGTGCACGGGCAATCTCCAGACGTCTCTGTTTTCCATAAGGAAGAGAACTTGCAATCTCATCCTTTTCATTCTCCAGTCCCACCATTCTCAGCAGTTCCAGCGTCTTTTCCCGATTCGCCTGTTCTTCTTTTTTATTCAGACGGAAAGTCGCTGAAAATACATTTGCCTTAGAACACATATGTCTGGCAATCAGCACGTTATCAAATACAGTCAGGCTCTTAAACAGACGGATGTTCTGGAAGGTACGGGCAATGCCCAGCTTTGTGATCTGATCCGGTGTTTTTACGATGGTCTTATCATACATGCCATCATTTTCACCCAGATAATTTTTTACCATTTTTCCCTGCGGGTGATTCTCTAGCATGACCTCCCCTTTAAATGAGATCTTCCCATTGGTCGGCGCATATACACCGGTAATCATATTAAAGGCTGTGGTTTTACCGGCACCGTTCGGGCCGATCAATGCTACAATCTCACCTTTGTTAACATCCAGTGACAGGTTGTTAACTGCGACCACGCCACCGAACTGCATCGTCATATTTTCTACATGAAGTACATTTTCAGCCATTATGATTCACCTCCTGCAGAAACTTTTTTCTTTTTTCTCTTAAAGAGTCCAAACAATCCATCCCATGAGAATTCATTGTTTCCCATAATACCACGTCTCCAGAACAATACTACTACCATCAAAAGAACAGAATATACTACCATACGGAAACCAGGGCGAAACAGTGGAATATGTACACCCATGATCTTGAAAGTATCATCATCCAGGAAACGCAGCCATTCCTGTCCACCGTTAATCAGGAATGACCCGATAACAGAACCTGTCACACTTCCGATACCTCCAAGTACCACGATCAGAAGAATGTTGTAAGTCAACATAACCTGGAATGTCTTGGTATCAATGGATCTCATATAGATGGCCAGCATTCCGCCTGCGATACCGGTAAAGAAAGAAGATATCACAAAAGACAGTTCCTTATGATGAAACAGATTAATTCCCATAGCTTCTGCAGCAATATCATCTTCTCTGATTGCCTTAAACGCACGACCAAAGGATGAATTAATCAAAAGTACCATGATTCCAATACAGATAACCGCCAGTGCAACCGGCTGGAAAATATTCTTAAATCCAGGAATATTGTTCAGACCATATGAGCCATTGGTGATCTGATCCATCATCGGTGCAGCCAAAAGAGCACGGATAATCTCTGCAAATCCCAGTGTGGCAATGGCCAGATAATCGCTTTTCAGTCTAAGGATCGGAATACCGATCAGTGCTGCCGCTGCTGCTGCAAACAGGCCACCGATCAGCAATGCTACTACCATCGGTGCATGCAGATCATGCAGCCAGCCGGCAATTCCATTCATATAATATACGCTGTCACGCATCTCAACCGGAATGGTGAGAATGGCAGTCACATAAGCACCGATTGCCATAAATCCTGCCTGACCCAGAGAAAATAATCCGGTAAATCCATTCAGCAGATTCATTGCCACTGCAACTACAGCATAAATTACAGAACGTTCAATGATCGAGATCGCATAAGAATGGGATGAGGTATCTGACTGAAAGAAACATAACAATCCAACTACCAGTGCGACCAATAAAATATTCAGTATTGTATTTCTTGTTTTCTTATTCATATGATCACACCCCTTTATACCTTGTCTGTTGCAGCCTCACCAAATAATCCGGTCGGGCGTACAAGTAAAATAATAATCAGTAACAAGAATGTGAACGCATCTGAGAATGTGGAATATCCAAATGCAACCAGAAATGTCTCACAAATACCAATAATGAATCCACCAATTACTGCGCCAGGAATAGATCCGATTCCACCTAATACAGCGGCTACAAAGCATTTCAGTCCTGGCAGTGAACCGGAATATGGGTATACAGTCATACGGTCTGTAAAATACAAAATAGCTCCAATACCAGCCAGAAGACAACCTATAATAAATGTCATAGAAATGGTATTGTCTACCTTGATTCCCATCAGCCTGGATGCTTCAGTATCCTTGGAAACTGCTCTCATTGCCATACCAATCTTAGTGTGATTGATCAGCTGCATCAGCAGAACTACCAGAACCACAGTCAGCACCGGTGTTAATAAAGTTACCAGTGATGTAGTAATTCCACCAAAGGTCAGAATTTTTTTCAGAAATGGAATTTCCGGATATGCTTTTGGTATAGCAGTAAATAAATAGGTAGCCAGGTTCTCCAGCAAATAGCTGACACCAATTGCAGAAATCATAATGGACATACGTGGTGCGCTTCTCAGTGGTTTATAAGCTGCCTTTTCGATAACCACTCCAAGAATTACCGTTCCAATCAGTGCAACCGGAATAGCGATAAACCATGGAAAAGATGCCATTGCAAAAATCATAAAATAACCGGATATCATGAAAATGTCACCATGCGCAAAATTGATCAGTCGCAGGATACCATATACCATAGTGTATCCGATGGCGATCAGAGCATAGGCTCCTCCAAGGGAAATACCGGTGAGTAAATGCTGTGCAAACGTCGTAGCACTCATATCTGTTGCCTCCTAACATACAAAAGACGGGGCGAAGCATCCTTGTTTCGCCCCTTTCTTTCATTTTCTTTTATTTTCCAGTTTTATTCTGCTGTAACAGTCTTCAGGAATTTAAATGCTCCGTTCTCTACGATATCAATGTATGCAGTATCTTTTTCTGCATCACCATTCGCATCAAAGCTGATCTTACCTGTTACACCTTCTGTCTGAAGTGCTGCCAACGCATCTTTGATTGCTTCGCCATCCAGTGAATTTGCAGCTTCAATCGCATCACACATTACATTGTAAGCATCATACATCAATGCACAGTTACCAACGATTGCATCGTCTCCACCGTTCTTTTCAATACGGGACTCATCTGCATTCAACCATTCTTTATAACCATTTACAAAATCTACAGTGATCTGGCTAGAAGTATCTGCTTCATCAAAGAATGTGGAGCAAACTACACCTTCTGCATTTTCTGCACCAGCATTTTCAATAATTGTTGAGTTATACCACGTATCACCCGCCATGAACGGAAGGTCTACACCAAGTTCTTTGGCCTGTTTCAAAAGAAGTGGTGCTGTGGTAATAGAGGATGGTGCGAACACTGCTTCTGCTCCAGATGCCTTTACCTCTGTCAGAACCGCTTTGAAATCAGACTGGTTTGTCTGGAACTGCTGTTCTGTTGTAATCTCTCCACCAAGTTCTGTAAATTTCTTTTTGAAGAAGCCTGCCTGACCCATAGAATAATCATCACCAATCTGATCAATCAGTGCTACCTTGGTGAATCCCTCGTCCCATGCATACTGGGCAAGAACACTACCCTGGAAAGGATCCAGGAAACATACACGGAAATAATAATCGCATGCACTGGTTACCTGTGGGTTCGTGCAGGAAGCACCGATAGCCGGAACTTTCGCTTCTGCAAATGTAGGTCCTGCTGCGATGGCACATCCAGAACCATATGTACCAAGTACACCTGTTACTCCATCAGATACCAGCTTCTGTGCTGCAGTAACAGCTTCTGTCTTATCTGACTTATTATCAACTTTATCAAGTTCTACTGTATACTCTACTCCATCTACAGTAACAGTCGGTCTTACTTCGTTGGCATAATCAGCTGCCTGAGCTTCCTGTGTACCGCCACCACCATTTTCTCCTGTCAGTGGCTCGAAAATACCAATCTTGATTACGTTGTCATCGGCTGCTGCCTGAGACATCATCATCATTGCCATTGAAATTGCTGCGACTGCTGTGAAAGCTTTTCTTCTCATAATTTTTCCCTTCCTTTTCCCCCTATTACCTTCAGATTCATGAATACATTACTAAACGGTATTACAGGGTTGTGTTCTCTTGGCGGACATTTGTTTGTTCTTCAAGTACATGTTTGCATTATAACATCCTGATTTAGGAATTGCAAGTAAAAATCGCATTTTGTTTTAAAAATTATTATGATCGTTTTAATTTGTTTTTTCGATCTGATATTATAAAATCTTTCTTACGTAATAAAAACAAGGAACTGTATGGGGACTTTATGTTCTTCCATACGGTTCCTTATCTTTTTCTATATTATTTTGTTTATACTCAGTGTATTTACTTAAGATGCTATCTGTTTTTTCACGCCCATTCTCTGAATCAGAATCACTCCTACTACTATAACCAGGCCAATCACGTCTGTCATGGTTCCAGGAATCAGTAGTGTAATACCACCTACAACGATCAGAATTCTCATTAATGGATTCATGGTTCTGTACACAAATCCACTTAAGCCCGCTGCCACACCAAAAATACCGATCAATGAAGTAATAACGATCATTACTACCTCAACCGGTCCTGCATCGATTAAAAGCATAGCCGGGCTGAGTGCGCAAATATATGGCACAATAAATCCAGCAATTGCCAGTCTGGTGGCCGTAAAGGCAGTCTTCATCGGTGAGGACTTAGCTATGGCACTTCCTGCATAAGCTGCCAGAGCTACCGGTGGTGTAATATCTGCAACAATACCAAAGTAAAATACAAAGAAATGTGCAGAGATTATTGGGATACCAATCTCAGGGCTTACCAGAATTGGAGCACAGGTAGCTGCCATAATACAGTAAGTAGCTGTAGTTGGCACACCCATACCAAGCACGATACAGCAAAGCATGGTCAGTACCAGGGCAATTATGGCATGTCCGTTGGCAACGGAAACAATCGCAGTAATCATCTTGGATGCCAGACCGGTAGAAGTTACACAGCCAGCTACAATACCTGCCATTGCGCAGGCAACTGCTACAGAGATGGTTCCCTTGGCACCAGATTCCAGAGCATCAATGATCTTAGTAACAGTAATACGGTCATCTTTATTAAAGAGACCTACAAAAATCGTTGCTACAATGGCAACAGATGCGGAAAACTGCATAGATCTAGTATTGGTAGATACCAATACTACCAGCAGTACCAGCGGGAATAACAGATACACCTTACGGATCAATACACTGAACTTCGGCAGCTGATCCTTAGGAATACCCTTTAAGCCAAGCTTCTTTGCTTCCAGATGTACCGCAATGTAAATACCCACAAAGTACAGGATAGCCGGCAGTAACGCACGATATGCTACTTCTGCATAACTTACCCCCATATACTCAGCCATCAGGAAAGCTGCTGCTCCCATAATCGGCGGCATGATCTGTCCACCGGTAGATGCTGCTGCTTCTACTGCTCCGGCGAACTCACTCTGATAGCCAGTCTTCTTCATCATCGGAATAGTTACGGAGCCGGTTGTTACCGTATTACCTACGGAAGAACCGGATACCATACCACAGAGTCCGGAAGAAATAACAGCAACCTTAGCCGGACCACCTGCTGTGGAACCTGCTATAGAGTTTGCCAGATCGATAAAGAATGTGGATATACCTGTCCGTTCCAGAAAAGCCCCAAAGATCAGGAATACCACAATATACTTGGCGCACACGTCAATCGGTGTGTTCATAATACCTGATGTGGCATAAAACTGGTCATAAATCACCTTCGTCGGATCTACACTGGCAAAGGTATATACCAACAGAATACCTACTACAATCAAAATCGGCACACCTACGCTTCGGCGACACAGTTCCATCATAGCCAGAATAGACAAACAAGCGATCACCAGAAGGAACATATCTCCTCTGATGAACTTTGGCCGCAGGTTTGCCAGTTCTGCTCCATGAATGGATGCATAAAAGAATCCAAATGCCCCCACTACCATAATCAGGACATCATACCATGGCATATGGTTGACCTTCTGAGTTCCTTTCTTTGCTGGGAAATTCAGATACCCAATCACCAGAATCATCCCCAGGAAGTTCATCAGACGGATCTGTCTCATGGCTGTACTGAACAATGTCACATAGATGCTGTACAGTGAAAAGAATACCATCAGCCAGCGAATTACCAGCTTTGGCTTGCCTTCCCAGATACGGGTGTTGGATTCTCTGTCATATTTTTTTAATACTTCGTCTACATCTGCTGCTGATCCTATTTCTGCATTTGCCGCAGATGTGTGCTTTTCCATATCACTCATATGGTTCTCCTCCTTCCTATTCCAAAAAGGCTGAGACAGGTAGTACAGCCTGTCTCAGCCTGCTGCTCTTGTATTCACTGGCTGCCCGTATCGGACATCCGTGCTTATTCTGCCTCTACAGTAAGACCTTTTTCTTCGAAGTATTTTGCAGCTCCTGCGTGGTAAGGTACAGAAGTGATGGATGCTGCATAATCCAGATCCAGTTCTGCTCCCTTTGCATGTGCAGTCTCAATGGCATCTGTGTTCTCGAATACTGCGGATACAAAGTTATAAATATCATCTTCTGCTACGTCATTGCTTGCAATTACAACAGCACCAACTGCTACAGTATTCACATCCTCATCCAGACCGTATGTGTCAGCAGAAATGGTGTTCTGTGTATAGTATGGGCACTCTTCCAGAAGAGTCTTCATATGTTCATCATCAATGCTTACCAGATATACATCCTTAGCCGTGCCAAGATCTGTAACTGCGGTGGTAGGAGCACCTGCTGTGATGAATGCTGCATCGATTTTACCGTCTTTTAAGCTGTCTGCAGAATCTGCGAAAGATTCATATGTAGGGTTAATGTCTTCTTCTGTCAGTCCATATGCATTCAGAAGATCCATTGCGTTGAAATATACACCTGAACCGGAAGCACCGATAGAAACGTTCTTCCCCTTCAGATCTGCAACGGTCTTGATATCAGGGTTGGTCGTAATGATCTGTACCTGTTCCTGATACAGCGCTGCTACGGTAGAGAAAGAATCGATTGGATCGCCTTCGAAAAGGTTGATTCCGTCATGAGCATAAGCCATAACATCACTCTGGCAAAATGCGATATCTGCATCTCCTGCATCTACCTGGTCTACGTTATCTGCTGAACCATTAGACTCTACTGCTGTCACTGTTGTGTCAGTGTCGGAGCTTACTTCTCCAGCCAATACACTACCGAATGCATAATAAGTTCCTGAGGATCCGCCTGTCGCAAATGTCAGATCACCAGCTGCAAAAACGCCTGTTGCAGGTACAGCTGCTAATATAGCTGCTACTGCTAAAACTGTAAGTTTCTTCATTGTAACTTCCTCTCTTTCATAAACCTTTTTTCCCATTTTATCAAAAAGTGAAACATCATGCAATACTTTAGCACATCATTTTGCGAAAGAATTTTTTCATAGAGAAGATGTCGATTATACACAAAACAGTTCGAAACGATCTGTTTCATATCTTCTCAGATACCAATATGCTTCTATATCATTTCATTTTCTCTCAGGTGAGACAAAAAGCCATCGCAACCCTCCAGTACATCTCTATAGGTCTCATCAAAATTGCCTGTATACCACGGATCCGCAATATCCCGTCCTGATCCGGCAAAAGTAAGAAATTTATAAATCTTCCCTTCCGGATCCCCCTTCAGCATCCTGTTCAGATTTCGAATATTTGCCGTATCCATGCCAATAATATAGTCAAACCGGTCATAATCTGCCCAGGTGATTTGACGGGCTCTGTGTGGCACCAATGGAATGCCAACCTCTCTTAATTTGTTTACCGTACCACGGTGGGGAGGATTCCCGATCTCCTCCGTACTAGTCGCCGCACTGTCGATCAGAAACTGATCAGCAAGACCGAGAGCGGATACCTTGTAGGTAAACACACTCTCGGCAAGGGTAGAACGGCAGATATTTCCATGGCAGATGAAAAGTACTTTTATCATATTCTTAGTTATACTCCTTTGTGATTAGTTATGCCGATTTATGCTGTATTTATGGGCTTTTCCCGGTATACCCGATTTCTGACATATCCCTGCATACATCTGCGTATTTCAGTATATCTCTGACGTCAATCATGTTAAAAATCATGTTAAATTGAAGTGTCGTAACATGATTCATTTTTTTAGCTGTTTTCCGTCATTTTCTGGACTTCTTCCCTGGCATCATCGTACTTCAGATGTGTGTAGGTATTCAGGGTAACACCAATATCAGAATGTCCCATGAGATACTGCAGCGTTTTCGGATTCATACCGGCCAGTGCCATGTTGGAACAATAGGTGTGCCTGCAGACGTGTGGGGTAATCTTCGGCAGTGGAACCTTGAACAGCCCGTTGTACTTATCTACCGCATGCTGGAAATATTTTTCCCAGTGCATACCTACCATCGGCATCCCGTTTTTATCCAGATACAGAAATCCACTGTATCCATCAATCACCTGCTCCACTCTCCTGCCCTTCCGATTTGCCAAGATCTTCTTGAAGCACTGGTATACATCCTCTGTCATAGGGATCTGTCTGGTTCCGGCATTGGTCTTGGTACTCTCTATTCCATACTGCATGTCCGACCATCGTATGAGCTGATGGTCGATATTAATTTTGCGTTCCTTCATATTTATGTCTTTCACTGTTAGACCGCAAAATTCTGAAATTCTCATACCTGTATGGAATAATATGTAAAAGCCTTCATAATACCTAGAGAAATGCATATCATGCTCTACGAACCGCAGAAACCTCATCATGTCCTTTTTGCTGATTGCCTCCCTGGTGACAGAGTCATTAACGACCACAGAGCACAATGGAAAATCAATCGGATTCTTTAGAATCAGGTTATCATCCACTGCCATCTGAAATGCCGGTCGCAGAATCCCACGTATAGACCGGATAGTAACAAACCGCTTTCCTTTTTCCTGGAGCTGCAGGAAAAATATCTTTGTCTCAGACATCGTAACGCTGCTGATCTGTTTTTGCCCAAATGTCTCTTTCTTTAACAGGTTTAGAGCTGTCTGATGATTGGCCCGTGTGGTTTTTTTAGTGATACATCCCGGATAGTAAGATACCGTTCCACTAATTCTACAACCGTCATATTCTCCTGATGGATCCCCTGGAATTGTTGCAACTGCAACTCTTTTTCCATTTCCCTGAGAGATTTGCATTTCCTCCTACCAGCTGGCAGTTTGTCATGCAGTTCTAACCTCCAGCTGTAAAGATTTTTCTGCTTACCGTCTACGTAATAGCTGTAGCGGTATCTGCCGTCTGGAGCCTGGCTTTCGCCATTCCTTAAAATTCTTCCTTTACTGTCTCTTCTTTTTATGCTATTATTTTTCATAGATCAATACCCTTTCAAAAAATAAAAAGGGCACCAGTACGGTAATCATATCATACTGGTGTCCTTTTGTCACTACAGCGCATCTGCTAAATTGCATTCACATCGTCTAACCACTGTTCAAATTTTTCGCGTTTAAACAGAAGTTTGACCCCGTTGTAGATAACAATTCCAGTATCTCTGTTCTCATCCGCAATCATCTGCAGTTTACGTTCACCGATTCCAAAATATTGAACGGCTTCTTTGAGCGTGAGCGCGTACTTGAGATGCAGAGGTACTGTTTGTACTGCCGCGTTATTCTGCATATCGGATACCTCCCTTTTTATTATTAATATGCTAGTCGGACCCCCAAAAAGGTTGGTACCATTCGCGCAAAACTGTTCATATCCAGGCATTTCTAGGCATAGAAAAAAGAGCCCGTTTTGTAGGCTCTTTTTGTGCATTTTTGCTATTACCAGTAATATGTTTCGAAAAACCGTGGATTCAAGCGCACATCTGACCGTTCGTTTAATTTCTGTTCGAACACTGTCTGCTCTGTGATTTCGGTACATTCCGGCAACCAGAACGGATCGTTCGCCATTTTCCGAATACGTTGTGTGAAATGGCGGAGAATGTCGTCTTCGCATTCCAGGAACTGCTCAAATAGACTCGTTGAAATCGGTTCTATAACAGCTCCGCTGCATGGAGATGCCCCGTATTGACCATCCACAGACATCGTGTAGATCGTTTCTGTGTTATTACAATAGGACACCTTTAGGTAGATTACGTTCTGAGTCACCCGCCACGGTTCCTGTACCTGCAGAACCACCTCCACAGATTCCACCAGGACAGGTGCTGGCAGATTCTTTAACTTGCCCGGAAATGGAATTGCAATTTTCCTACTGCCTACGGATCGGTAAGCTGTAGCGGCGAACTGGTTCATTTTAGTACAGAAATCAGTTATTCTTCCCTGGTACTCCGCCGCTGCATAACGCTCTACCGGGCGGCGCCTCCTGCCCATCCATGCAAACGCTTTATATTGGTCCATCCGCCGCAGTACTTCCGGGTCATCTACGCTCCCAGGATACAGTGTGTATGGACGCCAGATTTCCGCCTTGAAATCGTCTGGCTGCAACATCAGCAGGCTGTATTTTTGCTCCGGATCCTGAAGTGCGTCCGGACGGATTACAACTGTCCCGTGAACGTGTTTCTTCTTATTATAGAAGAAATTTGTTGTCGAAACAATGATCGACTCCAGCGCCTCCTGTTGTTCCGCTACCCGGCAGGCTTTATCCCACAGCAGCCCCAGCTCCAGTATGTCCGCTCCAGCATTGTCCTCTGCCAGGAACCTGTAGAATGTTGATTTGGGCAGACCAAATAGTTTCATAGCCGCCACCGCCGTGATTTCCCCACGATGCCACCGGAGGGTGACTTCCCGCCACTGTTCCGGTCTGTGGACTCTAGGTCTGCCAACACCTCTAATACTACTCATAATATAACAATAACCTCTATATTAATAATAACTATATATATACTTACAGGGCAAATCGGTCAAATCGGTAAAAAAATATGTAGGCTTTTAAAAAATACATCTCTTGTAATCTGTAATTCAAACACAGAATTTTTGACCGATCTGCCATCTCTCTGTCAGGAACATTCCGGATCCGCTAATTTTCCCTAGGGCTACGCCCTCCCTGGTCCAATGCGACCACTTCCCGTCTCCTCTACGTTATCGCCCAGCCGATAATTCTCGGCTGCTCTCCAGCGTCCCCGATACACTCCCGGATTCTCCGATACACTCCGAACATGCACCCTCTGGTTACACAGGGATAACTTCCGGATCCGCAGACTCCCGTGTAGCCAATCCACAGCCAGCACACCCGTTCCAAAATCTATGTTGTCCGCACATTTACCTGCACGGTTACCACTGCACTCTCTCCCACCGGGACTTCCACCTCCAGCTGTTGGCATGGGGCTTTAGGCGTAGGCGCCTGGACCTCTCCCGCCTCAGGCTCCTCCAGTCCCAGTAGCCGTGTTATAGCTCCTAACCAGTCTATGTTCTCCACACCCAGTCTACGGCAATTTTCGTGTATTCCCTTCCCATTCTTCCGCTCCCTGGAATAGATCGCCTGGCACAGCATTACATCCTCCAACCAAGCCGGTTCTCCCATCTGGAGTCGGTATAGTATGCTGATACAGATTTTATAGTATTGGCTGTCCCAGGCTGCAGCCCTGCATGCCTGCTCAATCATGTCAGCCCTTCCTATAGTAATGTCAGACAGAACCTGTCTCTGTACGTCAGTTACAACTCGTTGTGCCTGCAGATAGATCCAACTCTCCGGGTCCTGGTATTGCTCTACCTCCTGCAGCATTCTCCGCCGCTCTTCCGTATAGGGTGGCAGATGCATCAGGTCCTCCTCCAGTCTGTCAATCTCCTCATTCGTCATAAGTCCCCTCCGTATTATTAATGATTTTTCATTAATTATTTGTGCGAAAAATTAATGAAAAGTGATTAATTGTTTACACTGTAAAATTAATGATTTTGCCTCAATTTCCATACCCACCACTCCAGTCACTTTTCAACGGTTACTTTATAAAGTAATCATTTTAGGAATCGTAAGTAACGTAGTGGTGCCACTATATACCGAAAAGTAGCCACTTTTCGGCAAAAAGTAATACTCACAGCCTAAAAGTAAGGGAAATGGTTACTTTTCTGCAGAAAAAGTGATAAAATCGCCATAAAATTAAAAATGGGCATAGCCGTCGCATACGCAACAAACCATTTCCCGTCTATTACATGAAACTCCGTCCCGAAGCGTGGGACACAATAAAGACCTTTATTTAAAAAGAAAAATTAATGAAAAATCATTAATACTTGATTTGATGTTTTCATTCTATCACTTTTAAAACTAACCGCAAATACACAAAATGACAAAAAATGGAACGTCCCAAAAATCTAGTAATTGTGCAGTCTCCACAAGTCGATTTTTTTATATGGAAATTTTGATTTTTTGCACAAATTTGACCCTACCGATTCAGCAACCTGTATATTTTAAGACGGTTTCAAGTCTGTTATTCTACCTTCACAGAGGAGGTGTTATTGATGATGAAAAACGAAGAAGAGATAAAAAATGCTGCTAAAAACTGCTCGACGAAAGTTTTTCTAACGGTGAAAAAGGCATTTATTCTCAGTGGAGAGGCTGCGAAGATTTTTTTATCGCAGGTTATAAAATGGCAATATTGGATAACGAAACGCAGAAAGTGTATCATTATCCAAATTACGACGATGGCTATGTACGTGCCATCAAAACGATTATCGAAAAAATGTATGAAACCGGCTACTGCCTGCAATATATTGAGAAAACTATCAGACAGATATATGGATCGAGAAACGCTATATTCCCACTATCAGAAATCTCAGTCTGGGCAGATAAAACTTATCCTGGCGGCTTTCCTGAACGAATTAAACGTGCCACAGCATCATTGCCTGAAAAACTTTCAAAGGTTCCCTTTGTACATGCATGTATTGTTACACTGGCTGTACGATAAGCTTCATTCCAATTTTCACATGCATAGTTACATCGTCTATAAATCTCCTGAAACGTTATCTGTTTTCTGAAATTTTTAAAACATGGCAATGTTCTTGCCCACTCATAATATCTCCGATCTTCGCGATTAGCTTCATAAAACTTTTTCGCAGCTTTTTCCCCATTCTCACTAATAAATTCTGCCATAATTGATAATTCATATAATGTTCTCCATCTGGCCCATGCTCCATTTGCCAGTCCATTCGCAACCAGCACAATGACTTCATAATATACCTGGCAACCACGTGTGTATATTTGTCTTAAACTTTTTTTCAAAAATGTATCTCGTGGCATATCATCCGTATAAATTAATGAATCAAGGCATATATACCGTAAAGCATCTGACATTATAAGTCCATTCTTCCATTTTCCCAAAATAAAACCGCAAATTTTCTTTTTTCATTTTGACCATTAAAAAGAATATTTCCAAGCTGTTCTTTATAGTCATGGATCTGTGTATCCGATGATATATCAACCATTTTCAAAATCATTTCAGAAATATAATCTTCGTCATATTTTTTTACAATATAATCCAAACTTTTTCCAGCTTCATATTCATCATTTATCATCTTTTCTAACATCTCACCATAAATTTCATCGTATTCATTTTTCATCTATACATCCTCCCATTTATAAATTTCTTGTACGCAAAAAAGACATCCATCTATCGGATGCCTAGACAACAAAACAATCTGTTGTTTTGTACTCTATGCAATTTAAAAAATACTGCTATTTAATTACATTATTCTTAAGACTTCCTGTCTCATTGGTGTAATATAGATATCATATATAGAGAATATTGTCAAGCTTTTTTCATTTAGTGCTTTTCTTCCCTCTTGTAAAATCATATCACCTTTAAATATAAACGCTTCAAAAAATACTTTTTCCCATATGACATATTA
The DNA here is from genome assembly GCA_900544685.1 of uncultured Lachnospiraceae bacterium. Lineage (GTDB taxonomy): Bacteria > Bacillota > Clostridia > Lachnospirales > Lachnospiraceae > Marvinbryantia. The sequence goes on along the minus strand of UQWA01000005.1, from coordinate 17,135 downwards.
AATCTGAATATATTACAGAAAACAGGAGGTCAAAATGAGATCATACAAAGTCAGCAGCTCCCTGCGCCCCTATGTGCGTAAGCGTCTGAAAAAGTCACTGTATTCCTGCACTATGTTGCAAGACACAGATGGTAACTGGATGTGTCAAACAAATGCATCCTCAGATACATTCCACGCCATTGTAGAAATAGCAAAATCCGATAAAGAATCGAAAGAACTCGGTATCCGAATCGTCCCAAAAAACACAATAAACCATTTCTGTTACCTGGAAGACTGTACTGCTTTTGCTGTTACTACAATCTTAGATTGTTACCTATAATCAGATCAAGCCGACTCTGTATGATGAGCCGGCTATTTTTATGCCTATTAGGCGAAGGAGAAGTTATGCATATTACAAAACAACTGCAGCAAGAAATTGAAGAGATCCGAAATAAAGCGCTCTTTTATACATACCATTCTTCCAATTTGGATGAGCAGCATATTCTTGTCGATACTAATGCTCTACGACAAAAGCTCCGAATGCTTCCCGTCTATGGTGATGAAATGTGCATGTACTCACATTTCTTTGGATGCACTGATGATGTACTCCCCCTGATTCAGACATGCATCCAGGAAAATCTGCAGTATCTGGGAAAATGGAATCCATGTCATACTGCTCTGGTACTCCATAGTGATTTTCCGAAACCAATTGGTACCGGAATCGTAAAGGGCACTGACTGGAATACCTTATTTCCGATGAGCCGTATCCGCGTGATTCTGGAAAAATCCAAAACACCAGAACGATCATTCCATATTGTGACGGCATATTCTGTTCCAAATACGGATGAAATGAATAAGATATGGGATACGATGGATGCTTTTTCTGTTCAACACGTTAAAAAAAGCCGGTAAACGCAAGAAAAGGAGCATATCAGGAAATAGACAGCTCCTTCAAAGAAAATCTGCAGGATACCTTTCTTCTTTCCTTCTGTAAGTTCATTCCACCCACACTTTTCTCTGGATCTTTTCACCTGTTCACTTGTAAGCCCAGATTTCTTGCCATTCACCCTTTCAAGAACCTCTTCTACCGTCTGCTGATAAATTTCCTTCATCACTTCCGCCTCCTTGTTTCTAAGTATTTACTACCTGAATTTCTTATGCAATGAAAGACCTCTTTGAAAAAAATATATAAAAAAAGACCTTCATTGCATAATAAAAAATGCAATAAAAGTCTCACCATTTCCTTATGATACCGGATGCTTCCACCGTACTGACGACATCACAAACGCAATTTGTTAAGCGCAGGTTACTCCCCTTTATTGGATCAAATCATATACCCAAAGTAACATGATTGTCAAGATACTTTATCATTACTTTTTCATTTTATGTTATACTTTTTACATCGTTAACACTATTAAAATAAATTCTCCGGAGGTGAATCAAATGGATCATACGAATAATTCCTGTTGTTGCGGTGAAGCGGAACATTTTTCCGGATGTCTGATTTGTGGTGCTCCTATTACGTATCGTGCTGAAAGCTCTATTCAGACGTGCAGCATCTGCCATAAAGAGCAATTAACCAATGCGGTCTGTGAAAATGGTCACTTTATCTGTGATGCCTGTCACAGCTATGGCACATATGCTCCGGTAATCACGACACTCAGAGACAGTACAGAAAAAGATGCTTTGCTTCTTCTGGAAAAAATTATGGATCTTCCATCTGTACATATGCATGGACCGGAGCATCATGCAATTGTCCCATGTGTTCTTCTGACAGCGTTTCGCAATAATGGAGAACATATGGATTACGATGCTGCACTATCTGAAATCTGTAAAAGATCGAAGCAGGTTCCGGGCGGTACCTGTGGTTACTGGGGTGTCTGTGGAGCTGCTACCGGAGCCGGTATTTTCATGTCCGTTATGACCGGATCCAGTCCACTTCACAAAGATGCATGGCCGTTTCCTCAAAAACTTGTTTCCATTATTTTATCCAGACTGGCAGATGTTGGTGGACCTCGCTGCTGCAAACGTACCAGCAGAATTGCCATTGAAGAAGCTGTTCATTTTTACAGTCAGTTTTGTTCTGTAAACATTCCGTTGTCTTCTATAACGTGTAAATACTGCGAAGATAATCGCGAATGCATCCAGGAAGATTGTCCATACTATCCTGAATAACAGACAAGGCAGTGATTCCATGATACCACGAAATCACTGCCTTGTAACTCGTTTGCCAGGATACAGCGCCCCATCTTCCCACTTTGCTTTTTTGCAGTTCCATGAACGAATATCCTTCTCTTCCAAAACACTCCTGATTCGTTCTTCTCCATTGTCCGATGTAAAAAGTGCTGTAATTTCCTTTTTTCCATCTACAATTTTCACACAATAATCTATCAGTTCCGGAATCTCAAACAGCAATTCATCCATCTCTCTGATACTTCCCAATGGATCCATCCGCTTTACAAAGTCCAGGCGTTTTATTTCACTTCCACAGAGGCATCTTCCTGGAATGATCCTTGTCCAGTCACCGGTTCGATATCGAATCAACGGCTGTGCTTCCATTCCAATGGTTGTAATCACCAGTTCTCCCCATTTACCGTCCGGCAGCACATTTCCGTTCTCATCTATAATCTCTGTAATACAATGGTTTTCCCGCATATGCATGCCCTCATGCGCCGTGCAGCAAATGGCACCTCCAAGCCCCATCTCTCTGGAACCATAGTGCGGCCAAAGTCGTGTTTGCAGAATTTCTTCGATTGCTTTCATGACAGTTTTCGGACAGGCATCTCCGGATACCAGTGCTCTTTTTATACTGCCTTTTCCGCACATTCGAAGCATGGAAAGCAATGCCGTCGGCATTCCCACATACGTATCCGGCTGCTCCTCTTCCAGAATCCTGTTCAGTTCGCCATAAGTTCTTCCTGTCCCGGTCGAAAGAGGTTTTGCTCCCAGACGTCTGATTGCCTCCGCGATCAGTTCTCCCAATCCAAAAGGACCTGAAAACGGCATAGCCACCATCGTTATACTTCCAGGATAAATAAATTCACCCAGACCTGCCATAAAAAGTTCTATGGTGTGTTCACAGTCTCCCTCTGTATAGAATACACGTTTACCGGCACCGGTAGTTCCGCTTGTCTGTTCTGATATCACTTTCTGGACTTCCCCCTGGGAGCAAAGCAGCATCCTGCCTCCATCTCTTGCCAGATCTGTTTCTGTTGTAAAAGGAAGGCTTCTCAAATCTGTCAGGCTTTCCAGTCTTTCCGGCAAATCTCGGTAAAAACCCTCTCGTTCTTTTTCTCTCTTCAGTACAATATTTAATTTCTCCAGCTGTATTCTGTGTATTTCATCTCTTGTAATCTCTGTAATGCCTTCCTGCTTACAGATCATTGCATCTATATTCGATCGTTTCACTTTCTGTATAAATATATTCCTTTCGAATTCGTCAGATTATATGCACAAAACGGTACCATTCCATAATCAGAATCCACCTCGCAGATATAACATCTTTTCAGACGTTCAAGATCCAGATTCCATGCATCCTGAAAAATCATCCCTGATACCGCAAAAGTTTCATTATGAACCCGGATCAGGAATTCATCCAGCGCATCTGTCTGTGTCATTTCATCATCATCAAATTTTTTTGTGCTATAGCTCCACTGATTTTCCACATACTGTCTGGAATTATCGCTGGTAGTACAACAACATCCTCTGCCTGATTTCTTTTCCAGAAGTTTCAGTTCCCTCTCACCTTTTTTCAGATAACTTGCATGAAAAGAACAGTATGGATTCTCTGCTCCACCACCTGCGAAATCCTCACTTTTCATAAGCCCGTCAGTCTGTTCCTCGATCAGCTTCAACATCTTTGGTATGGTAATCGGAGCTTGTGGACGCTGCTGAGAACATCTGCCAAAATAGCTGATCGGCTGGAAATGTACTCCTCTTACAAATGGCATATGATCCATCGCAAACTTCAGGATATCTCCAACCTGCATGTCATTTACTCCTGGAGCAATGACAGGTACCAGGGCAATTCCCAGTTCCGCTTCCGAACAGTTTAATACAGCCTTTTCTTTCAGTTCCATCATAGAGCGTCCGCGCAACGTCTGATACACGTCATCTGTGACACCGTCAAACTGAAGAAATACCGTATTCAGTCCTGCTTTTTTTAGTTTTCTGGCGTATCCTGCTTCCTGCGCAAGACGGATTCCATTGGTATTCAATTGAAAAAATGTAAACCCTTTTTCTCTTCCCATACGTATGATCTCCGGAAGATCCTCCCGCATGGTTGGTTCTCCTCCTGAGAGCTGAATATTGAATGGTCCTCCATGATCCATCAGAAAATCATATTGCTTTTCTATTTCATCAATTGAAAGATCACCGTTTTCCAGACATTCTCCTGCCGAAGCAAAACAGACCGGGCAGTGCATATTACAGCGCTTTGTCACTTCCAGTATCATACAACAGCCTTTTCGTTCGTGCTCCTCACAGAGTCCACAATTATCCGGGCAGGATTTCTCTTTGATTTTTGGATTTACAGGAGTCTCCGCAGACAGGTTTTCTCTTCCCCAGGAAAGATACTCTGCTGCCGTTCCTTCCCAGATCAGTATCTGAAACTTTCCGTGGATATCACATTCTTTCACCAGATAAATGCCATCTTCACCGATACATTTTTTTGCCGTAAGTACTTTCATACATATCGGGCATACACTTTTTGTTTTACCCAGCGTAGTCATAGTTCCAATATTCCCCGTTCTGTCAGTATTTCTATCACTTTTGTATAAGTATCTGCAATCAGCGCAGGACATTGCTCCATGATCACTCCCCAATCCAGATTGGAAGTGATGTCCTTACAATAAAAAGCACCAAACTCTTCTTCGGTCTTCTTATGGAACCACTGATATAATTCCTGCACAGCCGGTTTCATCTGTATATCTTCTTTCTCCTGCGGAGCCAGATTGCCCAGGAACAAACCTATCGCACAGGCTCCTCCTGTCAGGCAGCCACAAGTATCTCCACAATAACCGATCCCGCCTCCAAGACCTCCCAGAGCCTTTACAAGCTGTGGATTTTCCTCACCTATGGCTTCCAGTGTCATAATCATAACCATTTGTGAGCAATGATACCCCATACTGCTAAGTTCTATGATTCTTTCATAAAGATCCATGTGCTACTCCTTTCTGCCAACCAACATGGTATAGCGCAGCTTCTTACCTTTATATTCCTTCTGCAGAAGCTTATACTCTTCGCAGCAGAACGAATCATTCCAGATTGCTTCCAGATAATATTCCCGCCAAAGTAACGTCTGATCCTCCTGTCGGAGAATGGTAAACCCTGTCTGTTCTGCCATTTTCAAAAGATTTCCGGTATCAAGATCTGACAATAAAAGAAAACCTCCCTTTTTCAAAACGCGCCAGCATTCAGATAGTGCATTTTTCTGATCTCTGCTGACAAAAAATGCACACTGACTGATGCAAAGATCTATACTGTCTGATGGATACTGCAAACGCAGAAAATCGCCTGTTTCCACATCACTGCTCTGTGGAAAAAGATCCACGCCATGTGCATCCAGCCCAAATGATTTCAGGATTCGTACCGTGTCTCCTTCTCCAGCTCCAAGATCCAGTGCTTTCATTTCTTTTTTCCATTCTATGTTCTCCAGAAGATGAAGCGTCTGCGCTTCCCCTCCCGGATGCCTGTTCATCTATTTATCCTCCAGTGCACGCTCCACCGCGAGCACTTTTCCAAGTGCGAGTTCTTCCGGGACATACACAAACCCACACTTTGGACAGACAGGCATTTCCACAGGAAACCCATTTTCCAGATACATAAATTTTGCTTTTCCTTTTACAAGCGGAACCTTACATTTCATGCAGGTCAGCTTTCCTTCCGGATCAATCGTATAATATGTTCTTTCTACTGCCATTACTGTCCCACCCTTTTCATAATATTCATTCGATGACTGTATGCTCTGTGTACCAGATATCCGTCTTCTGTTTCCACAAACCGCACCCAGAATGTGACATTTCCCAGTCTGCTTCTTGTCAACAGTTCTTTTGTTTCTTCATCCAGGATTGCTTCCTGATTTTCTCTGTAATCTGATAACACACGTTCCACATCACTTTTCAGTATCATACGCTCATCCATCATATGGATTGCCTCCTCTGTATAGGCAACAGTATAGTCTTTTTTCTCCATGATCGGTTCCTCATTCCAGATGTTTTTTAAAAGTGTTTGTTTCAATATGAGCCTGTTGTAGCGTTTCTCACTGATATCAGGCATATTGCTGGCATTTGCCCCATACAGAAGTTCAAGTATATGTCGGGATTCTCTTCCCTCTCTGGCAAATCGGTCTCTGCATGCCATGCAGTATGTAATATATGGTGCATCGGAACGTTCCAGACACTTTTCTGTCATTTTCGCTGCCATATCTTTATTGGCATATGCCGTCAGACCTCCATATCCACAACATGGAGACAAATCTCTGGAATATTCTGTATCTTCAACGATACATCCCATATCCGACAAAAGTTGTCGTATCATATCTTGTGTCTGTGCATCCCCTCTGGCACCACAGGCATCATGTATGGCAACCGGTATCTCCAGTCCTTTCGCCTGCTGTGGAAGTCCGATTTTTCTCAAAATTTCCCAGATTCCTATAACATGTGCTCCAATACTTTCTTTTAGCTGCTTCATGCAGCTTGGACAGCCTGCAATGATGATCGGATCACCAAGCTTGGCCAGTTCCTGTTTCAGCTGCTCATTTACTTTTTCTGTCATTTCATAGCGACCCGCCCATTCGCTGATTGCACCACAGCATCCCAGCATCAGAGCAACTCCTCCAGCTACCCGATTACTTAAATCTTCGTATGCCTGCATAACCACATCCGGCGCTATCGCACCTGCCTGACAGCCCGGGAAAAATACATATCTGCAAGTTTCATATCCCGGCTGGAGTCTGCTTAAAAAAGCCTCTGAATTTGAAAATAACATGTCCATCAGTGCAAATTCATGTGGCGCCAGCGGCATCTTATCTGTAGATACCATATTTTCTCTTGCTGACTTGCACACCTGACTCATATCAAATCCATTCGGACAGATCACCGTACACTGTCCACAGAGGGCACAGGCATTCATCGGTTTGTTCATCGGATGATCTCCCATGATAATCTGCGTATTATTATAGATCTCACGGGCTAATAAACCCGGATGTTTTTGATATTCACTTAAATACACACAGCCTTTCATGCATTCGTCACAATGACACTGAATACATCGTTTTGCTTCTTCTACAGCTTCTTCTTTTGAATATCCATCCTGACCACAGAAAATCTTATTCGATCCATGGATTCCTTCCATGTTCGTATAAAGCTTGGTAGTCACTGCTCCTTCACTACCTCTGTTGCTGTGCGGCGATAAATTCTGTACCAGAAAATCCACTGTCAGAGCTGCCCGCTTTGCGGCAAAAGCCGCATCCATCACAGATTCCGCAGGTCCGCTAACAATCTTTGCCTGTTCCCTTAACATAATCTCGACATCTGCTGCTTCTTCCGGAGCTAACATTTTTGCCACTTCTTCTGATGCGCAGACCACATCTGCCAGTTCCATTTTTTCTCTGATGAACGGAAGATTCAAACTGCATCCAAATTCAAAAGAAAGATCCATAGATTTCAGACGTTTCGCTTCATTGCTGCGGTCTGATTCCAAAAGATGTCCGGCTGCCGCTGCAATATAGCTTTCATAATCTTCTTCCTTGCAATAAATCGTCGTAGGATACATTTTCTTTTCCAGTTCCCCTGCAAGAAACAGTGGAAATAATCCAGAACCAAAGATTGCTGCCCTTTTCTTCTTTCTCATGCGAAATACACTGCTTCGTCTTCCTGGTTCTCCATACCGGACAATCGCACGTTCTACTTCTCGTATGGAGACACCATCACCAAGTTCACAAAGCTTGCAATTATCTTCGCAAGGTGCCGTACATCCATCACAGAGAATCATTGGAAATGGTGTAATTTTCTCATAAATTGCCAACGCTTTCTTAAAATTTCCTTTTGCAGCATAATACAGCATCTCTTTTGTATCCATTTTGAAAGGACAGGCTGCAACACAGTAGGCCGGCTGTTCATGGACGCAGAGACTGATCATATGATCCATCTCTTCTTTTGACATTCGATTTACATGATAAACGTGAGTAGAACCTCTCTCCTGTATGTATGTCATAACCTGATACTCCTTTCGTCTGTAAAAGGGAGGCAGTTTCCCGTCTCCCCTGATTATATCACAGTTGGCAGCTTTTACTCCAACCACATTATGAATTAATCTTATTTCTCAAGTTCTTTTAATGCTGCAAGAACCCTTTCCGGACGGGCAGGGATACGTGTAATACGTGCACCTGTCGCATTAAAGATTGCATTCAAGATTGCAGGATGTGGAGCATCCAGTGGAGCCTCACCACAACCAGCCGCACCGTAAGGACCACTTGGACGATATGTTTCATTGAAGTGAAGTTCAATATCATCCGGAGCATCCTTTGGATATGGAATACCACAATTCTTCAAAGTGGTGTCATGGTTCAAATCTTCAAAGTCTTCCGAAAGAGCAAGACCGATACCCTGTACAAGACCACCATAGAAATTACCTTCTACAAGAAGTCTGTTCATGATCGTACCTACGTCAGCTACGCAAGTAAATTTCTCAACGGTAACTTTACCTGTTTCTGTATTAACAGCAACTTCCGGCAGGAAGATAGTATACATATAAGTTGCAAATGGATCGCCCTGTGCGGTATCCTGATCGATCGGATGATCTGCACAGAATGTAGTTACCCAGTTACCTTCATATTTTGTTGCAAGCCCTTCTGCTACCATCTCATCATAAGTACGGAATGTTCCGTCTTCTTTCTTCATTGCTGCTACAAGATTTTCTGCAGCCAGACGACATGCATTACCTGACATAACCTGTGAGCGTGATCCTCCTGCAGGTCCTGCATTCGGACATGTCTTCGTATCATTCATAACCAGTTTAATCTGTTCCGGTCTGATTCCTGCCTGACGCAGTGTTTCATGAGATGATACAAGAACACCCATATCAGCCCCCTGTCCATGATCTTCCCATGCAGCATACATCGTAACGGTTCCATCCGGATTTAATTCTGCAAATGCATTTGATGTATCAACACCATCAAGACCACAGCCGTATACACCAAGGGATACACCGATACCATATTTCATCTTTCCGTCAGAAGCTGCATTCTTTTCGGCAACACGTTTCTTCGCCGCTTCATACAATGGACGTGCTTTCTTAAACAGATCTTCCTCACAATATACCTCCGGTGGATAACCTGTCGGGATGGTAGTGCCCTCTGATTCTTTATAGCAGTTCATTTCACGGATATCAAACGGATCGATTCCCATCTTAGCTGCCAGCACGTCAATTGCAATCTCAGATCCCATATAAGACTGTGGTGAACCATAAGCACGGAATGCGGAGCCCCATGCATGGTTTGTAAATACGGTTGTTGATTTATTACGAATAGAATTAATTCCATAACCTGCGCCTGTAAACTGAGAAAGTCTCATGGTAAGCAGATCGCCAAATTCTGAATATGGACCGTGATCTACATAGTTGTTGCCCCAAAGTGCTAAGAGTTTACCATTTTTATCTGCCGCAAGCTTAATATTCATAAATGCAGGAGATCTCTTTCCTGTATAAGTAATGTTCTGGAACTGATTAAATACCAGTGATACCGGACGTTCCAGAATCTTAACAGCTGCACCGATCAGAGCCTCATTTGTCGGTGAGAACTTGTAACCAAATGTTCCGCCTGCATGGTTCTGAACAAGTCTTAAGTTTTCCATTGGTACACCGATACCATCTGCGATCATAGGCATATGAAGATGTATACCGATAGATTTGGAATGCACTGTTATCATACCGTCTTCATCAATATATCCATAGCCACAGTCCGGTTCAAGGTGAAGATGTGGCTGACGTGAGCAGTAAGATTCAATCTCAACCTGCTGGGAATCTGGTATACTATCCCAGTCAAAATCAGGACCTTTGATACAATTTGTCTCAAAGAATGCATTTGGAATACCAGGATGAATATCTGCTGCATCAGGTGCAATTGCATCCATTGCGTTCATGTATGCAGGAAGCTCTTCAATCTCAACCTTTACTGCATCAGCAGCTGCACGGGCATGTTCTTCTGTATCCGCAGCTACAATCGCAATTGCATCGCCAAACTGGAAGATCTTTTCATCACAAAGTACCGGACGTTCAAAACCGTCTGTCTTGTTGTGTTTTGGAAGCATTACGAGTCCATTGATCTTGTTGGTTCCACCTGCTGCCTTTATGTCTTTTGCAGTAATCACACGTACAACACCCGGCATACTTTCTGCTTCTGTTGTATCAATGCTAAGAATATTTGCATGGGAAACCTTCGCCTGTGTAAGCGCAAGACGAAGCGTTCCAACCGGCATCTTTAATGCATCATCTGCGCCGAAATCCCAGGTACCTGTTACTTTCTGTGCTGCTGACGGACGAATATAATTTGTACCCACGATAGAATCTTCTGTCTGTCTGAATACAAGATCTTCCTTTGTCATCTCGCCGCGCAGAACTGCTGCAGCTGCCATAGTTGCGTCAATAAGTGGCTTGTAACCTGTACAGCGACAAAGGTTACGCTGTTTGTTAAACCAGTCTCTCACCTCTTCGCGAGTCGGACTTGGATTCTCATCAAGAAGCACTTTTGCTGAGATAATAAATCCCGGTGAACAGAAACCACACTGTGCACATCCATATGCCATCCATGCAACCTGGATCGGGTGCATATCAGAAATGGTTCCGACACCTTCAATCGTTGTAATCTCTGCGTGGTCAGGAACACGGCTCATCTTATAGATACAGGATCTTGTAACTTTTCCGTTCATAATAACATTACATGCTCCGCAATGACCTTCTCCACAGCCAATCTTACATCCTGTAAGAAGAAGATGCTCACGAAGTACCTGAGCCAGTGTCTCATCCTTATCAAGAATAAGGATTCGCTCCACACCATTGATCTTCAATGTCTTTTTAATCATGTTTCATTCCTCCTTTAAAAAATACACGTTCCGATGTTACAAATCTTCTGACTTATGTGTTCCGCATGGATCATGATCGGCTCCCTTACCCGTCAGATCTTTAAGTCTTTCCATTCCTCTGACAGAATAGAAAATAATGGAAGAACTGCTTCCGTCCAGATTCTCACCGCTGAGTTTTAAAACATTCGCATTCTCATAATAATCAATCGGAAGTGTCCGACTGTATTGCTCTCCTGTGCGCTCATCTTTTACCTGTATCGTAACTTCTTTTGCGGTAATTTCAAAAATCTTATCCATGGAAACGTTCTCCTGTTTACATTATTTTGTATAATTTCATGTTATCATAATTTTGTACAGTTTTACAAATTGTAAATAATTATTAGTTGGCTATTTTTTGCTCTTTTTTATATTGTTTTATTACTTTGTCGAAAATTTTACTATTTATTCCCACTTTTTATGCTATAATAATATCAAATTTGTACAATATTATTTTTCGGGAGGTATCTATAATGCAGACAGGTGCTCTCATCGTAGCTGCAGGGAAATCGTCACGAATGGGAGACTTCAAGCCCATGCTTCAGCTTGGATCCATTTCCATCGCACAGCGTGTGATTAATAACTTCCGGCAGGCCGGAATCTCTAAAATAGTGGTGGTAACCGGATATAATGCGGATGCTCTGGAACGCCACCTTGCTTCCAATCATGTTATTTTTCTTCGAAATGAGGACTATGAAACTACTCATATGTTTGATTCTGTCAGGATTGGACTGGAATATTTAAAAGACAAAGTGGATACGGTACTCTTTACACCTGTAGATGTTCCACTATTCACAGCACATACCGTTACACAAATGCTTTCTCTTGGACAGCCTCTTGTCACTCCGGTCTGTAACGGAACTTCAGGTCATCCGATCCTGATTCGTTCCTCATTAATTGAGTCCATTTTAAGCAATGATGGAAACACTGGTCTGAAGGGTGCTGTAGAACATTGTGGAACTCCCATGTATTGTTTAAATGTAGAAGATCCTGGAATCATTCATGATGCGGATACACCAGAGGATTATGCAGAACTTCTTCGTGCACACAATCAAAGTCTGATCCGTTCAGAAATTCAGATTCAGCTGGCACGGGAAAAGGTCTTCTTTGATGAACAGCTTTATTCGCTGCTTACACTGATTCATGAAACAGGATCTGTTCGTGATGCCTGCGAACGCATGCACATTTCCTACTCCACCAGCTGGAATCTGATCCATACATTAGAATCTCAGCTTCATGAACCGCTGATTATTCGAAGTCAGGGCGGTGTAAAGGGCAGTCACAGTGAGCTGACACCATACGGAGAAGAATTTTTGAAGCGATATGCCCGTTTTTCAGAGGAAACACGTACCTGTTCCGAAGCAATATTTGAAAAGTGTTTCAGAGGATTTTTCAATGCGTAATCTTTATCTTATTCGACACGGAAAACCACAATATCCAGATGAACATTCTTACTGTATCGGTCAGACTGATTTTTCTTTATCTATGCTTGGACATCTGCAGTCAGTCCTTCTTCACGGAGAACTGGATGATAAAATAACTGCTGTTTACTGCAGTCCTTTGTCAAGAGCTATAGAAACAGCTGCACATATCACACCTGATCTTCCACATATCACTATCTCAGATTTAACAGAACGAAATCTGGGAGAATGGGATGGTCTTTCATTTGATGAGATACGCAAAAGATGGCCGGACATATATGAAGCACGTGGAATGAATCCTGATTACCCGATTCCAGGAGCAGAAACTCCTTTCGCATCTGGCATGCGTTTTTCGCAGGCAATTTATGAGATTCTTCGTTCTTCTGAGGGTGATATTGCGATTGTTGCTCATACAGATGTAATTTCTTCTTATCTGTATTTGCTTGATTCAAAACAGCATGCCAGACAGTATTTTCGTCTTCCATGTGGTTCCTATTATCATCTGAACGCAGACGATAACGATCATGTTGCCTTATCTGATTCGACTTACCTGCTGCCTCATCCTGACTTGCATGACGAACTATGCCGGATGCTTCGCGATTCGGTGTCTCTTCCTCATCATGTACAAGCGCACAGTGATGCAGTGACTGAATTGGCTTGCCATTTCTGCGATCTGCTGGAATCTCATGGTTACTTTTTTAATAAAAAACTGATTCGCTCCGGAGCGCTCCTTCATGATATTGCCAGACTTCAAAAACATCACACCAAAACAGGTGGTGATCTTTTCTTACAATTAGGCTATACTGAAATCAGTCAGATTATTTCACAACATCATGGTTTACAGAAGACAATTCTGAATGAAGCGGCTATCGTCTTTTTATCAGATAAACTGATTCAGGAAACCGAACGTGTAACCATCGAAAAACGATTTGCGGACAGTCTGTGTAAGTGTAACAGTCCCGAAGCTTTGAAATCTCATGAACGACAGCTTAAACAGGCTCTTGATCTGCAAAATATGATACAGACCATCTGTCACATGACGATATGACTTATAGAAAATTACAGGAGGTGTTTTATATATGAGAACTTTATTTCAGATCATACAACAAGAATTTCAAAAAGAAAACGACCTTGTGCTTGCCTCCATCGTTGCTTCCTCAGGATCAACGCCAAGAGGTGCCGGTTCCCGTATGTTGGTTGGAAAAAAAGGCCGAGTTGCCGGAACCATAGGCGGAGGTTCTGTCGAATATCGTGCAGAGCTTATGGCGCTTGATATTCTTGAAAAGAAAGAATCCTGTGAACATGAATTCCGGTTGAATCGCAAAGATGTTGAGAATATCGGTATGATTTGTGGTGGTGATGTTACCGTATTTTTCCAGTATCTGGATCATAATGACCCTATGATTATGGAACTTGCAGCAACTGCTGAGACATTATATAAAGAACGAAAAGATTTCTGGCTGATCTGTGATCTTCATGCTACATCCGGTATGAGTCTTTACAGTGCATCCTATGGATTGACTGGAAATGCTGATGTTCCTTCTTCCATCTTATCTTCCTTATCTGCAAGACCATGCCGTCATCGCAGTGAAACCTGCGACCTGTTTACAGAACAAATCGGTACATCCGGAACTGTCTATGTATTTGGAGGAGGGCATGTTTCACAAAAGCTGGTACCAATACTTGCAAGTGTTGACTTTCACTGCATCGTTCTGGATGACCGTCCGGAATTTACAGATCCTGCTCTTTTCCCGGATGCAGCAGAGACAATCCTTTGCGATTTTGATCATCTGGATCAGAGCATTTCTATCACAAATGCTGATTATTGTTGTGTCATGACACGAGGTCATGCCTATGATACGATTGTGCAGGCACAACTTCTTGCCACACCTGCATGCTATATCGGCGTCATTGGAAGTCTCGCTAAAAGAGCTGGTGTATTTCATCGTCTCGTAGAAGAGTATGGAATCGATGAGCGAGAATTAAACCGTATTATCACGCCTGTGGGACTTAATATTAAAGCAGAAACACCTGCTGAAATCGCAATATCTATCACAGGACAAATGATTCAGGTTCGAGCTGAAAGAAAGGCTGCTATGAAATGATGACAAAACATGTCTACAAAACTATTATATTCGGTGCCGGACAGATTGGGCAGATGACTGCCCGACTTCTTGGAAATTCCTATCAGATCATGTGCTTTGCCGATAATGATCCGCGCAAACATGGACAATTTATTGGTAATATCCCAATCTGTTCTCCATCAAAGGCCGCTGCTCTTCTTCCTGATCTGATTATTCTTGGTGTATTGGATGAAGAGCGGCGTGGCTCTATGATGCAGCAGATGGAGCACTTGGGCTATCACGGTTCATTTTGTGATCCTTCTGCACTTCGCATGTTCGATGCACGGGTTGCGGTTATGCGCCTTTTAGCCGAACAGATGCATCAACAAAATATCTCTGGAGATGTGGCAGAACTTGGTGTTTTCCAGGGTGATTTTTCTTGCCTGATCAGTACGGCCTTTCCGGATCGAAAAATACATCTTTTTGATACTTTTGAAGGCTTTTCAGAAAAAGATATTGCCGTAGAAACCTCCAGGCATCTGTCTCGCGCTAAAACAGGTGACTTTTCTTCTACAGATGTAGACTCTGTTCTTCGCATCATGCCTGATCCATCACATGTGATCATCCATAAAGGATGGTTTCCGGATACTTTTTCCGATATTACCGATGAAACTTTCTGTTTCGTATCATTAGATGCAGATCTCTATGCTCCAACTGCTGCTGCATTGCCTCTGTTTTATGAACGTCTGTCTATCGGCGGAGTTCTCCTGATCCATGACGCATACAGTACCCAGTTTTCCGGATGTAACAAAGCTGTAGACGAATTCTGCCTGAAACACCACCTGTTTGCAGATCCTGTATGCGATCTGCATGGAAGTGCTATTATCCGAAAAATCATTTAAAACCTAATCGGAAGCCTTTCATAATCCTATACGCCTTCTGTATTATGCTATTTTACGAGATACCCTCCATCCACCGGAATGATTGCTCCGTTGAGATAGTCGGATGCATCTGATGCCAGAAAAACACAAGGACCTTTCATATCTTCCGGAGTTCCCCAGACGTGAGCAGGAATACGTCCGGTAATTTCTGCATATCGTGGATTCGATGGATCTGTCAGTGCCGTGTTCATCTCTGTATCCATATACCCAGGTGCGAGAGCATTCACATTAATTTTTTTTGATGCCCACTCATTACAAAATGCTTTTGTGAGCTGAGCTACTGCCCCTTTCGATGCTGCGTAAGCCGGAACAGTATAACCACCAAAGAAAGATAACATAGATGCAATATTTATAATCTTGCCCTTGCTATCCTGTGCAATAAACTTTTTGGCAGCTCTCTGACACCAGTCAAATACTGCATTTTGATTCACTTCAATGACATACTGATAATCTTCCATTGGAAATTTCTTCACTTGGATGACGGCGCTGTGCTCCCGCTGCATTTACCAGAATATCCAGATGATTTTCCAACTTTTCCACAGCTTCTTCAAATCCTCTTGCACGATCTTTGGCATCTGCCAGATTTGCAATTACTCCATGACACAAAAATCCTTTTTTGGTAAATTCGTCCGCAACTGCTCCTGCTTTTGCAGATGATCCTACAATGACAACTTCTGCTCCTACTTCCATCAAGCCTTCTGCCATGCCATATCCCAGTCCTGGAAAAGCATCAGAAGGCTTTTGGCAGCGTCCTGGAAGCAGTGACTGCTGACAGCGGATACTGTAGTGAGAAAAATCTGCTTTATTTAAACGAAAAAGGGATAGAAAGCTATATAAAACTGCAGGATCATGAAAAACGCAAAACACGTGCATATGCGGAAGATATCAGCAAATATTACAACATGAAGGTCGAAGTGTTTGAAGATGAACAGTTCTATATCTGCCATGACGGACGTGAACTGCGTCACATAAGAACGGAAACCAAAGAACAGAATGGTTATACCCAAACCTTAGAGGTATACAGCTGCGCCGACTGCAGTGGATGCGAACATAAAGCCCGCTGTCTGTATAAATATAATGCCGAAAAGGATGCTGAGAAAAACAAGGTAATGAAGATCAATGAACAGTGGGAAGAACTGCGTGAAAAATCCCATGCAAACATCCAAAGTGAGCGCGGGATCCTGAAACGGCAGACACGTTCAATCCAGACGGAAGGACATTTCGGTGATATCAAAGAAAACGTAAACTTCCGCCGTTTTAATTACCATTCTGCAGATAAAGTGTACAAAGAATTCATGTTGTATGCAATCGGAAGGAATATAAATAAATACTGTCGTTTTCTCAATGAAAAACGAAAGAAATTTGAGGGAAAAACAACAGAAAAAACAGCCTGATCAAAAGTGCGGCTGGACGGTGTGAATTTTTTTCTGTAAATTCAGATCTTCTATGATAATTGATGCGGCTTAACAGCAGATTTCTGGGTTAAGCCGTTGTTTATTTAATAGCAAAAATAAGCTGGTATGTCAAGAGCGCCCAGAGAATTCTGGGCGCATATTTACTCTGAGCCTGTGAAACTTTTTCTGTAAAATAACCATCATAAGGTCCTTCTATGATAAA
>UQWA01000004.1 GCA_900544685.1 uncultured Lachnospiraceae bacterium | reverse complement strand
GATGAGCCCCTTATAGGGGCAGTGCAAACCACCGGCTAAGCCGGTGGTTATGATTTTTTCCGTTTCGGCTTCTGTCTCTGAGCCAAGTTTTCCGGCAAGGAAGATACTGGTTGGCCCATCAGCTTCGCCAATAATAGCTGTGGAGGCCGTATCATCGGAAGAGATTTCTGTATCATTTTCAGCCGATATGGTTTCTACGGCAGCAGAGGTGTAAGTCACCTTCTCTCCATAAAACTTCCATTACTTTCTGTTCAGAATCAAATAATTTCATGTTCATCGTAAAATTCCCTTCATGCATGAAAATTATGAGAAAAAGGTTGCGTGAGTATCTCAGGTTATTACAGTAGTCATTTCTAGCCAAGAGTAATTTAAAATAAAATGTTTCCTACTTTTTACTAAAAACCTATTGACGTAGTAGGAATATGGTGATACTATGATGCCAAGTTAAGAAACCGAGTAAAACAGGGTGGAAAAATACCCGGACCAAAATAGAAAGCGAGGAGAATGACATGGCAAACATTTACAAAGGAACACTGGATCTCATCGGCAACACACCTCTGGTAGAGGTTGCCAATATTGAAAAAGAACTGGGACTGGAAGCAACAGTCCTGGTAAAACTGGAATATCTGAATCCGGCAGGAAGTGTAAAGGACAGAATCGCAAAAGCAATGATCGAAGATGCAGAACAGAAAGGTCTTTTAAAAGAAGGTTCTGTAATTATCGAGCCAACATCCGGTAATACAGGAATTGGTCTTGCATCTATCGCAGCAGCTAAAGGATACCGCATCATCCTGACCATGCCTGAGACTATGAGCGTTGAGCGAAGAAACATTTTGAAGGCATACGGTGCAGAGATTGTTCTGACAGAAGGTGCAAAGGGTATGAAGGGAGCTATTGCCAAGGCAGATGAACTGGCAAAAGAGATTCCGAACAGCTTTATCCCGGGACAGTTCGTGAACCCGGCCAACCCGGCTGTTCATAAAGCAACCACAGGTCCTGAGATCTGGAGAGATACAGATGGAAAAGTAGATATCTTCATCGCAGGTGTAGGTACAGGCGGAACCGTAACAGGAACCGGTGAATATCTGAAGGAGCAGAATCCAGATGTGAAAGTCGTAGCACTGGAGCCGGCAACTTCTCCTGTATTATCAGAAGGAAAAGCAGGCGCTCACAAGATTCAGGGTATCGGAGCAGGATTCGTACCAGATGTACTGAACACCAAGGTATACGATGAAGTGTTCAAGGCAGAGAACGAAGACGCTTTTGCAACAGCCAAACTGCTGGCACACAAAGAAGGAATCTTGGTAGGTATTTCATCAGGAGCATCCCTCTATGCAGCCATCCAGTATGCAAAGAAACCGGAAAACAAGGGAAAGGTGATCGTAGCACTGCTTCCGGACAGTGGAGACAGATACTACTCCACACCACTGTTTACAGAATAGTATGATATAGAACAGCCTATTAAAGAACCTGATTTGCATCAGTAAAAAGATGTGAATCAGGTTTTTTTGATATAAAAAAGTGAAAAAACAAAGAAAACAGTACATAAAAACGTGAAAAAGGAATATAATATAGAGAGAAAAACGTGATTATACGATGGAAAGTACATGGAAAAGCGTGAAAACTAGTACAGCATACAAAAACAGTTATTTGCAGTATGATGTACTAGAATGGGAATATAAAAAAGATCAGGAGAATGGTATGTATCTGAAAAGAAAAGTAGATCAGTATCTGGAAAAATGGAAACAGAATAATGGGAGAAATCCTCTGATTATAAAGGGGGCAAGACAGATTGGAAAAACAGAATCTATTCTTCATTTTGCAGAAAAATATTACAAGAATGTGGTGTATATTAATTTTGTATTGGAGCAGAAATATAAAACAGTAACGGCAGATGGATATTCAGCGGACAATATTATAAAGAATATTTCATTAATTGATCCTGGAAAAAAATTTGCTGCGGGAGAGACATTGATTATATTTGATGAATTGCAGGAGTTTCCAGATATAGCAACTACATTAAAGTTTTTTAAAATCGATGGTCGGTTTGATGTGATTTGCAGTGGGTCTTTATTGGGGATTAATTATAATAAAATTCACAGCAACAGTGTGGGATATAAAACAGATTATGAGATGTTTTCTATGGATTTTGAAGAATTTTTGTGGGCGAAGGGGTATGATGATTCTCACACAGAAGGAATTCTGGATCATATGAAGTCAGGAAAACCATTCAGTGATGCAGAAATGCTGGTCTATAAAAGACTCTTTTTGGATTATTGTATTCTGGGCGGAATGCCGGCAGTAGTGAAGCTATATATGGAGACAAATACGTTTTCGGGAACTCTTGAGATGCAGAATCAAATCAGAATGGACTATGAAGAAGATGTCAGGAAATATGCACAGGGGCTGGATCAGACCAGGATTCTCAGTGTATATCGTAGTGTTCCGGTTCAGCTGGCAAAGGAAAATAAGAAATTTCAGTTAAGTAAAGTGGCGAAAAATGCGAGAAGCAGAGAATATAGTGGATGCATAGAATGGCTGAAAGATGCCGGCGCGGTTGCTGTCTGCAATTGTCTGAATTATCCAGAACTTCCCTTAAAAGGCAACTATGATGAAGATAAATTTAAACTGTATTATCCAGATACAGGACTTCTGATTTCTACATTGGATGATGAAGCACAGGAGGATCTGCGGGCAAACAAGAATCTTGGAGTATATAAGGGCGCATTGTATGAGAATTTTGTGGCAGAGGCGTTTATCAAACAGGGACTGGGATTATATTATTATGTGAAGGAAAATGCTACATTAGAAGAGGATTTTTTTGTGAGAACAACAGATGAATTGGTTCCTGTCGAGGTAAAATCCAATAATAATCGATCACGATCCCTGACCAGATTAATTGCGAATGAAAATTATGGAGATATCCATTGGGGAATCAAGCTGGCTGACGGAAATCTGGGAGTGGAAAATAAGATCTATACCTTTCCATATTTTTGCGCATTTTTAATGAAACGATATTTAAAAGAACGATAGGAGTATCAATGAAAAAATGGTAGTCTTGAAATAGGACAAATATCTTCATATATAATTGGAAAATATTATAATCCGATAAAGAAAGATGTCAAATAGTTTTTGAACTGCCTAATATCCTATTGACCTAGTAGGAAAACATGTTATAATAGAAAAGAAAGGTGACAGCCGGATCAGGAAGAATACTGGACGGTTAAGAACATAGATAGAGAAACGGGGCACAGGTTATGAATTTATCAAGTCGCAGCCGCTATGGCATACGTGCGTTAATGGATCTGGCAGTGAATGCCAGAGAGTCATGTGTACAGCTTGGAGATATTGCAGCGCGTAATGATATCTCTGTAAAATATCTGGAGCAGATCTTTATGGCACTTCGCAAGGGCGGTATGATCCGAAGCATAAAAGGACCACAGGGAGGATATCTGCTGGCGAAGAAACCGGGAGAGATTCTTCTGTCAGAAGTGATCCGTCTGTTAGATGGAGATTATCTGCTGGAAAAAGAATTTTTGGGAGATGGAGAGAATCTGGCCTCCAAGATTATACAGGAAAAGATAATTGATCCCGCGAACTGCTGGGTGAGTGAGTTTCTGGAGCATTTGACACTGCAGAATCTGGTAGATGCTTACGAACAGGAACTGGCCAGTTCACAGGATATGTATTACATATAGAATCAGGAATAGTGCATGACAGATCAGTGACAGCAGGTTCTTTGGAGCCTGCTGTTTTTCTGGTCAGAGGAGAATGAAAAGAGAGTTGTATACATAAGGCAAATACGTGACACATAGTATTTTAAGAATAATTTATATTTTTTTTATTGACCTGAGGACACCTCCAATAATATAATGATGAGAAAATTAGAAAAAACAGTGAATAAGAAGGAGGAGTATGCATGAGACAGATAGAGGAATATACCGCACGGCAGGCAGATGTCTGCAGAGAACACGACAGTATTGACTTAAAGTTGTATTCAGAACTTGGGGTAAAAAAGGGACTGCGAGACGAGAATGGCCATGGGGTTCTGACTGGTCTGACAAATATTTCTTCCGTAAGGGCTTTTGATGTGGTAGACGGGAAGCAGATTCCATGCGATGGTGAGCTGCTGTACCGCGGCATAGATGTACGGGAACTGGCAAGAGAGAGTTTTAGCGAAAAGTACATTTTTGAAGAAGGCGCTTATCTGTTACTGTTTGGAGAGCTTCCTACAGAGGCACAGCTCAAAGAGTTCCGGCAAAATCTGATCGAACAGATGAGTCTTCCGACCAATTTCACCAGAGATGTAATTATGAAGGCACCAAGTGCCGATATTATGAATTCTATGACTCGAAGTATTCTGACACTGGCGTCTTATGATCCGAAGGCAGATGATCTGGAATTATCGAATGTACTTCGGCAGTGCATGATGCTGATCAGTACGTTCCCGATGCTGGCGGTATATGGATATCATGCATACAATCATTATGCCAATGACTCCAGTATGTATATTCACAGACCGGATCCTGAACTTTCTGTAGCAGAGAACTTTTTAAGAATGCTTCGCCCTGATATGTCTTACAGCAAGCTGGAAGCAAGAGTTCTGGATGTGGCACTTTTACTGCATATGGAACATGGTGGTGGTAACAACTCAACATTCACGACAAGAGTTGTAACGTCATCCGGATCTGATACCTATTCGGCAATTGCGGCAGCAATGTCCTCACTGAAGGGCCGTAAGCATGGTGGGGCGAACCTGATGGTTATGAAGATGATGGATGATATCCGTACCCATGTATCAGACTACCGGGATGAAGAAGAGATCGAGAGCTACCTGACGAAGATTCTGCAGAAAGAAGCCTTTGACCGTAAGGGTCTGATCTATGGAATGGGACATGCAGTGTACTCTTTATCTGACCCTAGAGAAGTAGTATTTAAGGGATTTGTAGAGCAGCTGGCAGAGGAAAAGGGCAGAGATACGGACATGGCACTTTATAATAATATCGAAAAGATTGCACCGAAGATCATTGCTGACAAGAGAAAGATCTATAAAGGTGTCAGCCCGAATGTGGACTTTTACAGTGGCTTTGTATATGAGATGCTGGGAATCCCGAGAGAATTGTATACACCGTTATTTGCTATTGCACGTATTGTTGGCTGGAGTGCACACAGAATCGAAGAACTGGTGACAACAGATAAGATTATCCGTCCTGCGTATAAGTCATTGACTGTGAAGAAAGAATATAAGAGAAGAGAAGACCGCTAATTGGTTGACATCTGTACAGGAAATGTTAAAATAGTGGCAGAGATCAGGTGAAAAGCCTGAAATACCACAACAGGATGGAAAGAATGGAAACTGAGGAAAAGAACATCAGAGCCTATCTGGAAGAGATGCGGATAGGAGAAGAATTGATTTTTGAAGTATTGGATTTTCGTAATACTTATGATACAGATGAGGCTGCATTGGATCATGTCAGCAAGCCTGAAGTATTATTTTACGGTAAAGAGATTCTTGAGATGGCCATTGCCGCACTTTTACATGGAGAAAATATCTTATTATCTGGAGCAAAGGCAACAGGGAAAAATGTCCTCTGCGAGACACTTGCCTGGGTGTTTGGACGACCATCCTATAACGTTTCCTTTCATGTGAATACAGACAGTGCAGCATTGATTGGTACAGATACTTTTAAAAACAACGAAGTTCAGCTTCGAAAGGGACCTGTTTACGAATGTGCAGAGTACGGCGGTTTTGGTATTCTCGATGAGATTAACATGGCAAAGAATGACGCGGTATCCGTGCTTCATGCCACACTGGATCATCGAAGAAGCATTGATGTACCGGGATATTCCAGAATAGAGCTTCATCCGGCAACACGTTTTATCGGTACGATGAATTACGGTTATGCGGGAACGAAAGAATTGAATGAAGCATTGATTTCCAGATTTATGGTAATTGATATGCCTCCACTGGATCTGGAGACATTGCATATTTTATTGAATCAGTATTTTCCGGATGCGAAAAGAGAAGCCGTTGAACAGTTTGCAGGGTTGTTTCAGGATCTTCAGACCAAAGCATCCAATGGAGAAATTTCCACAAAATCTCTGGACTTTCGTGGACTGGTTGGTGCAATCAGGACGATGCGTTCTGGTCTGGCTCCTTTGCAGGCAATTCAGATGGGAATTGTGAACAAGAGCTTTGACATATTTGAAAAAGAGATGATTGAAGATGCGGTACTGACACGAATCCCGGAAAACTGGACAAAGAAAGATATATTTGAAATAACAGAATAAAAAGATTTACGAAAGACTGAGGTTGTAAGGATAACAGTGGATGAGACTGTCCGTGCCTTAGTCTTTTTTTGTTTTAACTCAGACGAGGACCTGAAAATGGGGATTCAGGAACAACGGGACAAGACTGTGGGAAGATATAGAATAGTTGACAAGGTATGGTACAATGGGTGTGGAAGAAACGAAAGAGAAGGGGATGAAATGGCACTAAATTACAGAGAATGTGCAGGCAATATATATAATGCGCTTGGGAAAAATGAGAATCTGATCCGGGCAGAACACTGCGCGACCAGATTAAGAGTTCTCGTCAAAGACATGGGGGATGTCAATGTAGAAAAACTGGAGGAGACAGAAGGAGTACAGGGAGTCGTAAAGGGGAATGATCAACTGCAGATTGTTATTGGTGCAGGTACAGTAAATAAAGTATATCATGAGTTTCGAAGGATTGCCAGACTGACAGAATATACAGAACGTAAAGAAGAACGAAGAAAAAGTATTTATGAGTTGCCGGGAAGGATGATCCGGGTAGTCGGAAATGTATTCATTCCCATACTTCCGGCAGTGATTACAGCAGGACTTTTGATGGGAATCATTGAGGCAATCGGAAAGTGTGCTCCGGGATTTGCAAAAAGTGATTTGTATAACTGGATAGAGCTGGTGGCTAATACCGGGATTACGTATCTTCCGGTGTTGGTAGCAATAAGTGCAACCAGGCTTTTCGGAGGTAATCTATATCTTGGCGGAGTGATAGGACTTTTACTGATGCATAAGAGCCTTCTGACTTCCTGGTCAGCGGCTGCGACTCCGGCGATGGTGAATTATTGGAATGTGTTGGGCGTTCATATTCGTCGTGTGAATTATCAGGGACATATCATACCGGTCATTATCGGTATTTGGGTAATGTGCAAGATTGAAAAATGGATGCATCAGCATATGCCGGAGATGATGGATTTGTTTATTACACCACCGGTTACGATTTTGGTGACAGCATTTCTGACCATGGGTATGATAGGACCCGTTTTTGTGAAAATGGAAAACTGGATTCTGGATATCACAAGATTTACTTTGCGTCTGCCTCTGGGAATCGGAGCATTTTTGTGTGGGGCAGCGTATCCATTGACCGTGATTTTCGGAACCCACCATATGTTTAGCGTGCTGGAAACCGGTATGTTGGCGGAGAATGGGAAAAATATCTGGATTGCAGTATCCAGTTCTGCTAATTTTGCCATGAGTATGGCGTGTCTGGCTGTTTTTTTCAGAGCAAAGAATAAAAAGACAAAAGCAGTAGCACTTCCGGCCAGTATGTCAGCAGCGCTTGGCATTACGGAACCGGCGATATTCGGAATTAATTTGCGGTATGTAAGACCTCTGGTATGCGGCATGATCGGGTCTGCGATCGGAGCGGCTGTGGGTGCCATGATGGGAGTTTATGCGACTACTTATGGTGTGACAGGCTTGCTTGGATTTTTAATTACGATGGATTGTACCAGAGAATATTGCCTGATGCTGCTGATAGCAGGTGGTACGGCATTTATACTGACTGGTATATTCTGGAAAGAAACGGTTTCTTCCGAAGAAGAAAGGAATATGATATATGCACCGGTTTCCGGTGAAGTGATTTCTCAGGAGCAGATCCCGGATGAAACATTTGCCATGGGATTACTTGGAAAAGGGGTAGGAATTTTACCTTCTCAGAAAGAAATTCTGGCACCATTTGATGGCACGGTAATTATGACAACACAGACTGGACATGCGGTGGCTGTGAAAAATGCGCAAGGCGTTAAACTTATGATTCATGTGGGCATAGATACGGTAGAATTGGAAGGCAATGGATTTCAGCTTCATGTGACCGATGGAGAACTGGTAAAAAAAGGACAGAAGCTGATGACGGTAGATCTGAAATTGTTAAAAGAGAAAGGGTATAATTCTGTGACATCGATTTTTGTGACCAACACAAAAGAGATGAAAGAAGTTATTCCGATTGCAAAAGAGAAAATAAAAGCAGGGGAGCCTCTGATTCGAGTAGAAAGCAATGTTAACTAATTAAATAAAAAGGTTGACAAATAAAAAGAATATGCTTATACTATTGTCAACTTGAGCAAAAAAAGAGTTAACAACAGAAGACGAGGAGTAAGTGAAAATGAAAACACAGAGTTCAATTCAAAAAGTCGTAATGACAGGTATGCTGGCTGCAGTGATGGCAGTGATGTCTCAGATCCAGTTCCCATTGCCGTCAGGAGTACCGGTAACAATGCAGACATTTGCTATGGCATTGGCTGGCTATATTTTAGGATGGAAATACGGACTGGCTTCTACAGCGGTTTATATTTTACTTGGAGCAGTAGGCGTTCCAGTATTTGCAGGATTCTCCGGCGGACTTGGATTTACAGTAAGTCCGGCAGGTGGTTATATCTGGGGCTTCCTTCCAATGGTTGCGCTTTGCGGACTGGGTTATGAAAAGAGAAACATGCCGGCACTCATCGGATTATCCGTGGCAGGACTTGCCTGCTGTCATATCCTTGGAGTAATTCAGCTGAGTATCGTAACAGGACTTGGCGCATGGGCAGCATTCCTGGCAGGCTCCGCACCATATCTGGTAAAGGATCTGGTATCTCTGGCAGCAGCTTATGCAGTAGCAAAAGCAGTACGCAAGGCACTGACCAGTGCAGGCGCACAGATGGCCTGAGTGGTTGAAATGATATAGAATGATAATACAGAGCAGTAAAAAGTATAGATTTATACTTGCACTGCTCTGTTTTTATGTTATGATTAAAAAAGTATGCTGTGGAAAGGGAGAAAGCAGCTGATAATACAGCAGGCAGGAAGCTGCCAGATAAGGGGGAAAAATGAAACAGGGAAGAAGAATGCTATTGTTATTGCTGTTGATGTTGCTGTGTGCCGGATCGAAGGACTGTATGGCAGCAAAGAAGCCAGAGTTGTCATCCAGACAGTATCTGCTGCAGATGGGGAAGTCTGTCAGATTGAGATTAAAGGGGGACAGAGCCATACAGTGGAAAACATCAAACCCGGCGGTTGCAACGGTGCAGAATGGAAAAATAAATACAAACAGTTGTGGAACAGCATGGATTACCTGCACGGGCAAGAAGAAAAAAACATATAGCTGTCTGATACGTGTAGTCGGACAAAAGAAAACGGAAGAGAAACAGACATACCGGGTAGCACACAGGGGATACAGTTCCAGGGCACCAGAAAATACTATGGCATCATTTTTACTGGCAGCAGATAAAGGATATCAGTATATTGAATGTGATATTCAATTTACGAAAGATAATGTACCGGTGATTTTGCATGATGCGCAGGTAGATCGTACTTCAAATGGGCATGGAAGAGCGGATAAATATACCTATGCACAGCTTCGGAAACTGGATGCCGGATCATGGAAGTCATCAAAGTATGCAGGGGAAAAGATACCAAGCTTACAAGAAGTGTTGAGATATTGTGTACAGAAGGATGTGATACCGTATTTGGAACTGAAGAATGGAAGCGGGTTGACAAAAGCAAAGTTTCGCAAGGTTTATAAAATGGTGCAGGAATCAGGATTGCAGAATCGTGTAGTGTGGATCTCTTTTAACTTTCAATATCTGAAATGGGTGAAAGAAATGGATCCAGTCGCAGAAATCAGCTATATTCCTAAATCAGAGTCAGTGGAAGCCATGATTCAAAAGGCAGAGAAACTGAAAAGTGGAAAAAACCGGGTATTTTTGTGCATAAAAAGGGCAAAAGTGAGTGCCAAAATATTGGAATTATGCAAACAAAAAGGAATAGGAGTATCAGTCAGAGGTATCAACAGTGAGAAAACCTGGAAAGGGCTGGATGCATATTGTATGTCAGCAATTGGAAACGGTTTTTAAAAAAGGATTCCCACCATCATTTTGACGAAGCCTTTTTTCGCGCTATTCGCAAAAAATACGGTTCTGTAGTATGTTTTTTTCAGCAAACTACGGAGGAGGAACCAGAATGGGCGGAAATTATGGCAAGGGCCTTTATAACGAACTGATGGAAGTGATGATTCAGTCAGAAGGCTGAACTGTTATAAAGAGAAGACATTTTTTATAAATACTATTGACAGTTGTTTCATGAACCATTATATTAAAAATAATTAGATATTTGATGTATGTTCTTACCGAAAGCAAGATGAAAAGGGAAACCGGTGTAAGTCCGGTACGGTCCCGCCACTGTAAGAGGGAGTCGGTTATCATAATGTCACTGCAGAAATTGTGGGAAGACGATAACAGATGCAGAACTCAAGTCAGGAGACCTGCATACATTAGGGTATTGGTTACTTCTTACGGTGTATAAGAGAACGATATAGTATGTTTTACAGCGCACCCTAAGAGCAATAAAAGGGTGTTTTTTATTTCATTCAATTCATATGATATTGCATTTTTATTACGCGTCGGGAAGAAAAAGTAGAACTATTTTGTAATATGAGGGCAGTATGATATGAAAAAATGGTTAACGAAGCAGAAGTAAGAGCATTTCAAAATTATCTGGAAAACTATATTGATATCACGTTTCTTGTAGATTTTATCTATTCAACAGGAATCCTCAGGGTAGAAGATGAAATTACATTTATAGAAGAATTGCATGAAAAGGGAGTGAAAGGGAATATGGGACGTACTATGTCCGGGGTTCAGGAACCATCAGCAGACTTTGACTCATTTAAAGCGTTTACAGAAAAATTATGAAATAGATAAATGCAGTTCCATATGAATTAGAATTAGTATGAAAAGATAGAGATGTGAAAACACCGATATCATCATAATAATGCAACAAAAAGATAAGGAGAAGGAGAAAGAAAATGAAAAACAAAAAGAGAGAAGCTATGATGATTGCAGCTGCAACAGCAGCACTGCTGGCTATGGGAATTACCGCAAATGCAGAAGATAAGGTATTGAACTTTGGATGTGCCATGTATACAGATGGTGCAGTAAACAGTGCCATGGATGAAAATGCTGGATGGAATGCCATGAGATACGGAGTTGCGGAAGCACTGTTTAAATTTGATGACAACATGGAAGTAACACCATGGCTGGCTGAAAGTTACGAAGTAAATGATGAACATACAGAGTGGACGATTAAGCTGAAAGATGGTATCAAGTTTTCTGATGGCTGTGATCTGACTCCATCCAAAGTAAAAGCATACTTTGATCATATGAAAGAAGTCGGACCTTCCGGATCCGCAAAACCAGAAAAATATCTGGAATTTGAAGCAGAAGTAACTGCTGATGATGAAGCAAATACCATTTTCATTAAAACAAGTAAACCATATGCGAACCTGATGGGGCAGCTTTGTCATCCGACGATGGGTATCACAGATGTAGAGCATATCGAGAACTTCGATAATGGAATTATCGGTACCGGTCCTTACAAAATCGAAAAGTTTAATGGAGTCGGTGTTGGATATGAACTGACTGCCAATGAATATTATCGTGAAGATGTACCTTATGACAAAGTAAATCTGATGTTTATGGGAGACAATTCTGCAAAGGCAATGGCACTTCAGAGTGGACAGGTAGACCTGGTAGAAAATATTACGAACGTAGCAGATATTCAGAGCTTTCAGGAAAGCGATGCGTATACAGTAGATATTGCATCTGGTGTGCGCTGCGGATTTTCATGGATGAACTTTAACGGAGTGCTGGGCAACAAAACACTGCGTCAGGCGATACTGATGGCAATTGACAATGACACAATTTGTAACTCAAAGACAATTGGCGGACTTTATACTCCAGGTTTCTCAGTTCTGCCATCTACACTGAACTATGGTTATGATGAACTGGAAAATCCATATACCTATGATCCGGAAAAGGCAAAACAGATCCTGGATGAAGCAGGAATCGTGGATACAGACGGAGATGGAATTCGTGAACTGGATGGTCAGAACATCAATCTGAGATATATTTCTTACGAAAACCGTCTGCTGAATGATTTCTCAGATGCTCATGCACAGTATCTGGCAGAAATTGGTATCGGTGTGGTTCCGGAATACGGCAGCTCTGATGATCAGTGGAGCAAACTGGCAGCTCTGGATTATGACTTTAATAATAACAACTGGATTACAGTTGGTACCGGAGATCCTCTGGCCTTTATGGCAAACTGGGCGACGGATACCTCTTACTGCGCATATTCAAATCCGGAATATGATGAATTATATAAGGAATTACAAAGCGAAATGGATCCGGAAAAGAGAAAAGATATCATCTTCCAGATGCAGCAGATTCTGATTGATGATGCAGCTGTTTTGATTGACGGATACTATAACTCATCTATGATTTACAATAATGCAAAAGTCGGATCTGCACATATCCACACAGCAGATTACTACTGGCTGTCTACTGAAATTGTACCGGCTGAATAACAGTAAAGCAAAAGGGAGTGTTCATTTTGAGCAAAAAACAAATAGTAAAACGTCTTTTGCAGATTGTCGTTGTATTACTGGGAATCAGTTTTATCACATTTGCGCTGACGTTCATGTCACCGGGTGATCCTGTGCGTAACATGTATACGGCAACCGGTGTGATGCCATCAGAAGAGATGATTCAGGAGACAAGAGAGGAAATGGGATTAAATGATCCATTTTTGCAGCAGTATACCAGATGGCTTGGAAATTGCCTGAAGGGAGATTTTGGAAAATCCTACAGTCTGAACAGACCGGTAACAGAACTGCTGGCAGAAAGACTCTGGCCGACCCTGAAACTGACATTGATGTCTATGGTCATGATGTTGATTCTGTCCGTGCCACTTGGAATGTTATCTGCACTCTATAAAGATAAATGGATTGATTATCTTGTCCGTGGAATTACATTTCTGGGGTGCGCTATGCCAAACTTTTGGGTAGGCTTATTATTGATGCTGGCATTTTGTGTATACATCCATGCATTTCCGGTAATTAGTTCAGCAGGAGACTTTAAGAGCTTATTCCTTCCTGCGCTGACACTGGCGATTGCAATGTCATCCAAGTATACCAGACAGGTACGAACAGCAGTATTGGATGAATTAAGCCAGGATTATGTCATTGGTGCAGAAGCCAGAGGTGTAAAAAGGTCTAAAATTATCTGGCAGAATGTTTTTCCGAACTCCTTACTTCCACTGATTACCATGTTTGGTCTTTCCATTGGTTCCCTCCTTGGGGGAACCAGTGTAGTAGAAGTCATCTTTTCTTACCCGGGACTGGGAAATCTGGCAGTTTCAGCAATCACATCCAGTGATTATAATCTGATTCAGGGATATGTATTATGGCTTGCACTGATCTACATGGTAATTAATCTGATTGTAGATGCATCTTATGTGTACATTGATCCTCGTATGCGTTTAAAGGAGTAGAGAACTATGAAGAAAAACAGATTTTTACAGAATAAAACGTTTGTCGTGTTTTCTATTCTTGCACTGCTTATTATTCTGGCAGCAATATTTGCCCCTGTTGTAACAGGTGGTGTGGATCCGTTGAAAGGATCTCTGGTAGATGCATTGCTTCCGCCGAGTAAAGAGCACATTTTTGGAACAGATAAGATGGGGCGCGACATTTTTACAAGAGTGATTTATGGTGCCCGTGCATCTCTGACAGCTACATTTGGTGTAGTTGCGTTAATTTTTCTGGTTGGAACAGTAACAGGTGTTATTTCTGGCTATTTTGGAGGAATCGTGGATGCTGTGATCATGCGAATTGCAGACATGATGCTTGCTTTCCCTGGACTGGTACTTGCCCTTGCGGTTGCCGGTATTATGGGGGCCAGTATTAAAAATGCGATTATTGCAATTGTAGTAGTGAGCTGGACCAAATACGCCCGTCTGGCACGAAGTCTGGTTTTAAAGATTCGTGACCGTGATTATGTGTCTGCAGCGATAGTTACCGGTTCGAAGACTCCGTATATGTTGCTTCGCTATATGCTTCCGAATGCATTGCCAACTTTGATTATTACAGCAGCAACAGATGTGGGATCCATGATGCTGGAACTGGCAGCGATGTCTTTTCTGGGATTTGGAGCGAAACCGCCTGCACCGGAATGGGGCTATATGTTGAATGAAGGAAGAGCTTGTATGCAGTCTGCACCATGGTTGATGATCTTCCCGGGACTTGCAATTTTTATCGTCGTTGTTGTATTCAATATGCTAGGAGATTCCGTCAGGGATATCCTGGATCCAAAGAATGAATAGGAGGTAGAACGATGCTAGAATTAAAAGATGTGACCATCTCCTATAAAAACGTTCCGACGGTTCAGCATTTTAATATGAGTATGAAACAGGGACAGATTATTTCGCTGGTAGGAGAATCTGGAAGTGGAAAAACTACGGTGATCCGTGCAATTTTGGGATTACTCCCTGGTGGCGGAAAGGTAACAGCAGGACAGATCACATTAGAAGGAGAGGATCTTCTTGCTTACAATTCTGAAAAATGGAGAAAACTGCGTGGTACAGATATTTCCATGATTTTTCAGGATAGTGGGGCCATGATGAACCCTACAAAAAAGATTGGAAGTGTATTTACAGAATACATTCTGACACACGAAAAGATTTCCAAAAAGGAAGCATGGAACAAAGGAATTATGATGCTGGAGCGTATGAGACTTCCGGCAGCAGATAATATTATGAATTCTTATCCGTTTCAGCTGTCCGGTGGTATGAGACAACGTGTTGGAATTGCCATGGGTATGACTTATCAGCCAAAACTGTTACTGGCAGATGAACCGACTTCTGCACTGGATGTGACAACGCAGGCTCAGATCGTGCGTCAGATGATGCAGCTACGAGATGATTACCATACCAGTATTATCGTAGTAACGCACAATCTTGGTGTGGCTGCATACATGTCAGATTATATTATTGTTATGAAACAGGGATTCATAGAAGATCAGGGAACAAGAGAGTATATTCTGAAAGAATCCAAGAATGAATATACCAGAAAGCTTCTGGATGCTGTTCCGTCTCTTGGAGGTGAACGTTATGTCTGAAAAAAGAGAAGTAATATTGGAAGCAAAGCATATAACCAGAAAATTTCCGGCTTCCCATGGAAGGACGCTGCTGGCAAATGATGATATCAGTCTGAAGATGTATAAAGGAGAAACACTTGGTCTTGTGGGAGAATCCGGATGTGGAAAAAGTACTTTTATGAGATTCCTGGTTTCTTTAGATAAGCCGTCGGAAGGAGAAATTCTTTATCGCGGCACAGATATTACAAAGTTACATGGAGAGGAACTTCGTCAGAGCCGTCAGAATGTACAGATGGTATTTCAGGATCCTGCTTTATCGTTTAATCCGAAGATGATCATCAGGGATATTGTATGCGAGCCGTTAATGAACTTTAAGAAAATCAAAAAATCTGAAAAAGACGCAGTATGCAGAAAGCTTCTGGAAATGGTAGAACTTCCGGGAGATTTTGCAGATCGATATCCACATAATATGAGTGGCGGACAAAGACAGCGTGTTGCCATTGCAAGAGCGCTGGCTCTGGAACCTGAAATTGTGGTATTGGATGAAGCAACTTCAGCACTGGATGTATCTGTTCAGAAGACAGTCATTGAACTGATTACCAAACTTCAGCGAGAAAAGAATATTACGTTTGGATTTATTTGTCATGATATTGCACTGGTTCAGCAGGTTGCACATCAGATCGCAGTCATGTATCTAGGAAATCTGGTAGAAACGCTTCCGGGTGCAGAATTATCTTCCAAAGCCATGCATCCCTATACAAAAGCATTAATGGGAGCGGTATTTGATATTCATATGGATTTTTCAAAACCAATTGAAAGCATCGAAAGTGAAGCACCAAGTCCGCTGGATTTGCCGAAAGGATGTCCATTCCAGGGAAGATGTGAACAATGTATGGATATCTGTAAAAAGGAAAAACCTCAGATGACAGAAGTAGAGCCGGGACACCAGGTAGCCTGTCATCTCTATGGTGGAAAGAAGTAATGAAGAATACAAATTTATCCGAAGGAAGTATTGCAAAAGGATTCATTTTATTCGCATTGCCACTGTTTTTAGGCAGCCTGTTTCAGCAATTATATGGTACGGTTGACTTAATTTTTGTTGGCAATTATATGGGAAAAACAGAGGCTGCAGCAGTGGGTGCAAGTGGAATTCTTGTAACCTGCCTGATCGGTCTCTTCACCGGTATATCTGTCGGTGCAGGTGTAATAACAGCCCAGTATTGGGGCGCAAAGAATGAAGAAAATGTGCGAAAAAGCATGGAAAATGCGTTATTTCTTGCATTAGCCGGCGGAATTCTTTTAATGGCAGCAGGTCAGCTGCTGGCAGACTGGGCCCTTCGAGCTTTGAATACGCCGGCATCAATACTGGCGCAGGCGCTGGTGTACATTCGGATTTATCTGTTGGCAATTATGTCTATGATTATTTATAATATGTGTGCCGGAATTTTAAGGGCCATGGGAGATTCCAGAACACCGTTTCTGGTATTGGCTGCCGGTGGCTTTTTAAATGTGTGCATGGACTGGTGCTTTATCGCAATGCTTGGCTGGGGTGTGGCAGGTGCAGCTCTGGCGACCGTCGTATCGCAGACTTTTACGGCAATATTTTTAATGGTATATATTTTCCGAAAAGAAAATTTACTGAGACAGAGATGGAAGATAGAAAGAAAAATGAGCGGAAAGATTATAAAAATCGGAATTCCGCTGGGAATACAGGCGATGATTCTTACATTGTCCAATCTGGTAGTGCAGTACTATATCAATGGATTTGGAGAGGACGCAGTAGCAGCATTTACGGTCTACTTCCGTGTGGAAACCATATTGTATCTTCCAATTGTTGCCTTTGGACAGAGTATTGTGACCTTCGCCGGACAGAACTACGGAGCTAGAAAATATGAGAGAATCAAGAAAAGTGCGATTGTGTGTAATATAATTTCTGCGTCTGTTATAATGATACTTTCAACGGTCGTTCTGATGTTTGGAAGAACGATTTTGGGTATTTTCTGTCGGGATGAAAATGTAATCCATCTGGGATTGCAGATCATAGGTGTATCTTTCCCGTTTTATTTCATCTATTCGATTATGGAAGTAACAGGTGGACTGGTAAGAGGTGTGGGAAAAACAATTCAGTCTATGATAATTGTAATTGTGACACTTTGCATTTGCAGAATTGGAATCTTGAAATTATTTGTAGATCAGTTCCATAGTCTGCGGATGGTAGCAGCAGTATATCCTATCACCTGGTCTCTGGCGATGATCGCATTTATTATTTGTTTTGTGGATGTAAGCAGAAAAATGTTGAGAAACAGTGAGAAAAAGTAAGGAGAGACTTATGGAACAATTTACAATTGGCGGACTTACTGCGAAAAGAGGAGAAAAAGTCAACGGATTTATATCAGTAGAAGGAACTCGCATACAGCTTCCGGTGACACTGATCTGCGGAACACAGGACGGCGAAACGGTATTGATTTCAGGTGGTGTGCACAATGCAGAATATGTGGGAATTCAGTCTGCGATTCAATTATCTCATGACCTGGAACCAGACAAGATCAAAGGACAGGTGATCATCATTCACCTGATGAATCCAAGTGGGTTTGAGCATCGCACCATGAGCCTTGTATATGAAGACGGCAAGAATCTGAACCGGGTATTTCCGGGAAGTATGCTTGGAACAACAGCGGAGCGTATTGCTTATACAGTTGAACGGGAATTTTTCCCATTTGCAGATTACTATATTGATCTGCATTGTGGGGATGGATTTGAAGGGCTGGTTTCCTATGTATATTGTCTGGGCAATGCCAGTGATTATGTGGTGAAAAAGAGTCGTGAGATGGCAGAGATTGCTCATGTAGATCTTCTGGTAGAATCCCAGTGCAATACAGGCGGTGCATATAATTATGCAGGATCATTGGGAATTCCAAGCATTTTGCTGGAACGTGGACACAGCAGTCAGTGGTGTCAGAGCCTTGTGGATGAAGATGTGCATGATGTGAAAAACATACTGCGCTATCTGGGCGTATTTAAGGGACAGGCACATCGTCATGAAAAGACACCGATTGATGTCAGTCCTGCCATTTACGAAGATGCTCCGGTAGAAGGATGCTGGTATCCGACAAAGCAGCCGGGAGAAACTTTCCGGGAAGGTGATGTGCTGGGATATATCAAAGACTATTTCGGTAATGAATTATTCCGATGCATTGCAAGACAGGACGGCATCATTCTTTACGAAACCATCAGCCTCTGCATTATGAAAGACAGTCCGATGGTGGCCTATGGAATCTGGGATTTTACGAAACATGGGGAAGTAGTGAAGAACTGCATTGTCTGCGGAGAAGCAGAACATAAGAGACATCATCATCATAAAAAATCAGAGATTGATGAAGATTAAGAAATTCAGGGATCCTATTTGTCAGATTGGCAGATAGGATTCTTTTTTTATATAATAGGAAATTATATAGTGTAAAATAACACGATTTTTATGAAAATCAAACCATTTTTATAAGAACAAAAGTATGGTAGGATGTTACTGTTGGTTACGAAAGTTTTTTCGATGATTGATATTTTTTTCGATATTGATAAGGGGTAATCGAAAAGTATCGTTTGAACAATTTGATAAAATAGGTCAGATCGTGATAGCCTACCAGTTCTGCAATATTCTGAACAGAAAGGTCACTTTGTTCCAGAAGACTTCGGGTATGCTGAAGCCGGATTTCCTGAATGACTGTGGTAACGGTAGTACCGTTTTCGTGAAACAGTTTGCAGAGATAAGACTGACTGATATGGAAATATTCTGCAATTTCTCTGGCAGAGGTTAGAGAATAGTTATCACAGATATAAGAATAGATCTGATCATAACGCACTAGCCGGAGTGGGTTGGAGGGTGAGACAGAGATCTGGTTGAGTAACTGCCGTTCCATAAGTGTAAAAAACATACCAGAAGAATAATAAAGCATATTTTGATGAAAAATCTGTTTATGATGGAATTCTTCGTACATTTCAGCCAGCAGGGCATCCAGTCTGTCAGTGTAGGAGACTGAAAAATAAAGATAATTCCAGTAATGTGTCTGATACAGTATATTGGAACAAAAAAGAAGAAGGGTATTATTCGCTGAGATCAGATCGGAATAATGGCTTCTCAGAGAATCCAGTTTGAAAAAAATATGCAGGATCTGGCAGTCTTGATCAGGAGAAAAAGAATGAATTACCTGATGAGGGATCATACAAAAGGAATGTCTGGATAAAAAGACAGATTCCGGTGAGATAGTCAGATCTGTTTTATAAAATTTACAGGTGCAGTTCCCTTTAAGAACAAACAGAACGTCCACAAAATCCTGCTTACACAGACGATTTTGAAAATCAGGATCCTGCAAAAATACTGCGATTTCTTCATTGCAGCGAAAAACGTCAGATTCTGTGATACAGCGAACAGAATTCTGGCTGCAGCTTTTGGAAATATCAGGAAAAAGCGCAGCATCAGATGCAGTTAAGATAGATTGTAATGTCTGTTTCATAGCAAGCCTCCATTATGATGTATTGACAGTTATTATAACAGATGGTGCAGGGAAGATACAGACCAGAAACTAAAAAACTGAATAGTCAGAAAGGTGTACAAAGTACTTAATAAGGAATCTGGTGAAATGCCAGAACAGCCACCGCTACTGTGACAGGGACGAAAACCAAAAAATCACTGGAGAAATCCGGGAAGATGGTTAGTAGGAAGAACTGGAGTCAGGAGACTTGCCTTTCGGACAGAAAGATTCTGATTCGGATGGGATACAGAAGACATAAACTTTGCCTGAGATGGCAAGATAGTATTTGTGCTGATATGATACCGAATCATATCAGTTTTTTTATTCTTGAACATATAAAATTCACAAATGAAAAAGAGGAGAAATGAAGATGGGAAAGGTAATTGCAAAACGTTTTATATTTATGATTCCGGTAGTTCTGGCGGTTACATTCATTATTTTTATGCTGAGTTTTATATCAGCAGGTGATGCGGCCAGAGTACTGGCGGAGCAAAAATATGAACATCCGTCTCCGGAGCAGGTAGAAGAAGTGCGGCATGCGGAAGGATTGGATCAACCGGTGTTGGTGCAGTATGGAAAATGGCTGAATCAGGCACTGCATGGTGATTTTGGAAAATCATATTCCACCAGAAAACCGGCTTTTGAGGAATTAAAAAGATATTTTCCACAGACGTTTAAACTGGCGGTTACGTCGTTTTTATTGCTACTGATTGTATCGATTCCCCTTGGAATTCTGTCGGCAATGTATGAAAACAGATTTCTGGATAAAGTCGTTCGTATTTTATCGTCACTCAGTGTATCCATGCCATCCTTCTGGATTGGCCTGATGCTGCTCTATATATTTGGAGTAAAGTTAAAAGTCATCTCTGTAATCGGAGGAAATGCCGGAGGCATCCCGATTCTTGCGGCATTTGCCATGGACATCAGTTCTTTTGGAATTATGACAAGACTGATCCGGACAAATATGATACAGGTACTGAAGCAGGATTACATACGTGCCAGCAGAGCAAAGGGCTTGTCCTCTGTCAATGTGATTTTGCGTCACGGGTTGAAAAATATTCTGATTCCTGTGATGACACGTCTGGTATCGATGGTAATCGGCTTTTTCTGTGGATCAGCTGTGATAGAAAGCATTTTTTCCATTCAGGGAATCGGAAATCTTGCATTGAAATCCGTGACCACAAAAGATACTCCGGTGCTGCAATGTTTTATCTTTATTCTGGCAGTGGGTATTGTGGTACTGAATTTCCTTGTGGATATCGCCTATTCTGCGATTGACCGGCGAATTCAGTTAAAGTAAAGGAGAAGGCATAGAATGAGAAGCAGAAGAGCGCAAAAAACAGAAAAAAGCATGATTCAAAATCTGTATTGGAAACAGGTATTCCAGTCACCAAAAACAAAAATAGGATTCATCGTAGTAATCATTTTTGCAGTGGCAGCTATTTTGGCACCTGTGCTGGCACCGCATGATCCACTGTTGGTGGATGTTACGATAAAACTAAAAGGTCCGTCTGCGGCATATCCTTTAGGTACGGATCAGCTGGGAAGATGTATTTTATCAAGACTTCTCTGGGGCAGCCGCTATTCACTGAGTTACAGCTTCACAGTACTTATGATTACGATATGTGTTGGTGTGCCGATCGGGCTGTTTGCCGGATATGTAGGTGGAAAAATTGATTCTGTGATTATGAGAATCATTGATGTATTTATGGCTATGCCGGTTTTTATAGTGGCACTTGCCATAGCAGGAACTATGGGAGCCAGCGGCGTACATCTGATCCTGTCCTTATCGGTTGTATCCTGGGCAGAATATGCCAGACTTGCCCGTGCATTGACGCTTCAGGAAAAAAATAAAAATTATATGACTGCATTAAAAGCCGGCGGCTGTGGTCATGCCAGAATTATATTCAGACATATATTAAGAAATATCTTGCCGTCTGTGATTGCCCTGGCAACTATGGAAATCGGTTCGATTATTCTGTCTATCGCCGGCTTTTCCTTTATCGGTCTGGGTGTGCAGGCACCGACACCGGAGTGGGGGATCATGCTCAGTGACAGTAAAAGTTATATCCAGACTTATCCAAGTCTGATGTTTTATCCGGGCATACTGATTATGATCATTGTGCTGGCATTTAATTATCTGGGGGAGGGAATACAGAATGGAACAGCCGAAAAATGATGTCCTGAAGGTAAAAGGATTGCATGTGGAGTTTCAGACCTCTCACGGAATGGTGCATGCAGTAAAAGATGTCAGTCTGGAAGTAAAAAGGGGGAGGATTCATGCACTGGTAGGAGAAAGCGGAAGTGGAAAGTCGGTTACGTCTCTGACCATTATGAATCTGCTTGCAGGAAATGGAAGGGTGATATCCGGAGATGTGACACTGAATGAAAAGAGCCTTCTGAAGTTGCCGGGAAAAGAAAAGCGACAGTTATACGGAGACAAAATCGGAATGATTTTCCAGGATCCGACGGCAGCGCTTGATCCTCTTTTTACAGTGGAACAATTGCTTCTGGAAGGTTTAAGAAAACATCACAGAATGAGCAAGAAACAGGCAAGAGAAATTGCCCTGGAGAATCTAAGGATGATGAATCTGCGGGATCCGGAAGAACTGATGAAGAAAAAACCATACGAATTGTCAGGAGGCATGTGTCAGAGGGTTATGATCGCTATTGCCATGTCCATGAAACCGGATTACCTGATTGCAGATGAGCCGACGACGGCATTAGATGTAACCGTGCAGAAGCAGATTCTGGAAGAAATCTATCAGTTATCCAGAAAAGAAAATCTGGGTGTGTTATTTATTACCCATGATCTGGGTGTGGTGGCAGAAATCGCAGATGATGTTTCGATTATGAAAGACGGAGAAATTGTGGAAAACGGAACAGTCGAAAATATCTTTTATCATCCACAGCATCCATACACAAAAAAACTGCTGGATGCTGTTTTATAGGGGAAAAATATGAGTACGTTACTAAAGACAGAACATTTAAAAAAATATTATGGCAAGAAAAAAATTGTGAAAGCAGTGGATGATGTAAGTCTGGAAATCCATGCCGGATCATCTATGGCTCTGATCGGTGAAAGCGGAAGTGGAAAAACGACATTTGGAAAGTTGATTGCCGGTCTGGAAAAGCCGACAGATGGAAAATTTTGGTTCCAGGGACAGGAAATGCAGGATTTTTCCGAAAAACAGTTCCGTCCATATCGCAAGAATCTTCAGATGATTTTTCAAAGCAGTAGTGGTGTATTTGATCCTGGATACACGATCGGGGAAAACATTCTGGAAATCCTGAAATTACATGAAAAACTGGAAGCAGATGAGTATGAAGATCGGGTAAAGGAAGCATTGATTCAGACGGGGCTGGATCCTGATATTCGCAACCGTTATGTCAGACAGATTTCAGGCGGACAATGTCAGAGAGCCAATATTGCAAGAGCATTGGTATTAAAACCGAAACTTGTGATCTGTGACGAACCGGTATCCAGTCTGGATTATTCGATACGAAAGCAGATACTGCATCTGTTAAATGAACTGCAGGAAAAATATGAGATGACCTATTTACTGATCACTCACGATTTGTCCAATGTTCCATATCTCTGCAAAGAGGTGGCAATTATGTATCAGGGACGAGTGGTTGAATTTATTGATCATACGGACAGATTAAAAGAGACAGCAATACATCCGTATACAGTAGATCTGTTTGATTCCATTCCTGTGAAAGAACCGAGAATGCGAAGAATCGGATTACAGGAAAAGAAGATGTTTTCCGATACCATTCCGGAACAGGGCTGTCCATATCAGAGCAGGTGCAGTAAATGTACAAAGATATGCAAAGAGCAGATACCGGAACTGACAGAAATTGAGAAAGGACATTTTGCGGCATGTCACATGCTGTAAAAATAGAAAACAAACATAAAGGAGAGGAAGAAATGAAGAAACGAAACGTAGTAAAACTGGTATCATTGGGCGTGCTGGCAGCAGCTTTGATGGCAGGCAGCAGTGTACAGGCAGAAGGAGAGAAAGTGGTTACAGCAATGACGTCCCTTGGTCTTACTCCTGAACTTTGTGACCCTGTAAAGAGCGGCGGGGACTTCCGTCTTTATGAAATGATCTATGATCCACTGGTACGCTATGGAGAAAACGGGGAAATTGAACCTGCACTTGCAGAATCCTGGGAGATCAGTGAAGATGGCACAACCTATACATTCCATTTAAGAAAAGATGCAAAATTCTCAGACGGCACAGAGTTTAATGCAGATAATGTGATCTGGAATTACAACAGATGGGTAGAACAGGATGTAACCGGCAACTTTTCAACAAAACTGGAAAGTGTTACAAAAGTAGATGATGATACTGTGGAATTTAAGTTTGCAGAACCTTGCTATACACTGCTGATTGAATTTACTTATCCAAGACCATTCCGTTTCACCTGTGAAAGTGCACTGGATGAAGACGGAGAATTTTATCAGGAAGTGGGTACCGGAATGTGGATGATCGACAGCTATGAGAGTGGTCAGGAGGTCGTTCTGGTACCAAATCCAAATTATTATGGAGAGAAACCAAAGGTTGATAAAGTTGTTCTGAAACAGGTGGTTGACGGAGATGCCAGAGTGATGGCACTTCAGAGTGGAGAGGCAGATCTGAACCTCCAGGATATCCCATCTGAAAGTTACAGTATTATTCAGGCAGATGAGAACTTATCTACAGAACAGCAGATTTCTACTTTATCATTTTATTTAATTGAGAATTATGATACACCGGCGCTCCAGGACATAAATGTGCGTCAGGCGCTGAATTATGCAACAAATAATGAAAGTATTGTAAATGATTTGTTAGATGGTTATGGCAATCCGGCAACTGGTCTGCTGTCTCCGACCGTTCCTTATGTGACAGAAGAAAACAGTAAAGGTTATCCATATGATGCAGATAAAGCAAAAGAACTGTTAAAAGAAGCGGGATATGAAGATACAGACGGAGACGGTATTGTAGAAAAAGATGGAGAACCGCTGACGCTCAGACTGGTATTCCAGACAGAAGAATACGCTTCCTGGAAATCCCTGTGTGAATTCCTAAAATCAGAATATGAAAAGATCGGCGTGGGAATTGAACTGGTAGAAGAAGAATCCGCAGCTTACTATGATGCTATCTGGTCCACCAGAGATTATGATTTGTGTATTTATCGCAGCTATGAAGATTCCTGGATGCCTCATGGTTTCCTGAAAGGTATGTTCTATGCACCGGATGGAGCAAAGGCAGTAAACTGGTATGACGAAGAACTGAGCAATGATCTCGGAGAAGTATTAAAGACACAGGATGAAGAAGAACGTACTGCATTATACGATAAGATTCTGACACGTATCAATGATCAGGCAGTCACGATACCGCTGTATTATCCAAACCGTGATTATATCTATAACAATACCAGACTGACGAATGTGGAACTTGCACCGACTGCCTATGAAGGTGTTAACTGGGCAGCGATGGATGTAGTGGAGTAAAATATGTTTGAGGAAATAGAAAATAAATGGACAGAAGCGTCCGATGATTATGATGATATCATTCAAAGACAATTGAGCAGCAAAAGAACGGTATCTTACTGGACAAAAGAGCTGAAAAGACTTCTTGGACCTGAGCCCCTTCGTGTTTTAGAAGTGGGCTGTGGACCGGGGTTTATGAGTATTATAGCGGCGCGCCTGGGCCATGAGGTGAGGGCAGTCGATGGCTCAGCAGGAATGGTGGAAAAAGCCAGAAGAAATATGCAGCATTATCATCAGGCGGTGGAAATCTGTCAGGAAGATGGCGTCACTCTGCCATTGGAACAGGAACAGAGTTATGATGTGATACTTTCCAGAGATGCGGTATGGACGCTGTATGACCCGGAAAAAGCTTTCAGGCGCTGGAAAGATGTATTGAAACCGGGCGGAAAGATTATTTATTTTGATGGAGATTATCGCACCACAGAACCCACATTAAAAAATAAGATTCGTATGAAAATTGCTGATTTTCTTATTTATGTTACAGAAAGAAAAACATATGAATCTGATGAAAAAGAAAGCAGCGGAATTTATAAAAAATTGCCATTTACGTCGCAGAAGCGCCCGGAAGCGGATTTTCAGGCATTGAAAAAGGTACGCTTTGCAAGAATCCGGATCAGAGAGAATCGATGGCTGAACAGCCCATGGACGATGGATTTCTGGAAATACGGATACCAGGGAAAAAAATTTATTGTAGTAGCCACAAAGAAGGAGGAGTGACATGCAAAACGATAAAATCAAAGAGTACTGGGAAGGGGAAGCCGGTATTTACAGTGAAGGAATCAAAGCAGAATTACAGAGTGAAACGGCAGAAAACTGGAAGAATCTGATTCTGGAACATGCGCCGGAAAAAGAACATCTGGAAATACTGGATGTGGGATGCGGACCGGGATTTTTTGAAGTAACACTGGGAAAAGAAGGACATCACGTGACAGGAATCGATATCACGGAAAATATGATTCATGAAGCCAGGGAAAATGTGAAGGCAGCCGGTTTGTCTGCGGATCTGATGACCATGGACTGCCATAATCTGCAATTTCCGGACGAGACCTTTGATATGGTGATCTGCAGAAATATTACATGGACGCTGGACGACCCACAGAAGGCTTACAGAGAGTGGCTGCGTGTACTGAAAAAAGGTGGACGTCTCCTGGTATCGGATGCCTGCTGGTATCTGCATCTTTATGATGAAGAAAAGAAAAAACTTTATGAGGCACACGATGCTGCCATGTGGAAAAAATATGGAAGAGGCATTCATGCTCACGAAGATGTGGAAACAGGGAAAGAACTTAGCAGCAAGCTGTTTATGAGTGACAAAAAGCGTCCTGCATGGGATCTGGATTATATGATGGAAATTGGTTTTTCCAAAGTGTTTGCACTGCCGGATATCAGTGAAATTTCCAGAGCATCCATGGATCGAGAGTTGAACAAACTGACACCTCAGTTTTTGGTAGGCGGAGAAAAGTAAGATGAACCAGTTTTTTCGATTGGTATATTTTCTGAAATATGCAAAAAAAGAAACCGCAATCCGGATTTTACTGGGACTGGGCATAGTGTGTGCCCAGTTTTCCCAGACCTGGTTTCTTGCAAAAATGGTTATAGCAGTATGCGAGAAAAGAAATATGAAAGAAATTCTACTGTGCTTTCTGGCAGAATTTCTTTCTCTTTTTATCAGAGCAGGTT
Organism: uncultured Lachnospiraceae bacterium; assembly: GCA_900544685.1. Taxonomy (GTDB): domain Bacteria; phylum Bacillota; class Clostridia; order Lachnospirales; family Lachnospiraceae; genus Marvinbryantia. The sequence continues at coordinate 93,526 of UQWA01000004.1, read as the reverse complement.
TGATAAAGTATCAGGAGTATTTCCTGAAAAAATATGCGGCGAAAGTGAAAAATGAGATTCGAAGTCAGATTCTGGATAAGATTATGGTTCTTGGTCCATCCTTTAAGAATGACCAGAGAACCGGCAATCTCCAGTCATTGATTACCGATGGTGTGGAATCGCTGGAAGCCTTTTTGACTCAGTATATACCACAGATTGCGGTGGTTATTTTTACCACAATATTTGTTACCACTTTTATGTGCCGACTGGATCGGACGGTAGGGCTTCTGCTGTTTTTCATGTCGGCGGTCACGGTCATTGTACCGCATGTATTCATGCCGGCAGTATCGGATGTGATGGTGCTGTACTGGAAAGAATATGCACAGTTAAATGCACAGTATATCGATGATATGCAGGGAATGAGTACCCTGAAATCCCTGGGAGTCAGCAAGAAAGAAGGAAAAAGGCTGAAAGATCAGGCCATTGGATTTGCGGCAGAATCTATGAGAAATCTGGGAATATCACTTTCAGATTCTACGTTAATTACGATCTGCATTACGGCAGGAACCAGTATCAGTATCCTGTTGTCTGCCATCCATGTGGCACAGGGAAAGATTCCCTATGCAGTACTGATACAGGTTCTGTTTCTGGCAGGTGAATGTCTGAAACCGATGAACGATTTAAGTATTTACTGGCATAACAGTTATACAGGATTATCAGTCGCTGAGGAATTATTGTATGTTCTGGATTATCCGGTTCCGGAAAAAACAAAAGAGAACCTGCAGAATACAGGAATTGGCAGGAAACCGGAAATTGTATTGCAAAATCTGTCATTTCAGTATGAAAAGGATGGGGCAGATGTCTTAAAAAATGTGGATATGGTGTTTGAGTCTGGTAAGGTTACTGCAATTGCAGGAAAGTCAGGATCCGGGAAATCCACAATTGTAAATTTACTCCTCGGATTTTATGAAACAGAAAAAAACAGAATTCAGATTGATGGGAAAGCGTTGGAAAGCTTCGAACCGGATTATCTGAGAAGCCAGATTTCGGTAGTATTTCAGGATAGTTTTCTGTTTTATGGTACGGTAAGGGATAATATCCGGATGGCCAGACCAGAGGCATCGGACGCGGAGATCATACAGGCGGCTATGGCTGCAAATGCCCATGAATTTATTGTAAATCTTCCAAATGGGTATGATACATTGGTGGGAGAACGGGGAGCTACGCTTTCCGGAGGAGAAAGGCAAAGGATTGCCATTGCCAGAGCGATCTTAAAGAATGCGCCAATTCTGATTCTGGACGAGGCAACTTCCAGTGTGGACTGCAAAAATGAACAGGAAATACAGAATGCACTGAAAGAAGCGATGAAGGATCGTACAACTCTGGTAATCGCACATCGTATGACGACCATTGAGGATGCAGACCGGATTTATGTTATGCAGAATGGACTCGTTGAGGGATGTGGAACGCATGAGGAATTACTGCAGAAAAATCAAATTTATCAGAATCTGGTGAGGGCACAAAGTTATGAATAAAGAAGAACAGAAATTTACAAGACTGAAAAATGTCATACGGCTCTCAAAAAGGCTGAAAAAATATCGTTTGCGTATGGTAGCTGCTGTTGGGGCAGGTGTGGGAAATCAGTTGTCCATTGTGGCTGCATCTGTGCTTGGGGCCTGGACGGTGGGACTGGCAATTGATGGAAAACTGATGCAGGAACTGAATTATGTGATCGTGGCTACGATAGCAGCAATTATCATCCGGATTGTATTCTATGCGTTGGAAATGTGGATTTGCCACGATGTGGCATTTAAGGTTCTGGCTGATTTTCGAATACAGTTGTTTGATTCCATAGAAAGAGTATCCCCGGCAATCTTGCTGAATATGCGCTCCGGACAGTTGGCGTCTACATTAATGAGTGATGTGGAAATCATGGAATGGTTTTTTGCTCATACTTTTGGAAGTGTTTTGGTGGCGATCATTACACCGCTTATTTTAATGATCATTTTATGGCAGATACTTCCGATTCTGGATCTGGTAATGTTTCTTTTTGCACTGATAGCAGTTATCATACCGATATGGATGAAAAAGAAAGCAGATGAACAGGGAAAAGAAGTCCGGGAAGCTCTTGCAGATGCCAATGCAGTAACATTGGAAGGTGTGCAGGGGTTAAAAGAAATACTGACTCTGAATTATCGAACAGGATACGAGGAAAAGAACAGAGCATACCTGGAACGCATGTATAAAAAGCAGTTTTCATACAGCAAACGGCTGGGGACAGAAGGAATGCTGCTCCAAATGGTGCTTGGAGTATCCGGGCTTGTGGCTGCACTGATAGCAGCATGGTATGTGGGAAAAGATGGAATGCCAGCCTCTATGTATACGATCATTGTGGTGTTGTCCGCAACGATTCTGGGACCTGTCATTGAAATCTGCAATACGGCAAGAAATTTTGGACTGATTTTTGCAGCAGCGGATCGCATTTACCGGGTGTTGGAGGCAGAGCCTCTGGTAGAGGATACAGGAAAAGATGTAGAGGCAGGGAAACTGACACCGGAGATTCAGTTTGATCATGTAAGCTTCCGTTATCGTGAAGAACTGGATCTGGCAGCGGATGATCTGTCTTTTCATATCCACCCTGGAGAACATGTGGCAATTGCAGGTGCATCCGGTGCAGGAAAAAGTACCTGTATTCAGCTGTTGCTGCGCAACTGGGATCCGGAAAAAGGCTGTATTCGTATCGGAGGAAAAGATATTCGGGATATGTCACTGAAAAGTCTGAATGAAATGTATGGGACAGTGTTGCAGGATGTATATTTATTTCAGATATCAATTCTTGAGAACATAAGACTTGGAAGAAGTGGAGCAACAGACGAAGAAGTAATAGAAGCTGCAAAAGAAGCGTTTGCCCATGAGTTTATTATGGAATTGCCGGATGGATATCAGACTGTTGCCGGAGAGGGCGGAGTAAAGTTATCAGGAGGACAGAGACAGAGAATCGCTATAGCACGGGCATTGTTAAAAGGTTCACCCATTCTGATTCTGGATGAAGCAGTATCCAATCTGGATACAGAAAATGAAAGAAATATTCAGGAATCAATACAGCAAAGTACGCAGAACAGAACGGTTGTGATGATAGCCCACAGACTTTCCACTATTAAGTCGGCAGACCGGATCATCTGCCTGGAACACGGAAAAGTGGCAGAGACGGGAACTTTTGAAGAATTGATGGAAAAGAAGGGCTGTTTAAAGAAGCTATTGGAAAATTCTGCTGATACAAACAATACGAAAAAAGGGGAACTTTAGTAGTTCCCCTCCAGCAGATCCTTTAAAGTAATATGGAAAAAGAAATCATGGACCATGGTGTCGTACTTCTGCCACAGCGGGAGAGTGATACACTGGTCCTTTCTTTTACATTCTTCTGCCCCGGGCATATTACATGCAACAGAGACCAGAGGGCCGTCTGTCAGTTCAATAATTTCTCCTATCAGATATTCTTCCGGCTTTTTCGTCAGCATATAACCGCCGCCTTTTCCACGCAGCCCCTTCAGAAACTGGGCTTTCACCAGATTTTTCAAAATAATCTCCAGGTACTTTTCGGAAATATCCTGCCGCTGGGCAATAGCCTTCAAAGGAATATACTGGTCAGAAGGCTGCTGTGCCAGATCCAGCATCACACGGAGAGCGTAACGAGCTTTCGTAGATATCATAAAAGTAATCTCCTTTAACAAATCATATTTTTATTATACCGTGAAATGATAGGATTGTACACTGAAAAAGATTCGTGGTACAATAAAACAGATGCGAGGTTTTTGAAATGCGGATTGGGGGATAATGTTATGAATGAAGTACAATGTAGAGAATATCTGAAAAGAATTGGATATACAGGGGAGATAGCGCACACGCCTCAGTGTCTGGATGAACTGATTCTGGCTCATTTGGCTGCGATTCCTTTTGAGAACCTGGATGCCTGTGAGGATCATCTGGTTCCGTCACTGGATGAACATGTTTTATTTGAGAAGATCATCCGGCATAAGCGGGGTGGCTGGTGCTTTGAATTAAATAAATTGTTTTTTGAACTGCTGAAGGGTTGCGGATTTCAGGTAATGCCGGTGGCGGTTCGGATTACCTGGATGAGGGAAGAACCGGCAGCACTGCTGCATCGTGCAACGGTGGTGACACTGGAAAACAGACCGTATTTCTGCGATGTGGGATATGGCGGACCGGGGCCAAAGGGTGTGACCCCTCTGACAGATGGCGAATATGAGATTCAGGGAGAAAGCTATCAGATTGTGACAGGTCAGGGGGAAACTGGTAATATGGTGATTCTGAAAAAGCGTTACCACGGGGAATACCATGAGATGATGCGTTTTCAGAATCAAAGGACAGAAGATGCAGATTATGCAATTATGAATTTCTTCTGTGCACGGGCAGATGACTCTTTCTTTGCATCCAAACCTGTGATCAATCTGTATACAAAAGAAGGAAACCGATCCCTGATTGACCATACATTGAGTCTTCAGAGACAGGGAGAAAAAGTGACAGAGGAATGTCATTCTGAAGAAGAGAAAAAAGAATGGCTGAAGAAGTATTTTGGAATTGAGAAGTAGAGAATGCAAAAAAAAATTAAACTTGTTTTATTGTTACTAAAATATAACTGGAAGTCCCTTCTGGGATTTGAACTGCTTTACAAGCTGTTGGGCGGTGCCATTGTGGTTCCGTCTATCTACGGACTGAGTCAGTGGATTATGAAGATGATGGGCTATCATTACCTGACGCTTGAGAATCTGAAGCGTTTTCTGAAGAATCCATTTACTCTGGTAATCTTTGTGGCAGTGGTTCTGACAGTCTGTCTGTATTTGATGTTCGATGCCAGTGCATTGCTTTTTCTGGCAGCACATTCCTACGAACAGGAAAAGGTGACGGTACTGCAGACGACTCGCTTTGCGTGGAGAAATATGAAGCGGGTTTTCCGAAAAAGCAATGGAAAAATCATTGGCGGACAGATGATCCTGTTCCCTTATCTGAGTGTGGGCGTCATTGGAAACATTCTGGCTACCGTAACATTACCGAATTTTATTAAAAGCGGACTGCGGGCATCCAGAAACTGGCTGTTACTGGGATTCGTTTTGCTGCTTTTGTTTGGAATTCACAGATTACAGTATCTCTTTATGTTTCCTTACTTTACACTGGAACACTGCGATTATCTGCAGTCGAAAGAGAAAAGCCGATATTTAAGCCGGAAGAATAAATGGAAGGACGGCATGGTTCTGGTATGGGTACAGATGCTGTTCTATGCCAGTTATTTTATACTGGCAGCGATTGGAATTCTGCTGGTGCTGATAATAGCGAAAATATTTTCCCAACTGCATATTTTGAATTATGTCTATACCTCGGCGGTATGGGGACTTTTGCAGGCCATTATGCTGATCGTGGCTGCTGTTGGGACGCCGATCGGTTATATTACCATCAGTGTTTTATATTATCTCCATAAAGAAAGCAACGGGGAGCCGGTCTGTCACAAGGAGATCGATGTTCAGCCGGTAGATGCAAAGAGCCGTAAAAAAGTACGTATGACAGAAGGATTGATTCTGATTACAGCCCTGTGTATCTGTACAATATTGATTTACAATTCTGCTACGGAGCATATGAACCCACAGGTGGAATATCTGCGTACCACAGAAGTGACTGCCCACAGAGGAGCCTCTGCCTTTTATCCGGAAAATACCATGGCTGCATTTGAGGGTGCCATAGAATTCGGGGCAGACTGGATTGAACTGGATGTACAGCAGAGCAAGGATGGAAAGATATTTGTCATGCATGACCACAGCTTTTACCGGACGACCGGACTGCGGGACTTTAGCTGGAATCTGACTTTTGATGAGATTGAGCAGCTGGATGCGGGCAGTTTTTTCAGTGATACTTTTGCAGGTGAGAAGATCCCAAGTCTGGAAGAAGTGATTGAACTTGCGAAGGAGAATCATATCCGGCTGAATATTGAGATTAAGCCTTCCGTAAATGACACAGATATAGAAAAAGCAGTTGTAGATCTGATACGGGAAATGGATTTTGCAGATTCCTGCGTCGTCAGCTCCCAGATGTACAGCTGTCTGGAAAAAGTAAAAGAGTATGATCCGGAGATTAGCACTCTTTATGTGATGAGCCTGGCATACGGAAACGTGAACCGTTTGAAAGCAGCAGACAGTTTCAGTATGGAAGCGGGAAATGTGTCTCCGTCCATGGTTTCCAGAATACACAATGCAGGAAAACAGATCTTTGTATGGACAGTGAATAACCGAAAGATCATCAACCGTATGATTGATCTGAATGTGGATAATATCATTACTGACCGTGTGGCGCTGGTGAAGGAATGTATCTATGACGGCAAGACCAACGATGTCATCAGCCAGTATGTAAAATTCTTAAGAGAGTTATAGAAAAGGAACCAAAGAACATGAAACAGGATATCAGACTCATTGCGATGGATCTGGATGGAACTGCGCTGAACAGTAAAAAGGAGCTGACGGGGCGCACAAGAGATGCAATCGAACAGGCAGTAAAACAGGGAATTCACGTGGTGGTGGCAACCGGAAGAACATTTTCTTCTCTGGCACCTGCTGTTTTGGAACTGAAGGAACTGTCCTGTGCCATTACCTCCAATGGTGCTGTGATTAATCAGATACCGGATGGACAGATTCTGCATACGGATTATCTGTCCGCAGAGGCTGTGTGGAAGATCACGAAAATGGCAGAGACAGAAAAGGTGGATACGGAAGCTTGTACCGGAGGGAGCGCTTATATCGGACAGGATTATTATGATAAAGTACTGGCTGGAAAAAGCGGTCGTAATATTACTTATGTGAAAACTACAAGACACCCGGTGCCGGATATTTATGAGTTTATGAGGGCGCATAAGGACAGCATCGAGAATATTAACCTGAACTTTGACACGCTGGAAGAAAAAATGCGCTGGCAGAAGAGGCTGAGGGAATATCCGGAGGTAACGCCCACATCTTCCTTTCTCTATAATGTGGAAGTTGGCGGGAAAAACACCAGCAAGGCACAGGCACTGCTGTATCTGATGGAACAGTGGCATCTGTCCAGAGATCAGGTGATGGCCTTTGGTGACAGTGAGAATGATCTGGAAATGCTGAATATGGCAGGAACCGGCGTGGCAATGGCTAATGCAGAAGAAACAGTGCAAAGAGCGGCAGATCTGACTGCAGAGAGCAATGACCGGGACGGCGTGGCAAAAGTTATCGAAGATCTTCTGAAAGGAAGCGTATAATATGCGAGAGATGAGCCGTTATCAGATGAATGTGGCAGTGGTCACTTCCAGTCTCCGTATGAGAAGCGGAAAAGACAGCCCGGAGGCAGAAGCTGCCAGGGTATGGAAGAAGTTCTCCGAAACGAAGCAGGAGCCGGTGAAGATGGCAACTGCGCTGTGGGGTTTTTTCCTGAAAGACGGGGTGGATCCGGAACAAAGGACAGCATATGCAGAGTATCTGAAACCTCGTATCCGCAATGCAGTAGAGACACTGATTGAAGAGGATGAACCGGACAAAATCGAAGTACTGGAACAGGCAGGCTGGTTTGGCCAGAAGGAAGTGGAAGATTTTATCCGGACTGCCAGAGAGCGGCAGAAGTTACAGGCACTGGTGTATCTGATGAAGCTGAAAGATACCCGCTATGGTTATCAGGAAGAAGAGTGGGAACTGTAATGGATGAAAATGAAGTAAAAAGACAACGATTATGTACCGAGATTCTGCAGAATTGCAGAAATGAGTTGTATCATTACTTCCCTTATCTGGACGGGGCATTTGCCAGTGTGGGATACCGATGCACGGAGAAAGAAAATCAGATTTCCACAGATGGGGAAAATTTTATAGCAGAATGTGGATATCTTCTCAAACACTATCGGCAGGATCCGGCAAGAGTAGTGAGAGGATATCTGCACATGCTGCTCCATTGTCTGTATCTGCATATTTTCCCGGAGAAAGGGGTAAAACCGGATCTGTGGAATCTGGCATGTGACATTGCAGTGGAACTGGTAATTGAAGGGGAGCAGATACAGGAACTGGCACTACCGGAGGATCTGGCCCGGAATCGTTTCATCTACAGTTTTGGCGGGAAAAAATGCAGTGCCCAGCAGATCTATCAGATGCTGGAGAAAAAAGAGTTCCATGAAAGTAATGAACAGCTGTATACATGGTTTGTTTTTGACCGGCATGATAACTGGTATGAAAGCTTCGGTGGAGAACGGCGGGCAAAGACAAAGAGGAAATGGGAGAAGGTGCTTGCCTATACCGGGCAGAACCGACATGACCGGAAACGAAAACGGGGATCGCAGAAGGGGGAGAAAGAGGAATATCTTCAGCCAGCAGCGAAAAGCCGTTATGATTATAAGAAGTTTTTGAAACAGTTCACCTTTCCAAGAGAAGAGGTAGAACTGGATCTGGAAAGTTTTGATTACATTTTTTATCATTTTGGAATGGAAGAATACGGGGATATGCCGCTGATTGAACCACTGGAATATAAGGAAGTCAACCGTATGGAAGAACTGGTGATTGCCATTGATACATCAGGTTCCTGCAGCAGTGAGACGGTTCAGCAATTCCTGGCAGAGACCTACAGTATTTTAAGTAACCGGGAAAACTTCTTCCATAAAATGAAGGTATATATTATCCAATGTGACTGTTGTATTCAGGATGTGGTTGTGATACATTCAGAAGAAGAGTGGAAGAATTACAGCCGGAATATCCGGATACAGGGAAGAGGGGGAACGGACTTCCGTCCGGTGTTCGCCTATGTACAGGAACAGCGGCAGAAAAAGGAATTAAAAGACCTGAAAGCTCTGATTTATTTTACAGACGGAGATGGGATATATCCCAGAAGTGCACCGGAATACAGATGCGCTTTTGTATTTCTGGAACAGACACAGAAGATGGATCTGGTGCCGCCATGGGCGGTAAAACTGCTGGTGTAGGGAGAAAAGAAGATGAATATCAAAGAAGCAAAACAGGAGATCAGTCATACATTACAGGCATATCTGGAAAAAGACGAACTGGGGAATTACTGCTATGCACTGGTGCGTCAGCGTCCGATTCTGCTGATGGGACCTCCTGGGATTGGAAAGACTGCCATCATGGAGCAGGTGGCAGAGGAAAATGGAGTGGGGCTGGTATCTTATACTATCACCCATCATACCAGGCAGAGTGCCATTGGTTTGCCAAGGATCCGTGAAAAGATTTATGACGGAAAAAAGATAAGTGTGACAGAATACACCATGAGTGAGATCATTGATTCTGTCTATGCATGTATAGAAAGAACAGGAAAAAAAGAGGGGATTCTCTTTATTGATGAGATCAACTGTGCGTCAGAGACACTGGCACCTACTATGCTCCAGTTTCTGCAGAATAAGACCTTCGGAAGCCATAAGGTCCCGGATGGCTGGATGATTGTGGCTGCCGGCAATCCACCGGAATATAATAAGTCCGTCCGGGAATTTGATATTGTAACTCTGGACCGTGTTCGCAAAATCGACATTGAGGCAGACTGCGATATCTGGATGGAATATGCATGGAAGCATCAGGTACATGGAGCAATCTTATCCTATCTGAATATTCGCAAAGAAGATTTCTACCGGGTGGAGAATACGGTAGACGGGAAATTTTTTGTGACGGCACGTGGATGGGAAGATCTGTCAGAGATTCTGAAAAGTTATGAACGCCTGGGGATTCCGGTGTCGGATCAGCTGGTGATCCAGTTCCTGCAGCAGGAAGAAGTGGCAGGGAAATTTACCGCCTATTATCAATTGTATACAAAATACGGACAGGATTATGGAATCTGTGAATTGTTAGATGGTACCTTGCCGGAGAAAAGAAAAGCAGAAAAACAGCAGATGGCAGTAAATGGAGGATTTGAAGAGCGTTTTACCGTTACCGGATTGATGCTGGATGCGTTAAATGATCGGTTTGAAACGGTCTCTGAGCTGAAAAAAAGATTACATATGCTGCATGATACACTGAAATACTGGAAAAACTATCAGCCAGAGAAGAAAGAGAATGACTGTCTGGCAGATTTTATACAGGAAAAGAAAAATCAGAGACAGGTGCGTCAGGATTCCGGAATGCTGACTGTGCAGGAAGCAAAACGGGAACAATGGATGGCAGGATGTCTGGAAGCTTATGAGCAGCGTCTCAAGGAAGCACATATCCGTAGCAGAGAAGAAGGATTTGAGAAGATCCGTGGCTGGTTTACAGAAGAAGTGGAGTATAAAAAAGCAGCAGAGAAATCGGCAGGACAATGCCTTGACCGCGCGTTTTCATTCTTGGAAGATGCCTTTGGTGACGGACAGGAGATGATTCTGTTCGTGACAGAATTATCCAAAAATGAAAAGATTATGGCATATGTTAGTAGCCATGGCTGTGAAGCATATTTTCGTTACAGTGATCTGCTTCTTTATAGGAAGCGCGAAGCAGAACTGCAGAAAGACTGCGAAGAACTGAGTACAGACCCGGTGTAGAGAAGAGACAGATCCGGGAGCAGAGGGATTATAAGACAGGAGGATAATGATTTGAATATACTAGTGGTAGTAGATATGCAGAATGACTTTATCGACGGAGCACTTGGCACACAGGAAGCAGTTGCCATTGTTCCGAAGGTCATGGTGAAAATGATGAATTTTGACGGACTGGTGATGGCAACCAGAGATACGCACGGTGAGGATTATCTGGAAACACAGGAAGGAAAAAATCTTCCGGTGAAGCACTGTATCAAGGGAACTCACGGATGGGAGATCAAAGAAGAGATTCAGCAGCTTCTGATCTCACAGCCGATTGACAAGCCAACATTTGGCAGTGAGACACTTGGAAATGTATTAAAAGATCTGAACAACGACGTAGAACCGATTGACAGTATTACTCTGGTGGGACTGTGCACCGATATCTGCGTCATATCCAATGCCATACTGCTGAAGGCATTTTTACCGGAAGTACCAATTCGGGTAGATGCATCCTGCTGTGCAGGAGTAACACCTGAGAGCCATGCACGGGCGCTGGAAGCCATGAAAGCCTGTCAGATTGAAATTATCTGATAATGGTGTGGAAGTGCGAACACACCACGACATGATATGAAGGAAGGTGTATAGGATATGAACAGGTATGATATTGCCATTATCGGTACAGGACCGGCAGGTGTCTCTGCTGCGATTACAGCAAAAGTACGCAACAAGAAGATCCTGCTGTTTGGCTCTAAGAAAAGCAGCGAGAAGGTCTACCGGGCACAGGAGATCCAGAATTATCCGGGACTGCCGCAGATCAGTGGAGAGGAACTGGCAGAGCAGTACCAGAAACAGCTTGACCAGCTGGGAATTACCGTGACAGAAGAACGGGTCAGTGCGGTATATGCCATGGGAGAATACTTTGCAGTGCAGGCATCCGGCAAGATGTATGAGGCGTCCACTGTGATCCTGGCAGCAGGAGTGGTGCAGGGCAGGACATTTCCGGGAGAAAAGGAATTCCTGGGAAGGGGAGTCAGCTACTGTGCGACCTGTGATGCTATGCTGTACCGCGGAAAGACAGCGGCGGTGATCGGGTATACAGAAGAAGCTCAGCGGGAAAGTGAATTTCTGGCAGAACTGGCGGAGAAGGTGTATTATCTTCCCATGGGAAAAGAGGAAGTGTATTTGCCGGAATCCATAGAAATTATCCGGGAAAAACCGCTGGAAATCACAGGCCAGGATCTGGTAGAATATTTGAAAACAGATGCAGGAGAATATAAGGTGGACGGAGTGTTTATACTCCGCGACAGCGTATCTGCCGAACAGCTGATACCAGGGCTGGAGATCGAAGAAGGTCATGTAAAAGTGAATCTTCAGATGGAGACCAATATTCCGGGCTGTTTTGCATGCGGTGATGTGGCAGGCAAGCCATACCAGTATGTAAAGGCTGCCGGACAGGGAAATGTGGCAGCATTGTCAGCGGTGAACTGGCTGACCAGACAGAAGCTGAAAAAACAGGGATAATACGCCAAAAATAGAACATACAGGAGGAACAATTATGGTAAACGTAATTTCTAATAATGATTTAAGCGAAGCAAAGAAAGAAAAACTGGCATTGCTGGATTTCTCAGCCACCTGGTGCGGACCTTGCAGTATGCTAGCACCGGTACTGAAAGAATTATCGGAAGAACTGGCAGGAGAAGTGACTGTATACAGTATTGACGTGGATCAGAATCCACAGCTTGCTGTAGAGTATAAGATTATGAATATCCCGGCACTGGTTCTGTTAAAAGATGGTGAAAAAGCAGGTATGACCGTGGGATTCCAGCCAAAAGAAAGCCTGAAAAAATTCATTGAGGAACACAGATAATGATTGAGCGGGTGTTACCATTTCAGTTTATTAAGAAATCTCCTCTCTATGGAAGCTATCAGGGGATGAACTACCGGGTAACAGAGATGAAAGGGCAGCTGGAAGTGTGCACATTTCCGGGCCCTTTCGCATTTTGGCACACTCCGGAAGAAAAAAAGGAATATCAGTATTTTGATTATTCAGAAGAGGGGTATGAGAAGGCGATTCAGTATCTGAATGAAGCCTATGAAGCAAAGAACTGGCGGGATGAACAGCTGCCGTTTTAATAGACTGTGCAGTAGATGACTGCCCAATATCATGCAAAGGAGAAACGGATGAATAAGAAAACGATACTGATATTTGATCTGGACGATACGCTGTATGACCGTGCAGAGCCTTTTCGAAAAGCATTAGAGGCAGCATCCGGATTACATATAGAAGGAGATGTCCGGGCATGGTATGGCATCTACAGCCGGCACAGCCAGGAGATGTTTGAAGCAAATGCCAGAGGCGAGATCACGCTGGAGGAGTCCCATGTTTTAAGAATCCGCCATGCGGCAGCAGAACTGGGAATACATATGACGGCAGAACAGGAACTGGCATATCAGCGCTACTATGAGCAGGCACAGAAAGACATTGTCATGAGTGATACCATGAAAGAACTGTTATCATTTTGCTGTGAAGCAGAGATACAGATGGGAATCCTGACCAACGGACCGGTAAAGAACCAGAACAGAAAAGTTCAGGCACTGGGGCTTGGAAAATGGATTTCTCATGAGCACATATTCATATCCGAAGGAATCGGATTCACCAAGCCGGACGTGGGCGCATTTCATTATGTAGAAAAAGCCCTGCAGGCCAGACCGGAAGAACTCTGCATGATAGGCGACAGCTACACCAGCGATATAGCAGGAGCTATGGAAGCCGGATGGAAAACCATATGGCTGGATAAGAATAAAACAGAAACGCAGAACGAGGGAAAAAAGGCAGATCTGACTGTAAATACAGAAGAACAATTACGGAAGAGAATAAAAGGTAACGGGTGAATGGAAATATGAACAAAAACACGAAAATAGTAATGGCTTTTGAGATCAAACCAGAAAAAGAGCAGTTGATCAAAAATTGTTGCGCATCTGTGGACGCCGATTATCGGCGTATGCTGCAGTCTGATCATAAGAAAACACTTGGAAGCCTGGCTGGAATTACAGGAATCCCTGCAAAGACAACAGCTGGTTCTATGGGAGAAAAGATAGAGCAGGAAATGCTAGTCTTTTCAGGATTTGACTCAGAAGTATTGGAGGCTTTTCTGGAATTGTACCGGACGCAGGGAATCGAGAAAATAGATTATAAGGCAACAGTGACCATACACAATATATTCTGGACACCGGAAATGTTATATCAGGAACTGAAAAAAGAACATGCGGCTATGACGAAGAAATAAGAACATGATATTGTTTATACAGTAAAAAAAGACAGATCTGTGGAAAGACACCACGGACCTGTCTTTTTTGGGGAAAACCTGTCTTTATGATTTATGCCATCGGATTGACATGAATCATAATATGTTTGATATTCTCAAAATTCTGCTCTACCTGATTGTGCACGTTTTCTGCAACCTCGTGAGCGTCAGTGAGAGATTTGCTTCCATCTACGGAGATCTCTGCATCGATATAGATCTTGTTACCGAACATTCTGGTGTGAAGGACATCCAGACGGTCGACTCCGTCCTGTGCGGCAATGAAGTCTGCCAGTTGTTTTTCGTATTCGCTGCTACATGCGGTATCCAGCATTTTAGCAACTGCATCTTTTAAGATATCATAAGCAACTTTAATGATACATATGGCAATTGCCACACTGGCCAGTGGATCCAGAATCGGGAAACCAAGCATTGCACCGCCGATACCGATCAGGGAACCGATCGAAGACAGGGCATCGGATCTGTGATGCCATGCATCTGCCATAAATGCGGCTGAATTTAATACTTTTGCATAATGTCTGGTGTACCAGAACATGCCTTCCTTGGTAGCAATAGATACAACGGCTGCAACCAGAGCTACGCTTCCGGGAGACTGAAGTTCATCGTAGTGTCCGGCAAAGATGGTACGAAGTCCGGTAAGACCGATCATCAGGCCAGTACCAAAGAGGATTACACCAAGAAGCAAGGAAGCAACACATTCCAGACGTTCATGTCCGTAAGGATGTTCCCGGTCTGGCGCCTGCATGGAGAGACGGATACCCAGCCATGCGATAAAGGTAGCAAGGACATCGGACAGAGAATGAATCGCATCGGAAACCATAGCACTGGAATGGCCCAGCACTCCTGCCATGAACTTAAATAAAGATAAGATAACGTTACCGATAATACCAATCGAGGTAACGCGGTTAACGATGGTTTGTGGATTCTGCCTGGAATCCTTTGTAATAATATTGGTCATAAATAAGACTCCTTTCTGTGATAGGGTAATACATACGGTAGGTTCTGCCTTGTGAACCTGGTATAAATACAATAGTGCGTGATACTCTTTTGTGTCACATTCGCTTTCACAAATTTATAAAAAGCTGGGAATTCTCTCCCAGCTTTTTTAAATCTGCGGAATCGTATCTACTGTCCCACAGATATCGAATCTTATTGCATCGAATTATCTGTTGCCGCATTAGCGGCCCGGCCCTCTGAACACAAATATTTCGTGTTGCAGTGCCTGCTCAGTTTGTACTGTTGATTGCGCATTTCATACGAAATGTAATGCAGTGCAAAGAGATCTTTTATAAAGTAGCACAGATGAAAAGTGATGTCAACAGCTTCAAAAACTAATCTTTCTTATGATGCTCTGACGGAATATTGTATGTGCTAACCTGGGGCAGGCATGGGCAAACAGGTAGATAAAGGCGAACACACTTTTTAGTTGTAAAAAAAAAGAACATCCATTATACTGGGGAATAAGTGACATTGACATACAGGTAAGTTCTGAGAATCTCAGAAGAAAGAGGACGAAAAAGATGAATACAGAAAAGATTATATTGCCGGATCATGATGCCGTGATTTTTGATATGGATGGAACACTGGTGGATTCCATGTGGATGTGGAAGAAGATTGATATTGATTACTTGAAGCGGTATGGTGTGGCAGCACCTCATGATCCACAGCAGATCGAGATCATCCAGAAAGAGATCGAGGGCATGAGCTTTACTGAGACAGCCATTTATTTTAAAGAAAAATTCAAGATTACAGATTCGCTGGAGCAGATTAAGCAGGACTGGAATCAGATGGCATATGAAATCTACTGTACAAAAGTGCCTTATAAAAAAGGTGCCCTGAAATTTCTGGAGCACTGTAAAGCAAATGGAAAGAAGCTGGGGGTAGCGACCAGCAATTCAAGAGAACTGGTGGATGCAGTGGGAAAGATTCTTCATTTCGACCAGTATTTTGACTGCATAATGACTTCCTGCGAGGCGAAGCGTGGGAAACCGGCACCGGATGTCTATTTGGCAGTAGCTGAGCGTCTCGGCGTAGAACCGTCACGCTGTCTGGTCTTTGAAGATCTCCCGGCTGGAATCAAGGCAGGAAATGCAGCGGGAATGACTGTGATAGCCATTGAAGATGATTATTCAAAGGACATGAGACAGGAGAAAATAGAACTGGCAGAGTATTTTATCAATGATTATGAGGATCTGGCATTATGACATATACATGGTATCAGCTTTTCTGGTTTTTCCTGATCTATTCCTTTATAGGATGGTGCGGTGAAGTTGCTGTTTCTGTAATAAAGCAGCATAAGTTTGTCAACCGTGGTTTTATTACCGGCCCGTTATGTCCGATTTACGGGCTGGGAGCATTTGCGTTTGCCATTTTCCTGCCGGACCTGAAAGATGACTGGGTGTTCCTGTTTCTGGGATCTATGATTCTGGCTTCTTTTATAGAATATATAACCGGTAAATGTCTGACTGCGATTACCGGAAAAATGTGGTGGGATTATTCCAGATTCCATTACAATTTGAATGGAATGATTTCCCTGCCAACATCACTGTTATGGGGAGCATGTGGCGTGTTTGCCATTAAAATGGGAAACGGACTGCTGATCCATTTGATCCATCTGATTCCAAAACCAATCGGATGGATCTGCGTCTGGACATTACTTGGACTGTTGGCGGCAGATTATCTTGGATCCTTTGCGGCGATTCTGGGACTGCGAAAGAATGCGCAGATTGACAGCATCCGGGAGGAATTGAGCAAGACATCCAGACTGCTGGAAAATGCACTGACACGTCAGATTCAGAAACGTATGATGAAAGCATTCCCGGAAGCACGTGACAGAGAGGCATCCGTATTTGGTTCCGGATGTGGTATCTACAAGCTGTTCCTGATTTTTATGATTTCATCTTTTCTGGGGGATATCGTTGAAACCATTTTTATGCTGGCAACTACAGGCAGGCTGGTCTGCCGAAGCAGTGTGGTATACGGACAGTTTAGCATCGTATGGGGACTGGCATGCGTGCTGGCAACGATCTTTCTCTATCAGTTTCGGGAAAAAAGTGATCGATATGTATTCCTGTGGGGAACCGTTCTCGGCGGAGCCTACGAATATGTATGCAGCGTATTTACCGAAGTGGTATTCGGTGCTGTATTCTGGAATTACAGCAAGCTGCCATTTAATCTGGGTGGGCGCATCAACTTGCTGTTTTGCTTTTTCTGGGGCATTGCCAGTGTGGTATGGATTAAAGGAATCTATCCGCGGCTGTCTGATCTGATTGACAAGATTCCAAGGAAAACAGGTCATATCTGTGCCTGGCTGCTGGCAGTATTCATGATTGTGAATATGGTGATCTCTTCGGCAGCGGTGATCCGATACACCGCCAGAAACTGCGATCCGTCAGCAGCAGATACAGAGAATCCGGTTGTGAAAATGATTGATGAGCATTTTCCGGATGAACGGATGGCAAAGCGATATCCGTATATGAGATTTCGCAGATAGATAAAAGAAAGTTCAGAACTGTTCAAAGCCCACGTCCCGCGAAGATCTTGAACAGATACGAAAATTCATACTTGACAAATTGGTTGATTGATACTATAGTATGGTAAAGCGTTGAATTGAAAAAGAACAAACCGTTGAAGCGGAGATAAAAGCAGCAGATGCGCACACAGAGATTCCGGGGTGCTGAGAGCCGGATTGAGATGCAGGCAGCTAAATGGACCGCTGAGGGCATAGTCAAAGATCAGAATTGATCGAGTATTCTATGACGTAAGGCATACGTTAGTTGCCAGAGATATGTTAGTATCTTGGAAAGTGCACGGCTTGCCGTGAATCGAGGTGGCACCACGGGATTATAATTTTACCCGCCCTTGACAGAATCAGAGGATTTTGTCGAGGGCGGTTTTTGTATTTACAGAGATTGTGAGAGTACATTGTGCGGAACAATCTTGTAAACAGCAAATAAGAGAAAAACAGGAGGTTCAGATATGTATCCATCTTTGGAAGAAGTGAAAGTAATTGCATTGCAGGGAGACTATCGGCGTATCCCGGTATGCAGGGAGCTTTATGCAGATCGTTTTACTCCGGTAGAAGTTATGAGAACATTGCGGGCAGCCAGCAAGCATTGTTATCTGCTGGAAAGTGCGGAAAATGATCAGAAGTGGGGACGTTATTCCATGCTTGGATACGAGCCGGTTCTGGAATTGTCCTGTCTGGATGGAAGAGTTCGGATCCGAACGGAGGAGGAACAGATTGCTCCGTCCATGAAGGAATCTTTTTTAAAAGAAGAATATACGGAAGTGACGCATCCGGGTGAACTGATCCGGAAGATCCTGGCAGAGTATAAGAGCCCGAAGATCAAAGGCATGCCGCCTTTTACCGGGGGAATGGTAGGATATTTTTCCTACGATTATCTGAAGTATGCAGAGCCAACGTTGAAAAAAGTCCTGTCAGGAAGCGAGGACTTCCGGGATGTAGATCTGATGCTTTTTACGAAAGCTCTGGTGTTTGACCACTATCGACAGAAGCTGATTCTGATCTCCGGAGTGGATACTTCCGATATGGAAAGCTCTTATCAGAGAGCAGAAGAAGAACTGGAAGAAATGAAGCAGCTGCTGAACAGCGGGGCAAAAGCCATCTTCAAACCAATTCGTTTGAAGGAAGAACTGACACCGGATTTTTCAAAGGAACGTTATACGGAGATGGTCAACAAAGCGAAACATTATATTCATGAAGGAGATATTTTTCAGGTGGTATTATCCAATCCGCAGACAGCAAAAGCAGATGGAAGTCTGTTTGATACCTACCGGGTGCTGCGGACCAGTAATCCATCCCCATATATGTTCTACTTTTCCAGTGATGATGTGGAGATCGCGGGAGCATCACCGGAGACACTGGTCAAACTGGAAGATGGCAAGTTATTCACATTCCCGCTGGCGGGAACCAGACCAAGAGGCAAGACAGAAGAAGAAGACCGGAAACTGGAAGCAGAACTGCTGAAGGATGAAAAGGAACTGGCAGAACACAATATGCTGGTGGATTTGGGAAGAAACGATATCGGCAAAATCAGTCAGCTGGGCAGTGTGAAAGTGGAACAATATTGTACCGTTCACCGTTATTCCTGTGTGATGCATATCGGATCTACTGCATCAGGAAAGATCCGGGAAGACATGGATGCGGTGAATGCAGTGGATTCTATTCTTCCGGCAGGTACGCTTTCCGGGGCACCAAAGATCCGGGCCTGTGAGATTATTCAGGAACTGGAAGGCCGAAAGAGAGGCATTTACGGAGGAGCTGTTGGATATCTGGACTTTACCGGTAACCTGGATACCTGTATTGGTATCCGGCTGGCATATAAAAAGAACGGAAAGGTATGTGTCCAGTCAGGAGCCGGAATCGTGGCAGACAGTGTACCGGAAAAGGAATATCAGGAATGCTGTAACAAAGCAAAAGCCGTGGTACAGGCCATTCAGCTGGCAGAGGGAGGACTGGACGAATGATCGTATTAATAGATAATTATGACAGCTTTACCTACAATCTGGTGCAATACATCGGAGCAGTGGAGCCGGATATCCGGGTGATACGAAATGATGCCTGCACACCGGAAGAGATCGAAGCTATGAAACCGGACGCCATTGTCATTTCTCCGGGACCCGGCAAACCATCTGAGGCAGGAATCTGTATCGAAGCGATCCGGTATTTTAAAGATAAGATCCCTATTTTAGGGGTCTGCCTGGGACACCAGGCCATCTGCGAAGCCTTTGGCGGGACCGTTTCTTATGCAAAAGAACTGATGCATGGAAAAAGCTCCATGGTACAGATCAAAGAAGCATCACCACTTTTTCGGAATATTGGAACGGAAATGCAGGTGGCAAGATATCATTCTCTGGCAGCCATCCGGGACAGCCTTCCGGGGGAACTGAAGGTCACAGCAGAGACCGATGACGGCGAAGTGATGGCAGTAGAACACAGAGACTATCCGGTGTATGGATTACAGTTTCATCCGGAATCGGTACTGACACCGAAAGGCATGACATTAATCGAGAACTTTTTAAATATAAGTAAAGAACAATAGCAGGGGGAAACAGATCATGATCAAGGAAGCAATTATCGCACTGGCAAAGAAACAGGATTTAACTTATGAACAGGCTGAAAAAGTGATGGATGAGATTATGAGTGGAGAGGCAAGCCAGATTCAGATGGCATCTTATCTGACTGCCCTGGCATTAAAGGGAGAAACCATTGATGAGATCACGGCATCTGCAGCAGCCATGAGGGCACACGGAACGAAGCTTCTTCATGATATGGATGTACTGGAAATCGTGGGAACCGGTGGGGACGGATCCAATTCCTTTAATATTTCCACCACGTCTTCTCTGGTAATCGCAGCAGGCGGTGTACCTGTGGCAAAACATGGAAATCGTGCAGCTTCATCCAAAAGTGGTGCAGCAGATGTACTGGAAGCTCTTGGAGTGAAGATTACACTGGAGCCGGAGGAAAGTCTGACATTATTGAGAGACATCAATATTTGTTTCCTGTTCGCACAGAAATATCATACAGCTATGAAGTACGTGGCTCCGGTTCGCAAGGAACTGGGAATCCGTACCGTATTTAATATCTTAGGTCCGTTGTCTAATCCGGCAGGTGCTAATATGGAACTGATGGGTGTCTACGATGAACTGCTGGTAGAGCCGCTGGCACAGGTTATGGCAAACCTCGGCGTAAAGCGTGGCATGGTGGTATTTGGAAAAGAAAAGCTGGATGAGATCTCAGCCTGTGGTCCGACCGTAGTTTGTGAAATTAAGAATGGGGGATTTACTTCTTATGAGATAACACCGGAAAAGTTCGGTTATGCAGCAGGGAAACCGGAAGAACTGACCGGAGGCACACCGCAGGAAAATGCAGAAATTACAAAAGCCATTTTAAATGGAACGGAAAAAGGAACCAGGAGAAATGCCGTCTGCATGAATGCAGGAGCAGCATTATATATTGCAGGAAAAGCAGAGACACTGGAAGCAGGCGTACGTATGGCAGAGCAGCTTATTGACAGCGGTGCAGCGATGAAGAAACTGGATGAGTTCATTGAGAAGAGTAATGCATAAAACTCCAAAACAGAGGACAGTAACATGAATATTTTAGAGACAATTGCGGCAAAGACCCGTGAACGGACCGAAGCAGAAAAGAAGCAGTTATCACTGGAAACGGTCAGAAACATGGCGGAAGAAAAGGCTGCAGCAGAAAAGAAAGAGGAAAATGGACAATTTACCTATCGGTTTCAGCAGGCATTAGCGGGGAAAGATATCTCCTTTATCTGTGAGGTGAAGAAAGCATCCCCGTCCAAAGGAATCATTGCAGAAGCTTTCCCATATCTGCAGATTGCCAGAGAATACGAACAGGCAGGGGCGTCAGCCATTTCCTGCCTGACGGAACCATTCTGGTTCCTGGGGAAAGATGAGTACTTAAAAGAGATTACCGGTCAGGTACAGATCCCGGTACTGCGAAAGGATTTTACCATTGATGAATACATGATCTATCAGGCAAAGAACCTGGGAGCGTCAGCCATTTTACTGATCTGTGCGATTCTGGATGACGGGCAGCTTCGGGCATGGCACCAGCTGGCAGCAGAACTGGGATTGTCTGTGCTGACAGAAGCTCATACCGAAGAAGAGATAGACCGGGCACTGAGAGCGGGGGCAAAGATTCTGGGAGTCAACAACCGGAATCTGAAGAACTTCACAGTGGATGTGGAGCAGAGCAGACGACTTCGCGGTATGGTGCCGGAAGATGTGATTTTTGTATCAGAGAGCGGTATCAAAAATCATGCAGATGTACAGGCACTGATGGAAAATGGAACCGATGCGGTGCTGATCGGAGAGACACTGATGCGGGCAGCTGATAAAAAAGCAATGCTGGATGAACTGAAAAATGGAACTTCGATGCAGTGATGAGGCAGATGATACCGGTTATGTAAAGATATACGGCAATATAGCAGAAATAAGTTAAAGAATAGAAGGAGCAAGAGAAAATGTCTAGTAAAGGAAGATTTGGCGTCCACGGCGGACAATACATTCCGGAAACACTGATGAATGCAGTGATTGAACTGGAAGCAGCCTATGAACATTATAAAAAAGACCCGGAATTTCAGGCAGAACTGACACAGTTGTTAAATGATTATGCGGGAAGACCATCCCGTCTGTATTATGCAGAGCGGATGACAAAGGATCTGGGTGGTGCAAAGATCTATCTGAAGCGTGAAGATCTGAACCATACCGGGGCTCACAAGATCAATAATGTACTGGGACAGGCATTGCTGGCCAAGAAGATGGGAAAGACCCGTCTGATTGCAGAGACCGGAGCCGGTCAGCATGGTGTGGCTACGGCTACTGCAGCGGCACTTCTGGATATGGAATGCGTGGTTTACATGGGTGAGGAAGATACTATTCGTCAGGCATTAAACGTATATCGTATGAGACTTCTGGGTGCAACGGTTATCCCGGTCAAATCCGGTACCGGAACCCTGAAGGATGCGGTATCAGAAGCATTCCGTGAATGGACCAACCGCATGGATGATACCCACTATTGTCTGGGATCTGTCATGGGACCACATCCATTCCCGACTATCGTCCGTGATTTTCAGGCTGTGATTTCCAAAGAAATCAAAGAACAGATGCTGGAAAAAGAGGGCAGACTTCCAGATGCGGTACTGGCATGTGTAGGTGGCGGTTCCAATGCCATCGGTACATTTTATAACTTTATTGAAGATAAAGACGTGCGTCTCATCGGCTGTGAGGCAGCAGGAAGAGGGGTAAATACCGCAGAGACCGCAGCTACGATTGCAACGGGACGCCTTGGCATTTTCCACGGTATGAAGTCTTACTTCTGTCAGGATGAATATGGACAGATCGCCCCGGTGTATTCTATCTCTGCGGGGCTGGATTACCCTGGAATCGGACCGGAACATGCACATCTTTATGATATCGGAAGAGCAGAATACGTACCGGTGACAGATGATGAAGCTGTGGAAGCCTTCGAATATCTCTCCAGAACGGAAGGTATCATTCCGGCTATCGAGAGCGCTCATGCAGTAGCCTATGCAAGAAAACTGGCACCGACCATGAGTAAAGATCAGATTATCGTCATTACCATTTCCGGAAGAGGAGATAAGGACTGTGCAGCAATCGCCAGATACAGAGGGGAGGATATCCATGAGTAACGTAAAGAAAGCATTTGAAAACGGAAAAGCATTTATTCCATTTATTACCTGTGGGGATCCGTCTCTGGAAGTGACCGAGCAGTTGGTCTATGCAGCAGAAGAAGCCGGTGCAGACCTGATTGAACTGGGCATTCCATTCTCTGATCCAACGGCAGAAGGTGTGGTGATTCAGGCCGCCAATATCCGTGCCTTAAGCGGTGGCGTCACCACAGACAAGATCTTTGATATGGTACGAAAGATCCGCAAAAACACACAGATTCCGCTGGTGTTTATGACCTATGCCAATGTGGTTTATTCCTACGGAACCGACCGTTTCCTTCAGACAGCCGCAGAGATCGGCATGGACGGACTGATCCTGCCAGATGTGCCATTTGAAGAAAAGGCAGAATTTGATGAACCGTGCAAGAAATACGGTCTGGATCTGATCTCCCTGATTGCACCAACCTCCCATGAGCGTATCTCTATGATTGCAAAAGAAGCTAGCGGATTCGTCTACTGCGTATCCTCCCTTGGTGTAACCGGTGTGCGAAAAGAGATCACCACCGATATCGGTGCTATGGTGAAACTGGTCAAAGAAGCAAAAGACATTCCATGTGCCATTGGATTCGGTATCTCCACACCGGAACAGGCAGCAAAGATGGCAGCAGTGTCAGACGGGGCCATCGTAGGAAGCGCAATCGTGAAATTGTGTGGACAGTACGGGGAAGAATGCGTGCCATATGTGAAGGAATATATCAAGAGTATGAAAGATGCAATTCGGGAACTGTAAAACAGAAAAATGCATCTGGATGCAAAGATCTTTTCAAAAAGGTTATGAACATATATGATTTCCTGCTGAACTTGAAAAGCCTGGAATTAAAAAACGATACATTGCATAAAAGATAAATGCGAATGTATCGTTTTTTAAATTACCCATAGTTTATGTGGAATGAATACTTAGCCTGCAACGGAAATGGCAGCATATTTTACCATTTTTTTGTTGGAGTTATTTAATCTGATCCATCCGGTTTTGCGTCCGGATTTTACCTGAACATAGAGGTTCTTTTTTACAACAGCAAGTTTTTTTACAGAGAATTTGGAATTTTTCTTAATAGTAAATGATTTTTTGGAAGAACCAGCAGCTTTGTAGGTCTGAATTTTCTGAGCTGCAGTAAAGGATCTTGTAAAGGATTCGTTTTTGCTAGGTGGAATCATACCTGCATCTGCTGTTGCTGCTGTTGATTTCAAAGTAAAGTTCTTACCGGAGTAAGAAAGCGGCATATTGAAGGCATTCACCTGTCCCAGATTCTTGGTTCCGAACCATCCGCGCAGATAAATGGTGTTACCCTTGGCTTTTGTTGCCTGGAAACCGCCCCAGCAGCCATTGCTGGTAATGAAGTTGTTTTTGACATACTGTTTCAGATTCACCAGTTTTTTGTAATCCAGAACACGGGTCAGTTTGTTTTTCTTCATTTCATATAAGCCACAGTTGATTTTATTGCCTTTTTCATAAGTTGTGATTTCAAAGAAAGATTTTTTGGAAAGCTTTACAACCTGAATATTGGTTTTGCCAGTAAGATACACATGGATAATTTTTTAAATACTTTCATAATTCGTTTCCCTCTCTTTTTAGATGGTTTAGTCAGCGGATGTTACTGACATTTTCAGTGTAACAAAAAGAGTTGGATAGTTCAATAAGGAACCTGTCAAGAAACTGTTGAAATGATAAAAAACCTGTGATAGATTTAATTCAGAATATCACATAGAGAAAAGAGGTTTTGTGAAATGGAATTAGCAACATTACAGTCTGCCATGATCGCAGCAATGAAAGCAAAGGACAAGCCAAGAAAGGATGCTATTTCCGCACTGGTTTCCGCAGTGAAAAAAGCAGGAATCGATGCAGGATGCAGAGATGATATCCCGACATCCATGGTAGACCAGGTAATCTTAAAGGAACTGAAGTCTGTAAAAGAGCAGATCGATACCTGCCCGGAGAGCAGAGGGGATCTGAAGGAAGAATATCAGTTCCGTTACAATGTGATGCAGGAATTTGCACCACAGCAGATGTCTGCAGAAGAAGTAAAAGCAGTGCTTCAGGAGAAGTTCGCAGAAGTGCTTGCGACGAAGAATAAAGGAATGATTATGAAGACCGTCATGGCTGAACTGAAGGGCAAGGCTGATGGTAAAGTCATCAATCAGGTCGTAGCAGAACTTTGCAGGTAAGACTCAGAATACAGTAATCATAAAACAGAAAAACAGCGCCGGCCTTTTAAAGATCGGCGCTGTTTGGATAAAATATTTAGAACATGATAATCTCTGGTAAACGAGCAGCTTCGATATCTTCTTTTTTCAAGCCAAAGTGTTCGCAGTTGTAACTGTCAATTTCTTCTCCAAGTGTAGCATAAACACCTTTGAATACAGAACCAGGACCGCCCTGTGCAATACATGGGATAAAGTATTTGTTACCACATTCTCCTAAGGTTTTATCTACTACTTTTCGGATTTCTTCCCGATTCCATCCCTCGTAGTCAACAAGACAGTTTTCAATGCCACCCATGAAAGAGATCTTTCCGCCATACTTCTTAATCAACTCAGGAAGATTGTTGGTGGAGAAGCATCCCTGCCAGATATCGATACCCATTTCAATCATATCCGGAACTAAGGTAGCTGCGTAGCTGTCGGAATGATGGATTACAATATCTACTCCGTGATTATGATAGTATCCGTAGATTTCTTTGTAAGGTTCTACAAAAAATTCTTCAAACATTGTAGGAGACATGAAAGTGGTCTTCTGTCCACCCCAGTCATCATGATGGAATAAGGTGTCAGGATGTAGTTTGTCACAGATCAGTTCTGCAAGACGAAGTTCATATTCAGTCAGATATTTGATCAGATCATGCATTTCGTCAGGATACTCAATCAGGTTCTGGAGCGTATTTACGATTTCACCGAGGTGATGACACTGCTCAAATAAGCCAGGAGCTACGAAAGCAGCTTTCAGAGCTTTGGTAGTATCAACTGCATCATACTGTGCTTTGAACATATCCCATTCTTCATTGCAAAAATCGAGAGAAGGAGCGTGCACATATTTCTGCCACTGCTCAATATCCTGAATGACAACCTTATCAGGTGTGTGTACTGGGAAACCTGCAGGAACATTCATTGGATAGCTGTAGGTTACACCCCAGGCATTCTTACAGTCTGGTTCGCCTCTTTTTGGACGAGGGCTGTGCAGACCGGAAGGATTCATAAGAAGTCTGACAAATTCGTACTGATTTACGAAACGGTCAGGATTGCCACCGCGGATACATTCTAATAAGTTTTCTTTTGCTGTTAACATACTTTACTACCTCCTTTATTGTGTTTGTTTGCGTTCCTGTTAATGAATTCTTTTCAGTATTAAGATCTTCTTTTTGCAATTTCTGCAGAATAAGTTTCAACGTCACTGTCTTTTATGCGGTAACCGAATGTAATGATTACCAGGGCAATTAACAGAAGTACTGCCGGAATAATGGTAAAACCAACTGCAATACCATTTTTTACGGATTCTGAAGCCTCTTCTACTGCGATAGCAGGACTGAATCCTGTAATACCCAGAATAGTAGAGATGAAAAGACCTCTGGTGATAACTGCCACTTTAATAGGTACATTCAGGAAGCCCATAACAGCACCGGTACAGTTAACACCGGTTTTATATTCACTGTAAATGGAGCAGTTTGCCAGCATAGGAATGGTCATGGAGATTACAAATGCTGCGAAGAACCCACCAATGGACATCAGGACGATAACGATATTTGGTGTATGTCTGAATACATAGGATGCAAAGTACAGTACAGAAATACAGATTAATGCAACAGAGAATGTTCCTTTGGAGGAAAGCTGCTTAGCTACTTTTCGACACACAACAGAACCAAGGACTCCGGTAACATTTGAGAATAACAGGAATCGGGTCAGGAATTTCGGATCCAGTGCGATGTAATTTCCATAATATACTGCGAATGCAGAAAAGCAGAAGCTGTACATCATGTAAAACAGATAAGCACCAAGTACGCCGAGAACCTGAGGATTGGATGCAATTGCAGTGCCAATACCGGCCTGTTTCTGACCGCTGCCTTTTTTGGATGCAGTTTCTTTTGCCAGACGCTCCAGTTCTTCAGCACCGGTTTCTTCGTATCCGCTAAACATTACAAAGTGTGCGAAATAAAGAGCTGCCATGATAGCTCCAAGTGCAAATGCAGTTGCTGCATAGGCGTTATGTTCACCTAATTTAGCAGTAAAGAATGCGACAAGACCAGGTCCTACGTAGGAATAAGTCATTCTTGCCAGATAAGTCCACAGCGTTCTGACAGAAGAAAGAGTATTTCGGTCATCAGCAGAACTGGAAGCAATGTTTACCATTGCCATATTGGCAACGTATGGTATGTTCCATGCAATGTGGCTTGATACGGTTCCAATAATAATGATGGCAGCTGCACCTACGCCAGTTCCAATATTCTTAAACTGGAAAAGATACAGAAACGGAACAACCCATGGAAGAACTGCCAGCCATGAACGGTACCGGCCCCATTTTAATGGTTTCATCTTATTTAACATAATTCCGTAGGTCCACGATAAAGCAGCGTCGATAACACTTCCGATGGTCTGGATTACAGTAACGAGAGCCAGTGGAAACTGTGCGATATTAGTAAGGAAATATGCATAGTAATAAGTCTCAATATTTGTCATCCAGTTAAAACCGAGATCACCCACACCGAAAAAGGTCTTTAACCCTTTACTAATAGGTTTCTTTTGCTTTGCCATAAAAACACCTCCCAATACATTTTCCTGTGTAAATTTTTATGTTAAGAATATTCTTAAGTACTGTCATAATTATACAAATCAAAAAAGAAAAATACCTTGTCCTTTGGTACAAAAAAACAAAGAAAAAAAGAATGAAAATTCGTATCGGAGTACGAAAAATGGAAGGGGAAGAATAAGTTAAACTAACAGCAGATATATGAATATAGGAAGAGAGGAGAAAAGACATGGGTGAAAAAAACAAAGAACAGGTTTCTATGGTTCGTGATCTGACCAGTGGGAGCGTGACAAAGCAGATCCTGATTTTCGCAATGCCGTTGTTTGTTGCCAATGCACTGCAGGCAATATACAATCTGGTTGATATGGTAGTGGTGGGACAGGTGATAGGAGGTACAGGAATGTCAGCGGTATCCATAGGTGGTGATGTACTGCATTTACTGACATTTTTGGCTATGGGATTTGCATCAGCAGGTCAGGTGATTATTTCTCAGTATGTAGGTGCAAGGAAACATCATTTAATCAGCAAGATGATAGGTACGATGTTTACTTTTTTATTTGCAATTTCGATTATCATGTCAGTAAGCTGTTATTTACTCAGATATCAGATTCTGAATATTCTGAATACACCTTCAGAATCTTATACATATACGATGGATTACATGGTTATCTGTATTTTTGGACTGATTTTTATTTATGGATATAATATTGTATCGGCTATTCTGCGCGGAATGGGCGATTCCAGAAGACCGTTTGTATTTATCGCAATTGCAGCGGTCATAAATACCGTACTGGATATTTTTTTCGTTGCATTCTGCCATATGGGGGTAGCAGGAGCAGCGCTTGCCACTGTAATTGGACAGGGAGCCAGTTTCGTGATCTCTATATTTTATCTGTACAGGAGGAAAGAGGAATTTGGCTTTGATTTTAAGAGAGAAAGTTTCCGGATATCAGGAGAAGTACTGAAACCTTTACTGGTACTTGGGATACCAATGGCGATACAGTCTGCGGCAATTAATATATCTAAGATAGTACTGACAGCCTGGATTAATGCAGAGGGTGTGGTTTATTCGGCATTGGCAGGCATCTATAATAAATCGGCTCTGATGATGGGAATTGTGTCCAATTCATTTACTACGGCAGGAAGCTCAATGACCGGACAGAGTATTGGTGCAGAAAAATATGACAGAGTACCAAGAATTTTACAGGTAGTGCTGACGATCGGACTGGCGATAACCATCGTAGTATCTGTGATGCTGTATTGCTTCCCGGATGTAGTCTGTTCCATGTTCACCAGTGACAGAGATGTACTGGCAAAGGCATCTCTTGTGGTGATGCCGGTGATTTTGAATTTCTTCGGCTGCGCAACCAGATCGGGAGCATTTTCATTGATTAATGGTTCAGGAAATTCCAGATTAAACCTTCTGGTGGCGTTGATTGACGGCGTGATAGGAAGAATTGGTCTGGCAGCACTTTTGGGGTTTGTTCTGAACTGGAGAAGTGTGGGCTTCTGGTATGGAGATGCAGTGGCAGGCTTTGCCCCGATTCTGATTGGAACGGTATTTTTCCTGTCTGGAAGATGGAGAAAAGGTGCCCAGTAAGACTGCACTCCTACCAGATAGATGTTAAATATTCAGAGGAAATCCCCGCTTTTCCAGAATATACAGAATCCGGATAGAAAGCCGGATATAATCCATGGTGTAAAGATCATCTGAATGGTAATGAAGGGACTCCTGTATTTTGTTGATACGATATACAAGTGTGTTGCGGTGAAGATGCAGATGTTCTGCGGCTTTTTTTAAAGAACGTCCGTTTTCAAGGTAGCAGATGTAAGTATCCAGCTTGTGATCTTTATCTCGGCAGCGTTCTCTCCACAGGCGAAGAATATCTGGATGTAGGGCGTACATACTTTTTCCGAGATTACCGGAAGTAATCAGATATTCAATTGCACAGTTATAGAAAGAAATACACGGCAGGTGTTCAGCAAGCATGTCAGGATCATAGTGATAAATATGGATCAGATCCATGGCATAATCAGCCTGCTCGCGCAGAAAATTCAGATGATATATTCCCTGAAATTCCAGACTTTCTGTAAGAAAGAAACGATTATACTTAGCAAGATTTAACAGACGTTCTTTCACTGCAGATCCAGGAGACTGATGCAGATTGTGTATAATGTATAATTCTCCGCCCTTTTCTTTTTTCAGAACAGCACAGCCCATAGTGTTGCGGCGCAAGGTCTCCAGAAAGAATCGTTCTTTTACAGTAAGAGTTTCCTGACTTTCCTGAATCTTGATTTTATAGACTTTGTAGTAATCATTGATGTTCCATTGCATATAAGAGAGCAAAAATGTGAGACTCTGAATATTTGTGCCTGTACCATCCAGCAGATTACCAAGACAGTCGAAATTAATCTCGGATAAAGTCTTATCTTCTGATTTTTGTTCAGCCAGAGGAAGACGCAGTTCATTTACGAGAATATTCAGGAGTTCCACATCTCCCTGATTAAATTTTCTGTCTTTTTCCAAAACGATAAGACGTCCACAGATTTTATCCCGGAACCGGATTGGGCTGGACATGGCGTTGGAAGAGTCATTTTTTGTAAAGGCAAAAAGCTGGGCATATTCTACGTCACGAAGCATATTGTTGCTTCGCATAACCTGGAAATGTTCCATGGAAGGATAGCCAAACTCTTTCAGATATGACCATTCAATCCCCATTTCTTCGTCGGTATAGTACCTGCTCATAGCAAGAATCCGATGATTACCGTTAAAAAGCAGAATAGGATTATGAAAAACATTCCAGGACAGATCAATCACCTTCTGGTAATTGAAGTCTTTTAATTGCTGCTTGATTTCATCAATCCAGTCCTGATAAAAGTCAAAAACACTCTGTACCAGTTCCATACCCTGTGTAACAGACATATTTTTAATGATAATCTGGTTTGCTACATCAGAGGCATCATAGCAGATCACGTTAGAGCCTCTGGCTGTGACAACTGCGCAGTCATTGGCATATACCTGACGGGCACTTTTCAATACCTGTTTTGCGTCATTTTTTATATGAAGTTCCAGATCAAAGGAGGTCAGCCGATTAGCAATCATCCACATACTCAGTTTCATGATAGTACCAAACTTTCTTTTTATGTAATTCGTGTCACAAAAATATCCAACCAAATTCGCAAATTCTTCCCTTGTAGGAAATTGCCATTCACGATATATTTATAATATCTTTTTATGTAGATTTATTATAAAATAAATGGAGGTTTGCATCAATGAAAACAATGAAAAATTATAAATTCTGGTTTTGTACAGGATCACAGGACCTGTACGGAGATGAATGTCTTGCACATGTAGCAGAGCATTCACAGAAGATCGTGGAAGAACTGAATAAGTCCGGAGTACTTCCATATGAAGTAGTATGGAAACCGACTTTGATTACCAACGAACTGATTCGTAAGACTTTTAATGAAGCAAATGCAGATGAAGAATGTGCAGGTGTGATCACCTGGATGCATACCTTCTCCCCTGCAAAATCATGGATTCTCGGATTACAGGAATACCGCAAACCACTGATGCACCTTCATACACAGTTTAACCGTGAGATTCCATACGATACCATTGATATGGATTTCATGAATGAGAACCAGTCTGCACACGGTGACAGAGAATATGGTCATATTGTTTCCAGAATGGGTATCGAGAGAAAAGTAGTCGTTGGTTACTGGGCAGATAAAGAAGTGCAGGAAAGAATTGCAAGCTGGATGGCAACTGCAGTTGGTATCATGGAGAGCAGCCATATCCGTGTATGCCGTGTGGCAGATAATATGAGAAACGTAGCTGTTACCGAAGGTGACAAGGTAGAAGCACAGATCAAGTTTGGCTGGGAAGTAGATGCTTATCCGATAAATGAAGTGGCAGAATATGTGGCAGCAGTTCCACAAAATGAGATTGACACTCTGGTAGAGGAATACTACAGCAAATATGACATCATTCTGGAAGGAAGAGATCCTCAGGAATTTAAGAAGCATGTAGCTGTTCAGGCCGGTATTGAGATCGGTTTTGAAAAGTTCCTGGAAGAGAAGAATTATCAGGCAGTGGTTACACATTTCGGTGATCTTGGCGCATTGAAGCAGCTTCCAGGTCTGGCTATGCAGAGACTGATGGAAAAAGGCTATGGATTCGGCGCAGAAGGTGACTGGAAGACAGCTGCTATGGTTCGCCTGATGAAGATTATGACAGCAGGCGTGAAGAATCCAAAGGGAACATCCTTCATGGAAGACTATACATACAATCTGGTTCCTGGAAAAGAAGGTATTCTGGAAGCACACATGCTGGAAGTTTGCCCGACCATCGCAGATGGTCCGATCGGTATCAAGGTTTGCCCGCTTTCCATGGGTGACAGAGAAGACCCGGCACGTCTGGTTTATACATCCAAGACAGGTCCTGCTATCGCAACCTCTCTGGTAGACCTGGGCAACCGTTTCCGTCTGATCATCAATGATGTAGACTGCAAGAAGGTAGAAAAACCAATGCCGAAGCTTCCAGTAGCAACCGCATTCTGGACTCCACAGCCAAGCCTGGCAACAGGTGCGGAAGCATGGATTCTGGCTGGCGGTGCTCATCATACTGCATTCTCTTACGACCTGACTGCAGAGCAGATGGGTGACTGGGCAGCAGCAATGGGTATCGAAGCTGTTTATATTGACAAAGATACCAGGATCAGAGATTTCAAGAAGGATCTTCAGCTTGGAAGTATCTTCTATAGATAAGATAAAGAAAATATGATAAAATTATTTTATACCGGGGACAGAGTTAAATTCTGTCCTCGGTAATATGGGTTAAAAAGGAGAATGGGAAAATGGGTATTAGAGAAGACATTTTAAATGCAAAAACAGCACTTGGTATCGAATTTGGTTCCACCAGAATCAAAGCGGTCCTGGTAGATTCCACCAATGCACCAATAGCATCCGGAAGCCATGAATGGGAGAACCGTCTGGATAATGGTATCTGGACTTATACACTGGAAGATATATGGGGCGGACTGCAGGATGCCTACACAGATATGGCAGCAGATGTGAAGAAGCAGTATGACGTAGAACTGGAGAACATCGGTGCCATCGGATTTTCCGCTATGATGCATGGCTATATGGCATTTGGCAAAGAAGACCAGCTTCTGGTACCATTCAGGACCTGGAGAAACACCATCACAGCAGAGGCTTCTGAGAAGCTGTTCAAAGAATTTAATTACAACATTCCTCAGAGATGGAGTATCGCACATCTTTATCAGGCAATTTTAAATGGAGAAGAACATGTGAAAGATATCACATTCTTTACCACACTGGCAGGCTATATTCACTGGCAGCTGACCGGAGAAAAAAATCTGGGTATCGGTGACGCATCCGGTATGTTCCCGATTGACTGCAGCAAAAAAGATTACGATGAAACCATGGTACAGAAGTTTGATGCGCTGGTAGCAGACAAGAACTTCCCATGGAAATTAAGAGATATTCTTCCGAAGGTGCTGGTTGCAGGTGAAGAAGCGGGTGTGCTGACAGAAGAAGGAGCAAAGAAACTGGATGTATCCGGCAAGCTGAAAAGTGGCATTCCGGTATGCCCGGCAGAAGGTGATGCGGGAACCGGTATGGCAGCAACCAATAGTGTAAAACAGCGCACCGGTAACGTATCTGCTGGTACTTCTATTTTCCTGATGGCAGTTCTGGAAAAGGATCTTTCCAAGGCATATCCGGAACTGGATATGGTTACTACACCGGACGGAAGCCTGGTAGCTATGGTACACTGCAATACCTGTACTTCTGACCTGAATGCATGGGTTGGACTGTTCCGTGAATTCATGGAGACCATGGGTATGGAAGCAGATATGAACAATCTGTACGGTACTCTGTACAACAAGGCACTGGAAGGTGATAAGGACTGCGGTGGACTGGTATCTTACAACTATTTCTCAGGAGAACCAATTTCCGGTCTGGAAGAAGGACGCCCGTTATTCGTTCGTACTCCGAACGCACATTTCAATCTGGCGAATTTTATGAGATCTCACCTGTATTCTTCCGTTGCTACACTGAAGATGGGTATGGATATCCTGACACAGCAGGAAAATGTAGAACTGGATCGCCTCATGGGACATGGCGGATTGTTCAAGACCAAAGGCGTTGGACAGAGCATCATGGCAGCAGCTATGAATACACCGGTTACGGTTATGGAGACAGCCGGAGAAGGCGGCGCATGGGGCATTGCACTTCTGGCATCTTATATGAAGAATAAAGCAGAAAGACAGACTCTGGATGAATACTTAAGCAAAGAAGTATTTGCAGGACAGGAAGGAACCACAATGGCTCCGGATGCAGCAGATGTGAAGGGATTCGAAGACTTCATGGCATCCTACGTACCGGTACTGGCAGCAGAAAAAGCTGCAGTAGAGACATTAAAGGTGAACAGCTAAGGAGAGAAAACAATGTTAGAAGAATTAAAAAAACGTGTATATGAAGCGAATATGCTTCTGCCAAAACATGGACTGGTTACATTCACATGGGGAAATGTCAGTGAGATTGACCGTGAAAGCGGCATTTTCGCCATCAAGCCAAGCGGTGTGGATTATGATAAACTGACACCGGACGACATGGTGCTGATGGACCTGAATGGTAATAAAGTAGAAGGAAGATACAACCCTTCTTCTGATACAGCTACACATCTGGAACTGTACAAGGCATTTCCGAAGATCGGCGGTGTAGTACATACTCATTCACCGTGGGCAACCAGTTGGGCACAGGCAGGAAGATCCATTCCATGCTATGGAACTACACATGCAGACTATATGTATGGCGAGATTCCATGTGCAAGGTGCCTGACCGGACATGAATTTGATGAATATGAGAAAAATACAGGGCTTCTGATTGTGGATGTCTTCAAAGACCGCGATTATGAAGCAGTTCCGGCAGTTCTGTGCAAGAATCACGGACCATTTACCTGGGGCAAAGACGGACATGAAGCTGTACATAATGCTGTGGTTCTGGAAGAAGTAGCCAAGATGGCTGCACGTGCAGAACAGATCAATCCGAGAATCCAGCCGGCACCGCAGGAACTTCAGGATAAGCATTACTATCGTAAACATGGTGCAAACGCATATTATGGACAGAGGTAAGTAACAGTACATGTTAAAAGTGTTTTTAGTAGAAGACGAAGTAGTTATGCGAAACGGAATCAAGAACAATATTCCGTGGGAGCAGGAAGGGTTTGAATTTGTAGGGGAGGCCAGCGACGGGGAGCTGGCCTATCCTCTTATAAAGAGAGAAAAACCGGATATCCTGATTACGGATATCCGTATGCCGTTTATGGATGGTCTTGAACTCAGCAGACTGGTAAAGAAAGAACTGCCACAGATCAAGATCATTATTTTAAGTGGATATAATGAATTCGACTATGCAAAGACTGCCATCAGCATAGGTGTCACAGACTATCTGCTGAAGCCGATCAGTTCGGCAAAGCTTCTGGAAGCTGTGAAAAAAGTCGGAGATATGATTGAAAAAGAACAGGACAATGTCCGGCTGATGGAACGCTATGAAAAAGAGATGGAGGAGAATATCCTTCAGGAAAAGCATAAGCTGTGGGGTGCTCTGGCATCCAACCGTCTGTCCACCATCGAACTGCTGGAAAAAGGACAGCGTCTGGGAATGGATTTTACCGCATCAGCATATCTGGTATTTCTGTTTAAACTGATGCAGGAGGGTGATGCAACCGGATGTTCTGATGAACTGAACCGTGCATCGGAAAAAGTAAACAGTCTGTCATCAACATGGGAAAAGGTGTTGAGCTTTGACCGAAGCCCGGAAGGATGGGCATTTCTGATCAAGGGAGAGTCTGAGACAGAAGTACTGGAGACATTCGCTGAGACGAAAAAGGAACTTTTGAACCTGGTGGCGGCGTATCCGAAAGTAGAGTACTTCGGAGGACTGGGAAGCATTGTGCAGCGGATTGGAGATATCCAGAATTCTTATAAAGAAGCTGCAAGAGCGTTTTCCAGCCGTTTTTTCCTGGATGCCAATCAGATTGCAGACAGTGCGGAGATGGTTCCTGTGCAGAACGAAGAAGACGGAAAGATCGACGTCAGTAAAATGCTGTCAAAAAAGAGAGAGCATGAACTGGTGGAAAAGTTCTTCAAAAACGGAACGGTGGAAGAGGTGGACAGTTTTCTGGACGAACTGTTTCAGAATATCGGAGAGCAGAACTGCAAGTCACTTCTCTATCGGCAGTATGTGGTAATGGATCTGTTTTTCTGCGCTACTGATTTTCTGGAAAATCTGGAAATTGGCACAGAAGAATTGCCGGAAGAATGCAGAGATATTAACCAGATCGTGGAGAAAGCAGGAAATGCCCAGTCTCTGCGGCATCAGATCGGCATTCTGTTTTCGGAAACTATGATGCTGCGTGATGGGCATTCTAAGAAAAAATACAGTAAATTATTAGAAGACGCGAAAGCATTTATTGATGAAAATTATAAGCATGATGATATGTCTCTGAACATGGTGGCGGCACAGGTGAATATCAGCCCAAGCTATTTCAGCACTATTTTCAGCAACGAGATGGGACAGACTTTTGTGGAATATTTGACGTATGTGCGTCTGGAGAAAGCCAGAGAACTTCTCATGTGTTCCAATATGAGAACGGCAGAGATAGGATACGAAGTGGGCTACAAGGATTCCCATTATTTTAGTTATATTTTTAAAAAAGTGGTAGGATGCAGTCCAAAGGAGTACCGGAACCGCAAGTAACAGGAGATTCTAATGAAAAAAAAGAAAACTTCACTGAGCAGCCGCCTGAATGTCATGGTTGCGGTCTGCCTGATTCCGCTTCTGGTAATCGCACTCTATTTGATCATCATGTTATACCGTTTTTCAGAACGGTATGATGAGACAGTTCAGAATATTACCACAGCTAACGAATATAACCTGGACTTGAAGGAACAGGTGGATTATACCATGTACATTATTGTAGTGAATTCGGAACGTGCTGATGAACTGGTGGATACGGCTGCGCCACAGTTGCTGATCACTCAGGCACAGGAAGATTTTAAAAGGCTGTATGACAACGCCGGTGCTTCTTATGCCAAGAATAATCTTCAGCGCATTCTGAAATCACTTCAGTCGCTGGAGACCAGTGTGGCAGAGATTAAGCAGGATGCTACGGTCACCGGTAACTATGACCGGAATCTGGAACGTCTGGATCTGGATATTCGGGTACAGACAGAACTGATTCAGGATCAGATCCAGGAATATATCTATCATGAAGCAAGTGATCTGGAGGCACTGAGAGAAGGAATCCGGAGAGATGTAACTACAGCAATAGAGATTACTATTGCCTGTATTTTGATTATTCTGGTAAGTACCTTGCTGCTTAGCCGCAAGATCAGCCACAATCTGACAAAAGGAATCGACCAGCTTCGTATGGTGACCAGAAAAGCCGGACACGGTGATTTTTCTGTCCGTGCAAGTCTGGAAGATGGGGACGAAGAACTGGAAGAACTGGCAGATGGTTTTAACCAGATGGTGGAGAGGATCGGTAATCTGGTAGAAGATATTCAGGTGGAGCAGTTAAACCTGCGTACCACAGAGCAGAAGCTTCTTCAGGCGCAGATCAATCCGCATTTTCTCTATAATACGTTGGATGCCATCATCTGGCTGGCGGAGGCGGGGGAAAAAGAGCAGGTAATTATGATGGTAACGGCGTTGTCAGATTTTTTCCGCACTACATTAAGCAAAGGCAGAGACTACATCACGGTAGAGGAAGAAGAATCCCATATCCGAAGCTACCTTCAGATTCAACAATTCCGCTATCAGGATATTCTGGAATATGAGATTGACATACCAAAAGAGATGCATGAATACCAGATGCTGAAGCTGACGCTGCAGCCACTGGTGGAGAATGCACTGTATCACGGCATTAAAAATAAGCGTGGCATGGGACATATTCGAGTGTCCGGTCATATAGATTCCGGTTATCTGGTTTTCCTGGTGACAGATAATGGCCTGGGCATGACACCGGAGAAGCTGGCAGAGGTACAGGAAGAGATGAATAGTGATCATCTGAATGAAAAGAATACAGATCCGTCGGGATTCGGACTTTATAATGTAGTGCAGCGAATCAAACTGAATTATGGACCACAGTATGGAATCTGGATTTCCAGTACCTATGGAGAAGGCACCGAAGCCAGAGTAGAGATTCCGGCAATAAAAAAATAACCATTTTCTAAAAAAAATAAACTTTTTTTCACTTGACTGAAAAATGTAGTAAAAAAATCGAACCGTTTTCAAAATTCTATCCGTATTCAACAAAAGAAAAAAGAGATAGAATACAGATATAGTCAATAAGGACTAAATAGTTCGTGAAAAATCAGGAGGATGGTAAAAATGAACAAAAAAATTATCGGTGTTGTAGCTTGTAGCGCAGTAGCAGCTTCTATGGCAATTGGAGCATCCGCATCAGATGAGCTGATCAAAGTTGGATATGCTCAGGTAGGACATGAATCTGACTGGCGTACCGCTAACACACAGAATTATCAGGATGTGTTCTCAGAAGCAAACGGATATGAGCTTTCTTTCGTAGACTGCGATAACGACAACGCAGCTCAGATCGAAGCAGTTCGTAACTTCATCAACCAGGAACTGGATTACATTGTAATCGCTCCAATCCAGTCTGCAGGATGGGATACCGTACTTCAGGAAGCACAGGATGCAGGAATCCCTGTCATCATCGCTGACCGTGAAATCGAAGCATCTGATGATCTGTATGATGCATGGGTAGGAACCAATACCACAAACGAAGGTATCACAGCTGGTAACTGGCTGGCAGAAAACCTGGATGGAAAAGAAGCTAATATTCTTGTAATCGAAGGTTCTGTTGGAGCATCTGCAGCACTTGGACGTTCAGACGGATTTAACCAGGTAGCAGCAGAACATGACGAATGGACAATCCTTGATTCCCAGTCTGGTGACTTCACACAGGATGGTGGACAGGAAGTTATGGAATCCTTCATTAAATCTTACGAAGGACAGTTCAACGTAGTTGTTTGCCAAAACGATAACGAAGCATACGGCGCAATGGATGCAATGGATGCAGCAGGTATCACATACGGTGTTGACGGTGATGTTACTCTGATTTCTTTCGATGCTACACATGATGGACTTCAGTACACACTGGATGGAAAGATCAACTGTGATGTTGAGTGTAACCCAATTCAGGCAGAAGTTGTTGCTGGTGTAATCCAGAAGATGGAAGCTGGAGAAGACTATGACAAGACTACTCTGGTAGAAGACTCTGCATTCGTAGCTCCTGGTATCGAAAGCGAATATGCAACAACAATGACAGACGAAATCCTGGCAGGTCGTGCATACTAATCCACTTGTTTATCAGGTAAATTAGCCAAATAAGCAGGAGGGAGGAATTCCCGAAAGGGTGTTTCTCCCTCTTATTGTTTAAATATATGAGGCGTAAAAATAACCCGGCAACACTGTGTGCGCTGTACACAGACAGCGAAGGGAGGAGAAACTTTGGAAGCAGGCGTAGTATTGAAAATGAAAGGAATCTGCATGGAATTCCCTGGAGTAAAAGCTCTGGAAGATGTAGATTTCACACTGAAAAAAGGTGAAATCCGTGCACTGATGGGTGAAAATGGTGCCGGTAAATCCACACTGATCAAATGTCTGACCGGTGTAAATAAGTTCCAGAAAGGTGAGATCTTCCTCGATGGAAAGCAGATTATAAATAAAGATACCATGGATGCCCAGAACAAGGGTATTTCCACTGTATATCAGGAGGTAAACCTCTGTCCGAACCTTTCCGTAGCGGAAAATCTCTATATCGGACGTGAGCCTCTGACTAAGATCGGAACAGTAAACAGAAAAGAAATGAACAAAAAGGCAGCAACTTTGATGAAGGAGCTGGACCTGGATGTAGATGTAACAAGAAATCTTGAAGAATATTCACTGGCATTGCAGCAGATGATTGCCATTGCCCGTGCTGTAGATATGGACAGTAAAGTGTTGATTCTGGATGAACCGACATCTTCCCTGGATGATAATGAAGTAGAGAAGCTGTTCACTATGATGCGTAACCTGAAAGCAAAAGGAGTGGCAATTATCTTTGTAACCCACTTCCTGGAGCAGGTATATGCAGTCTGTGATGGTATTACTGTACTGAGAAACGGTACACTGGTTGGAGAATATGAGATCGCAGATTTACCTAGAGTGAAGCTGGTAGCAGCAATGATGGGTAAAGATTTCGATGATCTGGCAGCCATCAAGCCGGAAAATACCGGAGATAAGAGAAAAGAGCCGATGGTCATTGAAGCAAAAGGCATCAGCCATGCCGGAACCATCAAGCCATTCGATCTGGAAATCCACAAAGGTGAGGTTATCGGTCTTACCGGTCTTCTGGGATCCGGACGAAGTGAACTGGCTCGTGCAATCTATGGTGCTGACCGTGCTCAGACCGGTACCCTGAAGGTGAAAGGAAAAGAAGTAAAGATCAAGCAGCCAATTGATGCTATGAAGCTTGGTATGGGACTTCTGCCAGATGACCGTAAGGCGGAAGGTATCATCGGAGATCTTTCCATCCGTGAGAATATTATTCTTGCCATTCAGGCAAAAGCCGGAATCATGAAACGAATTCCAATGGCAAAACAGATTGAGATCACAGATAAATACATAGATCTTCTTCAGATCAAATGTGCAAGCCGTGAGACATTGATCAAACAGCTCTCCGGTGGTAATCAGCAGAAGGTTATTCTTGCCCGCTGGCTGGCAACCAATCCGGATTTCCTGATTCTGGATGAGCCGACCCGTGGTATTGATATCGGAACGAAGACAGAGATTCAGAAGTTGGTTCGACAGCTGGCAGATGAAGGTAAGAGCCTGATCTTCATTTCGTCCGAGATCGAAGAAATGCTTCGTACCTGTAACCGTATGGCAGTTCTTCGTGACGGTGCAAAAGTTGGAGAAATTGATGAATGTGACATGAACCAGATGAGTGTCATGAAAGCAATTGCAGGAGGTGAGAAGAATGAGTAGTCTGAAAAAACTGACACAGAAACGTCTGTTCCTGCCGATCTTCAGTATGATTTTAGTCATGTTCATTAACGTAATTTACGATATCGCATGTGGTAATATGCCATTGCAGTTCTTTGTAATTACCATTAAGAATGGCGTTTTATACGGACGTCTGATCGATGTCCTGAACCGAGGCAGTGAGATTGCCATCCTGGCAATCGGTATGACACTGGTAGTATCTTCCTCAGCCGGAACCGATATTTCTGTTGGATCTGTCATGAGTCTGTATGCAGGTGTCTGCTGTATGATTTTGGCAGGTTACGGTAATGTCAATGTTTCCAGTTATGCACACCCGCTTCTGGTGGGTATTCTTGGCGGTCTTGCAGTTACTACGATCTGTGGTCTGTTTAATGGTCTTCTGGTTGCTTACCTGAATATTCAGCCGATGGTCGCCACGTTGATCCTGTGGTCGGCGGGGCGTGCAATAGGTCTGTTGCTCTGCAACAGCCAGATTGTATACGTACGTGTACCTTCTTTCCAGAAAATTGGCGCATACACAGGAATTATCCCGACACCAATTATTGTTGCAGCAATCTGTATAGCTATTGCAGCATGTGTACTGAAGTTTACCGCTCTCGGAACTTATATTCAGAGTGTTGGTATCAACAAAAAAGCATCCAGAATTGCCGGATTTAACTCTGCAAAGATTATTCTTTTGACCTACATTATCTGTGGTCTTTGCGCAGGTCTGGCAGGTATGGTGGCAACATCCCGTATCTACTCCGCAGATACCAATAACATTGGTCTGAACATGGAAATGGATGCCATCCTTTCCGTAGCCCTCGGCGGTAACAGCCTTGGCGGTGGTAAGTTTAACCTGGCAGGTTCCATTATCGGAGCTTATACCATTCAGGCAATTACTACAACGCTGTATGCACTGGGCGTATCCTCTGCACAGGCACCGGTATTCAAGGCTATCGTAGTTATCCTGATCGTCGTTATTCAGGCAGAGCCGTTTAAGGCTTACATGAAGAAACTGACAGCAAAAAGAGCACAGGCAAAGGAGGCAGCATAAGATGAAAAAATCAAAAATCAGCAGTAACAATCTGCTGCTCCTGATTACAATTGTACTGTTTTTTGTAATGTATCTGGCAGGATGTGGAGTCTATGCGAGCAAAGGTTTTACAAAAGCACAGAACTTTATGAACATTCTGATTAATAATGCCGGTTTGATTTGTGTAACCGCAGGTATGACTTGTGTTATGCTGACTGGTGGTATTGATATCTCTGTTGGTTCACTGATTGCCATGGACTGTATGATTCTGGCAGTCGGTATTGAACGCTGGCACTGGAGCAGCCCGGTGCTGATGCTGTTCATTCTGGCCATCGGCATTGTATTTGGATTCGTACAGGGATTCTGTATTGCGTATTTGGATATTCAGCCATTCATCGTTACTATGGCGGGATTGTTCTTTGCTCGTGGTATGACCGCAGTGATCTGTAAGGAACAGGTAAGTATTGTGTCAGATAAGATCTTTACGGCACTGTCCAACTTCAAGATCCAGTTCCCGTTTGGCGGAACCATAAATAAAAAAGGTGTTCTGGTACTTCCGTATATCCGAATTACCGTTATCGTAGCACTGATCGTGGTAGTTGCAATTTATCTGATGCTGAAGTATACTAAATTCGGCCGCAGCATTTATGCGATCGGCGGAAATCAGCAGTCAGCAACCCTGATGGGTCTGGATGTAAAGAAGACAAAACTGAAAACCTATATGTTATCCAGCTTCCTGACCTCCATCGGTGGTATCTGCTTCTGTTTGAATACGATGGCAGGAACAACTACTCAGGCGACCGGTCTGGAAATGGATGCCATTTCTTCAGCAGTTATCGGTGGAACACTTCTGACCGGTGGTGTGGGAAATGTCCTTGGCTCTCTCTTCGGAGTATTGATTAATGGTACGATCTCCGCACTGGTAAAAGCGAACGGTAAACTGATCAGTTCCTGGGCAAATATCGTAACAGCGATTCTGCTTTGCTTCTTCATTATCCTGCAGAGTATTTTCGCTAAGATCAAAGAAAGTAAAAAATAAAGATACATACAAGAAGGGGCCTGATACCAGGCTCCTTTTTGTGTTTCAAGGAGGAAGCAATGAAGAGAGGAGTACTGCTCGGTATCCTGATGGCAGGCGTGGCATTTGTCTGCAGTGGATGTCAGAGTTCTGGAAACTGGCAGGGAGAAACCAGTTATACCTCTTCTGTGACACAGACAGAAACTGAAATTGATGAGAATCTGATCGTGGTA
Source organism: uncultured Lachnospiraceae bacterium (assembly GCA_900544685.1). GTDB lineage: Bacteria > Bacillota > Clostridia > Lachnospirales > Lachnospiraceae > Marvinbryantia. The sequence goes on along the minus strand of UQWA01000004.1, from coordinate 50,379 downwards.
GGAGTATCCCAGGTGGGGGCGGAATCAGACTGGAGAATTGCCCAGACCAACTCTATCAAAGAAGAACTGACAACAGAAAATGGATTTTATATGATTTTTGATAATGCACAGCAGAAGCAGGAAAATCAGATTAAGGCGGTTCGCAATTTTATTTTGCAGGAAGTGGACTATATTGTGCTGGATCCGATTGTGGTAAGTGGATGGGATAATGTCCTTCAGAATGCCAAAGACGCCGGAATTCCGGTTATTGTGATTGATCGTAATGTGGAATTGGAGGATGACAGTCTCTATGTCACCAGCATCTTAACGGATTCTGAAGCAGAAGGCCGTAATGCAGGATATTGGCTTGCAGATTATCTGGAAGAACAGGGAAGAGATGAGGAAAATATCAATATTGTCATGCTTCTTGGAACAGAAGGCGCATCTGCACAGATCGGACGAACTAAGGGATTTGCAGAAGTTGCAGCGGATCATGAGAACTGGAAGATACTGGAACAGCTTGGCGGGGATTTTACACAGGCAAAGGGTCGAGAATCTATGGAAACATTGTTGGAAAAGTATGACGATATCGATGTAGTAATCAGCGAGAATGACAACATGACTTTTGGAGCTGTGGATGCCATACAGGCAGCGGGAAGATCCTGCGGACCGGACGGAGATATTGTAATGGTATCTTTTGATGCAGTGAGATCTGCTCTGGAAGCAATGCAAAAAGGAGAGATTAACGTGGATTTTGAGTGCAATCCGCTTCAGGGTCCGTTACTGGCAGAGACCATCCGGAAACTGGAAAATGGTGAAGAGGTAGAAAAGATCCAATATGTGGATGAAACTTATTTTGATACGACAATGGATCTGGAAACACTGATCAAAGACAGGGTATATTAGAAAAGCAGGTTTTAAATTAATAAAATGCATAAGTATCACACATTTTCTTAATTTGCATGGTGTATATGATTGTGATATGATATAGTCCGTAATGATAACCAAGAGTCGAAAAACTGGACACTTTTTGACTTTAAATAAAAGGAGATTTAAGGATATGAGCAAAGTAAGAATTGGTATTATTGGATATGGAAATATCGGACGTGGTGTGGAAGCTGCAATTAAGCAGAACCCGGACTGCGAGATGGCTGGTGTATTCACCAGACGTGATCCTGCAACAGTGAAGATCACCACAGAAGGTGGAAAAGTATATCCGGTCAGTGAACTGGCAGCACATAAAGATGACATTGATGTCTGCATCGTATGCGGCGGAAGTGCTACAGACCTGCCAAAGCAGACACCGGAGATTGCAAAGATGTTTAACGTAGTAGACAGTTTTGATACTCATGCAAGAATTCCGGAGCATTTTGCCAATGTAGATGCAGCTGCAAAAGAAAGCGGACATGTAGGAATCATCTCTGTGGGCTGGGATCCGGGAATGTTTTCTCTGAATCGTCTCTATGGTAATGTGATTCTTCCGGAAGGAAAGGACTATACCTTCTGGGGACGCGGAGTCAGCCAGGGACATTCTGATGCTATCAGACGTGTAGAAGGTGTACAGGATGCAAGACAGTATACTGTTCCGGTAGAAGCAGCAGTAGAAGCAGTTCGTAACGGTGAGAATCCGGAACTGACCACCAGACAGAAACACACCAGAGAATGCTATGTAGTAGCGAAAGAAGGTGCAGATCTGAAGCGGATCGAACACGACATTGTAACTATGCCGAATTACTTCGCAGATTATGATACAACGGTTCATTTCATTTCACAGGAAGAACTGGACAAGAACCATAAAGGAATTCCACATGGTGGATTTGTTATTCGCAGTGGTGCAACAGGAGACGGAACTAACAAACATATCATTGAGTACAGACTGAAACTGGATTCCAATCCGGAGTTCACATCCAGCATTCTGGTAGCTTATGCAAGAGCAGCCAAGAGACTGGCAGATGAAGGCGTATCAGGATGTAAGACCGTATTTGATATCGCACCGGCATATCTGTCCGCAATGAGCGGAGAAGAGATCCGTGCACATCTACTGTAAAAAGAAACAAAATATGGCACCTGTTTTTTTGGGTGCCACATTTTTTGAAAAAAATAAAAAAATGCTTGACGAATAGCGTAAGTCATTGTATAATAATGAAGTGTTCGAGAGAACCGAGCATCGTGGGGTCTTAGCTCAGCTGGGAGAGCATCTGCCTTACAAGCAGAGGGTCACAGGTTCGAGCCCTGTAGGCCCCACTTATTTTTCGGAATCGATCACAAAAGCAGAATATGGCGGAATAGCTCAGTTGGCTAGAGCACACGGTTCATACCCGTGGTGTCGAGAGTTCAAATCTCCCTTCCGCTACTACATAGCTTGGACAGTTTGTCCAGGCTTTTTCTTTGTTAGAATATCATTTTTACACACAACTTCTAGAATTCCTTATTGATAAAAAATACCCTGTTATAGATTCAAACTATAACAGGGTATTTTTTCCATATATTAGACAGCATTAACCTACTGTGTTAATATGATTACATCAAAAAACGAAAAACACATCGAAATATAACATAGAGAACACGGAGGAAAACAATCATGTCAAACATTAACGATTCTAAAAACTGGGGATTTGAAACAAAACAGCTACACATCGGACAGGAACAGGCTGATCCGGTAACCGATGCAAGAGCCGTTCCAATCTATGCAACAACTTCTTATGTATTCCATAATTCACAGCATGCAGCAGACAGATTTGGTCTCAGAGATGCAGGTAATATCTATGGAAGACTGACCAACCCGACAGAGAGCGTATTTGAAGAACGTATCGCAGCTCTGGAAGGCGGAAGCGCAGCACTGGCAGTAGCATCCGGAGCAGCAGCTATCTCTTATACATTCCAGGCACTGGCAAAATCAGGAGAACATATCGTAGCAGCAAAGACAATCTACGGAGGAACGTCCAATCTTCTGGCACATACACTTCCACTGACATCTGGTATCACAACTACATTCGTTGATCCGGAAATGGAAGGATCCTTTGAAGCCGCTATTCAGGAAAATACAAAAGCAATCTTCATTGAGACACTGGGCAATCCGAATTCTAATCTGATTGATATCGAAGCAGTTGCAAAAGTAGCACATGCACATAACATTCCACTGGTAGTGGACTCTACATTTGCAACACCGTTCCTGATCCGCCCACTGGAATATGGCGCAGATATCGTGGTACATTCTGCAACCAAGTTCATCGGCGGTCACGGAACAGCCATCGGTGGTGTGATCATCGACGGAGGAAACTTTGACTGGAAGGCATCCGGAAAATATCCATGGATCTCAGATCCAAACCCAAGCTACCACGGAGTATCCTTCAGCGAAGCAGCAGGACCTGCAGCATTTGTAACATACATCCGTGCAGTACTTCTTCGTGATACAGGAGCAACACTTTCCCCATTCCATGCATTTATTTTCCTGCAGGGACTGGAAACACTGTCACTGAGAGTAGAGAGACATGTAAGCAATGCACTGAAGATCGTAGAATACCTGAACAATCATCCACAGGTAGAAGCAGTACATCATCCATCACTGCCAAGCGAACCAAGCCACGAACTTTACAAAAAATACCTTCCAAACGGTGGTGGATCTATCTTCACATTTGAGATCAAAGGTGATGAAAAGACAGCACAGAACTTTATCGATCATCTGTCCATCTTCTCACTGCTGGCAAATGTAGCCGATGTAAAATCTCTGGTAATCCATCCGGCAACTACCACACACAGTCAGTGTACCGAAGAAGAACTGTTAGATCAGGGTATCAAACCAAACACCATCCGTCTTTCCATCGGTATTGAAAAAGTGGAAGACCTGATTGCAGCACTGGATGCAGCTTTCGAAGCAGTAAAATAAATTCGGGATGGATTGTGGGAGTGCATAGCACGGAACAATTCATGAAAACATGGAAAAGGATGACAAGAAAAAAGAATGACAAGAGGAGAAAAATTATGAAAAAAAGAGTACTTACCGTTACAGCAGCAGCCGCATTGACACTTGCCTTAGGCTGCGGAGCATTTGCTCAGGATCTGGATACAGAGAATCCGATTAAGATCGGATATGTAGGAGCCCTTTCTGGAGACACCGCTCTCTGGGGACAGGCAGGATTAAACGGAATGGAACTGACTGCAAAACAGATCAATGAAGAAGGCGGCATCCTTGGCAGAGAAGTTCAGATCATTGGCCTGGATGGAAAAGGAGCTCCGGATGATTCTGTTACAGCTTACAAAAAGCTGGTGGAAGAAGAAGGCGTATGCGCAGTAGTAGGAACCAACTTCTCCAGCTGCAACATTGCCATTGCAGCCGTTGCAGACGAACTGGAGGTCCCGGTAATTGCTACAGCAGCATCCAATGATCAGGTAACGGTGGATTCAGACGGTAATCTGCATCCGTACTCTTTCCGATTATGCTTTATCGACTCTTATATGGGGTATCTGGCAGGAACTTATGCATACAATGAACTGGGACTGAAGACCTGTGCAGTCATTGAAGATATCACAGACAGCTACAGTACCAGTGTTGGTGATTATATGGTTCAGACCTTTACCGATCTGGGTGGTGAACTGGTAGCTTCTGAAGAAGCACAGAACGGAGACAATGATTTCCGTGCACAGCTTACCAAGATCGCAGCGGCACAGCCAGATGTAGTTTTTATCCCATGGAATTATGAAAATGTCTGCCTGATTGCACAGCAGGCAAGAGAGCTGGGTATCACAAGTGTATTCTTCGGAGCAGACGGCTGGGATACTACAGAACTGATTGATCTGTCCAATGGTGCACTGGAAGGATGTTATTACGTATCCAGACCTGGTTTCAATCTTCCGGATGCAGCAGCGTATGGAGAAGTTTATCAGAAAGAATACAACGTAGCACTGGAAAGCGAATGCCTCTATGGAAATGATGGCGTACAGTGGATTAAACAGGCAATCGAAGCAGCCGGAAGTGATGATCCAAAGGCTATCCGCGATCAGTTAGAGGCAACCGACAGCTTTGACGGACTTCTGGGACACATGAGTGTTGATCCGGCAACCCACAATCCAAGCAGAGATGCAGCAATCTTCGAAGTCAAAGACAACGAAGTACAGTATGTGGGAATTTATGATCCGGAAAGTAAATAAAAAAGAATAAAATAAGAAAAGCAGCGAGACCGGGGGTGGGATACCAGAACCGTAACAGGTAAAAGTATCCGTTTCCGGTCTTGGGTCTGCTTTTTATTAATAAAACAAGAAACAGATGAGGAGACGAAAAAATGAAGATATTGATTCAGCAGATCATTACCGGAATTTCCATCGGAAGTGTGTATGCATTGATTGCATCTGGATATGCGCTTGTTTACAGTTTACTGGATTTTTCCAACTGGGCACATGGAGAAGTCTGTATGCTGGGAGCCTATGTATGTTTTATGGCAACCACAGTGAATAATATGCCGTACTGGCTGTCCTGCGTGCTTGGAATCGGCGGTGCAGCAGTGATCAGTTTTCTCAATGAGAAGATTGCCTACCGCAAGATCCGAAACAACGGTTCACCAAATATGTTCCTGATGATTGCAGCAATGGGATTATCCACTACTTATCAGAACTTGGCAAATGTTATCTGGGGATCGAAGTTCAAACAGCTTCCGAAGATCTTTTCTGTAGGAACCATCAATTTTGACGGGATCTATATTGGAACGACCGATATGCTCTGTCTTGGACTTTCTGCAATAGCGCTGGTGATATTACTTCTTATTATAAATAAGAGTAAATTCGGCCTGCATGTAAGAGCAGTAGCCTGCAGCAGCCGGACAGCCGGGCTTTTGGGAGTAAAGATCGACCGTGTCATTGCAGTGGTATTCATGCTGGCGGGAGCACTGGCAGGTCTTGCAGGTATTATGTATGGTATGAAATATAATATTTATCCGACTATGGGAAATGTGGGACTGAAGGCATTTATCGCATCTGTCATCGGAGGTCTGGGAAGCGTTCCCGGAGCCATTGCAGGTGCCGTACTTCTGGGACTGATCGAGACTGTCGTATCCGGATATATCAGTTCCGGTCTTCGTGACCTGATTTCATTCTGTCTGCTGATTCTGATTCTGCTGGTTCGTCCAAGTGGATTATTCGGCGTAGACGTACAGGAAAAAGCATAGGAGGAGAAGAACATGTTAAATTCATTTCAGGAAGGTGTTTTAATAATTTGCTGTGTGAATATGATTGCGGTTCTGGGAATGTCCGTACTGACTGGATTTACCCGGCTGTTTTCCTTTGGAAATGCCGGATTCATGTCCATCGGTGCTTATGCAGCTGCGATCTGCAGTGTAGAATACCATATGCCGTTTGTGGTATCCATTCTGATCGGGGCAGCGGCAGCGGGAGCAGTATCTTATGTACTGGGAAGTCTGACCATCCGTTTAAGAGGCGATTATTTCCTGATCAGCTGTCTGGGATTTGGAGAGTGTGTCAGAGTCTTATTTAACTATACGAAAAATATTACCGGAGGAGCCAACGGCTACTCTAATATTCCTTACAAAACCACAGGTGTTGTAGCAGTAACCTGCACAGTACTGGCATTCATCATTGCCTGGAATTTCATCCATTCCAGATACGGACAGGCCTTATCGGCCATTCGTGAAAATGAACTGGCAGCGGCAGCAAACGGTATAAACGTGGTTCGTTATAAGAAAATGTCTTTTGTATTCAGTGCCATCTATGCAGGATGGGCTGGCGGACTGTATGCGCATTACCTCCGTTTCATTACACCAACCCTGTTCAATCTGGGCAAGAGCAGTGAACTGGTAATTACCACGGTCCTTGGAGGACTTGGAAGTCTGACCGGAAGTGTGCTGGGAACGATCATTGTACAGATCCTGCCGGAGATCTTCCGAAGTATGTCAGAATACCGTATGCTGTTTTACGGAATCGCAGTAGTACTCATGATACTTTTACGTCCGGACGGATTATACGGATACCGGGAGTTCAGCCTGAAACGTCTGATTGCCAGAATTACGAACTCTGGAAAAAGTAAAACAGCAAAGGAGCAGAAAGAATGAGCGAACCAATACTTGAAATGCGTGGTGTGGAAAAACGGTTCGGCGGAGTACGCGCAATCGATGAATTCAGTCTGAAAGTGGAGCCGGGGATGGTGTACGGACTGATCGGACCAAACGGAGCTGGAAAAACCACGATTTTTAATACGATAACAGGTATCTACCATGTGGATGCCGGAAAAATACTGTTTCAGGGTAAGGACATTACCAAAGTAGAGCCGCATCAGGCGGCAAGACTGGGAATTGCCAGAACTTTTCAGAATATCCGTCTGTTCGGGAATCTGTCCGTAAAGAGTAACGTAGAGATATCCTGCAACATGAATGCAGGATACCATCTGGGAGATGCATTGCTTCGCACTCCTCGTTATCGTCGTGTGACCAAAGAGACGGAAGAGCGTGCCATGGAATTCCTGAAGATTGTAGGACTGGCAGACAAGGGAGAAGAGAGGGCAAGCAGCCTTCCTTATGGTCATCAGAGAAAGCTGGAGATTGCCAGAGCCATGGCAACGAATCCGAAGCTTCTGCTTCTGGATGAGCCGGCAGCCGGAATGAATGCAGATGAGTCACTGGAGCTGGTAGAATTTATCCGGGAATTAAAAGAAAGATTTCAGATTACGATTCTCATGATAGAGCATCACATGGATGTAGTTACCAGCCTGTGCGATGCATGTACCGTGTTGAATTTTGGTAAAACACTGTCAGCAGGAACTGTAGAGGAGATTAAGAAGAATCCGGAAGTTATCGCTGCATATCTGGGAGGAGACGAATAATGGCACAGGAATTATTGAGAGTAGAACATCTGTCTGCCGCATACGGCGGAATTCATGCCTTGCATGATATTTCCCTGGAAGTAGAGGAAGGGGAGATTGTAGCAGTTCTTGGCGCAAACGGAGCCGGAAAATCCACTTTGCTGAAGTGTCTTTCCGGCGAGAAAAAGTTCCTGAATGGTTCCATTACCTTTGATGGAAAACCATTGCCGTCCAAGCCGTACCAGGTAGTGGAAAACGGTATGGTGATCGTACCGGAAGGAAGACAGATTTTCTATAAATTGTCTGTAAAAGATAATCTGAAGGTAGGATGCTGTCTGAGAAATGATAAAGATGGAATTCGCAAGGATTTTGAGCGGGTCTACGCCATGTTTCCACGTCTGAAAGAACGTGAGAACCAGTATGGAGGACTGCTTTCAGGAGGAGAACAGCAAATGCTGGCAATTGCCCGCGGACTGATGGCAAAACCAAGGCTTCTGATGCTGGATGAGCCGGGACTGGGACTGGCACCGATTATTGTAAATCAGATCATGGACATTTTGAAAGAAGTCAACGAGGAAGGAACGACCATTCTTCTGATTGAACAGAATGCAAGAAAGGCGCTAAAGCTTTGTGACAGAGCCTATTTGATGAACGTAGGAAATATTGTAACAGAAGGAACCGGTAAGGAATTACTGGCAGACAGTACCCTGATGGAAGCATATCTGGGACAGTAGGACAGAAAGGATAACGATGATGAAAGCAGCAGTATGGCATGGATATAAAGATATCAGAATTGAAGAAGTAAAAGAACCGTCACCGAAACCTGGACAGGTGAAGATTAAAGTAGATTGGGCGGGAATCTGCGGGACAGACCGACATGAATACGAAGGCCCGAACTTTATACCGGTAAAGAAACCACACCGACTCACCGGGCGCACGGCACCGCTGACCATTGGACATGAGTTCTCAGGTGAAATTGTAGAACTGGGAGAAGGCGTGGAAGGATGGAATGTAGGAGACAAAGTAACGGCAAACGGCAGTCTGACCTGTGGTGTCTGTGAAGCCTGCAGAAGTGGAAGATATAATATCTGCCAGAAGCTTGGCTTTTTAGGTGTGGGGGATGATGGCGCATTTGCAGATTATGTGGTAGTAGAAGCTGCAAAACTGTTTGCTATTCCGGAAGGTGTCAGCCAGCGTCATGCGGCTGTTGCAGAACCGCTGGCATGTGGTATACATGCAACTAATCTACTGGGAGATATCAAAGGAAAAGATGTGGTAGTGATCGGACCTGGCATCATCGGGTTGTCAGCCTTTTTTGGTGCCAAGTATGCAGGGGCAGGACGTATTCTGGTATCCGGTATCGGAGACTACCGAAAAGAGCTGATCGAAAAATACGGCGGTACCTACGTGGATGCATCCAAAACAGATCTGGAAAGCTTCGTACAGCAGTGGAGTGATGGCAGACTTGCCGATGTGGTATACGAATGCATCGGAGCAGAACAGACACTGGATCAGGCAATCCGCATCAGTAAGCCTGGAGCAAAGCTGATGATTATGGGCGTATTTGGAAAGAAGCCTGTGATTGATATGAATACTCTGCAGGAAGCTGAATGTGTATTATATACAAGCCAGGCACATGTGAATGAGATTGCCACAGCACTGGAGTATATGAAAGAGGGCAAGATCAATGTCGATGAACTGATTACCAGAGAAGTGACACTGGATACACTGGTGGACGATGGATTTGAATATCTGATCCAGCACGGACCGGAAAATATCAAAGTCCTGATTCGAATTGGAGAAAAATAAGAAAAAATCCCGTATTTCACAAAATGTGAGTACGGGATTTACTATTGTGGATAAATTCGGAATCAGAATCTGGCATTTTATTCGTGGTAAACCAGACGATCTTCTGTGATGTTCTCCAGAACCTGAAGGTAACGTTTGGCACAGTACTGAGCTATTGGAAGATTCAGGTCAAGGTAATTGCCACAGTCTCTTGCAGATGCTCCAGGAATGTCACCTTCGTAGTCGCGGATGAACCGGAACATTTCTACCATCAGATCTACGATATCCTTAGATTCATAATCACCTGCCAGGATCAGATAGAATCCGGTACGACATCCCATTGGTCCAAAGTAAACAGTTTTGTCTTTGTATACAGGATGGTTACGCATGAATGTGGCACCGAGATGTTCAATGGCGTGAATCTCAGCAGTATTCATAACAGGTTCCAGATTCGGTGTAGTCATACGAAGATCAAAAGTAGTAACCACTTCAGATCCTACATGGTCTTTTCTGGATACGTAAACACCTGGTTTTAAAGTAAGGTGGTTTACAGTAAAACTAGCAATTTTTTCCATAATAAAGTCTCCTTTTTGTATCCTGGAATGCGGGAGCATTCCTGTATTCCTGCGTATCTTTGAAGGTACTGAATAATTACGATATACCTACTTTTCTAGTATGAAACAAAATGCATAAAATGTCAATTCCTGGTTTTTGTATATGAGGCAAATGGCAATATCTATCTTCATAAAAATTTCACAAATTATTATGAAAGAAGGTATTGAATTTTCTGAAAAAAGTGATAGAATATCTACAGTGTTAAGAAGAACACTGATAAAGAGGAGGAAGTTATCATGAAAAAGAAATTATTAGCATTAACAGCAGTAGTTGCATTAACAGGTGTTGTTATGGTTGGATGTGGAAGCAAGACAAAAGAGACAGAGGCAGCAACAGAGGCAGCTACTACAGCAGTAACTGAGACAACAGAAGCAGCTACAGAAGCAGCTACTACAGTTGCTACAGAAGCAGCAAGTGAAGAGACAACAACAGAAGCAGCAGCTACAGAAGCAGTTTCCGAAGCAGCTACAGAAGCAGTTTCCGAAGCAGCAACAACAGAAGCAGCTGAATAAGTAATAGTTGCAAGGCACTGTGAGAAAATTCTCACAGTGCTTTTTTTTATTTCTTTTTTAGTGTATACTAAAGAACAGAAAATGAAGAAATCATACTGTTCAGAATCTAATGTAAGAGAGAACTGATCAGATGAGGTGAAAGGAGTCGGACAATGAGAGTAGGAATGGGATATGACGTACACCGTCTGGTAGAAAATCGGAAACTGATTCTGGGAGGTGTGGAGATTCCTTATGAGAAGGGGCTGCTGGGACATTCAGATGCGGACGTACTGCTGCATGCAATCATGGATGCACTTCTGGGAGCAGCAGCACTGGGAGATATCGGAAAACATTTTCCGGATACCGATCCGGCTTATGAAGGGGCTTCCAGCATGAAGCTTCTGGAGCATGTGGGAAATCTATTGGAAGAACATAATTATGTGATTGAGAATATAGATGCTACCATTATTGCACAGAGACCAAAGATGTTGCCGCACATTCCACAGATGGTGAAAAATGTGGCCAGAACTCTGGGACTGGAAGAAAATCAGGTGAACATTAAGGCAACCACAGAAGAAGGATTAGGATTTACCGGAAGTGGAGAGGGGATTTCCTCTCAGGCGATCTGTATGCTGACACCGGTGATGGATATCAGCAGCTTTGATTATATAGGACAGCCGGGCGGTGGATGTGCAGGATGTGGTGGCTGCCAGAGCAGGTAAGCAGGCATGGCAGTACTGGAAAAGACAGAATGGAAAAAGGCAAGGAAGCTGTGGAAAGAAGTATTTGATGAAGATACAGAGCAGTTCCTGGATTATTATGAATGCTATGTGGCAGACCACAATCTGATTTTGGCAGAGCGGGAAGAGGGAGAAATCGTATCCATGGTACAGCTAAATCCTTATAAGGTGCGGATGGGTACACAGAAGGCTGACAGCTATTATATTGTGGCGGTTGCCACCAGAGAAGACTGCCGTCATCAGGGACGTATGAGGAGAATTCTGACAGAGGCACTGCAGTATATGGATCAGGAGAAAATTCCATTTACCTTTCTGATGCCAGCTTCGGAGTCAATCTATCTGCCCTTTGATTTTGTGACAGTATACCGACAGAGCTTGTTTACCTATGGGGCAGAGATGGAGGCAGATACTGACAGACCATGGCACTGTGTACCATGCCGTTGGGAGCAGTTAAAAGAGCTGGCAGAATGGTCCGATGTTTTTTTGCAGAAGCACAGTGACGTATCTACAGTGAGAACAGAAGACTACTATAAACGCATCTGGATGGAACAGGAATCCATGAATGGCCAGATCCTGTTATTTTATGAAAAGGAACAGCTTCGAGGTTATTGCTTCAGTGGATATGAAGGCAGCGCAGAGAGCTGGGAGATTGCAGTAACGGATGAACCTCAGAGTTGCAAAAGTTACGGCTTTGAAGAAGAATGCAGACATCAGACAGCAGCCAACCGAAGGGCAGTGGAAGCGCTGACACGCTGGTTTGGAGAAAAGAAGCAGCTTCCGGTACGGATCTGCGGTTTTTTGCCGGGAAGCGGTATCGAGGGGATTCCAGTAATGGAATTGTCAAGCCGTCCGATGACGATGGTACGGCTTGTGAATCTGGAAGCATTTGTCAGCAGAATGCGTGCGAAGAACCCGGTGCAGTTTGTGCTTAGGGTAAATGACCCTATCATACCGGAGAACTGTGGAGTATTCCGGTTTGAACTGGGAAGAGAAAGTTCCACACTGACTCGACTTAAAGAGGGACAAGAACAGATTCAGGCAGACGTTGAGATACCGGAAGTTACCATTTCAGAACTGGCAGCTGTTCTGTATGGTGTGGAGCGAAATGAGAAGATCCCAGAGAGAGAGATTTGTCTGCTTAGCCGTGTATATCTGAATGAGATTGTCTGATATTCCTGGAAAGACGGGCAGTGTAAAAAGATATAACAGAAGAACAAAGAGGAGAAACGTATTATGAAAGAAAAAGAACTGATAGAACTGCGGGCACACCATTTGCTCTGCATGCCGATGTATTCCGGTCACGGGTACAGTGAAGATTTTTGTATGCACATGTCTGAGGTAATTGACTGCCTTCATGAAGGAAACGTGAAGCTTCGGATTCTGCCTACCCCGGATGAAGTGTGCAGTCACTGTCCGAATCTGCAGCCGGCATCTTTGGCAGAAACAGATCTGGAGGGAGAAAAACTGGACTGGAGTAAAATACGTTCCGAAGATCCGAGAGTAGCAGGAAGATCCTGTAAACATGAGGCACGGACGTCCAATAAAGACAGTATACTTTTGGATGCTTTCGGACTGACCGGTGGTCAGATCTATACCATAGAGGAACTGGTTGCAACCGTACAGAAAAACATGACAGAAGCTGTATTTGAGAAGTCCTGCGGCAAGTGTTCCTGGAGAGAACAGGGGCTGTGTAATTATAACATGTGGCAGAATCATTTCCCAAAGCTGTTTTCCAGATAATCCACGGAAGATATGTTGACGAAGCTGTGTTTTTTATCCTGTTTTGTTGACAAATACCTGTTTTTTTCATACACTTAGAAAGAATGAAAGCGTATCTGTGAGGAGACTGAGCAGATATAGATAAAGAAAGATAAATGGAGAAACAACATGAGAGTTTATAATACGATGACAAAGAGAAAAGAGGAGTTTGTGCCTCTGGTACCGGGGAAGGTAAGCATGTATGTATGCGGACCTACTGTATATAATCTGATTCACATTGGAAATGCACGTCCGATGATCGTTTTTGATACAGCAAGACGTTATATGGAACACAAAGGATATGAAGTAAATTATGTATCCAATTTTACGGACGTAGATGATAAGATCATCAAGAAAGCCATTGAAGAAGGCACAACAGCCGAAGAGGTGGCACAGCGTTATATTGAAGAATGCAAGAAAGACATGGCTGGTATGAACGTAAAACCTGCTACTACCCATCCGCTGGCAACTCAGGAGATTGACGGCATGATCGATATGATCTCTACTCTGATTGAAAAAGGTTACGCATATCCGGCAGCAGACGGTACGGTATATTTCCGTACCCGTCAGTTTAAGGAATATGGCAAGCTGTCCCATAAGAATCTGGATGACTTAAGAGCCGGTAACCGCTCCTTACTGGTATCCGGTGAGGACCAGAAGGAAGATCCACTGGATTTTGTGCTTTGGAAACCGAAGAAAGAAGGAGAACCATCCTGGCCGTCACCATGGTGCGACGGACGCCCTGGCTGGCATATTGAGTGCTCCGTGATGTCTAAGAAGTATCTTGGAGAAGAGATCGATATTCATGCAGGTGGAGAAGACCTGATTTTCCCACATCATGAGAATGAGATCGCACAGAGTGAATGCTGCAATGGAAAAGAATTTGCAAGATACTGGCTGCACAATGCATTCCTGAACATTGATAACCGAAAGATGTCCAAATCTCTTGGCAATTTCTTTACCGTTCGTGAGATCGGAGAGAAGTACGATCTTCAGGTGCTGCGTTTCTTCATGCTCAGTGCCCATTACAGAAGCCCGCTGAACTTCAGTGCAGACCTTATGGAAGCGTCCAAGAATGCACTGGACCGTATCATCAATGCAGTGGACAATCTGAAGTTCCTGGCTGGCAGTGCAGCAGAAGGTGAGATGACCGAAGCCGAGAAGAAAGAGGCAGAAGGACTGGCAGAATATGAGAAAAAGTTTGATGAAGCTATGGATGATGACTTCAACACCGCAGATGCCATCGCAGCAATTTTTGAGTTAGTAAAATATGCCAACAGCAATGTGTCAGCAGAGAATACCAAAGCATTTATCAACGCTGTAAAAGAGAAGATCATCAGCCTTGCTGACATTCTCGGACTGATTGTGGAAAAGGAAGAAGAGATTCTGGACAGCGATATTGAAAAACTGATTGAAGAACGCCAGGCAGCCAGAAAAGAAAAGAATTTTGCAAGAGCAGATGAGATTCGTAATCTCCTGCTGGAAAAGGGCATTGTATTAAAAGACACCAGAGAAGGCGTAAAATGGGAGAGAGCATAATAAATCAGAATTATCTGGAACAGCAGATGAATCTCCCGGAGGTGGACCTGCGGAAGTACTCTCCGCTGACCCTTGCCTATATCGGGGACGGGGTGTTTGAATTGATTATCCGTACCATCATGGTTCAGCAGGAGAACTGCCCGGTGCAGAAGCTTCACAGAAGAACCAGTACGCTGGTAAAGGCAGAGAATCAGGCTGAGATGATAGAACGGATGATACCGTATCTGACGGAAGAAGAGCAGACTGCATACCGGAGAGGCAGGAACGCCAAGTCTTATACCAAGGCGAAGAATGCATCTACGGGAACCTACCGTAAGGCAACCGGGTTTGAAACACTGATCGGCTATCTTTATTTACAGAAGAAAATGGAGCGAATCATTGATTTGGTAAAGATTGGTCTGGAAGGCGAGGATTTTAAGAGAATAGATGCCCACAACCATTATGGAGAACATAAAGAACATTAACAGAATGTAAGTGTTCAGAGGCATTCTTGAATTGTTATATGCGTATGGCTCTGAATCTTTATAAGTGAGGAAATTATGAGATACGAAGAATTAACCATTGAAGGCAGAAATGCGGTGACGGAAGCATTCCGTTCAGGAAAGACCATTGACAAGTTATTTGTTCTGGATGGCTGTCAGGATGGACCGGTCAGAACGATTATCCGGGAAGCAAAAAAGCATGATACCATCATTAATTACGTTGCAAAAGAACGTCTGGATCAGATGAGTGAGACCGGTAAGCATCAGGGCGTGATTGCCATGGCGGCAGCCTATGAATATGCAGAGGTAGAAGATATTCTGGCACTGGCAGCAGAGAGGGGAGAAGCACCATTTATCTTTTTGCTGGATAATATTGAAGATCCGCACAATCTGGGAGCCATTATCCGTACTGCGAATCTGGCAGGTGCTCATGGTGTGATTATTCCGAAGCGCCGTGCAGTGGGACTGACTGCGACAGTAGCCAGAACCTCAGCGGGAGCACTGAATTATACACCGGTGGCAAAGGTGACCAATTTAAGCAAGACCATAGAAGAACTGAAGAAGCAGGGAATGTGGTTTGTATGTGCCGATATGGGCGGAGAAAGCATGTATCACCTGAATCTGACGGGACCGATCGGACTGGTGATTGGAAACGAAGGAGAAGGTGTCAGCCGTCTGGTAAAAGAAAAATGTGACTATGTGGCTTCAATCCCGATGAAGGGGGATATTGATTCCCTGAACGCATCGGTGGCAGCGGGAGTATTAGCTTATGAAATCGTGCGTCAGCGGCTTGGTGAAAAATAGAAAAGAGTATACCGGCTGGATAACAGGCTTTCTGTTCCTGCTGATCGTAATGGTCAGCGGGCAGAAGGCCTGTGCTGCTATTACGGAAGGTGTGCCGGGACAGCCTTTGGTGCAGTGACAGGACGAAATGAAGTGGCAGGAACCGTGCAGAATTGTACCGTGACGGCATCCATCCATCTGTCAGCACCGGCTATGGTTTCCAGAAATGGCGGTGTTGTGGGATGTAACAGTGGAATCGTACAAAGCTGTTATTTCAAAGGAAGCCTGTCTGTGGAACAGAAAAACGGTGATGCCCTGAAGATATATACCGGAGGAATTGCCGGGGAAGACAACAGAGATTATGGAATGGGAGGAAGCCTGAAAAAGTGCCTGAATGCAGGCAGTATTATCGTTGTCGGGGGAGATGCGTACACAGGGCAGATCTGTGGATATGTGGCAGCGAATGTGAATAACATCAATGGGGCAATCAATGGCTGCTATGGTAAATCGTGCAGTTCTCTTCCGTTGATTGGCTGGTATGGAAACGGCAGTCAGACGCAGCCGGAACTGACGGACAGTAAACTGCTGACAGAGGAAGAGTGGAAGGACAGCTCATCCTTTAGCGGACTGGATTTTGGCACGGACTGGAAGCTGGGGGCTGACGGACCGGAGCTGACGGATTCCTCTGATATTACCAGTATTCAGGCGGTTAATACACCGTCTACCTGTCTGGTGGGAGAACAGCTTTACTGGTGGGGAAGTCTTCGGATCAACGGATCAGGAACCGTGCAGATCACAGACAGCATGATCGCAGATTTTGATAATTCCAGAACAGGAATCGTGCCGGTAAAGATCCGTTACAAAGGAAAAAGTGTAAGCTATACCATTCAGGTCACTGAGCCCACAGGTATTACGAGCCTGACAACATCTGGTACACTGAAAAAGAAAGCTTATGCGGAAGGCGAAGTATTTGATCCATCCGGACTTACTCTGGTGGTGCAGAGTAATAGACAGTATCATTATATAAAATCAGGCTTTACCTGGAATACAGCGCCACTGAAACCATCAGATACCTTCGTGATCCTTTCTTATTATGGAAAGACGGTGAACGTGCCGATTATGGTGACGAGAAAAGCATCATCTAAGCTGGAAATCAATGCAGAGCAGAACCGAAGCTATGCAGCCGGTTCCACATTGGATCTGTCATCGGTAAAGGTTCGGATAACTTATAATAACGGGGAAGTATCGGACTGGATTACGGCATCGGAGTTTGACAGTATGGGAATCCATCTGGCAAAGGCGTCTGCCGGAAGTAACACCTATACGCAGGTTAGCAGCATCGGTATTTTACATACTTCAGACAGCGGAAGCACCTATTGTCTCTATGTGGGAGACATTCTCCCCGGAAAGACAGGAACTGTATGCTGCAAGCTGGGAACAATTACCGTACAGTCAGCTTTGAGTATAGAAGGACAGGATATCTATTTTACAGAAGGAAAATTCTGTTACGGATATTTAAGCGTATCAGGGGGAAGTGAGTCTTACCAGACCACAGTAAAAAGCGAGAGACTGCCACAGGGTGTCACACGTACTCAGCTTCCGAACTTGTACGGTGGAACATTTGGATACGAGGGTACGGCGCAGCATCAGGGCAGCTTTACGTCTATTTATCTGATAACAGATACTGGAACCGGAGAACAAAAACAAGTAGCAATTACCATACATGTACAGGCAGCGAATGAAGTGCAGATGATCGTATTTGAGCTGAAAGCACAGCAAAATCCGGGATTGATGCAAGACGTGAAAGGGCAGATATATGATCAGGAGATCATTCTGGAAGTGCCGGAAGGAACCGATGTGACCGATCTTATGCCAAGTATCGATTATGGATCCGGAGCAGGTGCAGACTGTAATTACTGGAACGGAAGACGTCTGGACTTTACGAATCCTGTCACATACATCCTGACAGCACCGGATGGTGTCACCAGAAGAAGTTATCAGGTGATTATTAAATTCGTAAAGAAGGAAGCGGTTACGCCAGAGCCTGTCCCAGTTCCAAATCCAAATCCGGGAGAAACAGATTCAGAGGCACCAACGGAGAAACCAACCGAAAAGCAGACAGGGAAGAAACCTGCGAAGAAAGCAGTTGTCACTTTGAATGCTGCGACACTTCCAATGCAGGTCAAACAGAGCAGCTCGGCATTAAAGGTTAAGAAAAAGGGTGCATCAGATTCTGTGCGAAAATGGACAACTTCGAACAAACGGATTGTAACAATAAATGCAAAAACTGGTAAACTGACTGCTAAAAAGACAGGAAAAGCAACTATTACGGTCACGATGAAGAGTGGGGCAAAAGCATCCTGTGTGGTGAAAGTACAGAAGGGAAAAGTCAAGACGAAAAAGCTTTCTCTGGCAAAAAAAGCGGTTGTCCTAAAAAAGAAGGCAAAATATAAGATCTCTGTGAGCAGACAGCCACTGACAGCATCTGATAAAGTGACATTTAAAAGCACCAATAAAAAGACAGCAACGGTGACATCAAAAGGTGTGGTAACGGCAAAGAAAAAAGGAAGCGCCTATATTACGGTACAGTCAGGGGCGAAAAAAGTGAAACTAAAAGTAACAGTTCGATGAGGAACTGCCTGTAAGAAAAACAGATAGAATATCTTCTTACAGGCAGTTTGTGATTGTGTCGATGTTTTAGTAATTAGGAATAACATTTCAGACAACAAAAAAGGATGATCACTGGGATCATCCTTTTACAAGCTGATGACGGGAGTTGAACCCGTGACCTCCTCATTACCAATGAGGTGCGCTACCACCTGTGCCACATCAGCCTGAGCGATTACTCGCTACATTTAAATATACTATCATAGAGAGAAAAAAATGTCAAGCAGTTTTCGGAAAAATATTTTGATCTAAATGGATATTCCGGTACATGTTACACATGGAGAAGCAGTTCCAGTACGAATACCACGATACATGCGGCAGAAGATACAAAGAACAGGCTTTTTCCCATCCATGCAGCAATTACGGCCACTGCCAGAGCTGCCCACGCTGAGATGGGACTTCCGGTGGCAGACAGGATAGCTGGGAAGGTCATTACTGCCAGTGTTACGTAAGGAATATAATACAGGAAGGAACGAAGTGTTACATTCTTGATTTCTTTGCGGATCAGTGTCAGTGGCAGTACACGGATCAGTGTGGTAACGATCACCATAATTGCAATGTAGATATAGATATTATTTTGCATTTTCTTCAGCCTCCTTTACCGGGAATAAGATGGCAGCAATTCCGGAGAGCAGTACTGTCAGGATGATAACTTTCATACCGGAGGAAATACTAGTCAGGAATGGCAGATAAGAAAACAGGCTGCTGCAGAGCATAGCCACAATGACCAGTCCGGCAATGACTTTGTTTTTCCGTGCAGGTGGAATGATGACAGCCAGGAACATGCCATACAGGGCAACGCTTAAGGCTCGGGTAATACGTGCCGGAAGAGCAGTTCCAAGAATGACACCCAGACAAGTACCAAGTGCCCAGCCGGGGATCGCCACAGCAGCAGTTCCATAAGTATAAAATGGATTCAGCTTACCGGTTCTGGAAGAAGAGACACCAAATATCTCGTCCGTGATAAAAAAACCAGTCCAGAAGCGGTGAAACAGTGAAGTCTCGGCAGAGAACTTCTGGGACAGTGCACAGGACATCAGCAGATAACGAAGGTTGATGATCAACTGTGACAATGCTAGCTCCAGATAGGGAGCTCCCACACTGATAATGCTTAAAGCAGCAAATTCACCGGCAGAGGTGAAATTTGTCAGACTCATGATGGTGGCCGGAAGGGCATGGATACCAAAGTTCCTTGCAGCAATCCCCAGTGTGAACGACACTGCAAGATAACCAAGGGCAATGGGGATACCATCCCGCAGTCCATCCCGGAAATTTTGTAAATTATAACTGTTCATAAATACCCCCAAATTATGTATAATAATAGTGTCTGTCAGGGCATGGAAAATGAATGCAATGTATATGAATAAATATGCATCGATGCCTGACATTCATTATAGGATTCTAAAGTAAGAAAAGCAACCCTTTTACGGGACAAACAGGAGGATAAATATGCAGTACGATAAAGTATGCCTGGAAGTATTTTTAGAGAAACAGAGTCAGTTATTTGATGAGCCGGTGGCAGAGAATCTGGAAGAAGCAGATGCCTTTCTGGAAGACTCCATGGCAGTGGTAAAAAAGGATATGAAAGAAGTAATAAAATATTTTAAGGATAACATGGATATTACCGGAATGTCTGATGAAGAGATTCTGGAAGCCAGCGAAGTGTTCCCTCTGCCGGACGGAAGATTCTTGATTGTGGAAGGATAAGGGATGAGCGCAGAGAATTATGGGAATGACTGTATTATTTATGAAAAAAAGATCCCGGCACGGAAGGCACAATACACAGAGTATCCATTGCAGTTACACGAGGAACTGAAAAAGTACCTGCAGGAGCAGAAGATCGGGAAGCTCTATACCCATCAGGCAGAGATGTTTGATCAGGCAAGAGAAGGGAAAAATGTAGTCATTACCACATCCACAGCCAGCGGAAAGACCTTAAGCTTTCTTCTTCCTGTGGTGCAGAAGATACTGGAAAATCCCATGACTCGTGCCTTTTTTGTTTACCCGACCAAGGCACTGGCAGCGGACCAGTACCGTGCATTGCAGCCGATGCTGGAGTATTTTGGAAAAAGCAGGATTAGTGCCGGTGTCTATGATGGCGATACACCAGTGGCAGAACGTAGCAAGATCCGCAAAAGTGCCAATATCATTCTGACTAATCCGGAGATGCTCAATGGATCCATGCTGCCAAACCACAGCAAGTATGGATTTGATTTTGTATTTGCAAATCTGAAGTTTGTGGTACTGGATGAATTACATACTTATCGTGGGGCGTTCGGCTCTCACATGGCGAATGTATGCCGGCGCCTGGACCGGATCTGCCGGTATTATCATGGACAGCCACAGTTCCTGTGCAGTTCAGCAACTATTGCCAATCCGCTGGAACTGGCAGAGAAGGTCTGCGGACAAAAGTTTGTCTGTGTCAGTCATGACGGATCAGGAGCGTCAGAGCGGCGCTATTGTCTGGTGCAGCCACCGAAGATTCAGGGAAAAGACGGCAAATATTATGGTCAGGAATCTACTGTGGCAGTAGCGGCACAGCTTCTGCCACAGCTTATGGCAGAACAGCGCAGTTTTATTGCCTTTACCAGATCCAGAAGAAATGTGGAGGTTGTATTGAAAGAGACAAGAGACCGGCTGGATCAGGCAGGATATCTGGGGAGGAGCCGTTCCAGCCAGATATCAGGCTACCGGGGTGGCTATACACCGGCAGAACGAAAAGAGATTGAGCAGAAGATGATAGCAGGAGAACTTCTTGGACTGGTATCTACGAATGCCCTGGAACTGGGAATAGATATTGGCCAGATCAGTACTACCGTTCTGGTTGGTTATCCAGGTACCAGAGCCTCCTTCTGGCAGCAGACAGGACGTGCCGGACGAAGCGGAGAGAGATGTACGAATTACCTGATTCTGGATCAGCTTCCTATGGATCAGTATGTTGCTTTGGAACCAGACTGGCTTTTTGAGAATAGCAGTGAGCATGCCATTGTCGATCCAGATAACCTGTTGATAGAACTGGCACATATTCGGGCAGCGGCAGCAGAACTGCCATTATCACTGGATGATATTGCCCTGTTCCCAGATCTTGGAGAAACCATACCGGTATTGATGAATATGGAAGAGCTGCGCAGCCAGAACGGACGATTCGCATGGTCTGGAGGAGCGTATCCGGCAGGCGAGTTTTCCATGCGCAATATCGACGAGAACCAGTATCAGTTAATTGAGAGGGAGACAGGAAAAGTGGTTACCCGCATGGATGAAAGTCAGGCATTCCGCGAGATTCATCCAGGTGCTGTGTATCTTCACGACGGCGATTCCTATCAGGTGACAGAATTGAATCTGGAGAGCAAGACAGGTTATGCCATTCCATTTCAGGGAAATTATTACACTGTATCTGGCGGTGAAACGAATATCGAAATCGTACATGAGCAGAAAAATAAGAACTGGGAGCGGACAGCCTTGAGCTTCGGTGAATTGAAGGTGGAGGATTATGTGCATATGTATAAAAAACTCCAGTTCCACAATCACCAGAATCTGGGGTATGAACAGCTTCGCAGACCACTGGTGAAAAAATATGAGACGGAAGGAACCTGGCTTCGGATCCCTGCTAATGTGGTGCGGGCATACCGTGGTCTGCTCCAGCCGGATCAGGAAGGCAGATATACAAGGAACAATCATTTTGAAGGATTGAGCTTTGCACTGAAAAATGCAGCACAGATGGTGACGATGACAGAGCAGGAGGACATAGGTGTGACCACATCTCTTGATGCCATGGAGCTGATGGAACCGCAGGAACAGGAAACAGATCTGTATTTTTACGACCGTTATGTGGGCGGTTTGGGATTTTCAGAGAAAATCTATGATCTGATTCCACAGGTGGTGCAGCAGGCAATTCAAATGGTGGGTGGATGCCGGTGTGCAGACGGATGCGCGGCATGTGTAGGTGATTACCGTCTGGATAAGAAGATGGTGCTGTGGGGACTGAAGAATCTGGTTGCAGAAGAATCACTTCCGGAAGGCAGTAAAGTAGTGACGTGGGCACCGACTGTCTGGAGACAGAAGACATTCACACTGGAAAATCTGACAGAAAAGTGGCAGGAATTTGTGCAGGCTGCCAAACAAAACGGAGAGAGCTTCGCAGCATTTTTTGCCAGCGTACAGCAGATACAGACGGAAGGGACAACTCTGTATTTTACAGTAAAAAATACATTTTATGCGGATTGGGCACAGATGCCTGAGAATCTGGCAGGACTTTGGAATGTACTGAGATATTACGTGGAAATGCCTGAGAATACAAAAATTGCCGTGGTATCCGCACAGAATGGCCAGGACAGTGTCATACAGCAGGAGCGAAAGGTAAAGCAGGAGAAAATGGCGCGTCGTTATGAACGGACAGAGACATCCACAGGCAGGGATGCGAAGCAATAAAAGAGTGACAAGATGGAGAATATACAATTAAATCAATATCAGCAGGAAGCAGTGCAGGATGAAAGCAATGCCTGTCTGGTCAATGCAAATGTGGGAAGCGGAAAGACCACGGTACTGATTGAGAAAATCCGATTCCTGCATATGGAGAAAAAGATTGCATTTCAGGACATGTTTGTACTTACCTTTACTAACAAGGCAGCAGGTGAGATACAGGAACGTCTCAGAGAACAGCAGCTTGCATCAGAGAAAGAGGAGATTCCGTTTTTCGGGACATTCCATGCGGTAGCATTGAATTTGCTGCAAAAGTATCTTCCGGTGGAGGAACTGGGGTATCGTGATGGTTTTCAGATTATGACACCTGAGGAAGAACTGGAGATGGCACTACAGCTCATTACAGAACATGATCTGAAGATTAAATATAAGAATCGCATGAAAAAGCGGCTGGATCAGGAGCGGGACTCAGGAGAGAAGCGAGTACGTTATCAGGATGACTGGGAAGAACTGATGACACTGATGGTAGCTGAGAAACACAGGCAGAATCAGATGACCTATGCAGATCTGCTGAGTAATGCTACAGAGCTTCTGAAGAGACATCCTGAGACTATTCAGGCGCAGTGGGTGATCATTGATGAAGTACAGGACTGTGACCACAGCCAGATGCTGTTCCTGGAACAGTTGAAAAAGCCGGAGACGCATCTGTTTGCGGTGGGAGATCCCAATCAGGTGATCTATAGCTGGCGTGGAAGCGTCTTTCAGATATTTCCCCTGCTTCGAATGAAGTATCAGGCAAGAGAATTATCTCTCCCTGTGAATTACCGTTCTACCGGAACCATTCTGGAAGCTTCCAGGCGGTTTTTACAGAATGGTTCCCAGTTGGAAGGCTGCAGGGAAGCGGGACAGAAGATTGTAATAAAGAATCATTATGATCCCTTTCAGGAAGCGGACTATCTGGCAGGAAAAATCAGGAAACTGCATGAGCAGGGAATTCCTTATAGAGAAATTGCGGTATTTTACCGTCTGCAGAGCCAGTCGGAGATACTGGAGAAGACGTTTACAAGAGAAAACATTCCCTGTGAAGTGTCTGTGAAAAAGAGTATGCAGGATATTCCGGTTCTGGCATGGATTTTCCATGTATTGAAAAGTGCATTGTATCCAGAAAATAAGACAGATCTGCTTCTGGCTATTTGTGATAAGCAGTATGGAGAAGGATGGACGCAGAAGCGGGCAGAGAAAGAACTGGCAAAAACAAGGGAAAATCAGATGTCAGAAGAACTGGATCGGGAGAAATGGCCGTTACATTGGCGCATTCAGTCTTTAGAAAAGTCTCTGCCGGAGTGTACATCTGTGCAGAAGATGACAGGAATACTTCCTGATCTTCTGGCACTTCAGATGCAGATCCGGCCAACCAGCGCAGCTTATGAAGAAGAGATGGGACAGATATGTAAAGTTTTGGAGATACTTTGCAAGGAAATCTGCCGTATCAGTAAAAAAAAGCCGGGAGAGGAAATCAGCCGGCAGGAGTGGATGGCAGCGGCAAAGAAATGCCTGAATAACATTTCCCTGTCAGGCATGCGGCTGGAAGAAGAGACGGATCCGCAGGCAGATACGGTTAAATTCATGACCCTACATGCGTCCAAGGGGCTGGAGTTTTCTCATGTATTTCTGATAGGGGTGAATAACGGACTGATTCCGTTGTTGTCTGGCGGGATGGAGTCAGAGGAAGAAGAACGCCGCCTGTTTTTTGTGGGAATGACCAGAGCCAAAGAGTATCTGGAACTTTCCTGGTATACCAGTCCGGACGGACCAAGAGTTATGCCTGGACCTGGGCGGTTTTTGCGATTCCTGCCAGATCGTCTGGTGGAATATCCAGAAGGAAAGCCAGAATGCGTAAGGAGCAGGAGTGATGCACAGGCACATCTGCAGACCATCCGAAAACAGGTAGAGCAGAAACGGATGGAAAATACAGAGTCCATCTGTGCAGACCAAAATGAGCAGAATGAAAGCCAGAATACAGTATCAGGAAGGCATGTGCGCCATGCCAGATATGGCGTAGGCGAGATCGTAGAAGAGAATGATATGCAAATCATTGTGGAATTCAAAGATTACGGAAGAAAAGAATTTATCCGGCAGTTTGCTATGCTGGAAGAAATTTGAGGTATCTGCATGGTGAAATCGCAGAGCAAAAGAACAGGAACACAAAATATGGAAGATTGGATGAACCCTTTTGAAAATTGTACACTATGCCCGCGAAAGTGCGGAGTGAACCGCAGTGCCGGGAAAGCAGGAGCGTGTCATGTGGATGCACAGATAGGTGTGGCAAGGGCAGCACTTCATTTCTGGGAGGAACCCTGTATATCGGGGGAAGAAGGCTC
The DNA here is from genome assembly GCA_900544685.1 of uncultured Lachnospiraceae bacterium. Classification (GTDB taxonomy): domain Bacteria; phylum Bacillota; class Clostridia; order Lachnospirales; family Lachnospiraceae; genus Marvinbryantia. Next base: position 24,933 of record UQWA01000004.1, on the reverse strand, counting down.
AGGAGCTGTTTTTTTTACAGGCTGTAGCTTAGGGTGTGTGTTCTGTCAGAATACAGAGATTTCCAGAGGACAGGCGGGAGAAAACGTATCTGTGGAACGGCTGGCCGAAATATTTCTCAGGCTTCAGGAACAGGGAGCAAATAACATCAATCTGGTTACCGCAGGTCACTATGTTCCGGCTGTGGCAGAGAGTCTTCGAAGGGCAAAAGATAAGGGACTGCAAATCCCGGTTGTTTATAACAGTAGCGGATATGAATTGCCGGATACCTTACGTCTTATGGAAGACCTGGTGGATATTTATCTCCCAGATATGAAATATATGGACGGAGAACTGGCGGAGAAGTATTCTCACGCACAGAATTACCCGGATGTGGCAAAGGCAGCACTGGAGGAAATGGTGCGCCAGTGTCCGATCTGTGAATTCGATGAACGGGGCATGATGAAAAAAGGCGTGATTGTACGTCATCTCCTTTTGCCTGGGCATGTGCGGAATTCGAAGGCGGTGATGAAGTATCTGCATGAAACTTATCAAGATCAGATCTATATCAGCATTATGAGCCAATATACACCGATGTCCCAGGTGATAAAATACCCAGAGCTGAACCGCAGAGTAACAAAGCGGGAATACAGCCGATTACTGGATTATGCCATGGAACTTGGCATCGAGAATGGATTTTTCCAGGAAGGTGATCCGGTGGGAGAGAGCTTCATACCGGCATTTAACGGCGAAGGAGTCAGGGAATGAACAGAGTACTGATTTATGAGATTGCGGCAGAACACACAGGCATGAAAATCGGGGATTTTCTGCGCAAGACAGGATATTCCAGACATGTGATCATACATTTGAAGAAAACAGAGAATGGAATCCTGTTAAACGGAGAGTGGGCATATGTGGGACAGTCCCTGAAAGAAGGGGATCACCTTGAAATTCACATCATAGAAGAAGAATCGTCTGAGCAGATTGTACCGTCAGAGCTGCCACTGGATATTGTATATGAGGACGAAGATCTGCTCATCATAAATAAGCCGGCAGATATGCCGATCCATCCGTCTATTAATAATTATGATAATACTTTGGCAAATGCATTGATGTGGTATTATCAGCAAAAGGGAGAAACGTTTGTATACCGTTGTATCAACCGGCTGGATCGTGATACCACAGGATTATTGATTGTAGCGAAAAATATGCTCAGCGGAGGAATCCTGTCGGATATGAGTAAAAAAAGAGAGATACACCGAGAGTATCTGGCGATTGCAGAAGGAGAAGTACCGCAGGAAGGCGTGATAGATGCACCGATTGCAAGAAAAGAAGAATCGGTAATAGAACGCTGCGTGGACTTTGAAAGAGGAGACCGGGCAGTGACGCACTACTGGAGACTGGATTATCGGAACGGATATTCTCTGGTGAGATTAAAACTGGAAACAGGAAGAACTCATCAGATCCGTGTACATATGAAGTATCTTGGACATCCCCTGACGGGGGATTATCTGTACAACCCAGATTACCGGATACTGAATCATCAGGCACTCCATTCCTGGAAACTGGCATTCTGGCATCCGGTTACAGGAGCGCAGATGCAGTTCAAGGCAGATCCACCATGGAAACTGCCTTGAGGAAGCCATTGGGGACGGAGTTTTCTGGCTTTTGATAGCCAGAAAACTCCGTCTCCGGTGGCACTTAGATATTTACGCTTCCGCGAATTCGTGGAACTTCATCTACGTGAAGATAACGGCTGATGCATTTGACGATCAGGTCGTGGTCTGCAAAATGAGGAAGACCGGAGACAATGACAGCTCCGATGACACCGACTTCTTCGATGCGGATCGGGAAACCGCCGCCTGCAGCTGCATATTCTTTTTCATCCAGGAACCAGTCAGCCAGTGTCTGCTCAGACTTTTTCAGCAGCATGGCTGCGTGAAGTGTGCTGGTTTCCAGTGTACGTACGGTGTTGAATTTACGCTGCATCCAGTTCTCGTTCTGGATATTGGTGCCATTTGCCGCATAACGGAAAACGGTATATCCATTGTTCAGGCGTATCGTAACAGCCACCGGAAGCTTCTGGCGCTGAATCTCGGAAACGATGAGTTTTCCCAGCTCCCAGGCATCTTCATTGGTGAAATGAGTGAATTGCAGGATCTCTTCCTGCATCTCCAGCATAGCAAGTAATTCTTCTATCATAGTAACACCTCCAATGAGACTACTATACTCTTGTTCGGGAAAAAATACAAGATAGTGACAGAAAGGAAATAAATATGGCAGAAAAATCGAAGGTAATTATCGTACCCTGTGACAGCTATGAAAAAGAGCAGGTATACAGATCAGTAAAAGCCGGAATCAAAGCACTGGGAGGAATGGAGGCATTCCTGAACAAGTCAGAAAAGATTCTGGTAAAGCCGAATTTTCTTTCAGCGGCACAGCCGGAAAAAGCAGTCACCACCCATCCGGCAGTAATCGAGGCGGTATTTCGTATTCTTCATGAAGAAGGATACCTCCATGTGCAGTATGGGGATTCACCGGGACATGGGAGTTGTCAGGCGGCAGCAGGAAAGATCGGGCTGGAGGAAGCAGCGGAGCGTTACGGAGTGAAACAGGCCAATATGGAAGAAGAAGTATTGACTTCATTTCCAGACGGAAAAACAGCAAAGGAATTCCATTTTGCAAAGGGCATCACGGAAGCAGATGTCATCATCAATGTCTGTAAGATGAAAACTCACGCATTGGAGCGGGTGACAGGAGCTGTAAAGAATGTGTATGGATTTATCTGTGGCGCAAGAAAGGCAGCAGGACATGTAAAGTATCCGAATGCCAGTGTATTTGCCAGAGCACTGGCAGATATTCACAGATGTACAGATATCCGATTGCACATTATGGATGGAATCACAGCCATGGAAGGAAACGGACCGGGCTCTGGGACACCCATCGACATGAAAGTATTGCTGCTTTCCACAGATCCGGTGGCATTAGATAGTGTATTCTGCCATATGGTATATCTTGATCCACAGATGGTACCGACCTGTGTACAGGGACAGGCAATGGACATTGGAACCTATAAAGAGGAAGAGATACAGATTACAGAAGTTTCTGTTTCAGATCAGAAGAATCGTGCCAATGAAGCAGGCAGCGAAACAGTGATAAGCAAAAATATGACCATGGAAGAAATGCAGAAAAAGTACGGCAATCCAAGGTTTGATGTAGATCGTACAGGAAGAAAGAAGACATTTTTAAGTAGATATTCTGACTTTATGACCCGGTTGATCCGGCGTCCGGTCATCGAAAAAGAAAAATGCATAAAATGCGGAATCTGCGTGTCCCACTGTCCGGTACCCGGCAAGGCAGTGGACTTTAAGAAAGGCAAGGAACAGCCACCGGTATATGATTATAAAAAATGTATCCGATGTTATTGTTGTCAGGAAATGTGCCCGAAACATGCGATAAAAGTGAAATAAAGCCGATGGGGACGGAGTTTTCTGGCCTGTGAAAGCCAGAAAACTCCGTCCCCAATGGATTAGATTAGACATCAAGTGGATAACGGTCGGTCAGAGTCTTTACAATAGCTCTGGCCTTTTCTTTATTATCAGGGCTCTGGATCATCAGGGAGATTGCTTCTGCAATCTGATCCATATCGTCTTCCTTCAGTCCTCTGGAGGTGATTGCCGCGGTTCCAAGACGAACACCACTGGTTACGAATGGAGATTCCGGATCATTTGGAATCGCATTTTTGTTACAGGTGATATTTGCATCATCCAGGAGATGTTCCATTTCTTTGCCGGTAATGCCGGTTCCGCGCAAGTCTACCAGCATCAGGTGATTGTCGGTACCGCCGGATACGATGTTTACGCCACGTTTGATCAGTCCCTGGCAAAGTGCCGCGCAGTTCTTTACCACCTGCTCCTGATAAGTACGGAATTCCGGCTGCAGAGCTTCCTGGAAGCAGACTGCCTTCGCTGCGATCACATGCATCAGAGGACCACCCTGAATACCTGGGAAAATAGCCTTATTGAAGTTAAACTTCTTTGCAATCTCGTTGCTGCAGAGAATCATGCCGCCTCTTGGACCACGCAGGGTCTTGTGAGTGGTAGTAGTGGTCACATGCGCATAAGGAATTGGACTCGGATGAAGACCTGCGGCAACCAGACCTGCGATATGGGCGATATCCACCATCAGGTAAGCCCCTACTTCATCTGCAATCTCACGGAATTTTTTGAAATCGATAATACGTGCATAAGCACTGGCACCGGCAATGATCAGCTTTGGTTTGTTCTCCAATGCAATCTGACGTACCTGTTCATAATCAATAAAACCGTCGTCATTTACTCCATAAGAAACTACATTAAAATAAGAACCGGAAAAGTTGGCTGGACTTCCGTGTGTCAGATGTCCGCCATGTGCAAGGTTCATACCCATCAGCGTATCACCATGTTTTAAAATGGCGAATTCTACAGCCATGTTTGCCTGTGCACCGGAATGCGGCTGTACATTGGCATATTCACATCCAAACAGCTCACAGGCACGTTTCTTTGCAAGTTCTTCCACAACATCCACGCATTCACACCCGCCGTAGTATCGCTTTCCGGGATAGCCTTCTGCATACTTGTTGGTTAAAGGGCTTCCCATGGCAGCCATAACAGCTTTGCTTACCCAGTTCTCGGAAGCAATCAGCTCGATATGGGAATTCTGACGAGCGGCCTCTGCTTCGATGGCAGAAGCGATTTCAGGGTCTACGGATCGGATTTCTTCTAATGAATACATGTTGGGTTCCTCCTGAGTGTATTTGATAGACTGCGGTCAACAGACGACAGGGAAGATATCTAAAATGCTGTTATTGTGTCTGTATGAAAAGACCGAACTTGGGATCCATTATAACGTTAATTAACGAAAGTGTCAACTGGAAAAATACAAATGTTTGTAATACAAAGACAAATGCGATTGTAAAAAATACAGAATAGATTCAAGAATGCCAGAATCAAATATTTATATGAAAGAATTTTACAGCAAAAAAAGAGATATCCGAATCTCTTCAGATATCTCTTTTATGAAACTGATATAGATCAATTAAGCATTCTGTTTCTGTCCGCTGATAGTCTTAACAGCTTTTACTGCAAGGATCAGAGAAAGCACGATCAGCAGTACTGCAAGTACCAGACGAACGATTGGCCATGAACCTGCGCCTTCTGCACCGATTGTGCCAAGGTTTGTCTTGATGGTCAGAAGCAGAGAGCAGATTGTTACGATCAGCATGAAGAACATTGGGATGAAGAACATCTTGTTGTTCTTACCGATCTGTCCAAGCCATGTGGCAACAGCCATCAGACCCAGAGCTGCCAGTAACTGGTTTGCTGCTCCAAACAGAGCCCAGATATTTGCATATCCATTCAGTCCAAGGAAGATACCAAGAACTACAGTGATCAGAGTTGCAACGATTGGTTTTACAAGGATGGCTCTGAATCCTGTTACAGAAGCAACATCCTCACCTGGATTCAGCCAGAATTCCTGGAACATGTAACGTGCAAGACGTGTAGCTGTGTCCAGAGAAGTCAGACAGAAAGCAGATACTGCAAGGATCAGCAGAGAGTAAATAACGTGTTCTGCGCCTGCAAGGAATGGGATGGTAGCACACATACGTGAGATACCGGTTGCAAATACTGCAGTAGGAGTGACAATGCCACCTTCTGCCGGAATATATTCTTTCCAGATGTAACCTACGGCACACAGAGAAATCAGTGCCAGTGCACATTCGATTAACATACCACCGTATGCGATTGGACGTGCGTCTTTTTCGTTATCCAGCTGTTTTGCTGTTGTACCGGAACCAACCAGTGAGTGGAAACCGGAAATAGCACCACAGGCGATGGTGATGAACAGAGCCGGGAACAGGGTACCAAGAGATACACCGGAACCAAATTTACCGCTGTCAACAAATCCTGTAAATGCTGGGATGTCCAGTGAAGGATGTGCTCCAACGATACCAACAACGGCTACGATCATCATTCCGTAAAGAAGGAAGGAACTTAAGTAGTCACGTGGCTGAAGCAGAATCCATACAGGTGTTACAGATGCAATGGTAATGTAGATACCAACGATGATCATCCAGGTTGTACCATTCAGGTACAGTGGGTGGAAGTTCAGACCGATTGCCATACACAGCACGATAGCTGCTACACCGATTACAGTTGAGATTCCAAGTCCGGCATTTCTTCTGTATACAAGGAAACCAAATACGATAGCTACCAGAATGAATAAGATAGAAATCATTGCTGTAGAAGCATTTGCTGAACTTTTAGCAATATCAACCGCTCCGTTTGCATCATAGGTTGCTTTAAATGTATTGGCAACGATAGAAGCAAAGGCTGCTACAACAAGGATCAGGGTCAGGTAAGAGAAGATGATAAATAATCTCTTTGCGCTGGTTCCCATACTGTCTTCGATAACTTCACCGATAGACTGTCCTTTGTGACGGATAGAAGCAAATAATGCCCCGAAGTCATGTACTGCTCCGAAGAAGATACCACCGATCAGTACCCACAGAAGAACAGGTACCCAGCCGAATACGGCTGCCTGAATTGGTCCGTTGATAGGACCTGCTCCTGCGATAGATGAGAAATGATGACCCATCAGTACAGGTGCTTTTGCCGGAACATAGTCATTACCATCTTCCAGTTCATGGGCAGGTGTTACGCGGTTCTCGTCGATGCCCCACTGTTCGGCGAGCCATTTGCCGTATGTTACGTAACCTACGATCAGGATCACGCAACCTACTACTAACAATAATGCTGCATTCATGAATTACACTCTCCTTTTCTTTTTTCTCTGTGAGCAATAACCTGAGGTCATTGCCACAGGTGTCAGGCGCCCTTTTTACGTCTGACTTTCTTCATGAATATATTTTTCATAAATTTCGCATTGCTCTTACCACTGCGGTTGGTCGGAAAATCCGATTCACCCCGCTGGATAAGGACTGTATGGAAATCCATCCAGCCGTGCAGCGAAAAATGAAAACTTTTGTAAATCCTGCATTTCTTCAGAAGCTTTTTCGCTTCCGGTGTGCAGGTGTCGCAGATAAATATTGCCGTAATATAGGTATACATATGACCGGGCTTCGGATCAATCAGCTTCATGCCCTCGTCATAGGCTTTCTTTTCACATATGCGGTAGATCTCTTCGGTCAGTTCCGGAACAGAAAATATGTAAACATGTTCGTTGGAAGTGGCACTCCACAGTTCCGCCTTTTTCAACAGAACATACTTGGCAGAACGTACATTAAAATGACAGACAGCCTGAAGTGGCGGTTCAAAATCATCGGAACGTTCAATATCAAAGTACCCCTCGTAGGAACGGATCAGTTTCTCTAAGATCTCCTCTCGAGTTAATTCTAATTTCATAAAAACTCCTAAAAAAATGACCTCGGACATCAGTATCTGAGATCACAATTGACACGATTGTCATTTCTAAATTAAATCTGTAAATTATAAAAAAAATATAAAATGCAGAAAGTAATATAACATAGAATGTATAAAAATGCAAATATATGTCGATTATTTATTATAAAATTTACATTTATTTACATAATGTAATATCCCTGTAACGGTTAGACCTGATTACATGCACAGGAAAAGCGGATAGGTTTTGCATTTGAGAAATCACTGCGCTATACTGGGATGAGGCAAATAATAAAACAGCAGCAGTTGTGTCACGCAAAGGCAGCAAACAGACAGAAATTGAGAAAGGGCGCATAAGCGCAGCAAATAAAGTGGAACAGATCAGGGTATCCGTGCGGAATCTGGTGGAATTCATTTTGCGCAGCGGTGATATAGACAATCGAAGAGGAACTATGGCAGATAAAGATGCCATGCAGATGGGAAGCCGCCTGCACCGTAAGATCCAGGGCAGGATGGGGGCAGATTATCATGCAGAAGTACCGTTAAAGACGGAGATCGACTATGAGACATTTCTTCTGGTGGTGGAAGGACGGGCAGACGGTATTTTTAAAGAGCAGGAAAAATATGTCATTGATGAGATCAAGGGCGTATTCCGGGATGTGGAGCGAATGGAAGAGGCAGATCCCATTCATCTTGCCCAGGCAAAATGTTATGCCTGCATCTATGCGGGGCAGCGGAATCTGGAAGAGATCGGTGTGCAGATGACCTATGCGAATCTGGATACTGAAGAGATACGCAGGTTTCATTATACCTATACGAAGGCGGAACTGGAAAGCTGGTTTGGAGAATTGACTGCAGCCTACCGGAAATGGGCGCAGATGCAGCTGGAATGGAAGTATGCCAGAAAAGACTCCATTGGGAAAACGGTATTTCCCTATCCTTACAGAGAGGGGCAGAAGGATCTGGCGGCAGCGGTCTACCGGACGATCTGGCACGGAAAAAAGCTGTTTATCCAGGCACCGACAGGTGTGGGAAAAACGCTTTCTACGGTGTTTCCGGCGGTGCAGGCAGTGGGACAGGATCTGGGGGACAAGATCTTTTATCTGACAGCCAAGACCATTACCAGAACCGTGGCAGAAGAGGCATTTACACTGTTAAAAAAACAGGGACTGCACTATAAAGTCCTGACTCTGACGGCAAAAGAGAAGATCTGTTTTTGCGAGGAACCAGACTGCAATCCGGAGAAATGCCCTTATGCAAAAGGACATTTTGACCGTGTGAATGATGCGGTATTTGAACTGCTGACTGAATATGAGGAAAATCCGGGAAACTACAACCGGGACAGGATCATGGAACAGGCGCAGAAATGGCAGGTGTGCCCGTTTGAAATGGCGTTGGATGTATCATTATGGTCAGATGCCATTATCTGTGATTATAATTATGTGTTTGATCCGCAGGCAAAGCTGAAGCGTTTTTTTTCGGATGGGGTGAAAGGGGACTATCTGTTTCTCATTGATGAAGCACACAATCTGGTAGAGCGTGGGCGGGAAATGTACAGTGCAACGCTCTATAAAGAAGATTTTCTGGATGTGAAGCGTTTCCTGAAGCCGTACAGCCGGAAGGCAGTGGCTGCACTGGAACGGGGAAATAAATATCTGCTGGAATGGAAGCGAGAATGTGAAGAATATACTTTGCTTTCGAATATTGATACCTTTGCCTTGAATCTGTTCAATGTCAGCCATGCACTGGAACAGATTCTGGAAGACCGGGAATCCATCATGAACCGTCCATCCGGAGATGGAGAAATAGAAGAAGCCAAAAAGAAGACACTGGATTTTTATTTTCAGGTGCGGGCATTTCTGGATATTTATGAAGAGATTGATGACAGCTATGAGATCTATGTCCAGCATGACCGGGATGGCAGATTTGCCTTAAGATTATACTGTATTCATACTGCAGATAAGCTGGGGCAGTGTCTGGAAAAAGGCAGAGCAGCGATTCTGTTTTCTGCGACTCTCCTTCCTGTACAGTATTACATGGAACTGTTATCCGGAGAGAAGGATGATTATGCAGTCTATGCAAAATCTACATTTGATCCGGCGCGGAAAAAGGTACTTTTGGGACTGGATGTCAGTACGAAATATACCAGGAGGACAACCGCAGAGTTCCGGAAAATTGCGTCTTACATTCAGCAGGTGACAGAAGCGAAAGCCGGAAACTATCTGGTATTTTTCCCATCCTATAAGATGATGACTGATGTGAGAGAGTGTTTTGATGAACTGAAAAATTCAGAAACGGAAGTCATTGAGCAGAGTACACATATGACTGAAGCGCAGAGAGAAGAATTCCTGGATCAGTTTCAGGAAAGGGAAAATGGGGCACTGGTGGGATTCTGTGTCATGGGAGGAATTTTCGGAGAAGGGATTGATCTGAAGAAAAATCGTCTGATCGGAGCCATTGTAGTGGGACCGGGACTTCCACAGGTATGCAATGAACGTGAGATTTTGAAACAATATTATGACAGACGGAATATGGACGGCTTTGATCACGCATACCGGTATCCGGGAATGAACAAAGTTATGCAGTCAGCAGGACGCGTGATCCGGACAGATGAAGATACGGGGGTCATTGTATTGCTGGATGAGCGGTTTGGGCAGCAGCAATACCGCAGCAGTTTTCCAAGAGAATGGGCAGATTATGAGACCTGTACCTTAAATAATGTGAAGGAGAAGCTGACCGCATTCTGGAATCTGGATTTTAACTAGATGAAATTTGAGTTTGATATTTTACTGTAATATGCTAAGATACATAAGGAATTATGAGAGTGAGAGATATGGAGAGAGAAAATGGATATTGTGATGATTACTTACCAGATGCTGGCACTGTTTCTGCTTCTGGTGACGGGGTATGTGGCTTACAAGGCGCATGTAACAAATGATGATGCTGTCAGGTATCTGACAAAACTGGTACTGAATGTATCACTTCCGGCACAGATACTGGTATCCTTTTTAGCAAACAGAGGGAAAGTGTCTAATATGACGTTGCTGGAAGTAACAGGAATCAGCCTGTTTTGCTATGTGATTTATTTTCTGGTTGGCGTGGTGTTTGTGCTTGTGACACGAACACCGAAAAAGCAGAGAGGAACCTACATTTTTATGCTATTGTTTGGAAATGTAGGCTTTATGGGCTATCCGGTGATACAGGCAGTCTTTGGAATTGATGCAATGATTTACGCAGTGATTTTTAATGTTATGTTTAACTTTATTGTATATTCCATTGGAATTATGCTGATCGGTGAAGAAAAAGCAGGAAAGTTTAATCCCAAACTTCTGATCAATACCCCAATGGTTACTGCATTGATTGCATTGATATGGTTTTTTACGCCGATTCCGCTTCCTGAATATCTGAATGATGCGCTGAATTATCTTGGAAATCTGACGACACCACTGGCAATGATTATTATAGGCGGTACCATTGCTAAAATGAAAGCAAGGGAATTATTTAATGACTGGAGAATCTATGTTTTCACAGTTTTCCGTCTGATTGTGATGCCACTGGCTGTGATTGTAGCAATGAATCTGCTTCATGAACAGCAGTATTTGATTCGGGGAACTGCTGTCGTTCTGGCAGCCACACCGGTAGCCACCAATGCCACCATGCTGGCCATCCAGTACGACGGAGACGTAGATCTGGTATCAAAAGGGATCTTTTTCAGTACCGTGCTGTCCGTGGCGTCCATACCGATTGTGGCGATGTTTTTGTAAGCATCGAACGAACGGTGCGACATCTTCATTAAGAATCACGCATTCACGTTGATTTTCGAACAGAGCTTGCGGCGTCTATAACATGCGATAAGAAATTTTTCACAAAGGAGTGATATATTTTGAAGAAGATTATTTTAGCTTCTGGATCGCCAAGAAGAAAGGAGCTTCTGGCGCAGATCGGCCTGAATTTTGAAGTTATCGTCAGTGATGCCGAGGAGGTAATGACCAGTACCCATCCGGGTGAGGTGGTGAAAGAGTTATCCGGCTGCAAGGCGATGGCAGTTGCTCTGACGTTAAATGAAGATCAGAAAGATGCAGTGGTCATCGGTGCAGACACGGTGGTAGCACAGGACGACCGTATTCTTGGCAAACCTAAGGATGAAGAGGATGCTTTTCAGATGCTTCATATTCTGCAGGGACAGACGCATCAGGTCTATACCGGTGTGACTCTGATCAACGGGGAAAAGAAAGTGTCTTTTTATGAGAAGAGTGATGTATCTGTGTACCCTATGACGGATGATGAGATATGGGAGTACATTCATACCGGAGAACCGATGGACAAGGCCGGAGCCTATGGCATTCAAGGATATTTTGCAAAATACATCAGGGAAATTCGGGGAGAATATACGACCATTGTTGGACTTCCATTGGGAAGATTGTGGCATGAACTTACGAAGTTTATGAGATAATTTTGCGGCAAATACCAAAAGTTAGATCATACTAATTGTCTGAAAGTTTCTGAAAACGAAAAACAGCAAAAGAAATAATAAAAAAACATGGAGGAAAGAATTGGCTTTCTTCCATGTTTTTTTCCGCCTGAAACATTAAAAAAACAGATAATTTACACAATTTTGAAAAAACAAGGAACAGAAAATTGAATTATCAGATTATCTGACAATTCAATGAAAAAAAGTAGTTTACATTTTTCGAATACAGGTGTATGATAATGCACAAAGGAAATGCAGAATTGAGAACGATCAATAATATCGATCATAATAATTCGGAAAGCACTTTACAGCGTTTCTAAAACCCAAAGAAAGGATGCAAGTCAGGTTATGGAAAACAGAACAGTACTTGCTCAGTCTCCTGGATTGTACAGAGAAGAATTTGAGCACGATAACTGCGGTATCGGAGCAGTGGTAAACATTAAGGGTATCAAGACCCGGGCAACCGTAGAGAATGCATTAAAGATAGTTGAAAATTTGGAACACAGAGCCGGCAAAGACGCCGAGGGCAAAACAGGTGATGGAGTAGGAATCCTTTTACAGATTTCCCACAAATTCTTCAAAAAGACCTGCGATGCTCTCGGCTTTTCTATTGGAAAAGAAAGAGAATACGGTATTGGTCAGTTTTTCTTCCCACAGGATGAATTAAAGAGACGTCAGGCTATGAAGATGTTCGAGATCATTCTGGAAAAGAACGGGCTGGAGCTTATTGGATGGCGTGTGGTTCCGACTGTACCGGAAGTGCTGGGACAGAAAGCATTAGATAAAATGCCGTATATTATGCAGGCATTTATTAAAAAACCGGTTGATGTGGAAAAAGGACTGCCATTTGATCGTATACTCTATGTGGCAAGAAGAGAGTTTGAACAGAGTAATGAAAATACCTATGTGGTATCATGTTCAAGCCGTACCATTGTATACAAAGGTATGTTTCTGGTAGGACAGCTGCGCACCTTCTTCAAAGATCTGCAGAGTCCAGATTATGAATCAGCCATTGCTACTGTACATTCCAGATTCAGTACCAACACCAATCCAAGCTGGGAACGTGCACATCCAAATCGATTCATTGTGCACAATGGTGAAATTAATACCATCCGCGGTAATGCTGACAAGATGCTGGCAAGGGAAGAGACCATGGCATCCCCATATCTGGAAGAAGACTTTCACAAGATACTTCCGGTGATCAATGCATCCGGTTCTGACTCTGCCATGCTGGATAACACACTGGAATTCCTGATCATGAGCGGTATGGATATGGCACTGGCTATGATGATTCTGATTCCGGAACCATGGGCAAACAACATGACCATGTCCCAGAACAAGAGAGATTTCTATCAGTACTACGCAACCATGATGGAGCCGTGGGACGGCCCTGCATCCATTATGTTCAGTGATGGTGATCTGGTAGGAGCGGTTCTGGACCGTAACGGTCTGCGTCCATCCCGTTATTATGTCACCAGCGATGGCTATATGATCCTATCCTCTGAAGTGGGTGTACTGGAGATCCCACCGGAAAAGATCGTCATGAAAGAACGTCTTCATCCAGGAAAAATGCTGCTGATCGATACGGTTCAGGGCAGAATCGTAGACGATGAAGAATTAAAAGAATTCTATGCATCCAGACAGCCATATGGTGAATGGCTGGATAACAATCTGGTAGAATTAAAAGATCTGAAGATTCCGAATAAGCGTGTTCCGGAATACTCCGATGAAGAACGTGCAAGACTGCAGAAGGCATTTGGTTATACCTTTGAAGAGTACCGTACCTCTATCCGCAACATGGCATTAAACGGAGCAGAGAGTATTGGAGCCATGGGTATTGATACGCCGCTGGCTGTTTTATCTGACCAGCAGCAGCCATTATTTAACTATTTCAAGCAGTTATTTGCACAGGTTACCAATCCGCCAATCGATGCCATTCGTGAGGAAGTTGTGACATCCACTACCGTATACGTTGGAGAAGACGGCAACCTTCTGGAAGAAAAACCGGAAAACTGTAAAGTATTAAAAGTGAATAACCCGATCCTGACCAACACCGATATGCTGAAAATTAAGCATATGAAGGTGGAAGGCTTCAAGGTGGCAGAAGTTCCGATTACTTATTATAAGAGTACCAGTCTGGACCGTGCCATTGACCGCCTGTTCGTAGAGGTAGATAAGGCACACAGAGATGGTGTGAACATTCTGATTCTGACAGACCGTGGTGTGGATGAGAACCACGTGCCGATTCCATCCCTGCTGGCAGTATCCGCTGTTCACCAGTATCTGGTAAAGACCAAGAAACGTACTTCACTGGCCATCATTCTGGAATCCGGTGAACCAAGAGAAGTACATCATTTTGCAACCCTGCTGGGCTATGGTGCCTGTGCCATCAACCCGTATCTGGCTCAGGATACCATCCATGAACTGATTGACAGCAAGATGCTGGATAAGGATTACTATGCAGCAGTGGATGATTACAATGCAGCAGTGCTTCACGGTATTGTTAAGATTGCATCCAAGATGGGTATTTCCACCATTCAGTCCTACATGGGCTCTCAGATCTTTGAGGCCATCGGTATCAGCAAAGAAGTGATCGACCGCTACTTTACCAATACCGTCAGCCGTGTAGGCGGTATTACTATAAAAGATATTGAAAAACAGATCGAAGCACTTCATAATGAAGCCTTTGATCCACTGGGACTGACCACCGATCTGACTCTGAACAGCATCGGACGTCACAAGTCCAGAAGTCAGGGAGAAGAACATCGTTACAATCCTCTGACCATTCATTTATTACAGGAATCAACCAGACAGGGCAATTATGCCATGTTTAAAGAATACACCGACCGTGTGAACCGGGAAGAAAGCGGATATCTGCGCAGTCTGATGGACTTCAACTATCCGAAAGAAGGTATCCCGATCGAAGAAGTAGAACCGGTGGAAAATATTGTGACCAGATTTAAGACAGGTGCCATGTCTTACGGTTCGATTTCACAGGAAGCCCATGAGACACTGGCCATTGCTATGAACCATCTCCATGGAAAATCCAACTCCGGTGAGGGTGGTGAAAGTGATGAGCGTCTGGCAACAGCCGGAACTGCGGATGACAGAAGCTCTGCGATCAAACAGGTGGCATCCGGACGATTTGGTGTGACCAGCAAATATCTGACCAGTGCCAAGGAGATTCAGATTAAGATGGCACAGGGAGCAAAACCGGGTGAAGGTGGTCATCTGCCGGGTGGAAAGGTCTATCCATGGATTGCCAAGACCAGACATTCCACACCGGGTGTGAGCCTGATTTCCCCACCGCCACACCACGATATTTATTCTATCGAGGACCTGGCACAGTTGATTTATGACCTGAAGAATGCCAATAAACAAGCCAGAATTTCTGTCAAACTGGTATCCGAAGCAGGTGTTGGTACTGTTGCAGCCGGTGTAGCCAAAGCGGGTGCACAGGTTATCCTGATTTCCGGTTATGACGGAGGTACCGGTGCAGCACCGAGAAGTTCTATCCACAATGCAGGACTTCCTTGGGAACTGGGACTTTCTGAGACTCATCAGACCCTGATCATGAACGGCTTGAGAAATAAAGTCCGTATCGAGACCGACGGTAAGCTGATGAGTGGCCGTGATGTAGCCATTGCAGCGATTCTTGGTGCAGAGGAATTCGGTTTTGCAACCGCACCGCTGGTAACCATGGGATGCGTTATGATGCGTGTATGTAATCTGGATACCTGCCCGGTGGGCGTGGCAACACAGAATCCGGAACTGCGTAAGAGATTCAAAGGCAAACCGGAATATGTGGAAAACTTTATGAAATTCATTGCTCAGGATCTGCGTGAATACATGGCCAAACTGGGCGTACACAGTGTGGATGAACTGGTGGGAAGAACTGACCTGCTGAAGAAGGGCAGTGGCTTCTACAAAGAAAAAGCCAGCCGCGTAGACTTAAGTGCGATTCTGGATAACCCATATTTGGGAGAGAAATGTATCTTTGATCCGGAACATGTCTATGATTTCCATCTGGAGAAGACCGCTGACGAGCGTATCCTGATGAAGAAGCTGAAACAGGCTCTGGATAAGAAACAGAAGAGAAGCATTGAAGTGGATGTGACCAACACCGACCGTGCATTTGGTACGATCTTCGGTTCTGAGATCACACGCAGATATGACGATACACTGGAAGAAGATACCTTCACCGTGAAGTGTAACGGTGCCGGAGGGCAGAGCTTTGGAGCCTTTATTCCAAAGGGACTGACCCTGGAACTGGTGGGCGATTCCAACGATTACTTCGGAAAGGGACTTTCCGGCGGAAAACTGATCGTTTATCCACCAAAGGGTATTACTTATAAACAGGATGAGAATATCATCATCGGTAACGTAGCTCTCTACGGTGCCACCAGTGGAAAAGCCTATATCAACGGTCTGGCAGGTGAACGTTTCTGCGTTCGTAACTCCGGAGCAACCGCAGTAGTGGAAGGTGTGGGTGATCACGGATGTGAATACATGACCGGAGGCCGTGTAGCTGTTATCGGTAAGATCGGCAAGAACTTTGCAGCCGGTATGAGCGGCGGTGTGGCTTATGTTCTGGATGAACACAGTGACATTTATCGTAAGGTAAATAAAGAACTGGTAGCTATTGAAAAGCTGGAAAATAAATACGATGTGGAAGAACTGAAACAGATGATCACAGACCATGTTTCCTACACTAATTCCGTAAAAGGAAAAGAGATCCTGGATCATTTTGATGAGTACCTTCCAAAATTTAAGAAAATAATTCCAAACGATTATAAAAAGATGATGAACACAATTGTACAGATGGAAGAAAAAGGCCTGAACAGTGAGCAGGCCCAGATCGAAGCATTCAATGCCATTATGAAAGGAGGAAAATAAGATGGGAAAACCAACCGGATTCATGGATTATGAAAGAGAAACGGCGAAAGCAGAGTCCCCTCTGGAACGAATTAAGCATTTTAATGAGTTCCATACTCCTCTTTCCAAAGAAAAACAGCGCCAGCAGGCGGCAAGATGTATGGCATGCGGGGTACCATTCTGCCAGGCAGGTATGATGATCGGAGGGATGGCCAGCGGCTGTCCTCTGAACAACCTGGTACCGGAGTGGAACGATCTGCTGTACAACGGATGTTACGAACAGGCTTACGCCAGACTGATGAAGACACACTGTTTCCCGGAATTCACTTCCAGAGTGTGCCCGGCACTGTGTGAGAAAGCATGTACCTGCAACTTGAACGGAGACCCGGTTTCCACCAAGGAAAATGAGCGTACCATTATCGAAAATGCCTTTGCCACAGGGCTGATAAAAGCAAATCCTCCTAAGGTACGCACCGGCAAGACCGTAGCAGTAGTAGGAAGCGGACCTTCCGGACTGGCTACTGCCATGCAGCTGAATAAGCGAGGACATAAAGTAACTGTATTTGAACGAAATGACCGCATCGGCGGACTTCTCCGCTACGGTATCCCGAATATGAAGCTGGAAAAACAGGTCATCGACCGCCGTGTGAAGCTGATGGAAGAAGAAGGCATCGAATTTGTGACCAATGCCAATATCGGTGTGGATATCACAGCCGAAGAATTACTTCAGAAATATGACCGTGTGGTTCTGTGCTGTGGTGCTTCTAATCCAAGAGATATCAACGCACCGGGCAGAGATGCCAAGGGTATCTACTTTGCCGTAGACTTCCTGAAGGCAACCACCAAGAGCCTGTTGGATTCCAACTTTGAAGATCATAAATACATTGACTGCAAGGGCAAGACGGTCATGGTCATCGGTGGCGGTGATACCGGAAATGACTGCGTGGGAACTTCTATCCGTCTGGGAGCCAAGAATGTCATTCAGCTGGAAATGATGCCAAAAGCACCGGATGAACGTGCAGCCAACAATCCATGGCCGCAGTGGCCAAGAGTCTGCAAGACAGACTATGGTCAGGAAGAAGCCATCGCCAAGTTCGGTCACGATCCACGAATCTACACCACCACCGTTTCTGAATTCATCAAGAACAAAAACGGAGAACTGGTACAGGCGAAACTGGTTAAACTCCAGAGCAAAAAAGACGAGAAGAGCGGTCGTATGATGATGGTGCCTATCGAAGGCAGCGAAGAGATCATCAATGTAGATATCGTGCTCATTGCAGCAGGATTCCTGGGCTCTCAGAAATACGTCACCGATGCATTCAAAGTCAACATCAACGGACGTACCAACGTAGACACCGCACCTGGCAAATACCAGACCAGTATACCAAATGTCTTCACCGCAGGAGATATGCACAGAGGACAGTCACTGGTCGTATGGGCCATCCGGGAAGGAAGGGAAGCAGCCAAGGCTGTGGATGAGTCACTGATGGGATATACGAATCTGTAGAATCAAGTTTTGTGTTTGACAAATCTGCAGGAATTGCATATAATACACTTAACAAGGTAGCCGGAAAGTGAACGCAGCTCACCCGACCCGGAAAAATCTAATTTAGACTATAAGAATAGCCGTCTGGACTTTAACGGAGAACAGGACGGCTATTTCTTATGTGTATAAGTCAAAATTGCAACGATGAGCAGAGCAGTAGTAAGTATGATTTGCAATTCTTCGTATGTACTCATAATAATCACCCTTTCTGTAGGCTCAGATCAGATGAGAGCACATCCCCCAGCTACCCGGTTAAGCATATTATATTTTTATAATAAACAACAAAATAATAATACAAAACGATACGTTTCATAAATAATATATGACAAATCAACAAAACAAGTCTAACATATTCAGATATAAAAATCCAGTAAAGAATTACACAAATGAAAGTTTCATTGTGCAAAATTCCGATTAAACCATTTGACACGTTTCTGGCGTCATAATATAATTTAAAAGAATAATTATAAAGGTATATACTTATACAGAATGAGAAGGTACAACGATGATCATAGGAATCTGTGATGATGACAAAGTATGGGGCAGAAGAGCCAGCAATATCATAGGAGAGTATCGGAAAAAGACTTCACTGGATGTCGAGATACAATATTTTCCGGATAAAGAAAGCCTGTTAAATTATGAAGGTGATCCGATCGAAGCGTTATTTCTGGATATCGAACTTGGAGACGGGAATGGAATCGAATTGGCAGAGGAAGTACATAAGAAATGGTCATCCTGCCTGATCATTTTTTTGACGAATCATCTCAGTTATGCTACGGATGTGTATCGGACAGAACATATCTGGTTTGCATTAAAAGAACAGTTTCAAAGCAGGGTAGGTGAGATCTTTGACAGAATTCTGCGGTGCATGGAAAAACAGAAAAAACAGATCCCATTTCTTTGTTTGAATAGAGAAATGATAAGCTTTTCGCCAGATGACATCTATTATCTGGAGCGTACAGCGCGCAAGACCAGATTGGTTACAGCCTGGGGAGATTATGAGATCAAAGACCGTCTGGATGTGTGTGAAACTTATCTGACAAAGCCAGATTTTCTGCGATGTCATAACAGCTATATTGTATATCTGCCTAACGTGAAAGAGTATAAAGGTGGTGTCTTTCATATGAAAAACGGTGACAGACTTGCTGTCAGCAGAGCCTATGAAAAAGAGACGAAGGCAGCTTTTACGCGCTGGGTGATGGGACAGATGGAAGGAGCATAATGAGATGTATATTATAGCAGCTTATTTAGTCATTGCTCTTTCTGTACTGGTATTAGCGAAGAAAACAGTGCAGCTGGAAAAGGAGGCAGAACGAAATCAGCTGATACAGTCTTATATGGTTACGCTGCAGGGCTTTTATCAAACCGTACAGAGTCAGATTGATATGACAAGAAAGTTCCGGCATGACCTGGCAAAACATATCCAGACCCTTGAAGAGTTGATGGAGGAGCAGAATGGTTCAGAGCTCCGGAAATATGCGGACAGCCTGAAACAGGAATACCGGCAAGTGGAGAACAAAGGTGAGAGTGAAAGCGAAGTAGTAAATGCCATTCTTTCTATGAAGGGACGGCAATGCCGGGAGAAGAACATTCCGTTCTGCATGAATATAGAAGAAAAAGGATACGCACTGGTCAGAGATATAGATATGGTAGGGCTTCTGGTCAATCTTCTGGATAATGCCATAGAAGAGAATGAGAAAATAGAATCGGAAGAGCAGCGGGGCATCTGGCTTGATATGAAAGAAAAAGAGCAGGGAGAAGTCTGGCTGCAGATAAAGAATAAAATCCGTTCAGATAGGAAGATCAATTTTCAAACGGAGAAAAAGGGAGAGCACGGGATAGGAAGAGGAATTATAGAATATCTGATAAAACAATATCAGGGTGAAGAAAAAGTAAGTATTGATCAGGAAACGTCTGTTTTTTGTGAGATAGCTTTATTGAAAAACAGAATACAGGAGGATGAGAGCAAATGAGCAGTGTAATAGAATGGTTTCTGAGAGATAACCATTGGATCCGAATGGTGCTGCTCAATCTGCCCCTTCAGCTTTTTGCTGTCAGAATCCTGGAACTTCTGGTGGGAAAAATGAAGCATAAAGGCTATATGATTGGTTTTATGCTTGTCAGAACTACATTGCTGTGTTATTTTCAGTCTCTTGGCGATCAGATTTCCGTATCAGGACATCTGGCAGAAATTGTACTGGGAGCCTTGGGAAGTATAGGCGCATGCCTGCTCTGTATTTATCTGGTTGAAGCAGAACCGGTACGAGTCTTATTTGCAATTGCAATTTCGGAACTGTCTGCTATGCCTGTTATGGTATTTTCTATGGTTGTCTTGAACTGGCTGGAAAAACGGCCGGAAGGAATGTTTGGCTGGTACCTGGCTTTCAGACCAGAGGATCTGCTGGCATGGATCTTTGAATTACTTTCATTTATACCGATTTATGCCATAATGAAAAAAATTCAAATTTTATTCCGGAACTACGAAATTCCTCATACGAGGCTGATCTGGATCATTTACCTGGAATATTTTCTGGTGATGCAGACCTCACAGCTCATCCCGATTGCAACCGAAGATGGAACCAGACGTGGAATGGTGCTGCCGTGCCTTACGGTAGCAGTGGCAGCAACGCTTGGATTAATCCAAATATTCAGTAATCAAAAGGAAAAGATCCGAACAGAGAGCCAGTTCCTGCAGTTGGAGCTGACCATGATGCAGTCCCAATATCAGGCAATGCAATATCAGAGAAGTCATATCGAAGAGAGCCGGAAACTGATTGACTGGCAGATGCAGGAGATTATACAACGGGGAGAACGGTCAGAAAAGCAGACCCAGATAACAGAATATCTGAGTGATCTGGAAAAAGCATACCAGAACATTCACGCCGGCATCTATTGCAGGGACTGGAAACTGGACTCCATCCTATATGTGGAGACAAAACGGGCACAGCAGCAGGGAATCAAAGTTACCTGCAAGGTACAGAATTATCCGGAAGATCAGGACGGGATACAGTGCATGGGAAAAGTGCTGGTGAAACTCTTTGAGTATGCCATAGCAGAGAATGAGAAAATACACGATCCAGATAAAAAACAAATTGATGTCCAGATCAACGTCATCGCCAATCAGGCCGTGGTACTGCTCACCTGCCCGGCAGGGAAAAAGACATATGGGCTAAAGAAAAAGATCAATGAATTAACAAAAGAACGGGAAGGAAACACAGAGGTCGAGAAGGTTGAGGGAAAAATGAAGATCTGTGTGACGTTTGTCGAAAAGAATTGAAGATTCAGATAAAAAGAAGAGCGAAAATGAATGAATTCGCTCTTCTTTTTTGTGCACAAATATGCAGAGTATGTATAGAAAAAGCACAGTTTCTGTTATAAAACAAAATTGCATTTTTGCTGTAGTATAATAAGATTAATTCAAATACAGAAGGGAGAAGAATGGGGTGAGCAGTAGGAGTATAAGGTGTCAGGTACCATTAAATTGAAGAATGGAAATAAACATGGTTTATGGAGCCTGGTACCTTTAGTTCCCGTATAAGTACCTCCGTTGGGAGAAAAATAGTTTCGCGGCACCGGGGCATCAACTTGCTATTTGTCCTGTTAGATGGTAAAATCAAAGGACAA
This sequence comes from uncultured Lachnospiraceae bacterium, assembly GCA_900544685.1. Taxonomy (GTDB): domain Bacteria; phylum Bacillota; class Clostridia; order Lachnospirales; family Lachnospiraceae; genus Marvinbryantia. The sequence goes on along the minus strand of UQWA01000004.1, from coordinate 3,040 downwards.
TAGACATGGTATACCATGCCGTCCAAGAAAGGAGCGTGATATACATGGGAATGTTTGTTAATCCAGACAATTCTGCGTTCCAGGTTGCTTTGAATTCTGAGATTTATGTAGACAAAAGCGGACTTATAAAATATACAAACAGGGTTTTAAATACGCTGCAGGGTTATATTTGCAACAGCCGTCCAAGAAGATTTGGAAAGTCTATTACAGCAAATATGCTCACGGCTTATTACAGCAGGGGCTGCGATTCAGAAGCGATGTTCTCTGATCTGGAAATCAGCAATAGCGTGGATTATAAGAAGCATTTAAATCAGTATGACGTAATTCATCTGGATATTCAATGGTGTATGGAACCAGCTGGCGGTGCGGAACATGTAGTCCCTTATATTTCTGAAAGGACTATTGCAGAACTTAAAGAGTACTATCCTGGTGCGCTCCCAGAGGAAACCAAATCCTTGCCAGAGGCTTTATCACAGATTAACGCTATGACAGGAAAAAAATTCATCGTCATTATTGATGAATGGGATGTTCTTATTCGCGATGAAGCTGCCAATACGAAGGCGCAGGAGGATTACATTAACTTCCTAAGAGGAATATTCAAAGGAACAGAGCCAACAAAGTATATTCAATTGGCCTATCTGACGGGCATCCTTCCCATAAAAAAAGAAAAAACACAGTCAGCACTGAATAATTTTAAGGACTATTCGATGCTGAAAGCAGGACCACTGGCTTCATATGTTGGCTTTACAGAAGATGAAGTTCACACTCTGTGTGAGAGGTACGAGCAAGACTTTGAGGAGGTAAAGCGTTGGTATGACGGCTATCAGCTTGGAAAATATCACGTTTACAACCCGAATGCGGTAGTGAACTTGATGTTTGATGGTGACTTCCAGAGCTATTGGTCAGGGACAGCGTCTTATGAGGCAATTGTCCCACTTATCAATATGGACTTTGATGGGCTTAAGGGTGCAATGATTGAGATGCTTTCAGGCGATCGGGTTCCTGTTGACGTGACATCTTTTCAAAATGACACAACCAGCTTTGCAAATAAGGATGACGTTATCACTTATTTAATTCATTTGGGTTATCTTGGGTATGATCAAAAATGGAAGACTGCTTTTGTTCCGAATGAAGAAATCAGGCAAGAACTCACTCGAGCAACTAAAAGAAAAAAGTGGAATGAACTTGTTATGTTTCAGCAGGAATCGGAACAGTTACTCAACCGTACACTGGCAATGGATGGAGATGCGGTTGCCAGGGGAATAAAAAAAATCCATATGGAATATGCGTCTTCCATTCAATATAACAATGAGAATTCGCTAAGCAGCGTTCTATCAATCGCTTACCTGAGTGCAATGCAATACTATTTTAAACCAATTCGTGAGATGCCTGCGGGAAATGGTTTCGCAGATTTTGTATTCATACCAAAACCTGAATATGGCTCGTTTTATCCAGCGATGGTTGTCGAATTAAAGTGGAATAAAGATGCGGCAACAGCTCTGCAACAGATAAAAAACAAACGGTATCCGGAGTCCATTCTGAGCTATACAGGTGATATTCTGCTTGTTGGAATCAATTATGACAAGGATACTAAAGAACATCAATGCCTGATTGAAAAATACGAGAAGGACTAACATCCATGCCCGCTTACGAACTGTAAATCTTATATAGCTCGTAGGTGGGCTTTTTTACCTTATTTCCGGCTCCTGGGATATAAGTTACTCCGGCAACGTGTGGAAAATAAAAAAATCTAAAGAGGATCTTATATATGCCATTTAAAATAGTTCGTAATGATATTACAAAGATGAATACAGAAGCAATTGTCAATACAGCCAATGATCATCCGACGGTTGGTACTGGCTGTGACAGTGCGATTTACAAAGCTGCCGGTTATGAGGAGCTTTTGAATTATCGCAGAGAACATATTGGCTATGCTGAAGAGGGAGAAGTATTTCTTACGCCGGGCTTTCGGCTTCATGCGAAGTACATTATCCATGCAGTGAGTCCACGTTACACAGGAGGGACGCAGGGGGAAGCGGAAAAGCTTCGTGCCTGTTATCGAAAGAGCCTGCAGATAGCAAAAGAGAAAGGAATCGCATCCATATCTTTTCCACTGATATCCACCGGTGGTTTTGGTTATCCCAAAGAAGAAGGAATCAGGATTGCAGTAGATGAGATTCATGCCTTTCTGCTTGAAAACGAGATGGAGATCTATCTGGTTGTGTTTGATGGAAAGGCAACGCATCTGGGAGAAAAGATTTATCCGGATCTGGAAGCCTACATTGATTGCAATTATGTGGAAGAGGCCAGAAAAGAAGAGTATGGTGACGATAGGAGAAATCGTGAGACACAGCGAAGATTAAACAGTCTCCCATTTTTCGAATCAGCACAGAAAACAGAAAAAACATCAAAGAAATCTATCGGATCAGAAGATGTATGCGAATATGAGTCCAACATGCTTTCGGATTTTGAGACGGAGCATGAAAGCAGACTGGAAGAGCGAATGAGACATATGTCAGATACATTTTCGGAGTATCTGATGTATTTGATTCAGGAAAGAAACATGGAAAATGCAGAGGTCTGGAAACGGGCAATTGTTGACCGGAAGATATTCTCAAAGATCAAGAACAATGCCAGTTATCATCCGAATAAATTGACAGCATTATGCCTGTGCGTAGGCGCAAAACTAAACATGGACGAGACCAGAGATCTGCTTGCCAGAGCAGGGTATGCATTGTCACCCTGTGACAAAACGGATATTATTTTTTCTTATTTTATCGAAAATGGAATATATGATATGATTGAACTGGATATTCAGCTGGAAGAACATGGATTGCCATGCATCATTTCATAGTGTCGTCTGGCAGGCGACAGGTTTGAAAAAATTTTTGTGTATAATGAGTCCATCAAAAGAAAACACGATTTAATAGTTGGTGTGAAGGAGGACAAAGTTATGCGTAAAGGATTAACAGAAGTAGTTTTCATTTTAGGACAATAAGCGGGAATCCTCGGCAATTCAATTACCGAGATGAAAGCGCAG